>NZ_JBHSBP010000049.1:0-918320 GCF_042650725.1 Micromonospora sp. GCM10011541
TCCAGCGCCGATGGTACTGCACTCGGGAGGGTGTGGGAGAGTAGGACACCGCCGGACAATCTTTCCAGATGAGGTCACCCTTCGGGGTGACCTCATCTGCGTTTCCGGCCCTTTTCCTGAGTCCGCGCGACCACGGCCGGCGGCCTTTCCGGGAATCCGCCCGAAGGGCCGGGCCCGTCTCGTACCGTCGGTGCGGGACCGCCCGCGACGGCTCCCCCGCCCCCGTGGTGGAAACGGGACGTGGCGTACGCCTCGTCCGCGATCGGCGTGGACCGGTCGGGGTACCTGCTGTTGGTTCGGCCGGAACTGACCGCCAGGCGTTGGCGGAGGCAGGAGTGGTCATGAAGATCGGAATTGTCGGCTCGGGGCACATCGGTGGCACCCTCACCCGTCGGCTCACCGCGCTGGGGCACGAGGTGACCGTGACCAACTCGCGGGGTCCGCAGAGCCTCACCGGACTCGCCGCGGAGACCGGCGCGGCGGCCGGCACCCTCGACGAGACGGTGCAGGGGGCGGAGCTGGTCGTCGTCGCCGTTCCGGTGAAGGCCGTGCCCGACCTGCCGGCGGCGCTGTTCGACGGGAAGGTGGTTGTCGACGCCGACAACTACTACCCCGAACGGGACGGGGACATCGCCGAACTGCTCGACCGGAGTCTCAGCTCCAGCCGCTGGACGGCGGAGCACCTGAAGGGCGCCCGGGTGGTGAAGGCGTTCAACACCATCCAGGCGCCGCACCTGATGGACAACGGCCGGCCGGCGGGCTCGCCCGACCGGATCGCCCTGCCGGTGGCCGGCGACGACGCCCAGGCCAAGCAGGTGGTGATGGAGCTGGTGGAGGAGTTGGGCTTCGACCCGGTGGACGGCGGCACGCTGGACGAGAGCTGGCGGCAGCAGCCCGACACCCCGGTCTACGGCGCCGACCGCGACGCGGACGGCGTACGCCAGGGGCTCGCCCATGCGCGTCCCTGAGGTCGTACCACGAAGAAAGCCCCGCCGGCGATCGAGCCGGCGGGGCTTCGTCGTGCCTGACCTCGACGGGCTGTCAGGCGGGGGGCTTCGGGCCGCAGATGAAGCGGGGCTCAGCCTGGTACGTCCAGCTGAACTTCTCCCGCTTGATCACCTTGCCGTCCTTCGTGATGACCCGGTAGGCGTCCTGGGCGAACCCCTCGCTGCCCGCGGCTTCGATGCAGTCGGGGCCGGTCTCCAGGTGGACCGTCTTCGGCTGGGTGATGTTCCGGCGAGGGCCGTACTCCGTCTTGACGCTGTCGTAGATCTTCGTGCTCCAGATCGACACGGTGATCGTGCTGGAGGTGTACGAGGTGTCGATCAGGACCCCGTGCGGGCTGTTGTTGCGGAACTTGAAGTCCAGAGCGGGGTAGTAAATCGTCGACTCGATCACCGCGGGGTACCGGCTGAAGTAGAACGAGTGGGGCTTGTGCTCGACGTCCTCGAGCCCGGCGTAGTACGTCGCGTTGAACAGGGTCGTGGTGAACTGCGAGACACCGCCGCCGACCCCGGGAACGAGCTTGCCGTCGACGATCGTCGGCGCGTCCTGGTAGCCCTGGTCGTAGCCGCGCTCGCCGGTGTGCCCGTTGAGCGAGAACGTCTCGCCGGGCTTCACGATCGTGCCGTCGACGTCCTTGGCAGCCTGCACGATGTTCTGGCTGCGCGGCGAGGAGAGGCCGCCCGGGAACCGGGTGGTGAAGGTGGAGACCCGCTCCTTGATGCCCAGCTCGGCCAGCTTCGCCTCGGTCAGCTCCGGCTCGGCCGGCTTCAGCTGCGCGGTGACCGTCCGCCCGTCCGCCTTCGGCAGGACGGCGAGCAGGTCCTGGCTGAGCGCCTCGGTGTCCAGCTGCTGGCCGGCCCGACCGGGCACCACCTTGGGCTTGCCGCCGGAGATGGTCAGCCCGGCGTCCTTCGGCGCCACCTCGATCTTCGCGAGCCGCTCCCCGAGTGCGGTCCGCAGCCGCTTCACGTCCACCCGCGGGGCCAGCTTCCCCGCCTCGTCGGCGGAGAAGCGCAGGCTGCGGGCGATCGCGCTCGGCGGGATGCTGAGGGAGCCCTTCGCGGTGGTCAGGGTGACCGGGGCGGCGACGGCCGGCTTCGCCAGCTCGTCGACCAGCCGGTCCACCTCCTCGCGGGAGGTCTCCGGGTGCTTCTCCACCAGCGGGACGGCGGCCGGGCGGTCGCCGAGCCAGGCCGCCTTGACGACCTCCGCTGAGCGTGGCGGGTCGAGGGTCAGGCTCGGCTTCGGGTAGACCGGCTTCGGCGTGGTGCCGGTGAAGATGATCGCCGGCATGGTCATCTCCCGGCCCTGGCTCCCCACCACCCCCCGGAGCGCGGCGTCGAGCCGGTCGACGTCGACGGTCACCACCGGGTCGATCGAGCGGGACCCGACGAGGCGGCTGACCGGGTGCGCGTCGGCTTCGGCCGCCGCCGCCACGGTGGCCTCCACGTCCACCGCCAGGCCGACGTCGGCCGGCTTGATCTCGGTGGTCTTCTCCCCCACCGTGACCCGGACGGGGGCGCTGAGCTCCGCCGAGCGGCGCTCCAACGCAGCCCGCAGCTCGCGGGCCGCGTCCGTCCGGCTGCGGCCGCCGAGTTCGGCGCCCAGCACCGTGGTGCCGCGGGGGACGTCGCCGGCGTACGCGTAGGCGCCGGCGCCCGCCACGGCGGCCAGCACGGCCGCGGTCACCCCGCCGGCGAGCAGGAGTCGCCCGCGCCGCGGGCGGGAGCCGGCGGACGGAGTCGCCGGTCCCGGCTCGTCGCCCGGCCAGCTCACCGCGGTGACCTGCACCGTCGGCCGGTCGTCGGCGGGTGGGGGTTTTTCGCCGTACAGCGTCACAGCTACCTCGATCGGAAGTACCACGTGGGGAGCGCTTTCCCCACCCGGAAGACAACTACGGTAACCAACGTTCGACCCGGCCGGCAGTGTCCCACCCGGGCATCTCCCATGGCCGCGTGTCGGCCGGCCGGCGCAGGGTGTCGCGATGGTCACCCACCACCGGTCCCCGCGCGTCCGGCGGGCCGTGGGACGGTGTCCGGGTGCGGACCGACGATCGGATCATGGCGTACGGCGGTGGGTGGCTGGATCGGGCGGGGGAGCTGCGGGCGGACCCGGACTGGATCGCCCGCAGGTTGGCCGACCGGGCGAGCGTGGTGCTGCCGCTCTGGCAGGACCGCTGCCTGGTGGGGCCGGATCGGACGCCGGTCCGGCGCGGCGTCGGGGAGGCCGCCGAGCTGCTCGCCGCCGCCGACGAGACGGTCTTCCTCGGCCTGGACGCCGGCGCGGCGGTCTTCGCCGTGGACCTGTCCGCCCGCGCCGAACGGGAGGCGCGGGAGCTGGCGGGGGCGACCGAGGCGGTGGACGTCCGGGCCCTCGTGGGCGGGCTGGGACCGGCCGAGGCGGCGATCCAGGCGTACGCCCGGGGACTGCTGCACTGGCACCGGGGGCAGCGGTACTGCGGCGCCTGCGGGGCGCACACGGTCGCCGGGAACGGCGGTCACACCCGCTCCTGCTCCGGATCCGGCTGCGGCAAGCTCCTGTTTCCCCGGATCGAGCCGGCGATCATCGTGCTGGTCGAAGCGCCCGGTGAGCCGGACCGTTGCCTGCTGGCCCGGCACCGGGGCGCGGCGGAGGACTCGTGGTCGACGCTGGCCGGCTTCGTCGAGGTGGGCGAGAGCCTCGAGGACGCGGTCCGCCGGGAGATGGCCGAGGAGGCCGGGGTGACCGTGGTCGACCTGGCGTACCAGGGCTCGCAGGCGTGGCCCTTCCCGGCCGGGCTGATGGTGGGCTTCCGGGCCACCGCCGCCTCGACCGAGGTGCGGGTGGACGGCGAGGAGCTGCTGGAGGCGCGCTGGTTCACCCGGGACGAGCTGCGGGACAGGGCAGCGCGGGGGCGGCGGCTGGGCCGGATCGACTCGATCGACCAGCACCTGCTCGGCGGCTGGCTGGCCGCCGGCGACTGACACCGGGACCCGCGCGGTCAGCGCCGGGGTCGGAGGGCCAGCCAGGTCATCACGGCGGCGGTCAGCGCGGCGGTGGTCAGCGCACAGCCGAGGACCCCCTCGACCGTACGCGGGGCGACCAGCAGGGCCGCCCCGGCCAGCCCCACGGTGGCCGCCCAGAGCGGTGCCGCGGGGAACCGGGCGCCGCTGGCCACCCGGTCGTTGACCAGCATGAAGACGACCGCGTACAACGCGCCGGTGGCGGCGAAGAGCGGGGCCTCGCCGGCCAGGTGCAGGTAGTCGGCGCCGCCGGCCAGCCGGAACGCCAGCTCCCCGCCGAACGCGGCGGCGGCCACCAGCACCGACCCGCAGGCGAGGATGACCGCCAGGCCCAGCGCCCGGGCCCGCCGGTCGCCCCGGGCCAGCCGGGGCAGCACCAGCAGCGTCACCACCTGCGGCGCCCAGAGCGCGCCCTTGGTCAGCACCGCACCGACCGCGTACGCCCCGGAGCCGGCCGCCGGCAGCAGTTGGCGGGCCAGGATCAGGTCGGCGTACGAGATGGTGAGCATCGCCAGCGTGGCCGCGCACGTGGTCATCACGTCCCCGGGTCGCAGCTCGCGCTGCCCGTGCGTGGCGACGGGCGTCGACCGGCCGCCGGCGGCCAGGCGGGCCAGCAGCGGCAGCGCGAGGAGACCGGTGACCGCGGTGAGCGCCAGCGCGGTGACCGCGTCCCCGCCCAGCGCCAGCCCGACGACCAGCCCACCGTACCGGCCGGCGGCGAGCACCGTCATCACTGCGGAGAGCCGGAGGAACCGCTGGTCACCCTGGAGTTCGCCGAGCCACCGGCCGGCCAGCACGGTGGCGAAGGTGGTCGCCGCGAGCAGCAGGGTCAGCGCCAGCGGCAGCCGCAGCAGCACGGTCAGCAGCGGCGCCGCCGCGACCGTGACTGCCGCGGCGACGGCGGCGGTGAGCAGCGCCAACCGGCCGGTGGCGGTGGGACCGCGCCGGGCCCGGTGGACCGCCACGGCGATCTGCAACCCGAAGCCCGGCACGGCCGCGATGGCGCCGAGGGCGAGCACCGTGGCCAGCGCGCCGAGGTCGGCCGGGACCAGCTGCCGGGCGCCGAGCACCGGCACCAGGTAGGCCAGTGCGTTGGTCAGGGTGGTGGCCACGGTGACCGCCGCGCCGGCCGCACCCAACCGGGTGGTGCCCGCCTTGCCGCCGCCGGCCCGCGCGGTCCCGGGCCGCCCGGCCGCCCCGTCGTGGACCGTCCGGCCGTCGTTCAGGGCCGGCCTGTCGCCCAGCGCCGGCCTGTCGTGCGCCGCCGTTGCGTCGTCGACGGTGGTGCGGTCGTCCGCCGTCACTGGCGGGCGGTGAGAGTGCCGACGGTGACCTCGTTCGTGCAGAGCGTCACGCCGGGCCCGTGCAGGACGAGGTCTACCGCGTCCCCGCCGCCGGTGATCTCGAAGAAGGCCTGGTGCAGGCCGCGCTGGACGCGGAACTCCCGAACGCCGTCGCCGAGGCGCAGGGTGGCAGTCGCGTCGGCCGAGGCGAGGTAGCCGACCCGGACCACCCAGGCCCAGTCGATCCGGCTCCCGTTGAGCGGCATCCGTACGATCTGCCGGTCGGTCAGCTTGTAGCCGCAGCCCTCCTCCGGCCCGGGCCGGACCGATGGCCCGTCCACACCGAGGGCCGCGATCCGGCCGGAGTCGTCGAAGACCGACGGGTTCTCCGCCTCGGTGACGAAGACCGGCGGGTCGGGGAGGGCGCGGAAGAACCGGGACTGCTGGTTGTACGGCGCGGACAGGTTGAGCACCACGTCGTCCGGGACCTTCCGGTCGAAGAAGACGGTGCCGGGCGGGGCGCCGGCGAGCTCGGCGCGGGCCGTCTCCAGATAGGTGCGACTGGTGCTGGTCGCCCACTCGTCGCTGTACCGGGCGGTGGTCCAGGCGGTGCCGAGCCCGGCCGCGACCAGCACGGCGGCGAGCGCCGCCGCCACCGGCTCACGGTTGCGGGCCAGCACGTCCGGCATCCGGTCCAGGTCCGACGCGTCGGCCCGGGGACCGACGTTCGCGACGGCCCGCTGGGTGTCTCCGGGCCGGACCGCCGGGGTGGACGGCGGCGGACCGGCGGCGGCCGGGATCGCGGTGGCGATGGGACCGGGGGGCGCCTCGTCATGATCCATATCGGCGTGGATGACGCCCCGGCGCGGTGCGGCCGGCACCGCCGCCCGGGGCACCTCGACCACGGCCTCCTCGGGCGTGACCTTCTGCCGGGCCCCGGCGACCGGCTCCCGTGCCGGGTCGTCCGGCGTGGCCGGCTCGTCGTCCGCCTTCCGCCCTGGGGTCGGCGGTACCGCCCCGGTCGCCGGGGCCGCGGCCGGCGCGGCCAGCCCGAGCAGGGCGACGCCGACGCAGAGCGCGGCCACCACGGCCACGTCGCTGACGTAGCGGGGCACCGCGCCGGCCACGTCGCTGAAGACCGAGCCGAGCCGGGTCGCGGCCAGCAGCGCCGACACCACCAGCAGGTACGTCCCCAGCAGCACCCAGGCCCGCGCGGCGATCCGGCGCAGCCGCAGGGTGACCACGATCAGGGCGACCAGGGCCGTCCACGCCAGCCAGCGCCCCAGCTCCGGCGGCGCGGCCACCGGCGCGCCGTCGCCCGCGCCGAGCCAGCGCCACGGCCCGCCGAAGAGCCCGGGCACCAGGGTCGACCCGAGCAGCAGTTCGAGGAACGAGAGCACCTCGAAGATGGAGTTCGGCTGGCGCAGCGAGGACACGGACCGGGACAGGTAGGCGGCGAGGAAGCCGAGCGAGATGGCGGCGAGCACGGCCCACGACGCCCACCAGCGGCGCAGCGTGGTCACCACCGCGCGTATCGGCCCGCCGCCGGCGAACAGGCACGCGGTGAAGAGGAAGACCAGCGGTACGACCAGCAGCGTCTTCTCGAAGAAGAGCAGGCCGAGCAGGACGGACAGCGCCAGGGAGACCAGGTGCCGCCGGCGCCCGGTGCGGACGTACTTCAACTGGGCGCCCAGGGCGAGCACCATGGCCAACTGCATCGCCAGCATGTTGGCCCCGACCGCCCACCAGGAGGTCGCCTCCAGGGTCAGCGGGCTGAACAGGAACATCCCGAGCGGAACCAGCAGCAGCCAGCCCGGCCGCAGCAGCGCCCGCAGCAGCCGGTGGAAGGTCACCGCGATCAGGGCCTGCCCGACGATCATCAGCAGCAGGTAGGGCCAGTACGCGTACCCGAGCGCGTGGGTGACCAACCAGGTGAGCAGCCGCGCCGCGGGCATGAAGTGGTTGTTGTAGAGGGTGAACAGGAAGCCCGGCGTGAGGTCCGACCCGGCGGACTGGGCGACGAGCACCCAGTCGTCGGCGGCGAGGAAGCCGCGGGAGGCGAGCTGCGCCCGCCAGGCGAGGCTGAACAGGATCATCGCGACGCCGACCGCGCGGACCGGGTCGGCGCGGACCCAGCTGCCGATCCATCCGCTCTCGTCGCGTGGCGTCGTCGCCTCGGGTCCGGTCAATGCCATGGCGGGAAGACTGCCACACCGGTCACCGGGCGTCCCATCAGGTCAACGGGTGGTTCAGGGGACACCTGGGCCCGGCCGGCGCCGCGTACAGTGGCCGCCGGACCAGGGTGGCGCGGGTCGCGCCCGGCGGGCGGGGTGAGGTCGACGGATGCGCGAACGGCTGGTGCCGCACGGCGTGGCCGCCGCCGTGACGGCGGTGGTGCTCGCGCCGCTGGCGCTACCCGGGTACGTGCTCCGCTACGACATGGTCTTCGTGCCTCGTCAGGCGTTGAGCTGGGACGTGATCGCCCCGGCCTCGGCGCTGCCCCGGGCCGTCCCGCAGGACGCCGTGGTCGCGCTCGCCACCCAACTGGTGCCGGGCTGGCTGCTGCAACGGCTGGTGCTGGTGGCGATTCTCTGGCTGGCCGCGCTCGGCGCCGCCCGGTTGGTGCCGACCGACCGGACCGCCGTGCGGGTGGTGGCCGCGCTCGGGTACGCCTGGACGCCGTACCTCGCCGAGCGGCTGCTGATCGGGCAGTGGGGCCTGCTGTTGGCGTACGCGATGCTGCCCTGGCTGGTGGCGGCGGCGCTCGACGTGCGGGCGGGCCGGCCCGGGGCGCTGCCCCGGCTGCTGCTCGCGGCCGCCGTCGCCGCGATCACCCCGACCGGCGGGGTGCTCGCCCTGGCGGCGGTGGCGGTGCTGCTGCCCGGCCGGTACCCCGGCGCCGGTCGTCGGGCGGGCACGGCGCTCGCGGCGACGGTCCTGCTCAACGCGCCCTGGCTGGTCGCCGGGGCGGGCAGCGCCACCGGTGGCCGTTCCGATCCGACCGGGGTGGCCGCCTTCGCCGCCCGCGCCGAGAACTGGGCCGGGCCGCTGGTCGCGCTCGCCGGCACCGGCGGGATCTGGAACGGGCTGACCGTCCCGGTGTCCCGGCAGGCCGGGGTGGTGCCGCTGGCCACCGCGCTGCTGCTGCTCCTCGCCGGGTACGGCGTGCCGCTGCTGCGCCGGCGGTGGCCGGCCGGCTCGGCCGGCCGGCTGGGCCTGCTGGCGGCCGGGTCGTGGCTGGTCGCGGCGCTCGGCGTGCTCCCCGGTGGAGCCGCCCTGCTCGGCTGGCTGGTCGACACGGTCCCCGGCGCCGGGCTGATCCGCGACGGGCAGAAGCTGCTGGTGCCGTACGCGCTGGCCCTCGCGGTGGCCGGGGCGCTCGGCGCGGAACGGCTGGCCGACCGGCTCGCCACCCGGTTCGACGCGACCACCGGGCGGGTGTTGCTGGTCGGCGCCGCGCTGCTGCCGGTGGCCGTCCTGCCCGACCTGGCCTTCGGGGCGATCGGCCGGTTGCGGCCCGTCGACTACCCCGCCGACTGGGCGGTGGTGGCGCGGCAGGTGGCCGACCGTCCGGGCGAGGTGATCTCCCTGCCGTTCCAGGAGTACCAGCGGTACGCCTGGAACCGCGGGCAGGTGGTGATCGACCCGGCGCCCCGGTACCTGTCGACGCCGGTGCTGATCGACGACAACCTGCGCGTCGGCGACCTCGCCGTCGGCGGGGAGGATCCCCGGGCCGCCCGGGTCCGGGCCTTGCTCACCGCCGGCCGGCCGCTGGCCGGGACGGGAGTGCGCTGGGTGCTGGTGCAGCGGGCGTTCGGCCCGCCGGTGCCGGCATCGTCGCTGGTCGGACTGCGTCTGGCGCACGCCGGACCGGAGTTGGCCCTCTACGAGAACCCGGACTGGACGGCTCCGGCGGCGACGAACGGTCCCGGCCGGGTCGGACTGGCCCACCTGTTGGCCGGAACGGTGGTGTTGACCATCGGTTTTTCGCCCGCTGCGCGGGGGTTGCGACGCGTGGTAGCGTCCCGGCACGCGAGTCCCGCGGAAGGAGAAGGTGGATGAGGAACCTGCCCGCGTTCGTCGCCGTCGGGGTACTCGGGGTCGTGCTCGGCCTGCTCGGCAGCGTCGGTCTGGCGAATGCGCTCAGCCCGTCCGCCAACGAGGTCGCCAACACCAGCAAGGTGAGTGAGCAGAGCTCCGATACCACCCTGTACGGCACCCGCTGACCAGCGCCGACCGGGGCGTCCGCCGATGCGGGCGCCCCGGTCGCGTGTCCGCCTACCGAGCGGCGGTGAGCCCGGCGACCAGCTGCGCGAAGCGCGCACCGGTCGTCGCCCAGGTGAACCGGCCCGCGTGCGCCAGCGCCGCCTCGCCCATCGCCTTGCGCCGCACGTCGTCGGCGAGCAGTTCCCGGACCCGCTCGGTGAACTCCCGCTCGTCGTCCACCAGCAGCCCGGTCTGAGTGTCGACCATCGCCTCGGCGACGCCGCCCGCGTAGCGGAACGCGATCGTCGGGGTGCACCGGGCGGCGGCCTCGACGATGGTCAGCCCCCAGCCCTCCTTGAGCGACGGGGTGAGGGCCAGCCAGCAGGAGGAGAGCAGTTCGTGCTTCTCCTCCTCGCTGATGAAGCCGGTGAACCGTACCCGGTCGGCGATGCCGAGCGAGTCGCTGAGCTCCCGCAGCGGCTGCTCCCACCAGCCCTGCCCGGCCACCACCAGCTCCAGGTCCGGCAGCTCCCCGCTCAGCTCGGCCACCGTACGCAGGGCGATCTCCACCCGCTTGTGCGGAACCAGCCGACCCAGCACCAGCAGCGACGGGTGGGTCGTCCGGGGCAGTGGGGCGCCGGTCACCGGCGGGGTGCCGTTGGGCACCACGTCGATCCGCTCGCGGTCCACGCCCAGCTCGGCCAGCTCGGCCCGGCTCGCCTCGGAGACCGTGACGTAGCGGCAGCGTCGGTAGAGCCGGACCGCCAGCCGGGACTCGATCCACCAGCCGAGCCGGCACATGACCGGGCCGAAGACCACCGGCCACTGCTCCCGGTGCACGTGGTGCACCAGGGCGAGCACCGGCCGGCGGGCGTAGAGCGGCGCGAAGAAGGGCACCCCGTTGCACACGTCGACGACCAGGTCGGGCCGGCCGAGGCGACGCCGGGCCAGCGGGCCCAGGCCGAACCGGCCGGCGAGGTAGGTGAGCGCGGCGCGGGCGTAGACGGTGTGCCGGGAGCCGCGGCGCAGCACCCGCGTGCCGTCGGCGTTGGTCTCCTCCGCCGCGCCCCGCCCGTGGGCGGCGCAGAGCAGGGTCACCCGGTGACCGGCGGCGACCAGTTCGGCGGCGATCCGCTCGATGTAGACCTCGGAGCCACCGCCCTCGGGGTTGCTCGTGTCGCGCCAGTTGAGGAACAGCACGTGGCGAGCGGTGGTGCTGCCGGACCTGTCCACGCTGCTCCTACCGATCAGTAAGCGGCACGATCGCGCCACCCTAGGGCGGCGGGGCCCGCGTACGCAATGGGTCTTGTCGGCAGCGACGATCGGATAACAGCTCGTCGACCGGGGGTTTGCCGGGGACCCGAAAGCTTGGCAGGGTGTGTCAGCGCGGAACCGTGCGCCGCCGGTGGCGAAACCGGTCAGGCCGTTCCGCAATACCCGTGACCTGCGGCCGGCGCCTGCCGGCTCGGCGAAATGGCGAGGAGGTGGCCGGTCGTGGTGCCCGACGTCCCGGCGCGGATCCTCGCCCGTCGTTCCCCGGTGGTGCTGCTCAGCGCGGCCCTCGCGCTGCTGCTGATCGGCTGGGGCGGATTCGTCTGGCTGCGCGACGAGCGCAGCACGCCGGAGTGCCTCCAGCGGGTACGCCTGCGGGTGGCCGCCGCCCCGGTGGTCGCCCCGGCGGTGGACCGGATCGCCCGCGCCACCGTCGGCCGGCAGCCGTGCGTGGCGCTGGTGGTGCAGGCGCGGGAGTCCGACGAGGTCGCCGCCGAGCTGGCCAACGGCGCCGACGTGGCGGACGCCTGGCTGCCGGAGTCCACGTTCTGGCTGCGCCGGGCCCGCTCCACCGGGGCGTTCGAGGTGCCCGGGCAGGGCACCTCGGTGGCGAGGACTCCGGTCGTGCTGGCGGTGACCGAGCCGGTGGCCCGCCGGTCGGGCTGGCCGGCCCGGCCGCTGACCTGGCGGCCGCTGGTCGGCCCGAAGGCGGACGCGGCAAAGGTGGGGCTGCCCGATCCGGCCGTCGATCCGGCCGGGGTCGGGGCGCTGCTCGGCGTCCGGGCGCTGGCCGCCGGGGAGCGCGACCCGGGCGGCGTGGTGGCGGCGACGCTGCGCAAGCTGGCCGGTCGAACCTTCAGCCCCGCCGACAGCACGACCACGCTGCCCCCGGACGCCGGGCTGCCCGGCCGCTCGAACGCGGTCGCCACCACCGAGCAGGCGGTGCTCGAACACAACGCGCTGACCGGCGCGGACAAGCTGGTCGCCGCGTACCCGGAGGTCGCCGTCCCCGATCTCGACCTGCCGTACGTGGTGCTGCCCGGCACCCCCGACGCGGTCCGCGACGCGGCGGCCGGCTTCCTCACCGACCTGCTCACCACCGGGTCCCGCGACGTGCTGACCGGGTACGGCTTCCGCACCGTCGCCGGTTACCCGCCGGCGATGCCGCGCGACCGTCGGCTCAGCCCGGACCACCGCAACCCGGTGCCACTGCCCGCCGAGGAGACCGTCACCGAGATGCTGACCGGGTGGAGCGGCGTGCAGCGCAGCGCCCGCATCCTCACCGTGCTGGACATCTCCGGTTCGATGGCCGTCCGGGTGCCCGGCGGTGGCACCCGGCTCGACGCCACCCTCGCCGCCGCCCGGGAGGGGGCCGGGCTGCTGCTGGACAACAGCGAGCTGGGCGTCTGGGTCTTCGCCACCAAGGTCGACGGGGATCGGGACTACCGGGAGATCCTGCCGGTCCGGCCGCTGCGTGCCCAGCGGGCCGCGCTGGACCGGCGGCTGGGCGAGGTGAAGGTCAAGCCGAACGGCGGCACCGGCCTGTACGACACCACGCTGGCCGCGTACCGGGACGCCCGGCGGCACTGGACCCCGGGCCGGATCAACCTGGTGCTGGTGATGACCGACGGCCGGAACGAGGACGCCGAGAGCATCGGACGGACGAAGTTCCTCGCCGAGCTCAAGGCCCTCCAGGACCCGCGCCGGCCGCTGCCGGTCCTCTTCGTCGGCCTTGGTCCGGACGTCGACCCCGAGGAGCTGAACGCGATCGCGAAGGTGACCGGCGGTCAGGTGTTCCGCACCGACCAGCCGAAGGGTATGCGGCAGATCTTCTTCTCCGCGCTGGCCGCGCTGAGCTGCCTGCCGCCGGAGTGCCGGCGGTGACCACGGTGCCGTCGCGTGGCGTGGCGCGGGTGCTCCGGCCGGTCCGCGAGGCCCCGGCCACCGCGCTCTGCCTGCTGCTGCTCACCGCGGTCTCGTTCGCCCAGCGGCCCGGCCAGGTCACCTTCGACACCAAGCTCGACCTGGCGGCGAACCCGGTGCACTTCCTGGCCCGGGCGCTGCACCTGTGGAACCCGGAGGCCACCTCCGGCGAGCTGCAGAACCAGGCGTACGGCTACCTCTTCCCGATGGGGCCGTTCTTCGCGGTCGGGCAGCTGCTCGGCGTACCGCCGTGGATCACCCAGCGGCTCTGGTGCGCGCTGCTCTTCTGCGCCGCCTTCTACGGCCTGCTGCTGCTGGCCCGGACGATGCGGATCGGCACCGAACCGACCCGGTACGCGGCCGCGCTCGGCTACGCGCTCGCGCCCCGGATGCTCACCGAGATCGGCGCGCTCTCCTCGGAGGTGCTCTCCGCCGCGCTGCTGCCCTGGGTGCTGCTGCCCCTGGTCCGGGTGCACCGGATCGGCTCGCCGCGCCGGGCCGCCGCGCTCTCCGCGCTGGCCGTGCTCGGCATGGGCGGGATCAACGCGGCCGTGGTGCTGCTCGCCCTGGTGCTGCCCGGGGTGTGGCTGCTCACCCGGCGGTGGGACGCCGCCCACCTGCGGCTGGTCGGCTGGTGGTGTCTGTGCGTGGTCGGGGTCTGCCTCTGGTGGATCGTGCCGCTGCTGCTGCTCGGCGAGTACAGCCTGCCCTTCCTGGACTACATCGAGTCGTCCACCACGACCACCGCCGTCGCCTCGCTCTTCCAGGCGGTACGCGGCACCAACCAGTGGGTGGCGTACATCGTCCAGGGCGACCCGTGGTGGCCGGCGGGCTGGCTGCTGATCGACCACCCGGTGCTGATGGCGCTCACCGCGGTGGTGGCGCTGGTCGGGCTGGCCGGGCTGGCCGGCAACCTGCTGCCCGAGCGCCGCTTCCTGGTGCTCGGCTTCCTGGCCGGGCTGACCCTGCTCACGATGGGTTACGTCGGCAGCCTGGACAGCCCGCTCTCCGAGCAGGTCCGGGACCTGCTGGACGGCCCGCTGGCGCCGTTCCGCAACGTGCACAAGCTGGAGCCGGTGCTGCGGCTGCCACTGATGCTGGGCTTCGCCCACGGCGTGGACGCCTGGGCCACCCGGCTGCACACCGCCGCCCGCCGGCGCCGTCCCGGGCTGCGGCTGCGCCCGCTGGTGTTCGTACCGGTGTTCCTGCTGGTGGTCGGCGCGGCCGCGCCCGCCTGGACGGGGCTGCTGCGCCCCGGGCCCGGCTGGTCGGACCTGCCGCCGCACTGGCGGGCCGCCGCCACCTGGCTGGCCGACCGGGACGCCCTGGCCCGCACCCTGGTGGTGCCCGGCTCCGGCTTCGGCCAGTACGACTGGGGACGGACGGTCGACGAACCGTTGCAGTCGTTGGCCGGAGCGCCCTGGGCGGTGCGGCACCAGATCCCGCTCGGCTCGGCCGGCAACACCCGGATGATGGACACCGTCGAGACGGTGCTGTCCGGCGGGCGGGGCTCGGCCGGGCTGGCCGACTTCCTGGCCCGCTCGGGCTTCCGCCATCTGCTGCTCCGCAACGACATCGACCGGACCCAGGTGGATGCCCCGCCGGTGGCGGTGCTGCGCCGGGCGCTGAACGGGTCGCCCGGGATCGCGCGGGTGGCCACCTTCGGCACGACCGGCGCGGTCGGCCGGACGCCCGGCAGCCCGGTGGACGACGGCGACGGCCCGTTGCCGGCCATCGAGGTGTACGAGGTCCAGCGATCCGTGCCGGCGGCTTCCGCGGTGCTCACCGCCGACGTGCCCACGATCAGCGGCGGCCCCGAGTCGCTGCTGCCCCTGCTCGAACAGGACATGGTCCGCCAGGACCAGCCGGTGGTGCTCGCCGGCGACCGGCCCGACACCGGGTCCGACGCGGCCGACGGGCGGTGGATCGTCACCGACGGGCTGCGCCGGCGGGAACGGGACATCGGCCGGGTCCGGGACAACCTCAGCCAGACGCTGACCGCGACCGAGGCGGGACGGCAGGGGCGGGTCGCCCTCGACCTGCTGCCGTTCTCCGGCCAGAAACACCAGACGGTCGCGACGTATCAGGGGATCCGCGACGTGACCGCCTCCACGGCGGCCAGCTTCGTGGACAACCTGGCCGCCGCCGACCCGTCGCACCTGCCGTTCGCCGCCGTGGACGGCGACGCCGGCACCTCCTGGCACTCCGCGCCGCTCACCGGGCCGGTGGGGCAGTGGCTCCAGTTGGACCTGGACACCCCACGTCAGGTGGAGCAGGTCTCGCTGTCCTTCGTCGACGACCTCGGGGTCGGTTGGCCGGTCACCCGGTTCCGGATCAGCACCGACCGGGGTTCGGTCGACCACGACGTCGCCGCCGGGCTGGGCGCCCAGACGTACTACACCCTGCCGGGGGTCACCAGCACGATCCGGGTCACCGTGCTCGCGGTGGCCGGCGGCCGGCTCGACGGCGGGGTGGGCATCCGGGAGTTCTCGGTTCCGGGCACGACGCCCCACCGGGCCCTGCGCGTTCCCACCGACCTGCCCGCCCTCACCGGCCCGGTCTCCTGGTCGTTCAGTCGGGGTTCGGCCGGCCGGCCCGCGTGCTTCCCGGCGGCCGCCCCCGGCTCCGGCTCCGACGCCGTCCCGTCCGCCGACGCCGACCCGACCACGGGCTCCGGCTCCACGACGGCCGGCCCAGGGATCCGGACGGCGGGCACCGTCATCCGGTGCGACCGCTTCCTGGCCCGGGTCGGCGAGGAGCCGCTCGGCGTGGACCGGCTGTTCCGCAGCGCGGCGCCGGGCCCGTACCGGTTGACGGTCACCGCCGTGGCCCGCCCCGGGGGTGTGCTGGCCCTCGCCGGGGCGCGGGTCACCGCGGACGCCTCGTCGTACCTGGCCGGGGACGCGTCGGTGGCGCCGTGGGCGGCCGTCGACGGCGATCCCGGCACCGCCTGGCTCGCCGACACCGGTGACCTGCGTCCGACGATCACCTTGAGCTGGCACGGGAAGCGCCGGATCGACCAGTTGCGGCTGCGCCCGGCCGACCTGCCCGTGGGCTCCCTGCCCGAGCGGGTCGAGGTGCGCGCGGGCGGCCGGGTCCAGCTGGTGCCGGTCGGCGCCGACGGTCTGGTCCGCCTGGCCGCAGTGCACACCGACCGACTCGAGATCAGCGTGCGGGAGGTCGTCGACCGGGTGGCGGACCGGCGCGGCAACGGCTGGACCGCGACCGTCGGCATCGCCGAGGTCGAGGTCCCGGGCCTGCACGGCCTGCTGCGGCCGCTGCCCGCGGACACCCGGATCGCCGCGCCGTGCGGTGCCGGCCCCGCCTTCGAACTCGACGGCTTCCGGTACGAGACGGCGGTCACCGGCACCCTGCGCGACGCCGTCGCCGGCACGCCGATGGCGGTGACCCTGTGCGGGGAGGCGGGCGCGGTGGTGGACCTGCCGGCCGGCGGGCACCGCCTGGCCACCTCCCCGTCGCGCGGCTTCCTGGCGCAGGACGTCACGCTGCGCCCGGCCGGGGCCGCGGCCGCCACACCCCGGCACCGGGACGTCTCGGTGTTGGACTGGGCACCGGCCGACCGCCGGCTGAGGGTGGGCGCCGGGGAGGGCGCGCTGCTCGTCGTACCGGAGAACGCGAACGCCGGTTGGACGGCCACGATGGACGGAGGGACCCTGCCGACCACCCGGGTCGACGGGTGGCAGCAGGCGTGGGTGCTGCCGGCGGGTGCCGGCGGCGAGGTGCGCCTGAGGTTCGCCCCGGACCGCGCCTACCGTGGCGGGCTGGCCGCCGGCGCGCTGAGCGTGCTCGTCGTGCTGCTGTTGGCCGCCTGGCCGGCGCGCCGGCGGGCCGCGGACGGGAGCCGGGTACCGGCCGAGGGCGCACCCTGGCTGATCGGCACGTTGCTGGTGGTGCTGCTCGCCGCGCTGGGCGGGGTGCTGCCGGTGGCGATCGTGCTCGCCGCGATGCTGCTGCGCCAGCTTGCCCGTCGCGCGCTGCCGGTGGTGGTCTTCGGCGGCCTGACCCTGGCCACGGTCACCGCGGTGGCGGGCCGGCTGCGGGGCCACGGCCAGGAGTGGGCGTACGGCACGTGGGTGCAGGCGGCGATGCTGGTGGCGATCGGCGCGGTGGTGGCGGCGGTGGTGCCGGTCCCCGGCGCGCCGTCGACCCCGGACGCCGGCCCGCCCCTGGATGACGCCGGCGGGCCGGTCGGAGATGCTGCGCCGGCGCGGGTGACCGCCCCGGGGATCGGCGACCCGCCGGTCGCCGGTGAGGACGAGGACGGGACGGTAGTGCGATGACGGCTGAGCAGGGACGGGCGGCCCGCCGCCGGTTCGCCACCCTGGGTCGTTCGGTGACCCTGTTCCGGGCGTTCCTGGTCGAGCAGACCGATCCCGACCGCTTCTACGGTCTGCTGGCCGACGACTCGGTACGACAGGTCTCCGGCTACACCCGGCTGACCGGGCGGACAGTGCTCGACGTGGGCGGTGGCCCGGGCTACTTCGCGCAGGCGTTCCGCGCGGGCGGCGCGCACTATGTCGGTCTCGACCCGGACGTCGGCGACTTCTCCGCGGCCGGGTCCGCCGCCGGCATGCTGCGCGGCAGCGGCACCGCGCTGCCGGTGCGCACCGGCAGCGTCGACGTCTGCTTCTCGTCCAACGTGCTGGAACACGTCTCCGAGCCGCACCGGATGCTGGACGAGATGGCGCGGGTGACCCGGCCGGGCGGCATCCTCTTCGTCTCGTTCACCCCGTGGTTGTCCCCCTGGGGCGGGCACGAGACCGCGCCCTGGCACTACCTGGGCGGGGACCGGGCCCGGCGGCGCTACGAGCGGCGGATGGGGCGTCCGCCGAAGAACCGCTTCCGGGAGACCCTCTTCCCCGTCTCCATCTCCGACGCGCTGCGCTGGACCCGGGGCAACGCGGACGTCGAGGTCCTCGACGCCCTGCCCCGCTATCACCCCTGGTGGGGCCGCTGGATCGTGCGGGTCCCCGGAGCGCGCGAGATCGGCTCGTGGAACTTCCTGCTCGTGCTCCGGCGTACGGGCGGGCAGCCGGACGGGCTCGGGCAGGCGGCCGTCGGTACCGGCGAATCACCGGCTGCGGCGGGAAAAGTAGGGCTGACCGGGGGTCGCGTCGCGATGTGACCAGGTAGTAACCTCGCGGCCATCTCACTGATCGATATCGACGAAATTGAGCTCCTCCAGGGAGGAAAAATGAAGCACCGCGCCCTCGGTGCCGTGCTGTTCGGGGTTGGCGTACTGCTCCTGGCGCTGGCCGCCGGGTTGGTGTTCGTCGTGACCCCTGCGCTGGCCAAGCTCCCCTACGATCTGGATTCCGCGACCTCCGTGGCGGAGGCCAGCAACGCGAAGTTCCTCCAGATCAACGACGGGTCCATCAAGATCAACGATGGTGACCTCAGGTCCACCGTCCTGGTCACCCAGCTCCCCAAGGAGACGGCGAACCTGACCGGAGCCCTCGACGGCAAGGCCGTGGTGTGGCGGGTCGGCCAGACCGTGGAACGGGTCGACAACAAGCAGCTGGTCAGCGCGTACGGCGCCCAGCTGGCCCTGGACCGGGTCTCCGGCGCGGCGCTGGAGTGGAACGGCCAGTGGCTCGACGACACCGGCCAGCAGGACAAGGGGATCAAGTTCGCCGGCCAGATCTACAAGTTCCCGTTCCACACGGAGAAGAAGGACTACCGGATCTTCGACCGCGACCTGCGGCGCGTCCGGGACGCGAAGTTCGCCGGTACGGAGAACATCAAGGGCATCGAGACCTACCGGTTCGAGCAGGTGATCACGGACGAGCCGCTGAACCTCGACTCGGGCCGGCTCACCCCGCTGCTGGCCACGTTCGCGCCGGGCGCGACCGACGGCAAGGTCGTCTACAGCAACCAGCGGACGGTCTGGGTGGACCCGGTGACCGGGTCGTTCATCAAGGTGCGCGAGGTGCAGAAGAAGGTGCTGACCCCGAACGTGGGCGCGCCGACCACGCTGCTGGACGCGGACTTCGCGTACAACGAGGCGACCATCACCGCGTCGGCGGACCGGGCCAAGGACAGCCGGGACAGCCTCCGACTGCTGAGCGTCTACGTCCCGGTCGGGCTGGCCGTGCTGGGCCTGGTGCTGCTGATCGGTGGCGTGCTGGTGGGTCGTGGCGCAGCGGCCGGCGAGGCGCGGCACCGGGCGGACGTTCCGACCCGCGTCGAGGAGCCGGTCCGGGGCGCCGACGCGGCGACCGACGAGCAGTTCGAGGTCGTCCGCCAGGGCGGTCCGCTGAGCGACGAGATCCCGCCGGCGTCGACGAACTGGCGCGCGGAGGAGGAGCCGGCGGTGCCGGCACAGCGCCCGGCCACCGAGGACGGGGCCGGCAAGCGCTGAGGTGAGCAGAGCGCGGGCGGAGGGCGGGTCGACACGTGTCGACCCGCCCTCCGCGCCTCTGTGGTCACGCTGCGCGTTCGTTACATAATCGTAACGTGTCGATGTCTTCATTGCTCAGCGTCACGGCCGCGCGCCCGGAAAATCCACCTTTGGACGCTTGCTCCCGGGGGCCGGTCGGCGACGCCCTCTGCGGAGCGTGAAATCGTCATTTCGGCACGTAGATCGGAAGTTACCCGACCGTAGGTAGAGGCTTGTGATCCCCGCCTCGGTGGGTGCACCATCATTCGCACGTTCGTTACCCGCCGGTAACAGATGTGACGGCCCGGCCCGGGGCCCCACCGGTCGACCGGCCCACCCCGACGAGCACCAGCCCCATCGAGGAGGAATCCGTGCAGGATCGGATCGACAACCCGGGACGCACCCGGTGGCGGCGCTTCGCCGCGATGATGGTGCCCGCGACGGCCGCGGTCGGCGCCATCCTGTTCGGCATGCAGAGCGGCGCGATCGCGTCCGACATCACCGTCTCCGGCCAGACCTTCAAGATCGGTGCGGCCCGGCTGGAGGGTGACGGCTTCAAGCAGTACGGCGGCATCGTCCGGGAGAAGGACGGCAGCGTGCACCCGATCGCGCTCGCCGAGATCAGCAGCGCCGACCTCTACAAGCTCTGCCAGTCGGTCCGCGCCGACCTGCCCGGGATGCCGGTGGTGCTGACCATCAACGCCGGTGACGGCAAGGACCCGGCCAAGGCCAAGGACCTGCTGATCGCGATGGACAGCCTGGACGGAAACGCGACCTTCGACAACATCAAGATCGGTCGGGACGCGAGCGACCTGAACCCGACGGCCCGGACCGGCTCGTTCGGCCAGAACTCCGACAAGGTCACCATCACCAACCTGGAACAGGTCTCCCGCTACACCACCGCCTCCACCTTCAACCTGGTGGGCCTGCGGCTGAAGGTCAACGTCGGGAAGGACGCCACGGGCAAGGAGTGCTTCTGAGCTGAACCGCGGGCCCGCGGTCGCCGCCGCGGGCCTGTCCCCGTCCCCTCGTCCCCCCGCTCCGCCAGGAGGAGTACGTGACAACCGCCGATCCGCAACACGTCCGCGCCGCTGGTGCCGGCCGGGCCTGGCGGAGCTTCCGCAGCTGGCGACGGACCCGGCCGTTCTGGGGCGGCCTGTTCACCGCGTTGGCCGGAGTGGAGATGTTCGCCTCCACCCGGATGACACTCAACGGCCTGAGCTTCCACAGCGGATCCACCGGGCTGTACTCGCTGCTGATCCCGGCCATCCTGCTGACCTGCGGACTGCTGCTCTGGTTCAGCCCGGCTCAGCGGCTGTTCTACTCGATCGTCGCGGCGGTCACCACGATCTACTCGCTGATGGGGCTCAACCTCGGCGGCTTCTTCCTCGGCCTGCTGCTCGGCCTGGTCGGCAGCGCCCTCGGTTTCGCCTGGGCACCCACCGCCCGGCCCGCCCCCGGGGAGAGCGACGGCTCCGCCGGGCCGGTCGCCGGGACCCCGCCGGACGCGCCGGCCACCATCGGATCCGACGCTCCGGGCGTGGTCGACGAGTTGATGCCGGCCGACGGCCGGGGCGTACCGCGGCAGCGCGACGAGGCGCCGCCGGCGTACTCCCCGGGGGAGCACGCAGGCGACGGCCGTCCGCGCGACGTGGCGCCGGCCCGGTCCGGCGACGGAACGCCGCCGGAGGGCCAGCCCGAGCCGCCCGGCGGCTCCCGCGAGCCCCGGTACTTCGCGGTGGCGCTGCTGGTGCTCGGTCTCTCCGCCGCCGGGCTGGTGGCCGTCCAGCCGCAGCCGGTACGCGCGGCCGCGCCGTCGCCCGCCGCCTGCCCGAAGCTGCCGGGGAAGATCGGCACCCCGTCCCCCTCCGCCAGCCGGGCCGCCCCGTCATCGACGCCGACGGCCAGCCCGAGCCCGTCGCCGGGGACCACCTCGGACGGAAACCTCCTCACCGACATCCTGCGGGGCATCGGGGACCTGTTCACCGGTGGGCACCAGGCCGAGCCCAGCCCGACCCCGTCGGCAAGCGCCACCCCCACCCCGAGCGTCGGGACGGCCGGGCCGACCGCCGCGCCGACGCCGACCGCCACCCCGCCGCGAGGCACCTGCCCCGCCGGGAAGCCCGCCAAGCCCGGCACCCCCCAGCCCGGCAAGCTGCTGCCGAAGATCGCTCCCGAGCCGGGGCAGCCGAAGGCGGCCCGACAGCCGTCGAAACTGACCGGTTCGAAGGTCACGATGAAGGGGCTGCGGTTCGAGGGGATCGTCGACCTGCCCACCTCGGGCGGGACGCTGAAGGCGTTGAAGTTCGGCATGGCCGAGGCGGTGACCGACGACTTCAAGCTGGTGGCGGACGGGCCGGCGGGTCGCAACCAGCAGTACGTGACGGACCAGCTGACCGTGCGGGGCGACGTCGCGTTCTACGCCACCCGCTTCGTCGGTCGGCTCCTCGGTATCAAGATCACGCTGACCCCGGACCTGCCGTTCCCGGACGGCATCCCGGTCACCTCGCCGATCCCGGTCACCTTCACCGACCCGGTGATCGACCTGGCCTTCGTCGACTGCGACACGCTCACCGCCCGGCCCTCGCTGGCGCTCAGCCTCTCCTGACCTTCGTTCCACCACCGGTGACCGGGGGCGGGCACCCGCCCCCGGTCCGCCGATCAGAGCCGGGCCAGCGCCCGACGCAGCGGGTCGAGCCCGAGCGAGCCGAGGTCGAGCGCCTGCCGGTGGAACTCCTTGAGGTCGAAGTCGGCGCCCTTGCGGGCCTTCGCCTCCGCGCGGGCCTGCAGCCAGATCCGCTCACCCACCTTGTAGGAGGGGGCCTGCCCGGGCCAGCCCAGGTAGCGGTTCAGCTCGAAGCGCAGGTTCTCGTCCGGCACCCGGCAGTGCGCCCGCATGAACTCCCAGCCCAGCTCCGGCGTCCAGCGCTCACCGGGGTGGAAGCCGAACGGGTTGTCCCTCGGGATCTCCAACTCCAGGTGCATGCCGATGTCCACGATCACCCGGGCGGCCCGGAACGCCTGCCCGTCCAGCATGCCGAGCTTGTCGCCCGGGTCCTCCAGGTAGCCCAGGTCGTCCATCAGCCGCTCCGAGTAGAGCGCCCAGCCCTCGCCGTGCCCGGAGACCCAGCAGAGCAGCCGCTGCCAGCGGTTGAGCAGCTCCGCCCGGACGGCGGTCTGCGCGACCTGGAGGTGGTGACCCGGCACGCCCTCGTGGTAGACGGTGGTCACCTCCCGCCAGGTGGAGAAGTCGGTGATGCCCTGCGGCACCGCCCACCACATCCGCCCCGGACGGGAGAAGTCCTCGCTCGGGCCGGTGTAGTAGATCGCGCCGTCGCTGGTCGGCGCGAGGCAGCACTCGATCCGGCGGACCTGCTCGGGGATGTCGAAGTGGGTGCCGTGCAGCTCGCTGATCGCCTTGTCGGCGAGCGCCTGCATCCAATCCCGGAACGCCTCCTTGCCCTGGATGGTCCGGGCCGGGTCGGCGTCCAGCGCCCGCACGGCATCATCGACAGTGGCACCGGGACCCGCGATGCGACCAGCCACGGTTCGCATCTCGCCCTCCAGCCGGGCCAGCTCCGCGAAGCCCCAGGCGTACGTCTCGTCCAGGTCGACCTTCGCGCCGAGGAAGTACTGCGAGGCCAGCTCGTACCGCTCGCGGCCGGCGGCCTGCTTCTCCCGCCCCTGCGGGGCCAACTCGGCGCGGAGGAACTCGCCGAACTGGGCGGTCGCCGCGGTGGCCGCCGCGGCGCCCTTGCGCAGCTCGGCGCCGAGCGTGCCGTCCGCGCCCAGCCGCTCGACCAGGCCGTGGAAGAAGTTGTCGCCGGCCGGGTCGGTCCAGACGTCGCACTGCTTGGCGACCTCGACCAGCTGCACCCGGGAGCTGACCCGCCCGGCGGCGGCCGCCTCGCGCAGGGTCGTCTTGTAGCCCTCCAGCGCGCCGGCGAACCGGTTGAGCCGAGCGGCGACGTTCGCCTTGGCGTCGTCGCCCTCGGTCGGCATCAGGTCGAACACCATGCGGATCTCGTGCAGCCCGCTGGCGATCACGTTGACCTCGCTGGTGGTCTCGCCCGCCTCGTGCCGGGCGAGCTCCAGACCGAGGCGCTCCTGCATCGCCTCCTTGGCGGTCCGCTCCGCCTCCGAGTCCGGTTCGGTCACGTCGAGGTCGGCCAGGGTGCGCCGGGTCAGCTCGGCGCGGGCCGCGTACCCGTCGGGCGACAGGTCGTCGAGCTGGTCGTCGTAGCCGGCGATGCCGACGTAGGTGGCGCCGGTCGGGCTGAGCGGGGCCCAGTCGGTCACGTACCGGTTGGCGAGGTCATCGATTCGTCCCACGGTGCGACCCTACGTGACCCTGGTGCCCTCGTGTCGACTGTGTTTGTCGTGTTCAGGGCGGTAGCTCGGGCCGGTCGCTGTGGCGGTGGACACGGCGTCCGAAAAGCGCGGGACTTCGTCGTACCCCTCGGGCAGAGTGTCAGGGGTGACCGCCGCTACCACTCCTGACCGCGCTGCCGTGCGCAGCTGGCTGCCCGGCTTCCTCGCGCTCGCCGCGATCTGGGGCTCGAGCTTCCTGTTCATCAAGGTCGGCATCGAGGAGCTGCACCCGCTGCACCTCACCCTCTACCGGGTCGCCACCGGGGCGGTGACCCTGCTGGTGGTGCTCGCCCTGCTGCGCGACCGGCTGCCCCGCGAGCCCCGGGTCTGGGCGCACCTGTTCGTGGTCGCCGCCTTCGGCGTGGCCGTCCCGTTCACCCTGTTCGGCTTCGGCGAGCAGCGGGTCGAGTCGATGCTCGCCGGCATCTGGAACGCCACCACGCCGCTGATCGTGCTGCCGCTCGCGGTGCTGGTCTTCCGCACCGAGCGGCTGACCGCCCGGCGCGCGGTCGGGCTCGGGCTGGGCTTCCTCGGCGTGCTGGTGGTGCTCGGCGTCTGGGAGGGCGTGGGCGGGGCGCACTTCACCGGCCAGCTCATGTGCCTCGGTGCGGCCGCCTGCTACGGCGTCGCCATCCCGTACCAGAAGAAGTTCATCGCCGGCAGCTCGTACTCGGGCCTCTCGCTCTCCGCCGCTCAGCTGCTGGTCGCCGCGCTCCAGCTCGCCGTCGTCGCGCCGCTGGTGGCCGGAGCGCCGCCGGTGCCGACCGGGCTCTCCGTCGAAGTGGTGGCGAGCGTGCTGGCGCTCGGCGCGCTCGGCACCGGGCTGGCCTTCGTGATCAACCTGCGCAACATCCGGGTGGCCGGGGCGAGCACCGCCTCCACGGTGACCTACCTGATCCCGGTCTTCGCGGTGCTGGTCGGCGCGGTGGTGCTCGACGAGCGGCTGAACTGGCACCAGCCGGTCGGCGCGCTGATCGTGCTCGTCGGCGTGGCGGTGGCCCAGGGACTGCTGAGCCGCCGGAAGCCCACGCCCGTCAGCGCCGGTACGCCGGCCGTGCCCGCCGCCGAGCCGGCCGCCCGCCGCTGACCCTCCCGCCGACGGGAGGCCGCCGGCCGGGTCAGCGGCGGCTGTGGGTCCACTTCACCAGGCGGTCGGCCTTCCAGGTGTTGACCACGCGGTCCGCCGGGACCCCGCACAGGGCCGCGCGCTCGCAGCCGAACCGCTGCCAGTCGAGCTGGCCGGGCGCGTGCGCGTCGGTGTTGATCGCGAACCGGCAGCCCGCCTCGAGGGCGCGGCGGATCAGGCGCTTCGGTGGGTCCTGCCGCTCCGGGCGGGAGTTGATCTCGACCGCGACGCCGCGCTCGGCGCAGGCGGCGAAGACCGCGTCCGCGTCGAAGTCGCTCTCGGAGCGGGTACGCGGTCGGTGCGCCCGGTCGCCCGGGCCCTGCACCCCGGCGGGCCGGGACGACACCATCCGCCCGGTGCAGTGGCCGAGGATGTCCAGGTGCGGGTTGGCGATCGCGGCCAGCATCCGGCGGGTCATCTTCGCCTGCTCGTCGTTCAGCCCGCTGTGCACCGAGCCGACCACCACGTCGAGGCGGGCCAGCAGCTCCTCCTCCTGGTCCAGCGAGCCGTCGGCGAGGATGTCCACCTCGATGCCGGTGAGGATGCGGAACCCCTTCGGCAGCGCGTCGTTGACCGCGGCCACCTGGTCGAGCTGCCGGCGCAGCCGGTCCGCGGTGAGGCCGCGGGCCACCTTCAGCCGGGGCGAGTGGTCGGTCAGCACCAGGTACTCGTGACCCAGCTCCACCGCCACGAGCGCCATCTCCTCGATCGGTGACCCGCCGTCGGACCAGTCCGAGTGGGTGTGGCAGTCGCCGCGCAGCGCCTCCCGCAGCGCGCCGGCCGCGGCGTCCAGGTCGGTGCCCTCGGTGGCGACCAGCCGACGCAGGTAGACCGGTTCCTCGCCGGCCAGCGACTCGGCCACGCAGCGGGCGGTGACGTCCCCGACCCCGGACAGCTCGGTGAGCGTGCCGGCGCGGGCGCGCTCGGCCACCTCCTGCCCCGGCAGCGCGGCCAGGGCCTTGGCCGCCGAGCGGAACGCCCGGACCCGGTAGGTGGCCTCGTTGGCCCGCTCCAGCAGGAACGCGATCCGGCGCAGGTCGGCGATGGGATCCCGGGCACTCATGCCCTGCAACCTACGCGCCCGCCCGCGACCACGCGGAAGTCCGACGGCGGATGCCGCGAGTGGACCGGGTCAGCCGGCGCCGCTGGTCGTCGTCGGCGCCTTCGGGCAGCCGTGCTTCCGCTGCCACGCCACCACCTCGGCGGCCGGCGCGCGGTTGCCCCGCTTGCGCCACGAGTCCAGGTAGCGGGCCGGCCAGATCACCCCCCGGCGGATCCACCAGTCGTCGTGGCCCCGGCACGCGGGCGAGATGCCGAAGTGCAGGTGGCAGACGTTGTTCGCGTTGCCGGTGCGGCCCACCCGGCCGAGCTGCTGACCGGCGCGGACACGCGCCCCGGCGGTGACGCCGGCGGAGACCGCGCTCAGGTGCGAGCCGTAGTAGCGCACCCCGTCGTCGCCGAGCAGCGAGACCGAGAGGCCCCCGTTGTACGGCCCCAGCGGACCCCGCTCGTCGAACCGGTCCACCCGGCTCACCTCGAGGATCCGCCCGTCGGTGACGGCGACGACGGGTTCCCCGCAGTCGGCGAAGATGTCTGTCCCCGGGTAGGCGGAGTGCGTCGGGTGGTAGGCGACGTTGTCGGCGCGGACCGGGAAGACGTGCCGCAGGTCGGTGCGGGTCGGCGAGGGGGACGGCGACGGCCCGCCGGGCGTCGGGGTGGGCGGCGCGGACTGCTCGGCGGTCGGGACGGCGCTCGGCCCGTCCCACACGTTGGTCGGCGTCGCGGTGGGACGGGTGCCGGCCGCGCAGCCGGCGGCGAGCGCCGGCGCGAGCAGCAGCAGGACCGGGTACGCCGAACGCGGGCGGCGTCCGATCGATCGCGAGCGCATCCGGCCATCCTGGCAGACCACTACCGTAGGGACGAACGCCGCGACCGCCGCCTCGCCGTCCGGTCGCGCTGGGTGACTACGCCGAGGACGGCGACTACGGTCCGTGAAGGGAGCAGGGGCGATGAACGGGTGGAACGCCGTACCCGGCGAGCCGCGTCCGGAAGCCGGCCGCCCGCTGCCGCACACCCCCTCCGGGCTCTTCCCCTCCGGGCCGCCGGCCCGGCCCACCTGGCGGGAGCCGCACCCGGTCACCGGCGGCGGGGTGGCGGCCGGCGGCGCCACGGCGACGGTCTGGCTGCTCCTGTTCGGCCTGCTCGGCCGGGACGTACCTGGTTATGCCTGGTGGACCGTGATCGCCGGCGGGCTGGCCTGGCTGGCCGCCGCGGCGCTGGTGCGGTTCGGCGACCGCGGAGTCGCGACGGGGGTCGCGATCGTCACCGCCGGCGGGTGGAGCATCGCCGCGGCGGTCGTCGCGGTCCGCTGGGCGCAGAGCGGGGACTGGCCGCTCTGGTGACTCTCGGTGATGGCCCGGCTGCGCAGCGAACACCATCTTGACGTACGCGCTGTGACGGTGAACCCTCGGCGGTATGGCCTGGACCACCCCGCGGCTCGACCCTGAGCGGAGCCGCCGCCGCCTGCAACTCCTCGCCGAGTTGGCCGGTGCCCGCACGGTACGCCAGCGCGAACGGCCGCAGCGGGCCCGCACCGAGCGGCTGCGCCAGCTCATCGCCACCCGCAAGCGGATCGCCGGCTGATCCGACTTTCTCCAGGATTGACCGGCCCTTCGGGGCGTTGACCGGTCGCCTGCCGACCCGACCGGTTAACGTGCACGCGAGACGAGTCGGCGTGCTGCCGAGGGCCAATTTGGGGGGACCGTGTCGTACTTCGCCGCTGCCGCCGTACGCGTCGAGGGCGGCTGGACCGCCGACGAGGTGAGCCTGCGGGGCGCCACCGACATCGAGGAGGTCGCCGACCGGCTGCGCGACGTCGAGCCGGACGCGGACCTGTCCCTGCTCTTCGTCGAGGCGGACGACGCCTACCTGGTGATCCTGCGCCTGGACGAGGGGGAGGACCTGCGGGTCTTCGGCTCCGACTCGGCGTACGCCGAGGAGTCCCGGCTGGGTGCCCTGCTGGTCGGCGACCTGAAGACCTCGATCACCGGCGACGAGCCGCGCGCGGCCGCCACCGGCGGGGACGAGGAGACCGAGCAGCCCGCGGTGGACCCGGAGGCCGACCCGGTGGGTGACGCGGACATCCTCGCCGACCTGGGCATCCCCGCTCAGAAGCTGCTCGCCCTCTGCGCGCACGAGGGGATGCTGCCGGCCGACGTGACCGCGGAGATCTGCCAGGTGCTCGGCTGCGCGGACGAGATCGAGGAGCTGCGTGAGGTCTGAACCATCCGGAGCGGTGCCGCCCGGCGGCGCCGAGCCGGCAGACGCCACCGACCCGGCGCTGGAGACACTCCGGCCGGGGCAGCCGACCCCGGGCGCGGTGGGCCGGGTCGGCCCGGGCGCGGACGAGGGGCTGGCCGACCCGGGCGAGGTGGGCCGCCGCCAGCGGCACGAGGTCTGGATGCGCCGGGCGCTGGAGGTCGCGGTCACCGACCCGGCCGACGGGGCGCCCGCCGACGACGTCGACGCCGTCGCGGACATCCCGGTCGGGGCGGTGGTCTACGGCCCGGACGGCGCCGAGCTGGCCATCGGCCGCAACGAGCGCGAGCTGACCGGGGACCCGACCGCGCACGCCGAGGTGCTGGCGCTGCGGCGGGCCGCCGAGCGGCTGGGACGCTGGCGGCTGGAGGGCTGCACCCTGGTGGTGACGCTGGAGCCGTGCACCATGTGCGCGGGCGCGATCGCCCTGGCCCGGATCTCCACGGTGGTCTTCGGGGCGTGGGAGCCCAAGACCGGGGCGGTCGGGTCGCTCTGGGACGTGCTGCGCGACCGTCGCGCGATTCACCGTCCGGAGGTGTACGGCGGGGTGCTGGAGACGGAGAACGCCGCCGTGCTCCGCGCCTTCTTCCGCTGACCGTCCCGCGCCCGTGTCCTGGTCAGGCGGGCACCGTGGCCGGACGCAGCAGGGTCGCGGCGACCGCCCGGGCGGCCGCTGTCCACGGGGTGGGGCGCAGGGTTGCCGGATCGAGCCGGACGATCGCCCGGGTGCCCTGCGCGTACAGGGTGTCGCCGTCGAGGGAGCGGAACTCGAAGGCGTACTGGGCGCTGCTGGTGCCGAAGTACTCGAGCCAGAAGTACACGGCCACCGGCCCGGTGCCGGTGATCGGGGCCCGGTAGGTGATGGTGAACTCGCGTACCGCGTGGAACACGTCGGGAGCGCTGTGCTGCCCGCCCTGGAAGGAGACGCCGCGGTCGGCCCAGTACGGCGTCAGGGCCCGTTCCAGCAGCACCGCGTAACGGGCGTTGTGCAGGATGCCCATGGCGTCGAGGTCGTCGAAGTGCACCGTGACGTGCTCGACGTGGCCGAACTCGACGACGGGCTGGTCGACGATGGCGTGGCTCATGACAGGCCTTCCGGTAGCAGGGTCGGATCGGGGCACAGGGCCCGCAAGCGGTTCAGCAGGCCCTGGCGGGCGTGCCGGTAGGCGGCGTCCGGGTCCAGCAGCCGGGACCGCATCACCGCGCTGATCCCGAGCGCGTCGATCTCGTACGCCACCTGCTGGACGTCCACGTCGGCCGGGAGTTCACCGAGGGCGACCGCCTCGAGGACGAGGCGTTCGAGGAACGCGGTCCAGCGGCCGAATGCCTCGGCGAGCCGGTCCCGGACCGGGCCGGGTCGGGCGTTGTACTCGAACTCGGTGTTGGCGAAGAAGCAGCCGCCGGGGAGCACCCGTGCGGCGTAGAAGTCGATCCGGGCCTCATGCAGCGCCCAGATTCGCCGTACGCCGCGCGGGGCGCGCAGGGCCGGGCCGATGATCCGTTCCTGCCACTGCTCCACCGCCCGGTCGACCGTGGCGAGTTGGAGCGCCTCCTTGGACCGCCAGTGGGCGAACAGGCCGGATTTGCTCACGCCGAGGGTGTCGGCGAGCTGCGCGAGGGAGAGCCCGTGCAGGCCGGCCTCGGTGGCCAGGCCCACCGCCGCGTCCAGCACAGCCGTGCGGGTGCGTTCGCCGCGGGCGAGGCGGCCGTCGAGGGTCATGCGGGCAGCGTAACCAGAAAGAGAACGACCGGTCGTATTTATTTTTGTGATCTGAAACGCAGCCGCCCCGCCACCAGAGGTGGCGGGGCGGCGAAGGGGAGGGGTCAGGCGATGGCGGTGTCCAGGGCGATCTCGACCATCTGGCTGAAGGTCTGCTCGCGCTCGGCGGAGGTGGTCTTCTCGCCCGTCTTGATGTGGTCGCTGACGGTCAGAATGGTCAGCGCCCGCGCCTTGAACCGAGCGGCGATCGTGTAGAGCGCTGCGGACTCCATCTCGACGGCCAGCACGCCGTAGTCGGCGAGGGTGTCGTACAGGTCCGGCCGGTCGGTGTAGAAGGCGTCCGCCGCCAGGATCGGCCCGACGTGCATGGTGATGCCGCGCCGCTCGGCCACCTCGACCGAGGTACGCAGCAGCCCGAAGTCGGCCACCGGGGCGTAGTCGATCAGCCCGTCGAAGCGCATCCGGTTCATGTTCGAGTCGGTGGACGAGCCGATCGCGGCGACCACGTCCCGCAGCTGGAGGTCCTCGCTGAGGGCGCCGCAGGAGCCGACCCGGATCAGGGTCTTCACCCCGTACTCGTTGATCAGTTCGTGGGCGTAGATGGAGGCGGAGGGCATGCCCATGCCGGAGCCCTGGACGGAGACCTCGACACCGTTCCAGCGGCCGGTGAAGCCCAGCATGCCGCGGACCGTCGAGTAGCAGCGCGCGCCCTCGAGGTAGGTCTCCGCGATCCACTTGGCCCGCAGCGGGTCACCCGGCATCAGGACCCGCTCGGCGATCTCTCCCGGCTCAGCGCCGATGTGCGTACTCATGGCAAAGATCCTGCCAGGCCCGCCCCGCGGATACCGGTTCGGCGTCCACACCCGGGGTCCTGTACCCTCGTCGGCGGTGGCGTGTCCGAGTGGCCTAAGGAGCACGCCTCGAAAGCGTGTGAGGGTTTACGCCCTCCGCGGGTTCAAATCCCGCCGCCACCGCTCGTGAGGTGCGAGAACGCCCGGTCGGTCCGTGAGGACCCGCCGGGCGTTCCGCTTGTGGTCTCAGTTTTGGTCTCAGTTCGTGCTCAAGAGGCCGGTTTCGGGTCCTCTGTCGGGCTGTCCCACAGCAGTCCACCAACGCGCTGAGCGATGTCCCGACGCACCTGGGTGGTGAGTGCTGGTACCGGGCCGCCATCGCCGAGTTCGACCAGCCCATGATGCCCATCACCGCCCGCTCGGCCCACGCCGAGGATCAGCAGCACCGTGGCGGCGGTGTGGCGGGCGTCGTGCAACCGACCGTCCCGTAGGCCGGCGAGGCGAAGCAGCCGCTTCCACTCGTCGTAGTCGGTGCGCGGATTGACCGGGCCGCCGGTCGGCGTGGCGAACAGCCAGTCGCTGCCTGCCCAGAGTTGGGCGGCGGTGGCGCGCTCCTGGTCCACGAGGATGGCTGCTACATCCACGACGTGACGACGGGCCAGGACTACCGGTCGCCGGGAGACCGAGGCGAGACCGCGGACTACGGATACGTGGGACGGCTTCCCCGACCGGACGGCAAGGGCACCTTCCTCTACCTGGCGGGCACCCACGCACAGGGCACACTCGGTGCCGCCCACTTCGTCGCTACCAACCTCGCAGAGCTGTACAAGGAGTTGAAGAACCGCCGGTTCTCGACGGTCATCAAGTGCGTCTATGACCCGAAGGACCGGCGGAAGATTCTGTCGACCGAGCGGCTGACACCGCTATACCGCCCTGACGGTGCCTGATGCGGGTAGCGACCGCGACTGACCCCGGTCACCCGCTACGGCCCAATGAGGCCTGGGTTGCTGCCGCGCAGGGCCTGATCGTCGTCCTGGATGGTGCGACAGCTCGCACGGATACCGGCTGTGTGCACGGCGTGGCCTGGTAGGCGGCAAAGCTCGGATGATCACCGGGCAGATTCCGCTTGCGGCTGTCCGGCGGCTGGCAGTGCTGACCGATGGCGCCGCACGCCTGGTCACGATGTTCGACCTGCTCAACTGGCGAGGGGTGCTCGACGTCCTGGACGAGCACGGCCCGACTGAGCTGATCCGACGGGTTCGAGCGATCGAGGCAGCCGACCCGAACGGCACCAAGTGGCCCCGCAACAAAGGCAGCGATGACGCCACGGCGGTCTACGCGAACTGAGTCGGCCGGCCGCCGGCTGCCGGCGATGCCGGGCTCCAGTTGATGCGTTACGCATCTGTTCCAGTTGATGGGTGACAGTTGGTCGGCCGATAGAGCCTGGTCGTCACACTGCGTCACCGGATACTGGGTTGCCAGCTCCGCACACCTGCGGCACCCTTCCCGGCATGATCGAGACGCGTGTGCTTACCGAGGGCGATTGGAAGATGTGGCGGGAGCTGCGGCTCGCTGCGCTGGCAGAGGCGGCGTACGCGTTCGGTTCCCAACTGGCGGACTGGCAGGGCGACGGCGACCGTGAGGAACGCTGGCGCGGTCGGCTGGCCATCCCCGGCTCGTACAACGTCCTGGCGATGCTCGACGGGCAGCCCGTCGGGATGGCCAGCGGAGTGCCGACCGATCAGGACGGCGTCGTCGAGCTGATCTCGATGTATGTGGCACCGGTGGGACGTGGCCGGAGCGTGGGCGACCACCTCGTGAGGGCGGTCGAGCAGTGGGCTCGGCAGGTGGGCGCGGGGACGCTGCGGCTGGCCGTGGTGGAGGGCAACAAGAACGCCCGGGCGCTCTACCAGCGGAACGGCTTCCGTGACACGGGTGCGCTAGGCGACCTCATGCCCGACGGCGTGCGTCGGGAGCACATCATGACCAAGAGTCTCGCGGGTTAGCGGTCGGCCGTCGATCGAGGGTCTCCGGCCAGGACTTCACAGTCGGTAGCCGCGGATCGGGGATCGCGTAACCCATCAAGCGGAGTCAACGTGTAACGCTTCAATCGGAGTACGTCAGCCGGCTGCCGACGATGTCGGTCTCAGGACGTCCGTGACAGATCAGTCTCGGGACGTGGGTGACACCTCCGGCTAAACGATCATGGCGTGCCCCGGCGCGCGGTCCATCCCGGCGAGGAAGGGGACATGCCCGCCCGGGACAATGGGCGGGTGAGCATCACCCGACTCATTACCTCGGAGGACGCGCCGGCCCTGGCCGAACTGCTCCGCGTCAACCGTGAGTTCCTCGCGCCGTGGGACCCGCGCCGGAGCGACGACTACTTCACGGCAGACGGCCAACACGCCGTCATCCAAACCGATCTCCAGCAGCACGAGCAGGGATCGAAGCTGCCGCACGTCATCCTCGACGACTCCGGCTGCTTGGTCGGCCGCATCACCCTCAATGGCATAGTGCGCGGCCCGTTCCAGTCATGCTCCATGGGCTACTGGGTAAGCGCCAGCCACAATGGCCGAGGGCTCGCGACCAAGGCGGTGCGTGAGATTGTGCGGGTGGCCTTCGAGGACTTGGGGCTGCATCGGGTGCAGGCAGAGGCCCTGCTGCACAACGCCAGATCGCAGCGGGTGCTGGAACGCAACGGGTTCGTGCAGTTCGGCATGGCGCCGGAGTACCTCAACATCGCCGGCCGGTGGCAGGATCACGCCATGTACCAGGTGGTGAAGTCGTCGTCCGCAACCGGCTGAACGTCATCGCCCCACCACGGGTGCGCTGAAGCCGCGCCGTGCGATCACGGTGCCGGTGTTCGCTGACACTGAGGACAGCCGGCAGCGACCGGGCGCGGATCGTAGCCCGAGGTCACGGACGCGGACGGACGCCGCTGGACGAAGCGCCCAGAGCTTGTAAGCGAGATGTCGACTGCGGGCGGCGGCTGGATGAGCGGCTAACACCGAGTGGTTCGAGCCGAAGGGTCGGGCCCTTGCCTGCCTTGGCACACTGGCGGTGTGAGTTCGGGGATCCGGGTCCGGGTCGCGGTGCTGGCCGTCTGCATCCTGGTGGCCGCCGCGGTCGGTCTGTGGAAAGGCTGGGGGAGTGCGACCGTTGATCCGCCCTCGCCGCGCTCGGTATGTCAGCTCATCCGACCCGAGGTGTTCGACCTTCTCGTACCTCGGCGCCGGCCGCTGCAGGCCGAGGGCGAGGAGGGGAGTCGCCCCGGTACCCGCTCTAACACCTGTTCGAGCGAGAGTGGCCCCACTGTCAATGGGGCACGTGCCTCGCTGTGGGTCGCGTTAGTTCGCCTCGGCCAGCACGACGGCCAGGGCCCGCAGTGCATCAAGCGTGACGGGTCGCTGTCGTGGGCCATCAACCGCACCAACCACCGGGTCGCACTCGGCGACGGCGCTGCCTACTTCGTTTCGGGGGATCGCGACACCGGCCGGGTCATCCACTTCGCCGCCTGTCTCGGCACCTATCTCGTCTACGTGAGGTACGAGGCTGTCGGTGCTACCGACGCATCCATCATCGAATCGGCTTCCACCGTGGTCCAGGAGGTGCTGTCGCAACTATGATGTGGCCTCCCCCTCCCTGGGCACCCGGCGTCGAGACCCTGCCACCCGGCCGTCCCGTTGACCACCGGTTACTTCTGCGGGAATTGCTGTTCGGTCTGGCGGCCCTGTCGCTCGTCATAGCCGTCGGGTTCCTCGGCTGGCACCTTGCCCGGCTCGCGGCGCCCACCGTTGTGCGGTGGCAGATCGAACGTACCGATTCGACGAATCAAGCCCCTCCACTGCCCCACCTGCCGCCGTCTCCGTTCGCGCAATGACTCCCGCTGTTGCCGTGCAGGACGAGTGCTGGTGTCGGCTTCGAGCTGTGGATCATCAAGTCGAGCGGCAGCCAATACAGCAGCGGAGTGCAGCAACTGAGTGGACCTCAGCAGGCTGTGTGAGACTCATCCGTGCCAGCTGACTTCGCACGCGACCCGGAGCAGCCGCTCTGCCATGATCTACGGACCAGAAGGTGCCGCGTCAGCAGAAAGTCAGCGAACGCGGTGATGCGGGACCGCCTCCAATGGTCACAGCCGGCATGACACCGAGGGCAGGAACACAGTGAACGACGCCCGCTGACACTGACCGACAAGGCCGACCAGGCTCCCCCCGGCGGGGGTCACGCACGAGCCGTGCGCCGCCTACCGAGCGGGCAGGCGGTCAGGACGGATCCGAGCGCACCAGCTGCAGCCGCTGGGTTTGGACCGAAGAGTTCCGGTGGTCACCTTCGACGCAGCAATAGGATGCCGACGGCGAGAACGGCCAAGCCGACAAACGTGGCATAGAGCATGCTGGTGAGCCAGGGGCCAAGGTGGTCGTCCAGGTCCAGCGCCCACCGAACGAGACCGCCGACGAGCCCCGCTATAAGGGCCGCCAAGACCAGAAGGGCCTTCTCCCCGGCCGAAAGCGGTGTCTTCCGCAGATTCATCGACCTCATGCCAGCCTCGCCTTCCCGTGAGCGTCGCCGATCTTGAGCGTGCCCACGGTCTCACGCCAGCGGCAGTGTCGAGGAGTCGGATCCGTGACAGTAGAAACGTGGACGGCTGCGGCTGCAGTTGGACCATGGACGCACGCCTGTTTGAGCCCGCCAGCGTGTGCAGATGCGGGCGGCTACCAGGCATCAGAGTCCGCCCGAGCAGCCAAACCGGCGAGCATGACCGGACGATGGCGGACCGGGACACCGGCTTGGGCGCGAGGACCAGGCGGTGGACCAGCGCCGGGGGACGGACTCGTAATGCGTAGGTCGACGGTTCGATTCCGTCAGGCGGCTCCATTGAAAGGCCCAGGTCACCGGCTTGATCGCCGATCACGACCTGGGCCTTTTTCGTGCCTTCGGAAGGCCGAGCAGCCAAAGCCCCATTCGCCCGACCATAGTCCTCTCCAGCCGTGACCCGGCTTCCCCTGCAATCTCCGGGGCCACATGGCCACCATCCGGGGCTCGTTGGCAGCGCGAAGCGGTCGATAAGAAGCTAGCCCCTGCGCGCACTACCAGGTGACGGCACACCTACCGGACCAAGGAGCAGCAGCCAGTGAAACCACCAGGACCAGCGGCCCGGTTCAGCGAGCTGTACGCGGCACACCACGCCCCGGTATACGCGTACGCGGTGAGTCGGGCCGGCCGCCAGCTCGCCGACGACGTGGTCAGCGAGACCTTTCTCGTCGCCTGGCGGCGGCTGCCGGAGGTGCCGGCGGCCCCGCTGCCGTGGCTGATCGGCGTCGTCCGAAACGTCGTGCGCGAGCGCTACCGGGACGAGGTCCGCCAGTCGTCGGTGGCGGCGGAGCTGCGGGCCTGGGTCGACGAGGCGGGGGCGGATGTGGCTGACGGGGTGGCCGAGCGCTTTGCCGTCCTGGCCGCCCTGTCCCGGCTCTCCGAGGCCGACCGCGAAGTGCTCACGCTCGTGGCCTGGCAGGGCCTGTCCCACCGGGCGGCGGCGCGGGTCGTCGGTTGCTCGATCGCCACGTTCACGGTCCGTCTGCACCGGGCGCGCCGACGCCTGGACCAGGCCATCACCGCTGCCGACGAGGTCGTCCGTCGGATCCCGTCCGCCTTTCCCGTGAAGGAGTTCAGCCGATGAGCCGGCGTCGAGACCTCATGCAACTGCTGTCCGAGTCCCGCCCCACCCGGCTCGATCCAGGGGAGAGCCAACTCGACCTGGCAACGCTAACCGCGTACCCGCCGCAGGAACCGGCGCAGCGGGCGGCGCGACCGGCCGCGCGGCGCCGGTTGGTGCTGACCGCCGGGCTGGTCCCCGCGCTGGCGGTGGGGGCGCTCGCGGTGGCGGTGGTGGTCCACCAGCCCGCCCCCACACCGCGGCCCGAGGCGGCCCGGTCGGTCACGCCGCAGTCCGCCGCGGCCCGGCAGTTCCTGCTGGCCGCCGCCGACCGGGTGGCCGGCAGCGAGGCCGGCAGCGGTCAGTACTGGCAGATCAACATGGAGGTTGGCGACGTCCGCGAGGTTGGCCCGGCGAACGGTCGGTACGACATCGCGGTGCGGATGGGCGTGGAGGACTGGCTGGCGACCGACCCGGACGGCCGGAGCTGGACGTTCTTCCAGCGGCTCGGCGGCCGGCCGATCAGCGCCGCCGACCTGGCTGCCTGGCGGCGGGACGGCTCCCCGGCCCGATGGGGGGACGTTTCCGTCGCCCCCGGCCCCCGTCGGCTGCGCACGCCGGAGGGCGTCGACTCACGGCAGAACTACTTCCTCGGCAGCCAGTCGGTCACCGCGGCGGAGCTGACCGCGCTGCCGGCCGACCCGGCCGCGCTGCAGGCGGAGCTGAGCCGGCGGCACGCCGACAGCCAGGAGAGCCGGACGGAGTTCCTGTTCTGGAGCGGCACCTCGCTCGTGCTCGACCTGCCGGTCTCCCCAGAGATGCGCGCGGCGGCGTACCGGATGATTGCCGGCCTGGACGGGGTGACGAGCCTGGGCGCCGTGACCGACCAACTCGGCCGCACGGGTGTGGCGATCGCCTATGCCCGGCGCGGTGACGGGGGCGTGCCGCTCCAGACCCGCCTGATCCTCGACCCGCGCACCGGGCGGGCGCTCGCCGAGGAGACGTGGCGCGTGGGCGTCCCGGACCGCCTCGTCCACTACCGGGCGATCGTCGAGGCTGGCTGGACGGATGCGAACCCCCCGACAGCGTAGTCGCGACCCGGCCACGCAGGCCGTTTCCCGCATCCTCAGGGAGCGGGGGCCAGTCCCAAGAGCCAAGGATCAACGCCGAGCGCGTGCATGTCGACACCCAGGCGGGGACGGACCTGCTGCACAGACCCTGTAAGCGAGGCCTCCGTGCTCCGTTGAGCAGCCAAGCGAGCAGCCAAACCAGCGAACCGGAGCGGACGATCACGGACCCGGACGCCACGCCGGGCACGAGGATCAGGCCGTGGAACAGCACCTGGAGACCGACTCGTAATGCGTTGGTCGCCGGCGAGGGCCGTCAGTCTGGCGCCTCCGAAGCCGGCGGCTGCCGGTACTGGTAGATCTGGGTGTCATCAAGCGCGTCAGCAAGAACGTAGACGTGCTCAACCGCGGGTGCCAGGACGCTGGTCTCAGTTGTGGTCTCGTTCGCCGGGGTACGCAGGGGCATGCTGCCGTTCATCAGAGGGCGGCATGCCAACTCACGGCCCCGGCCGAACCGTCGCAGACGAGTGATCGCAGACCTCGAAAGCGTGTGAGGGTTTACGCCCTCCGCGGGTTCAAATCCCGCCGCCGCCACCGCCAGCAGCCGAAGCGCCCGGGACCTCCCGGGCGCTTCGTCGTCCACCGGCAGCCCGGCCAGTCCGTCAGCAGGGGCCGTAGCCCTCGTCGAAGAGGCGGCGCGCCCAGTCGGCGTACCCGGCGATGATCTTCCGGACGGTCGTCCCGTCGTGCAGGAAGAGGTACGCGCGGTCGCCGTTGCGGGCGAGCAGCCCGTCGAGCCGGTACGTGCCCCGCGGCGCCCGCAGCGGGGTCGCCGACGGATAGCTGTCCCGCACCTCGCTCACCGGGGTGCCGACCGTGATGCCCTCGGGCGTGCTCATCGGGTCATCGAGCCAGAGCAGCACCAGCCGGTCGTCGAAGAAGACCGGGCTGACCGTGCCGTGCCCGGTGAGTGTGGGGCCGCAGGCGTCCTCGTCGGAACGCAGCACCCCGCGCCGGGTCAACTCCTCCTCGGTGGCGCCGAACTCGATGTCGCTCAGCCCGTCGAGACCGACCACCTCGGCGTCGCCGACCGGCCGGGCCGGCACGTCCGGCCCCTGTGGACGGACGCCGCTGCCGGCGATCGAGGCGCCCGCCATCAAGGCGGCGATGAAGACGTATTGTCGCAGTTTCATGGAATCCCCCAGTCCCCAACGGGACCGGGGCGATCAGGTTGCTGGTGCCGGCCGGATTGCCGGAGTTCCCACTCCTCGGCCAGCTCGTCCCAGTAGTCGGCGGTGAGTCCGCGCCGGCCGTGCGCCAGCCAGCCGGTGGTGTCGCGTTCCAGGTGCAGGCCGAGTTCGGCGAACGGATCGATCCACGGTCCCGGCTCGGCGCCGAGCCGGGCGAGCGCCGCGTTGATCGGCCACTCGGCGCGCGGACGGTCGAGCGTGCCGTCGAAGTGCGGCCCCCAGCTCACCTCGCCGCCCAGCCACACCACCGACGACTGGTGACCCAGCCCGCCGGCGAACTCGGCCTCCAGGTACGCCACCGGCCCCTGCCGCGACCAGCGGGCCAGCAGCTCCGCCAGTGCGGGCGAGAGGACGAGCTGGAACGGCTGGGCCGGGGACGGCTCCGCGGTGGCGAAGTCCGGCAGCGCGCCGGTCAGCTCCTCGACCAGCTGCGGGGTGACCGGGAGCAGCGCGAAGTCCTGGCGGAGCGCGGCGAGCACCGCGTGGTCCAGGCCGACGGTCTGCTCGCGGAGCAGCTCGACGTCCGCCACGACCGCGCTGAGCTGGTAACTCATCCGATCCTCTCGGCGTCCACAGGCTGTGGATGGAACATGTGTACGACGCGCCACCGGGGCTGCTGCGGGTGCCGTACGTCGATCATCCCAATCCCCTCCGGGTCCGGAAAGGGGCCGACCGCCGAACCCGGTGGACGTGGGAATGCGATTGCCTGCCCGATTCCTGACCGGCTAGTGCCGATCGCCCTGTTGATCACGCGTCGTCCGGCTCTGGGCCTAGCGCGACGTCGTGGAGTACTACGACGAGGCCTACTGGCAGAACGTGAACTGACGGCTCAGCCGTACGACGAAGGGCCGGCCCCGTGCGGGGCAGGCCCTTCGTGTCAGCGAGCGGAGGATACGAGATTCGAACTCGTGAGGGTGTAAACCCAACACGCTTTCCAAGCGTGCGCCCTAGGCCTCTAGGCGAATCCTCCGCGAGCAAGGATACAGGTCCCCGACGGCCCGGCCACCCCACCACCCCCTGAAGATCGGCGCCGGGTCGGGTACGCTTGGCCTACCTCCCGTGCGGCGGTATCTCGTGAACCTCCCCAGGGCCGGAAGGCAGCAAGGATAAGCGAGCTCTGCCGGGTGCACGGGAGGCCTTTCTGTCTCCGGGTGCCGGTAACGTCCCTGCGGGGTCAGGTCCCGGGGTGGTGGGTGGCCACCCGCGCCCGGCCGGCGCAGAATGGCTCGGTCGAGAGGAGGCGGGACGAGTGACGCTGGCGCTCTACCGCAAGTACCGGCCGCGTACCTTCGCCGAGATGATCGGCCAGGAGCAGGTCACCGAGCCGCTGTCACAGGCGCTGCGTAGCGGGCGACTCAATCACGCCTATCTCTTCTCCGGCCCGCGCGGCTGCGGCAAGACCTCCAGCGCCCGGATCCTGGCCCGTTCGCTCAACTGTGAGCAGGGCCCCACTCCCGAGCCGTGCGGGAAATGTGAGTCCTGCCGCTCGCTGACCACCGACGGCGCCGGCTCGATCGACGTCATCGAGATCGACGCGGCCAGCCACGGTGGTGTCGACGACGCCCGCGAGCTGCGCGAGAAGGCCTTCTTCGCGCCCGCCCGCAGCCGCTTCAAGATCTACATCATCGACGAGGCGCACATGGTCTCGACGCAGGGCTTCAACGCCCTGCTCAAGCTCGTCGAGGAGCCGCCGGAGTACGTCAAGTTCATCTTCGCCACCACCGAGCCGGAGAAGGTCCTCGGCACGATCAGGTCGCGGACCCACCACTACCCGTTCCGGCTGTTCCCGCCGAAGGTGCTCCGGCCGTACCTGGAGCAGCTCACCCAGGCCGAGGGCGTCGCCGTCGAGCCGGCGGTCTTCCCGCTGGTGGTGCGCGCCGGTGGGGGCAGCATGCGGGACAGCCTCTCGGTGCTCGACCAGCTCATCGCCGGTGCCGGGCCGGAGGGGGTCACCTACGCCCGGGCCGCCGCGCTGCTCGGGGTCACCGACGCCGCGCTGATCGACGAGATGTGCGACGCGCTGGCCGCCGGGGACGGCGCCGCCGCGTACGCCACCGTCGACCGGGTCGCCGAGGCCGGGCACGACCTGCGCCGGTTCGCCTCCGACCTGCTGGAGCGGCTGCGCGACCTGATCGTGCTCCAGCAGGTGCCGGACGCCGCCGCCAAGGGCCTGATCGACGGCCCGTCGGACCAGATAGAGCGGATGACGGCCCAGGCCCAGCGGCTCGGCCCGGGCACCCTGTCCCGTTGCGCGGACATCGTGCACAACGGCCTGGTGGACATGCGCGGCACCACCGCGCCGCGGCTGCTGCTGGAGCTGATCTGCGCCCGGATGCTGCTGCCCGGGGCGGACGACTCCACCGGCGGGCTGCTCCAGCGCCTGGAGCGGATGGAGCGCCGGCTCACCCTGGGTGGCGGCGAGCTGCCGTCGACCGCCGCCGGGCCCGCCCCGGTCGCTCCCGCCGCTCCGGTACGCCCCGAGCCTCCCGCCCCGACCGCGGCTGCCGCCGCGCCCCGGCCGGAGACCGCCGGCCCGCCGGCGGCTGCCGGTGCCCCGTCCGGGGTGGCCGCCGCACGCGCCGCGGCCACCGGTTCCCCTCCCACCCCGGCCACCCCGGGCGCGGACCGGTCCGAGCCGTCCCCGGCCACCGCCGGCCCGGCCTCCGCTGATCCGGCGTCCGGCGTCCCGCGCCGGGTGCTCCCGTCGGCGGTGCTGCCCGACCCGGCCACCCCGGAGCCGCCCCGCCCCGGCGCCGCCGGGCCCGGCGCCCTCGACGCGGTCGCGGTGCGCCGGGTCTGGCCGGAGGTGGTCGGCAAGGTCAACCGGTCGAACAAGCGGATCGCGGCGCTGATGCGTGACGCCGTCGTCCGCGAGTTGGACGGCGACACGCTGGTGCTGACCGTGAAGTCGACTGTGCTGGCCAAGATGATGTCCGACCACGCGCCGGTGCTCACCGACGCGCTCTACGAGGAGCTGGGCGGCCGCTGGCAGATCCGCTGCGAGGTGGCCGGCGAGCGGGGTGGGGTGTCGCTCGGCGGCTCGTCGCGGGCGGCCGCCCCGGCCCGCCCGGCGTCCCCGCCGCCCGCCACCCCCACGCCACCCGGTCCGGCCGCGTCCGGTCCGGTCACCACCGCTCCGTCCGGGTCGGGGCCGGTGTCCGACGGTTCGACCGGTTCCGCCCCCGGCGGTGGTCCGGCCGGTCCGACCGCGTCCGGCGGCGGTCCGGGTGGCCGCCCGTCCGGGCACCGCGCCACCTCCGGTGACCCGTCCGGGCACGGGGTCGCCCTGGGTGGGAAGGTCGACGGTCCGGCCCGCGCGGAGTCGAGCGGTGCGCCCCTGGCGACCGCCGAGGAGGACTGGCCGGAGCCGGCCCGTCCCGGTGGCGGCCCGGGCGGCGAATCCGACTGGCCCGAGGCGGCCCGCCCCGGCGGCCCGGCCGCCGCCGGTTCGGACGACTGGCCGGAGCCGGCCCGCCTCGGTGGCGCGACGGAGGCCACCCCGGCGACGGCCGGCGCGCCGGCCGCCCCGGCGGCCGGGGCGAACGCCCCCACGGCGACGGCCGTACCGAAGCCGGCGGCTCCTCCGGCGGCGAGCAGGGCCCCGGTGAGCAGCGCGATCGCGGCGGCCCGGGCGGCGGCGGCCGGGGCCGGCGCCGCCAAGGGCGCCCGGGCGGCCCAGCCGGCCCGGAAGACCGCGGACGCCGACTGGGCCGGTGAGCCGCCGTACGACCCGGACTACGACGGGCCGGTCCGCGGCGGCGGACGCCCGGCCGTGGCGGCTCCGGTGGCCCCGACCTACGAGGGCTTCGACCCGGGTGACGAGCCGCTGGACGAGGTGATCGACGAGCGGACCGCCCGGCAGTCCAGCGAGGAGCAGGCGGTGCAGCTGCTCCGGGAGGCGTTCGGGGCGGAGAAGATCGACGAGGTGGACGCGCGCTGATCGCGGTCGGCCGACGAGGACGGGTGCCGCCGCCCGACTAGGCTGGGCGGCGGCCGAGCAGACGAGTGCGAGAAGGAGCCATCCGTGCGCCCAGGTGGACAGCCGAACATGCAGCAGATGCTGAAGCAGGCGCAGAAGATGCAGCAGCAGATCGCCAAGGCCCAGGCCGAGCTGGCGGACGCGGAGCTGACCGGCACCGCCGGCGGCGGCCTGGTCACCGCGACCGTGGCCGGCACCGGCGAACTGAAGTCCATCAAGATCGACCCGAAGGCGGTCGACCCGGAGGACGTGGAGACGCTGGAGGACCTGGTCGTCGCGGCCGTGCACAACGCCGCCGAGGCGGCCCGGGAGCTGACCGAGCAGAAGATGGGCCCGGTCACGGGCGGTATGGGCGGCCTCGGCCTGCCCGGGTTCTGAGCCGGCAGATGTACGAGGGTGCCATCCAGGACCTGATCGACGAGCTGGGACGGCTGCCGGGCGTGGGCCCCAAGAGCGCGCAGCGGATCGCCTTCCACGTCCTGTCGGCGGATCCGGCCGACGTGAACCGGCTGGCCGGCGCGCTCCGCAAGGTCAAGGAGCTGGTGCGGTTCTGCACCACCTGTTACAACGTGGCCGAGTCGGAGCTGTGCCGGATCTGCCGCGACACGCGGCGCACCGACGAGGTGCTCTGCGTGGTCGAGGAGCCCAAGGACGTGGTGGCGATCGAGCGGACCGGTGAGTTCCGCGGTCGGTACCACGTGCTCGGCGGGGCGATCAACCCGCTGGAGGGGATCGGCCCGGACAACCTGCGGATCCGCGAGCTGATGACCCGGCTGAGCGGTGGCGCGGTGCGCGAGTTGATCCTCGCCACCGACCCGAACACCGAGGGCGAGGCGACCGCGACGTACCTGGCCCTGCTGGTGAAGCCGATGGGCATCTCGGTGACCCGGCTGGCCAGCGGACTCCCGGTCGGCGGCGACCTGGAGTACGCCGACGAGATCACGCTCGGTCGGGCGTTCGAGGGCCGTCGGGCGGTCTGACCGACGCCGTGGGCACCCTGGCCGGCACCCTCCTCGGGGTGCCGGCCAGCTTCGTCCGCGTACCCGGTATGTGGGACAAGTGCCGAGCGCCACGTGCCCGGCTGCGGGTCCCGTCAGCTGGGCGGTTTGTGGCGATCCGCCTGATTCCACGATCGGCCTCGTGCTGTGACAGGCCCGTTTGTCTGGAGATCGGGCAGTGTCAGACCCGACTACTTGGTGTCGGCTTGATAGCGATTGCCTAACGGGCGTTCCGCTTCCGTGTGTCGTGTCATAGCCTCCGGCACACGGACTGGGCCACAACTCGGCGTGGTCATGCGCATGACAGAGGTGAGAGATGCAGGCAGACAGGCTTAAAGCGGCCGTGGCCCTCGCGGCCGCTGCCGCTCTGGCGGTCGGGGCGTCCGGCTGCGCCAAGAGCGAGCGCGACGATGAGGGCGGGGGCGCCAAGACTGGCGGCACCTTTGTCTTCGCAGGGGCCGGTGACCCGAAGAACTTCGACCCGATCTTCAACGACGACGGTGAGTCGTTCCGGCCGATCCGCCAGATGTACGACACCCTCATCCAGAACAAGCCGGGCACGGCCGACCTCCAGGGCGCTCTGGCGGAGAGCTGGGAGCACGACGCCGAGGGCAAGGTCTGGACCTTCAAGCTGCGCAAGGGCGTCAAGTTCCACGACGGCACAGACTTCAACGCCGCCGCGGTCTGTTTCAACTTCGACCGCTGGTTCAACATGAAGGGCGCCGCCGCCCAGTCCCAGATGATCTACTACTCGGACGTCTTCGGCGGCTTCGCCAAGAACGAGGCCGAGGGCGTCGGCCAGCCGGTCTACAACAAGTGCGAGGCCAAGGACGACGGCACCGCCGTCGTCACGATGAACCAGTACAAGGGCGCCTTCCCCGGTGCCTTCGCGCTAACCGCGCTGTCGATCGCCAGCCCTGAGGCGCTGAAGAAGTACGACGCCGACGCGGTGAAGCAAAACGGCGACTCCTTCGAGTACAGCGCGTTCGCCAACGAGCACCCGGTCGGCACCGGCCCGTTCACCTTCGGCGGCTGGGACAAGGCCAAGGGTGAGATCACCCTGAACCGCAACCCCGACTACTGGGGCGAGAAGGCCAAGGTCGACAAGCTGGTCATCAAGGTCATCAAGGACGAGAACACCCGCAAGCAGGAGCTGCGCGCCGGCACCGTCCAGGGCATCGACTTCCCGGCCCCGGCCGACCGCAAGGCGCTCTCCGGCGAGGGCTTCCAGGTCCTCGACCGTCCGGCGTTCAACATCCTCTACCTGGGCTTCAACCAGAAGAACCCGAAGCTGAAGGACCTGCGGGTGCGGCAGGCGATCGCCTACGCCCTCAACCGTCAGCAGCTCGTCCAGACCAAGGGCCCGGGTGGCACCAAGGTCGCCGACGAGTTCATGCCGGACACCGTGCTCGGCTACGCCTCCGACGTGCAGAAGTACGAGTACAACCCGGAGAAGGCCAAGCAGCTGCTCAAGGACGCGGGCGTGCAGAACCTGACGCTCAACTTCTACTACCCGACCGACGTCTCCCGGCCGTACATGCCGAACCCGCAGGAGATCTTCACCGTCCTCGCCAACGACCTGCAGGCCGTCGGCATCAAGGTCAACGGTGTGGCCCGCCCGTGGAACGGTGGCTACAAAGACGACGTGCAGCAGTTCGGCAAGCAGGACCTGCACATCCTCGGCTGGACGGGTGACTACAACGACCCGGGCAACTTCGTCGGCACCTTCTTCGGTCGCGCCAAGGTCGAGTTCGGCGACCAGGCGATGACCGAGATGTTCGACGCCATCACCAAGGCCGACGGCACCGTCGACGAGGCCGGCAAGAAGGCCGCCTGGGAGCAGGTCAACCGTGACATCGCCGCCAAGTGGCTGCCGGCCGTGCCGATCTGGCACGCCCCGCCGGCCATCGTCGTCACCAAGGACGTCAAGGGTCTGGTCGCCAGCCCGCTGACCGACGAGCGGTTCAACACCGTCAGCGTCGGCTGAGCACGCCGCTGAACCGCTGACGCCGTACGCGGAATCGGCCCGGGCCGGGCATAAGCCCCGGCCCGGGCCGAACCGCTGATATCGAGAATCTGGTGTGAGAGATGTTGCGAGTCATAGTCCGCCGCCTGCTACAGCTCGCGGTGACCCTGATAGCGCTGTCCGCGCTCATCTTCATCTGGTTGCGGAACCTGCCCGGCGGCCCGATCGAGGCGCTGCTCGGTGAGCGGGCCACCCCCGAGCGGCGCGCGCTGCTGACCAAGGCGCTCGGCTACGACCAGCCGATCCTGGTGCAGTACGGCAAGTTCATGCAGCGGGTCCTGACCGGCGACTTCGGCAACTCGATCCGGACCGGCGACCCCGTCAGCGAGGTGATCGGTCGCGCCTTTCCGGCCACCATCGAGCTGGCCCTGGTCGCCATGATCATTGCGGTCGGGCTCGGCGTGCCGCTCGGCTACCTCGCCGCCCGGCACCGCGGCCGGCTGCTGGACAATCTGAGCATCGCGGGCACCCTGCTCGGCATCTCGATCCCGATCTTCTTCCTGGGCTACCTGCTCAAGGACGTCTTCACCCAGAACATCCACTGGTTCCCGCCCTCCGGGCGGCTCAGTACCGGCGTGGACAACACCGAGGTCACCGGCTTCTTCGTCCTCGACGGACTGCTCACCCGGGAGTTCGACGCCACCGCCGACGCGCTCTGGCACCTCATCCTGCCGGCGTTCACCCTGGCCACAATCCCGCTGGCGGTGATCGTCCGGATCACCCGGGCCAGCGTGCTGGACGTGCTCAACGAGGACTACGTCCGCACCGCCGAGGCCAAGGGCCTGCGGCACCGCGTCATCCGGGGCCGGCACATCCTGCGCAACGCCCTGCTGCCGGTGGTCACCACCATCGGCCTGCAGACCGGCGCGCTGCTCTCCGGCGCGGTGCTCACCGAGAAGGTCTACAACTGGGGCGGCCTCGGCACGCTGATCACGGACTCGATCAGCGGCGGCCGCGACTATCCGGTGCTCCAGACGCTGATCCTGCTGGCCGCGCTGGTCTTCGTGGTGGTCAACCTCCTGGTCGACCTCTCCTACGCCTTCATCGATCCGAGGGTGCGTGTGCGATGAGTGACCCGATCACCCGGCCCGGCGTGGCCGCCCGCCGCGACGGCGCGGACCAGCCCGGCACCGACGAGCGCCGCCCGGGCATGAGCGAGCGCGGCATCGGACTGCTCGGCGAGCGCAAGAAGGCGCGACTGGACGAACTGGCCCGCGCGAGCGCCGACAAGGGCGGCGTGAGCCTCGTGCGGGACGCGATCCGTCGGCTGCGGCGCAACCCGGTTGCCATCGTCGGCGCGTCGATCGTCGCGCTCTTCGTCCTGATGGCGATCTTCGCGCCGCTGCTCGCGCCACACGACCCGGCGCAGCGTTTCGACGAGCTCACGAAGAACCTGACCGTCGACAACATTCCCGGTGCCAGCAGCGACTTCCCGCTCGGATCCGACCCACTCGGGCGGGACTTCTTCTCCCGCATGATCTACGGGGCCCGGCAGACCCTCTTCGTCGGCGTGGTCGCCACCCTGATCGGGCTGAGCCTCGGCGTGCTCATCGGGGCGATCTCCGGCGCCTTCGGCGGCTGGGTCGACAACATCATGATGCGCTTCACCGACGTGATGCTGGCCCTGCCCGCCCTGCTGCTGGCGATCAGCCTGGTGGCCATGGCCAGCCGGTCCAGCCAGTGGACGGTCATCTTCGCGGTGGCCATCGTCAACGTGCCGATCTTCGCCCGGCTGCTGCGTGGTTCGATGCTGGCCCAGCGGGAGAGCGACCACGTGCTGGCCGCCCGGGCGCTGGGCGTGAAGCAACGCAACATCGTGCTCCGGCACATGCTGCCCAACGCGATGACCGCGGTGATCGTGCAGGCCACGTTGACCCTGTCCACCGCCATCCTGGAGGCCGCCTCGCTCTCCTTCCTCGGGCTCGGCGACCCGGACATCAACCGCGCCGAGTGGGGTCTGATGCTCGGTGTGGACGGTCAGCGCTATTTCGAGGTCCGTCCCGAACTTGCCTACTACCCGGCGCTCGCGATCATCGTGGTCGCGCTCGGCTTCACCCTGCTCGGTGAGGCGATGCGCGAGGCGATCGACCCGAAGAACCGGCGGTGACGGCGATGCGACGGACCAGCACGGCCGGCGGACGCCGGCGAGAGGACGTGACCCGATGAGCCTGCTCGACGTACGCGATCTGAGCGTGGTGTTCCAGCGCCGCGGTGAGCGGCCGTTCACCGCGGTCGACAAGGTGAGCTTCAGCGTGGAGCCGGGGCAGACCGTCGGTCTGGTCGGCGAGTCCGGCTGCGGTAAGAGCGTGACCAGCCTGGCGATCATGGGCCTGCTGCCGAAGCGGGGCAACAAGGTCACCGGTGAGGTGCTCTTCGAGGGCGCCAACCTGCTCAAGCTGCGCCCGGACGACATGCGGGACCGCCGCGGCCGGGACATTGGCATGATCTTCCAGGACCCGCTCTCCTCGCTGAACCCGGTGATCCCGATCGGCGTGCAGGTCGCCGAGGTGCTCGAACGGCACCAGGGGATGGACCGGAGGAAGGCCCTGCGGGAGGCCCGGCAGCTGCTCGACGCGGTCGGCATCCCGGACCCGGAACGCCGGCTCAAGGAATACCCGCACCAGATCTCCGGCGGGATGCGCCAGCGCGCGCTGATCGCCATCGCGCTGGCCTGCAAGCCGCGGCTGCTGATCGCCGACGAGCCGACCACCGCGCTGGACGTGACCATCCAGGCGCAGATCCTCACCCTGCTCAAGCAGCTCGTCGACGAGACCGGCACCGCGCTCATCATGATCACGCACGACCTCGGTGTGGTAGCGGGCCTCTGCGACACCGTCAACGTGCTCTACGGCGGCAAGGTGGTGGAGCGGGCGGCCCGGCACGAGCTGTTCGCCCGGCCCAGGCATCCGTACACGCACGGTCTGTTGAACTCCGTGCCGAGGCTGGACTCGGTGCGCGGTGAGCGGCTGCACGCCATCCGGGGCTCGGTGGCCGACAACATCCCGTGGACCGAGGGGTGCGCCTTCGCGCCCCGCTGCAACTACGTGGTGGACGCCTGTCTGGAGGGCGCACCCCCGCTGGAGCCGACCGCGACCGGCGGCGACCTGCGATGCAACAACCCCGTTCCGGTGGAGGTGACGGTGCCGTGACTGAACGTACGGAACCATTGGTCGAACTGCGCGACGTCAAGGTCCACTTCCCGATCAAGAGCGGTCTGCTCGTCGACCGCACCGTGGGATACGTCTACGCGGTCGACGGCGTCTCGTTGTCGATCAACGCGGGTGAGACCTACGGGCTGGTCGGCGAGTCCGGTTGCGGCAAGTCCACGCTGGGACGCGGCCTGCTGCGGCTGGTCGAGCCGACCGACGGGGAGATCGTCTTCGACGGCATCGATGTCCGCTCGCTCAAGGGCGAGTCGCTGCGCCGGGCCCGTCGCCGGATGCAGATGATCTTCCAGGATCCGCTGTCCAGCCTGGACCCCCGGCAGTCGGTGGAGTCCCTGCTGGTCGAAGGGCTCAAGGCGCACGGCCTGGCCGACGACAAGGCGGCCACCGGCAAGCGGCTTCGGGAGACCCTGGAGGCGGTCGGCCTGCCCGCCTCGGCGCTGCGCAAGTACCCGCACGAGTTCTCCGGCGGCCAGCGGCAGCGGATCGGCATCGCCCGTGCGCTGGTGCTCAACCCGGAGCTCATCGTGGCCGACGAGCCCGTCTCGGCGCTCGACGTGTCGATCCAGGCGCAGGTGCTCAACCTGCTGGAGGACCTGCAGAACGAGCGCGGGCTGACGTACCTGATCATCGCGCACGACCTGGCGGTGGTCCGGCACATCGCCGACACGGTCGGCGTGATGTACCTGGGTGGCCTGGTGGAGGAGGCGTCCAGCGACGACCTCTACCGGGAGCCGATGCACCCGTACACGAGAGCGTTGATGTCGGCGGTCCCGGTGCCGGACCCGCTGGTGGAGGACCGCCGTGAGCGGATCCTGCTCGCCGGCGACCTCCCCTCGCCGACCAACCCACCGGCCGGATGTCGCTTCCACACGCGGTGCCCGTGGGCCCAGCCGACCCGCTGCGCCGACGAACGGCCGGCGCTGCGCGACGTGCTCGGCGGGCACCGGGTGGCCTGCCACTACGCCGAAGAGATCGCGGCCGGCCGGATCCGCCCGCACGAGGTGGAGCCGGAACTGGTCCGCCCGGACGACGGTGGGGCGCCGGGTGACACCGGTGAGCTGATCCCGACCCCGTGACGACGGCACGAGGCCCCTTCCCCGCGTCGGGGAAGGGGCCTCGTCGGTCCCGGGTCAGCCCTCTGGGCGGTTGAGCAGGGCGACCGCGATGCCGTGCACCGCGTCCAGCCCGGACGGGTCGGCCAGCGCCACCTTCGCGCCGGTCACCGCGTACCACTCGTCGGCGTCCTTGTACTGCACCCGCAGGGTGACCTGGCCGTCGGCGTACTCGGTACGCAGGGTCAGCTCGCCCGTCACCACGCCAGCCTCGTCGGTCATCACCCCGCCCGGCCCGGCCGTGATGTCCGCGGTCCGCTGCTGCGCCCCGCCGCCGGCCGTGGCGCCCCCGGCCGGGGTGGCCGGCGTGGCGGGCGCCGCGGGGTTGGCGTCGGCGGACATGCCCGCCCCGGAGACGTCCGCGGGTGCCGCCGGGGCGCCGTCCGCGGTCATCCCGGCCGTGGTCGGTCCGGTGCCACCGCCGGTGGCCGGCGCGGCGTCCTCGCCGCCGGCGTCCGGCGTCTTCTCCGGGGCGGGCGTCGCCCCGGCCCCGGTCACCGCTTGCTCGCCCATGTGCAGCCCTCCAACATGTCGGTGAGGGCGGCCTTCTCGGCACTGGTCACCGTCAGCCGCCAGTAGTGCTTGACCGTCACCCAGTCCGCCGCGTACTGGCACCAGTACGACCGGTTCGCCGGCTTCCACTGGGACGGATCCTGGTCACCCTTTGCCCGGTTGGAGGTCAGGGAAACCGCGATGAGCTGCGGCCGGGTCAGGTCGTTGGCGAAGTCGCCGCGCTTCGAGTCGTCCCACTCGTCCGCGCCCGAGCGCCACGCGTTGGCCAGCGGCACCACGTGGTCGATGTCCACGTCCGCGGGATCGGTGAAGGCCCGACCGTCGTAGACGCTCTCCCAGCGCCCACCCACCACGTTGCAGCCGGAGAGCTTGATGCTCTCCCCGTCGCGCTGGAGGACGGTGTCCCGGACGTCGCAGTTCTTCCCGGTGTCCCGCCAGTGCGGGAACCGGGCACGGCTGTAGCCCTTCATCGACCCGGCACTCGCGACGGTCAGCTCACCGAGCTGCTGGCTGACGTTGCCGGCGCTGCTCGGCCCGGTCTCCGGCTCGTCGACCGGCACGCACCCGGCCGTGCCGAGGGCGATCGCCGCGGCGAGCGCGGCCGCCACCGCGGCGCGAGCTCCTGATCTGGTACGCACAGACGACACCTCTCCAGCTTGCGGGCTCCCGGCGATCCCGCACAGTACCCCCGGGCCGGTTTCTGTGATTCGTGGCGTCCGGATGGGATCCCGGGCAGATTGTTAGCCATGACCGCACCCGCACCCGCGCTCCGGACGGGCACCGCCGCCGGGCGGGGGACGCTGCTCGCCGCCGTCCTCGCCTCCGGCATGGTGTTCCTCGACAGCACGGTGGTCAACGTGGCGCTGCCCCGCCTCGGGTCCGAGCTCGGCGCGACCGTCGCCGGTCTGCAATGGACGGTGAACGGATACCTGCTGATGCTGGCCGCGTTCGTGTTGCTCGGCGGGGCGCTCGGGGACCGGTTCGGCCGCCGCCGCGTCTTCCTGCTCGGGGTGGCGTGGTTCGCCTCGGCCTCCGTGCTGTGCGGACTGTCCCAGGGCACCGGCTGGCTGATCGCGGCCCGGTTCCTCCAGGGTGCCGGCGGGGCGCTGCTCACCCCGGGTTCGCTCTCCGTGCTCCAGGCCAGTTTCCACCCGGACGACCGGGGCAAGGCGATCGGCATGTGGGCCGGGCTCTCCGGGGTCTCCACCGCCCTCGGTCCGCTCCTCGGCGGCTGGCTGATCGACACGCTCTCCTGGCGGTGGATCTTCTTCATCAACCTGCCGCTGGCCGTGGCGGTGGTGCTCGCCGCGGTGCGCTGGGTGCCGGAGAGCCGGGACGAGAACATCTCGCGTACCGGCGCGCGCCGGTTCGACGTGGCGGGCACGCTGCTCGGCGCGCTCGGCCTCGGCGGCGTCACGTACGCCCTGATCGACGCCCCGGCCCGCGGCGTCCGCTCCCTGCCGGTGCTGCTCTCGGTGTTGGTCGGGGTGGTCGCCGCGGTGGTCTTCGTGCTGGTGGAGCGGCGGCGCGGGGACGCCGCGATGCTGCCCACCGGCCTGTTCAGCAGCCGGCTCTTCTCGGTGCTCAACATCTTCACCGTGGTGGTGTACGCGGCCCTCGGCGGCTTCACCTTCTTCCTCGCCGTCTACCTGCAGAACGTGGTCGGCTGGTCGGCGCTGCTCACCGGCCTGGCCACCGTGCCGATGACGCTGCTGCTGGCGGCCGGCTCCTCTCGGGCGGGCGCGCTCGCCGCCCGGATCGGCCCGCGGCTGCCGCTGACCGTCGGTCCGGTGGTCGCCGCCGTCGGCCTGCTGCTGCTGCGCCGGGTCGGCCCGGGAGCGTCGTACTGGATGGACGTGCTGCCCGGGGTGGTCCTCTTCGGAGCGGGCCTGACCCTGGTCGTGGCCCCGCTGACCGCCTCGGTGCTGGCCGCCGTGGCCGACCGGTACGCCGGGGTGGCGAGCGGCTTCAACAACGCGGCGTCCCGGGCCGGCAGCCTGCTGGCGGTGGCCGCGCTGCCGCTGCTGGTCGGCCTCTCCGGCACCGGCTACGAGCAGAAGTCGGCGCTGACCGATGCCTTCCGTGGGGCGCTGCTCTGGTGCGCCGGGCTGCTGCTGGCCGGCGGGGCGATGGCCGTGCTGCTGATCCACCGGCCGCCCCGGAAGGCGCCCGGCGCCCAGCCGTGCCCGTCGCTGCCCGCCTCGACCCCACCCGATGAGCGCCGCCGCCGCGGGGCCTGACGGGCGGGCGTCGGCTCGGTAGGGTGTGGCCGCGGCCACCGGGCGTGCCGGAGGGCGCAGCGACCGACCGGGGGACCGTTGACCCAGATCGAGATCAATCCGGGCCAGTTGACCAACGCCGCGCGCGGGCTGGAGCAGTTTGTCGTGCCGGACCTGACGGACGCCGCCCGGCGGATGGCCGACTCGTACCGGCTCGACCCGCCCGGACTGGGTGCGCTGCTGTCGTTCGCCGAGGCCTACTACAACTCCGTCGCCGACTACCAGCTGCGCAACCTGGAGACGGCGGTGCAGGTCGTCGAGTCGGTCGCGGCCGGGCTCCGCCGGACGGTCGCCAACTACCACGCGGCCGAGCAGGCCAACGTGGACATGTTCCTGGCTCCCGCCGCCGCCGCGCCGGACGGCTACCTCGGCGGGCTCGGCGACGCCGGGTTCCCCCGCCTCTTCACCGACCCGCTCGGCGGGATGGACGGGTTGGGCGACGGCGCCGCCGAGGTGCTCACCGTGGGCACGCTGACCATGTTCGTCGGCCTCGGGGTGGCCACCGCGGCGATGGCCCCGGACTATCTCCCCGCGCCGCTCACGGCGTCGGCGATGGTCGCGAACGGGTTCTCCGTCATCGAGGCCGCGCGGGAGCTGGGCGCGGTGGCGGCGGCCCTGGAGGGCTCGGTCATCAAGAAGTTCGACGGGTACGCCACCGGGGCGACGGCCGGCTGGGTGGACGGCAGCGTGGTCGAGTACCGCGACGTCGTCGCCGAGGTGTCCCGGGAGCTGGGTCAGGTGCAGAAGGCGCTCAGCGCGCTGTCCGCGTCCCTGCTGGCCGTGGCCGGTCTGCTCACCGCGTTCTGGCTGGCCTTCATCGCCTTCACCGCCGAGTTCTTCGTGGTGATCCTCGACCTGACGCTCTCCTCGATCGGCCCGCAGGCCCTCGTGCTCCAGCCGATCATCCAGGCGCTCGGCGCGGCCGCCAGCGCCTCCTGGCTGACCGCCAGCGGCACCGTGATCACGGTCGCCACGGCGGCGGTCACCCTGCTCTCCGGCGTGGTCAAGGAGTTCGCCGCGGTGCAGACCTTCGACGAGCAGGGCGACGGCACGCCGGACCTCCGGCAGCTCCGGATCTCCTGGCACTCCGCCTGACACGAGGAAGGTAGCGGCGATGAGCGGTTTCGAGGCCCAGATCCAGCAGGCCATGCGGCAGGTGCGGCAGCGGCTGGACGCGTTCGAGCAGCAGCGCACCGTGCTCGCCGAGACGGTGGGCGAGGGGACCAGCGAGGACGGTCTGATCACCGCCCGGGTCGGCGCGGGCGGCGCGGTGCAGGACCTGGAGATCAACCCACGGGCGATGCGACTGGACAGCCACACCCTGCGGGACTCCATCCTCGCGGCCATCCGCGCGGCCACCGCGAACTGGGCCGAGACGGTACGGGAGGCGACGGCGCGTCCACCGGTCGACCCGGAACAACTGCTGCGGGACTTCGGCGTCGGCCCGGAGCTGAAGTCGACCATGGCGCAGTTCTCCCAGCGCGCCGCCGACATCGAGCAGAACCTCGCCGCCCTCCGCCGGGACCTGGCCGGATGATCGGGCTGACCGCCGAGCCGGGCAGCGCCGGTGAGCTGCTGGTGGTCCGCGCGCCCCGGCGGCCCGGCCACGCGCTCTTCGGCTGGCTGCTGCCGGTCGCCCTCGGTGTGGCCGCGCTGCTGGCCGTGCTGGTGGCGGTGCTGCTCTGGTCCCGGTCACCGGTCGCCGCGATCGGGGGCGCCGCCTGCACCTTCCTGTTCGTGATGTTCTTCGCCCTGCTGCCGGGGGCGCCCCTGGAGCATCGCCGCCGCAGCGGGCGCGACGACAGTGTGGGGCTGCCGATGGCCGAGCTCTCGGCCGAGGGCGTCCGGGCCCGGTACCGGGCGCCGAGCCTCGGTGAGCGGCGCACCGGCGAACCGGCCGACCCGGCGTACGACGCCGCGGTGGCCTGGGCCGACGTCACCGGCTGGCGGTACGGGCGGGACCCGTACGGCCAGTCGGTGATCGTGGTCGAGGTGGCCGATCCGGCGGCGGTGGCGCTGCGCCCCGCCGACCCGCTGCTCCGGTCCTACCTCGACCGGCTCGTCCGGGACACCGGCTCGCCGGTGGCGGTGCGGGCCCCGATCGCCGGGCCGGAGCAGGAACGGGCGGTGGTGGACCGGCTCACCCGGCAGGGCGTGCCCCGCACCGACGGCTGACCGGCCGCCGGTGAGCGGCCCGGCCGACCACCTACCGCCGGGCCGGACGGTGCCCGGGCGGCGCCCGGCGGGGTGCCGGACGCCGCCGTGGGCTCAGCTCCGCGCGCGGTTGACCGCGCTGGTGACCGCCTTCACCGAGGCGGTCACGATGTTGGCGTCCGTCCCGACGCCCCAGACGGTCCGGCCGTCCACCTCGCACTCCACGTACGCGGCGGCCTGCGCGTCCCCGCCCGAGGAGAGCGCGTGCTCGTGGTAGTCGAGCACCCGGACCGCCACGCCGAGGGACTGCAGCGCGTTGACGTACGCGTCGATCGGGCCGTTGCCGACCGCGGCGAGCGAGCGTGTTCCGCCGCCGAAGCCCACCTCGGCCTCGATCTCGACCTTGCCGTCGGCGGTGCCGATGGCGTAGCCGGCCAGGCTGACCACCGGGTCGACCTGGTGGTCGACGAGGTAGTTGCGGGCGAAGATGTCCCACATGGTGCCCGGGTCGACCTCGCCACCGTCGTGGTCGGTGACCTGCTGCACCACGCCGGAGAACTCGATCTGGAGGCAGCGGGGCAGGTCGAGCTGGTGCTCGCTCTTCATGATGTACGCGACGCCGCCCTTGCCGGACTGCGAGTTGACCCGGATGACCGCCTCGTAGGTGCGGCCCAGGTCCTTCGGGTCGATCGGCAGGTACGGCACCGCCCAGGTGAACTCGTCGACCGGCACCCCGGCGCCGTCCGCGTCCCTCGCCAGGGCCTCGAGGCCCTTCTTGATCGCGTCCTGGTGGGAGCCGGAGAACGCGGTGTAGACCAGGTCGCCCGCGTACGGGTGGCGCTCGTGCACCGGCAGCTGGTTGCAGTACTCGACCGCCCGCTTGACCTCGTCGATGTTCGAGAAGTCGATCATCGGGTCGATGCCCTGGGAGAACAGGTTGAGCCCCAGGGTCACCAGGTCGACGTTGCCGGTCCGCTCGCCGTTGCCGAACAGGCAGCCCTCGATCCGGTCCGCGCCGGCCAGCAGGCCCAGCTCGGCCGCGGCCACGCCGGTGCCCCGGTCGTTGTGCGGGTGCAGGCTCAGCACCAGGCTGTCCCGCCGGGGCAGGTGCCGGTGCATCCACTCGATCGAGTCGGCGTACACGTTCGGCATGGCCATCTCGACCGTGGCCGGCAGGTTGATGATCAGCTTCCGGTCCGGGGTCGGGTCGATCACCTCGATGACCTTGGCGCAGACCTCCAGCGCGTACTCCAGCTCCGTGCCGGTGTACGACTCGGGGGAGTACTCGTAGTGGATGTCGGTGTCCGGGGTGTGGATCTCGGCGTACTTCTGGCAGAGCCGGGCACCCTGGGTGGCGATGTCGGTGATGCCGTCGCGGTCCAGACCGAAGACCACCCGGCGCTGGAGCGTCGAGGTCGAGTTGTAGAAGTGCACGATGGCCCGGCGCGCGCCGCGCAGCGACTCGAAGGTCCGCTCGATCAGGTGCTCCCGGCACTGGGTGAGCACCTGGATGGTGACGTCCTCGGGGATCAGGTCCTGCTCGATCAGCTGCCGGACGAAGTCGAAGTCCGTCTGGCTGGCCGACGGGAAGCCGACCTCGATCTCCTTGTAACCCATCTGCACCAGCAGCTGGAACATCCGGCGCTTGCGCTCCGGCGACATCGGGTCGATCAGCGCCTGGTTGCCGTCGCGGAGATCGACCGCACACCAGCGCGGCGCGGCCCCGACCCGGCGGGTCGGCCAGCTGCGGTCCGGCAGGTCGAGCCGGAACTGCTGGTGGTACGGCAGGTAGCGCTGGAACGGCATCCGGCTGGGACGCTGCCGGGCGATCGGATCGGTCTCGACGTCGGTGACAGGTTGAGCCATGACGGAGTGCTCCCTGGGAACATGTGGCGTCAGCAATCGGAAGGTGTCGGCGGGTGCTGCCGGGCCACGGTGCCCGGGCGGTGCCGAGGTGAAGTTCGGATGTGCTGGACGGCGCGGTTCAACTCCGCGACGAGGTGCCGGCCGTCAGGCCTCGTCGCGGCAGCCAAGAAGAAGAAACGCCCGCCACATGACAGGGTGACCCTACGTGATCACGGCGGCCCGTGGTAGCCGGGTCCGTCATGTGAGACGCGGATCCCAGTGCCGGCCGCCGACTTCGCCCTCGCCGCCGCCCGGGATCGGCCCGGTCGCCGTCGACAAGGCCACCGGCAAGGCGTGCTACCTGTCCACCGTGCCGCTCCCCGTCGCGCTGGACATGGCCCCGGCGGCCCGGGACCGCTGAACCTCACCCTGCTCGGCCGGCGGGGCGGCCTCGCCGAGGCGCGGGCGGCGGTCCGCCCAGGCGACCATCGGCACGGCGGCCAGGGCGGCGGCGGCGAAGAGCCCGGCCATCGGCAGCCACCCCCAGCCGCCGGTGCCCACCCCCAGGGCGGTCAGCCCGGCGGGCGCGGCCAGGTTCTGGAACTGCCCGCCGAGCCGGAACGCGCCGACGTACGCGCCCCGGTGCGCGGCCGGCGGCAGTGTGCTGGTGATCCCCCAGGCGCCAGCCGACTGGACCAGCTCGGCGAGGGTGAGCACCACCGCCGCGCCGACCAGCACCACGACGGTCGCCACCCCGCCGGTGAGCGCCGACACCGGCAGGATCAGGCAGAACAGGGCGATCAGCAGGCCCCCGGTCCGCAGCGCCCGGCCCGCGCCGGCCACCGTGTCGGCGCCCCGGCTGGCCCGTACCTGGAGCAGCACCGCGAGGATCGTGTTGAGCAGCACCAGGGCGGCGATCAGGGTGCGCGGGGCGTCGGTGTGGCTGAGCACCCAGAGCGGCAGCACCACCAGGTAGAGCGTGCCGTGCGACATCAGCAGCCCGCACAGCAGTGACACCGCCATGAACGGCCGGTCGCGGAGCACGGCCAGGCGGCTGGTCTTCTCGGTCGGCCGCGTCGCCGCCGGCACCCGGGGCAGCCGGTACACGAAGGCCGCGGTGACCAGCAGCATGACGGCGTTGAACCAGACCATGCCCCGGTACGCGGCCATCGTGTCCACCGCCAGCACCACGCCGCTGATCACCGCGCCGAGCCCGAATCCGACGTTCAACGCGGAGCGCTGGTACGCCAGCGCGGTCACCCGTTCCTCAGGGCGGAGCACGTTGATCGAGTAGACCTGCCGGGCCACCCCGGTGGTCGCGTCCACCACGGCCAGGGCGACCACCACGGCCAGGAAGCCGGCGAAGCCACCCACGAAGGGGTACGCCCCGAAGAGCACCGCCTCGGCGAACATGCCGACCAGCCAGACCCGCTGCGCGCCGTACCGGTCGGTCAGCGCGCCGAGCGGGACCGTCCCGAGCAGGGAGACCCCGGCGGCGATCGACAGCCCCAGCCCGACCTGGGTGGGGGCGAGGCCGAGCGCCCGGGTGAAGAAGACCGCGCTGCCGGCCATGAAGAGGCCGTGACCGACCGCGTACACCATGGCCTGCACGGCCAGGGCGCGGGTCAGCCCGGCCGGTGGTACGACGTGCCGGACGGCGGTGCGGATGGTGTCCCGGGTCCCCATGGGCGCTGAGCAAACCGTGTCCCCCACGGGCGCGTCGAGCCTTTTAAGCTGAGCCGAATTCTCGACGGGGGTGGCGGATGTCGCAGCTGCGGTTCGGCGCGTCCGACGTCGCGGGGGTGCGGTTCGCCGTCTCGCCGGTCTGGGAGACCGTCTCCAGCATGTGGGCCCTGGCGGACCCGGTCCGGCACGCCGTGCACCTGCCCTGGATCGACCAGGCGCGGGCGACCCTCCGCCGCCCCGATGTGGCCGTCCGGGTCCGGCCGCTGGTCGAGCTGACCCGGCCGCGTCGCTGGCTGCCCGACTTCCTCACCCCGCCGGCTGCCGGTCCCGACGCCGACCTGGCCGAGCAGCTCGACGAGATCGCCGCCACCCCGCCCGACGTGGTGGTCCGGGACCTGCTCGCCACCACCCCGGCGAGCCCGCTCAGCCCGTTCGGCCGGGCGCTGCGCGACGACCCCGCCGGCCTGCTGCCGAAGCTGGTCACCGCCGTGCGGGTCTGGTACGACGAAGCGATCGCCCCGGACTGGCCCCGGATCCGGGCGCTGCTGGAGGCGGACATCGCCCACCGGGCCGCGGTGCTCGCCGAGGGCGGCGCCGGGCAGCTCCTCGGCCAGCTGCACGCCAGTCTGCGCTGGACCGGTGACCGGGTGGTGAGCGACGACCCCTGGCAGCTCGACTTCGACCTGGGCGGCCGGAGGCTCGCCCTCAACCCGGGCATCTTCACCGACCGGCGGGTGCTGTGGAACCTGCTGGAGGACTCGCCGCCCGGCGGGACGTACCCGGTGCGCGCGGTGGCCACCCTCTGGGAAGCGGCCCCGGTGGCGGCCGGCGACCCGCTGGCCCGGGTGATCGGGTCCGGCCGGGCGGCGCTGCTCAACCTGCTCGACACGGCGGCCACCACCACCGACCTCGCCCGGCGGACGGCGATGTCCTGCGGGAACGTCTCCCAGCACCTGTCCGCTCTGCACGCCGCCGGCCTGGTGTCGCGGTCCCGGCAGGGCCGGCACGTCCTCTACCGGGGCACCGAGGCCGCCGCGGTCCTGCTTCGCGCGAGCCGGGGCGAGTAACCCACGCGACCGCGCGACCGCCGGCGGCGCGACTGCCGGCCGCGCGACGCCGACCGCACGACGGCCGACCGCGACCCGGGGCCGCCGGGCGCTGGGCGCCGGTCAGCGCAGGAGGAGGGTGGGGAGCGGGTGGCGGTGGCGCAGGCCGGTCTCCTGGCGGCGCAGCTCCTCCGGCAGGGCGAGCGGGTCGCCGAGTCGCCCGACGGCGGCCACCACCACGGGGCGGACCTCGGGTGACAGGTCCAGCTCGGCGGCGAGGCCGGCCCGGTCGAACCGGGTGAGCTGGTGCACGTGCAGACCGAGCGCGGTGGCCTGCACGGTCAGGTGGGCGATCGCCTGACCCAGGTCGTACGCGGCCCGTTCGGCGTCGCCGCCGGTGTGCGCGCCGACCACCAGCGCGGAGGCGTGCCGGACCCAGTGCTGGTCGCCGGCCGCCAGGCTGACGAGGATCCGCTTCCAGGTCTCGTCCTGCCGGTGTCCGAGGGCGAACCGCCAGGGCTGCGCGTTGCCCGCCGAGGGGGCCCAGCGGGCGGCCTCGAGCAGCGAGGACGCCTCGTCGCCGGCCAGCTCGGCGTCCGGATCGAAGGACCGGGGGCTCCAGCGGAAGGCGAGCAGCGGGGTGAGGTCGGCCATGGGGAAAAGAGTCCCCTATGGGCGATTCGCCCCTCGAGGTAGGGCGGCCGGATGTGGCGAAAAGCACCCGTAACGTCACCCAGGGTCAGGGCGTTCCCGCGCTCGGGGTGTCGGACGGGGACGACCCGGCGCGACCGACCGCGTCGCCGTCCACCACCGGCCCGGCGAGTTGCACGGTGGCCGGCGCCGGACCGGGCTCGCCGGCCAGCCTGAGGGTGCCGAAGTCGGCGCGTACCGCGGTCGGCGTCCCGTCCGGCCGGTAGCAGTAGATGCCCACGTCCAGCGGGGCGTTCAGCGAGGCGGAGGTCGACTCGACCGAGTAGCACTGACCGGTGGCCCCGGTCGGCGTCGTGGCGGGGGAGACCGCGAGCGGGGCCCGCCGGTCGGTGAGCACCTCCAACCAGTCGGTGAACGGGTGCTGCACCCGGGGATCGAGCCGCCGGGGCACGGCGTCGTCGGGGTCGCCGAGGCGTACGCAGCTGGCCGGCTCGGGCCGGCCCGCCGACGGCAGGGCGCACTGGAAGAGCCCGTCCGTGGTGGCGGCGAGCGAGACGTCCACCGTGCCGCCCAGTCCCCACGCCGGTACGTCGACCCGCCAGGTGCCGTCGTTCGCGCTGGTCACCACGACCGTGCGTGCCGGGGCGTCGGCCGTGACGTACGCGTACTGCGCGGTGAGGTGGCGGTCCTGCGCGGCGGCCGCCAGTGCGGCCAGCTCGTCGCGCGTCGCGTCCACCCCCGCCGGCACCGGGTCGGCGGTGGTGAGCGGGGCCGGTGTCGGCTGGTCGGCGGTGCAGGCGGCGAGGAGCGCCGGCAGGGTGATCGCCACGACGCCGGTCAGGCGCCGGGCCGCGCGGAGGTGAGCGTGCACCGGGACATTCTGCGGTGCGGGGACGGGTGTCGGGAGCCCGGCGTACGGCGTGTCGCGCCGCCCTCCCGCCGGCGGTTCCCGCCCTGATGAGCCGGCCCTCACCGGGCCGGATGGTGGGATCACCCGACCCGGCGGCTCGTGCCGCCCGATAGGCTGATGAGGTCTGACACGCGCCGCCGGACCGGATCCCGGCGGCGTCGGCACGCTCAGGGTCGCTGGGAGGGAGTGCACCGTCGTGGCACTCGTGGTGCAGAAGTACGGCGGGTCCTCCGTCGCCAATGCCGAGCGGATCAAGCGGGTGGCCGAGCGCATCGTGGCCGCCCGCAAGGCCGGCGACGACGTGGTCGTGGTGGTCTCCGCGATGGGGGACACCACCGACGAGCTGCTCGACCTGGCCAACCAGGTCAGCCCGCTGCCGCCCGGCCGCGAGCTGGACATGCTGCTCACCGCCGGGGAGCGGATCTCCATGGCGCTGCTCGCCATGGCCATCCACAACCTGGGGTACGAGGCCCGCTCGTTCACCGGCTCGCAGGCCGGCGTGATCACCACCTCGGTGCACGGCAGGGCCCGGATCATCGACGTCACGCCGGGCCGCCTCAAGGGCGCGCTCGACGAGGGCGCGGTGGTCATCGTGGCCGGCTTCCAGGGCGTCTCGCAGGACACCAAGGACGTCACCACGCTCGGCCGGGGTGGGTCGGACACCACCGCCGTGGCGCTCGCCGCCGCGCTCGACGCGGACGTCTGCGAGATCTACACCGACGTGGACGGCATCTTCAGCGCCGACCCGCGGATCGTGCCGAACGCCCGGCACATCAAGCACATCACCTACGAGGAGATGCTGGAGCTGGCCGCCTGCGGCGCCAAGGTGCTGCACCTGCGCAGCGTCGAGTACGCCCGGCGCGCGGGGTTGCCGATCCACGTCCGTTCGTCATACTCGACCAACACCGGCACGATGGTCACCGGATCAATGGAGGACCTTCCTGTGGAACAGGCACTGATCACCGGGGTCGCCCACGACCGCAGCGAAGCGAAGATCACCATCGTCGGGGTGCCCGACGAGCCGGGCGCCGCGGCGAAGATCTTCGACACCGTCGCGGGTGCCGAGATCAACATCGACATGATCGTGCAGAACGTCTCCACCGAGGGCACCGGCCGCACGGACATCTCGTTCACCCTGCCCAAGACCGACGGCCCGACCGCGATGGCCGCGCTCAGCAAGATCCAGGAGGCGGTCAAGTTCAAGGGCCTCCTCTACGACGACCACGTCGGCAAGGTCTCCCTGATCGGCGCCGGCATGCGGTCCCACCCCGGCGTCGCGGCCGGCTTCTTCGCCGCGCTCGGCGGGGCCGGGGTCAACATCGAGATGATCTCCACCTCCGAGATCCGGGTCTCCGTGGTCTGCCGCGACACCGACCTCGACAAGGCGGTCCGGGCCATCCACGACGCCTTCGAGCTGGGCGGCGACGCCGAGGCCGTGGTCTACGCGGGCACCGGGCGGTAACCCGATGACCTCGCTGCCCACCCTCGCCGTGGTCGGGGCGACCGGCGCCGTCGGCACGGTCATGTGCCAGCTGCTCTCCTCCCGGCGCAACGTCTGGGGAGAGATCCGGCTGCTCGCCTCCGAGCGCTCGGTGGGCCGGCAGGTGCAGTGCCGCGGCGAGCAGCTAACCGTCCAGGCCCTCACGCCCGAGGCGTTCGACGGCGTCGACGTGGCCATGTTCGACGTGCCCGACGAGGTCTCCGCCGAGTGGGCGCCGGTCGCGGTGAGCCGGGGCGCGGTGGCGGTGGACAACTCCGGCGCGTTCCGGATGGACCGGGACGTGCCGCTGGTGGTCCCGGAGATCAACCCGGAGCAGGTGCGCAACCGGCCCAAGGGGATCATCGCCAACGCCAACTGCACCACCCTGGCGATGATCGTGGCGATCGCGCCGCTGCACCGCGAGTACGGCCTGCGCGAGCTGGTGCTCGCCTCGTACCAGGCGGTCTCCGGGGCGGGGCAGGCCGGCGTGGACACGCTGCACGCCCAGCTCGGCAAGATCGCCGGGGACCGGGTGCTCGGCTCGCGGCCCGGTGACGTACGGCAGGCGGTCGGCGACGAGCTGGGGCCGTTCCCGGCCCCGCTGGCGCTCAACGTGGTGCCCTGGGCCGGCTCGCTCGCCGACGGCGGCTGGTCGTCCGAGGAGATGAAGATGCGCAACGAGTCGCGCAAGATCCTCGGGCTGCCCGACCTGAAGGTCTCGGCCACCTGCGTACGGGTGCCCGTGGTGACCGGCCACTCGGTGGCCGTGCACGCGGTGTTCGCCACCGAGGTGGACGCCGAGGGCGCCCGCGAGGCGCTGCGCAACGCGCCCGGGGTGATCCTGGTCGACGACCCCGCCGCGGGCGAGTTCCCGATGCCGATCGACGCCGTCGGCACCGACCCGTCCTGGGTCGGCCGTATCCGCCGCGCCGTCGACGACCCGCGAGCGCTCGACCTCTTCGTGACGGGCGACAACCTCCGCAAAGGCGCGGCCCTGAACACCGCCCAGATCGCCGAACTCCTAGCCAAGGAACTAACCCACCCCTAACCCCCTCCCTCCCCTCACTCCCCCTCCCCGCGATCTTGCAGTTTGTGCCCGGGCGAATGGCGCGAATGGTGCAAGACGTGGGCCCAAAGTGCAAGATCGCGCGGGAGCGGGAGCGGGAGCGGGAGCGGGAGCGGGAGCTGGAGCGGGGAGTCGGGAGTTAGGCGGCGGCGAGGCGGACGCCGTCGCGGCCGTGGCGCTTGACGGCGTAGAGGGCCTGGTCGGCGCGGCGGAGGGTGAGCTCGGCGGATTCGCCCGGTCGGGGCAGGGCGACGCCGACGCTGATGGTGCGGCCGGTCCGGCGGGCCGCCTCGGTGAGGCGCTCGGCGATCCGGACCGCCTCCTCGGGGCGGTTCACCTCGATCACCGCGACGAACTCGTCACCGCCGATCCGGTACAGCTCGTCGCCGTGCCGCAGCGCCTCCTCCAGCGCCCGGGCCAGTCCGACCAACAGCCGGTCACCGGCCTGGTGGCCGTACGTGTCGTTGACGTCCTTGAAGCCGTCCACGTCGATCGCCAGCAGGGCGGTACGCCCCGGGGTGGCGGTCGCGATCCGCTGCCCGAACGGCCCGGTGTGGCGCAGCCCGGTGAGCGGGTCCGAGCTGGCCTGTTCGCGCAGCCGGGCCAGGGTGCGGAGCCGGTCCAGGCAGGTCCACGCCTGCCCGGCCAGCAGCTCCATCAGGTTGACCGTGGTCGGGTCGGGCCGGAGCAGCCGCTCGTCGGCGACCAGCAGCACCCCGCCGGCGTCCGGTGGCCCGACCGGCACCGCCACCAGGGTGCGCGCCCCGGCCCGGGAGAGCGGCAGGTAGTCGTCGGTCGGCGGGTGCCCGGCCTCGCCCAGCGTGTACGCCGCGCCGTGCCGATGGGCCCGGGCGATCAGCCGGCCGAGCGGGACGGCGCCGGCCTCGGTCAGCTCGGCGCGGATCCGCGCCTCCAACTCCCCGGGAGCGCTGGTCGGCGCGCCGAGCCGGGCGCCGCGCCGGCCGGCGAGGACCAGTACGGCGGCGGAGAGGGTCGAGACGTCCCGGGCCGCGGTGATCGCGGCGGTCATCAGGTCCCAGTCGGTGGGGGCGGAGGTCATCGCGGCGGCGTGCCGGAGCAGCTTCTCGCTGCGGCTCTCGGCCGGCGGCCCGCCGAGCGCCGTGATCCGGGCGCCCAGCCGGGCGGCGAGCCGCTCCGCGGTCTCCCGCCACGGGCCCAGCTCGACCGGGTCGCCCCACTGCAGGTCGAGCACGCCGATCGGCCGCCCCGCCGGATCCAGCACCGGTACGCAGAGTTCGGTGGTCACGTCGGGGCGTACCGGGAGGTAGTCGGGGTCGGTGGTGACGTCCGCGACGGTGGCGGGCTCGCCGGAGGCGTACACCCGCCCGACGATGCCCGTCTTCGGCGGCACGGTGGAGAAGACCTGCCAGGCGCCGGTGGCCGCGACGCAGCGGAGCCGGTCGTGGACCTGGAGCAGGATCGAGATGGTGGCCGGAGTGTGCCGGGCGAGCGCGGCGACGGTCCACTGGCACGCCTCCAGGGCGGTCGACGCCATCGGAAGGCGGACCGTGACGTCTCGGATGACTCGCTCGTGATCCACGTCGTTCCTGGTGGGAGGCCCGGGCCGGCGCCGGGGGGCGCGATCAAGGGTACCCAGCGACGGGTGGCGCGGCCTTCGTACACATGTGCTATCCACAGCCTGTGGACACGGCCTGTGGGGACGGCGGGGCCGCGCGGCGGGGGGGTCGGCGATAGCGTGAGGGTCCCGGTCCCGAGGAGGCGTCGATGCTCATCGCCCAGCTCAGCGACCCGCATGTGACCACCGGCCCGCTCGCCGCCGAACAGGCCGCCGGGCTGCACCGCGCCCTCGGCCGGGTGCTGGCGCTGCGACCCCGGCCGGACTGCGTGGTGATCACCGGCGACCTGGTCAACAACGGCCGCACCGACGAGTACGTCGCGCTCCGCGAGATCATCGGCCGCTTCCCGCTGCCGGTGCACCTCGCCACCGGCAACCACGACGACCGGGAGTCGCTGCTGGACACCTTCGGCGGCACGCCCTACCTGGGTGGCGGCTTCTCGGCGTACTACCACGTTGACCACCCGGACGGGACCCTGGTGGTGCTGGACTCGCTCGCCCCGGGCGGCAGCGGTGGGCGGCTCGGCGACGACCAGTTGGCCTGGCTCGACGGGCTGCTGGCCGGCCGGCCGGAGGTGCCGGCCGTCGTGTGCCTGCACCATCCGCCGGTCGCCGTCGGCGTCCCGGCCGCCGACGCCATCCGGCTCGCCGACTCCGACGCGCTCGCCGAGGTGATCGGCCGGCATCCCCATGTCGTACGCGTCACCGCCGGTCACCTGCACCGCGCGGTCACCGCCGGCTTCGCCGGCACGGTGCTCACCACCGCGCCGAGCACCTGGGTGCAGGCCTCGCTGACGATGAGCGACGACGAGCAGATCGGGCTGGTCGCCGAGCCGACCGCGTTCCTGCTGCACCGGGTGGCCGACGGCGGCTGCGTCACGCACACCGTCCAGGTCAGCCACGCCGCCGGGCAGACCTGCTGGTTCTGATTCGTCGGACCAACTCTGGTACGTCGCGTAGCGGCGCCGCCCGCACGGCCCGCCGATCCGGCCGGCCCGCTGCGAGGATGGCGCGATGTCCCGATGGCGACTGGCTCGGATCGCCGGGGCGATCCTGGTGCTCGGCACCCTGTTCTGCCTCTGTGGCGTGCTCGCGGTCGCGCGGCCGGGCCGCCCCCGGTACGACGTCGAGGCGGAGAACGCCGCGTTCACGGAGGTGCAGACCTGGGTCCTGCTGGTGGGCTGCTCGTGCTGGCCGGGGTGGTGCTGGGCGTGGCCGGCGCGATCGGCGAGAACGGACCCCTCCCGGGCCCGCACCGGGGCCGGGAGTCCTCCGGCGACGGGCCGGCCGCGGGGGAGCGCGGGGAGCCCGGGCCGGACGCCTGACTCACTCAGCCGAGCAGGGCCTCGCGCAGCGCCGGGGCCAGCACCTCCGGCGGCACCTCGTGGAAGCTGCCGGCCAGGCTGAGGTGGGTGGCGCGGGGAATCGCCCCGGCCGTCGCGGCGGCGGCGTCACGCAGCCAGTCCGGACTGCCGGTGCTGTCCAGGACGACGGTCGGGACGGCGATCGCCGCGAGCCGGGCGGCGGGCAGCGCGCCGTCACCGGTCACCGTGCTGTCGTACGCGAGGGTGTGCGCCAGGCCCTCCATCCAGGACCACTCCGGCATCCCGCGCATCCCGGCCACGGCCTCGGCGGGCACCCCCACCGCGTCGGTCAGGAAGAGCGCGACCGCGTCCCCGCGCCGGTCGGCCGACACCATCTCGGTCAGCCGCTCGGCCAGTCCGGGTTTGCTGCCGCCCGTGCGGGCCGGACTGAGGATGATCGGCGGCCCCTCGCCGGCGGTCTCGTACGCGATCGTGGTGCCGTCGGCGGACCGGACCGAGCCCACCGTCCAGGTCGTCCCGTCGGGAGTCATGACTACTTTCTAGCCAGCCCCCCGACAGCGGGCGGTCCTGAAGGAATTCATCTGCCGGTCATGTCGGACTCGTCGGGCAGACCGGTACAGGTCGTCACCCATATCCGTGGCTCTGTTGTGCTGCCCTGGTCGACCGATCGCGTGTCGGATGGCAAGCTTGCCCCGGCGGTGCGGCATCCCCGACCGCCGTCACCCGCCATCGACCCCTGCCACGGCACGGATCAGGGTCGCCGGGCGAACCATCGTCCGGACCGTCACGCGCCGATTCTCACGAGGAGTTCCATGTCCGTCCCCGGGATGCGCCGGGCCGCCGTCGGCCTGGTCGCGCTCGCCGCGACCGCGCTCGGCACGGTCGCCGTCAACCCCAACCAGGCCGAGGCCGGCCCCAAGCCGGTCGACGTCAAGCTGCTCGCCATCAACGACTTCCACGGCAACCTGGAGCCGCCGACCGGCTCCAGCGGCACCATCGAGGGCAAGCCGGCGGGTGGCGCGGAATACCTGGCCACCCAGCTCGCCAAGCTGCGTGGCACCACCGATGAGGAGCGGGAGCGCACCATCACGGTCGCCGCCGGTGACCTGATCGGCGCCTCCCCGCTGCTCTCCGCGGCCTTCCACGACGAGCCCACCGTCGAGGAGATGAACCTCGCCGGGCTCGAGTTCACCAGCGTCGGCAACCACGAGTTCGACGAGGGCGCCAGCGAGCTGCTCCGGATGCAGAACGGCGGCTGCCACCCGGTGGACGGCTGCGCCGACGGCACCCCGTTCGAGGGCGCGAAGTTCCAGTACCTCTCCGCCAACGCCTTCACCACCGCCACCGGGCAGCCGCTGCTGCCGCCGTACGGCATCAAGAAGGTCGACGGCGTCAAGGTCGGCTTCATCGGGATGACCCTGGAGGGCACCCCGCAGATCGTCAGCCAGCAGGGCGTCGCCGGCCTCACCTTCGCCGACGAGGCGGAGACCGCCAACAAGTACGCCCGCATCCTGCGCGCCCAGGGCGTGCAGGCCATCGTCGTGCTGCTGCACGAGGGCGGCGTGCAGAACGGCGGCGGGATCAACGACTGCACCGGCTTCAGCGGGCCGATCGTCGACATCGCCAACCGGATGGACCCGTCCATCGACGTGATCGTCAGCGGGCACACCCACGCCGCGTACAACTGCAACATCAACGGCAAGCTGGTCACCAGCGCCAGCTCGTTCGGCCGCCTGGTCACCGACATCGACCTGCAGATCGACCGGAAGTCCGGCGACGTGATCACCGCCAAGGCGAACAACGTCGTGGTCACCCGGGACGTCCCGAAGGACCCGGCGAGCACCGAGCTGATCAACCGGTACAAGACCGCGCTCGGCCCGGTCGCCGACAAGGTGGTCGGCGAGACCACCGCGGCGATCACCAAGACGCAGGAGAACCTGTACCAGACCGGCGTCGACGCCAACGGCAAGCCGACGTACCAGACCGGTGAGTCGCCGCTGGGCAACCTGATCGCCGACGCCCAGCTCGCCGCCACCGACAACGAGCAGAACGCGGTCGCCGCGTTCATGAACCCCGGTGGTGTCCGCGCCGACCTCGACGCCGGCCCGGTCACCTACGCCGAGGCGTTCACGGTGCAGCCGTTCGCCAACAACCTGGTGACGCTGGACCTCACCGGGGCGCAGCTCTACTGCATGCTGGAGCAGCAGTTCACGGTCGCCCGCGTGCTGTACGCCTCCTCGACCGTGCACTACGTGGTCGACCCGAACGGGACCACGGCCGCGGCCGGCGCGCCGTGCAGCGGCAGCCGGGTGGTCCGGGGCAGCCTCACCATCAACGGTGCCCCGGTCACCGACGCCGCGACCTACCGGGTCACGGTGAACAACTTCCTCGCCGGCGGCGGCGACGGGTTCAGCGTCCTCACCGGCGGCACGAACCTGGTCACCGGCATGATCGACCTGGACGCGTTCGTGGCGTACCTGACCGCGCAGTCGCCGGTCTCCGCGCCGGCGCTGAACCGGATCCAGACCACCACCGAGGTGCCCGCCGCCTGACGGCAGGTCCGCACGCCGACGGGCCCCGGAGCATCCGCTCCGGGGCCCGTTCGCATTCCCAGCGTCAGCGGGCCGCAGGCTCCGGGGTCCGGGCGGGGGTCGGGGCCGCGGTGAGGCGGCCGTCCTGGGCCGGGGTCAGCAGCCGGCGCAGCGACAGGGCCAGCACCGAGGCGGTCAGACAGCCGCCGACCACGACGATCACCCAGATCCGCCCGTCGGCGGCGCCGATCAACGGGCCGGCGGTCACCGGGCCGATGATCCCGCTGACCCCGAAGATCATCGAACTCATCGCGTTGTACCGGCCGCGCAGTTCGTCGGTGGCGAGCGCGTTGGTCAGCGCGGGCATCACCGGCGACAGCATCGTCTCGCCGAAGCCGAAGATCGCCGCGCAGGCCACCACGCCGAGCGCAGCCACCAGCGCGCTCCCCGTACGGATGACGCCGGCCGCGCCGAGCACCAGCCAGGCGGCCGCGAAGACCGCGCCGACCGCGGCGAGCGCGCCGGTCCGGCTGCGCCCCTCCATCCGGCGGATCACCAGCAGCTGGGAGAGCACGATCATCACGGTGTTGCCGGCGAGGGCCCAGGCCACCACCCGCGGCGTCACCTCGGCCACCCGGACGGAGTACGCGGTGAAGCCCACCTCGATCTGCGCGTACCCGCAGGTGGTGAGGACCAGGCCGAAGATGACCAGCCGGCGGAACGGCCGGTCCCGCAACACGGTCAGGTAGCCCCCGGTCGACGGCCGGTCCCCGGCGGTCGGGGCGGCGGCGAGCCGGCGGCCGACGTGCGGCAGGGTCAGCAGGATCAGCCCCGGCATCAGGTAGCTCAGCGCGTCCAGCAGGTAGATGGCCTGGAAGGTGACCGGCCGGGCGGTGTCCACGACCGCGCCGGAGATCAGGCCACCCACCCCGATGCCGAGGTTGAGCAGGGCGAACTGGAGGCCGAAGACCCGCTGCCGCTCGCCGTCGTCGGTCAGCGAGGCGAGGATGGTGGTCTGTCCGGACCAGAGCGCGGAGCCGCCCACCGCGATCAGCGTGGCGACCGCGAACGCCGACGCGGCCGAGTCGACCAGGGCGAGCGAGCCGGTGCCCACGGCCTCCACCAGCAGGCAGGGCAGCACCACCCGGCGGGCCCCGAACCGGTCGATCAGCGTGCCGCCCACCGGCGACAAGGCCAGGGTCACCGCGCCGAACCAGCCGATCACCAGACCGGCCCGGGTGTCGGTCAGCCCGCGCACGTCGGTGAGGTAGATGAACAGGAACGGCAGGGTCAGGCCGCGCCCGATGGCCGAGAGCAGGGTGCCGAGCAGGATCCGGCGGGCTTCCGGGCGGGCGGGCAGGGCGCGGCGCAGCATGGCTGGATTCTCTGCGGCGGGTACGACGCGCCGCGAGTCGTTTACCGGCGGCCAGGCGTACCGGCGGGCCGCCAGGTGAGCAAGCACACGCGGTCTGGGATGCTGGGCCGGTGACCGGCACCTGGCGACACCTGCCCGCTCCGGCCCGCGAGATCGCGGTGGCCGCCACCGACGCGGTCGCCGCCGCCCAGTCCCGGGACGCCGGGGCGTACGAGCCGGCGGTCGACCGGCTCACCGGCGTCGACCGGGCCGGCCTGGTGCTCGGCGGGGTGGTCCGGCTGCTGCTGGAGGAGACCCACCCGGACGGGCTGGACGGCGACGACGTACGACAGGTGCTGGAACGCTGCGTGCGGGACGTGGCGGCGTGGCGGCCCGACGTGGACCCGCACGTGCTGCTGGTCCTGCTGGCCGGCGCCCTCGGCGTGTACGACCCGGGCGAGGACGACGCCCCGCCGGACCCGGCGGCGATCGCCCGGCACGCCCCGCTGCTCGTCGCCGACCTGCTGGCGGTCACCGGCCGGCCGCTGGCCGGCTACCTGACCGCCGCCTTCGCCGAGGTGGCCCGCACCGAGCTGCACGACTGAGCCGGCGCGACGGCGAAGGGGCGGGCGGGCGTCACGCCCGGGTCGCCACCACCTCCAGGTACTCCGCCGGGATGCGGACCGTGCCGTCGGTGGAGCGGTCGTACCGCCGGGCCAGCTCGACCAGGTCGGCGTGCAACGCCGGCCGCCGCGGCTCGTCGAGCGCCTCGAACGCCTTCAGCGTCGGCCCGTAGTTGACCCGGAAGAAGTCGGCGAACTCCTCCGGCGCGGTGAAGCGGAAGACGAAGGTCCGCCGGGTGGCCAGCAGGTCACGCAGCGCCGCCCCGAACAGCTCGGCCAGCCGCTCCTCGCGGCCCCACTCGACCGGCCCGCGCAGCCCTGCGGGCGGCGGTAGGTGCCGGCTGACCGTGCGGAACAGGTCGCCGATGAAGCCCTCCGGCGTCCAGGCGGCCAGCGCGACCGTGCCGCCGGGCCGGCAGACCCGGACCAGCTCGGCCGCCGCGCGTTCCTGGTCCGGCGCGAACATCACCCCGACGCAGGAGAGCACCGCGTCGAACGAGGCGTCCGGGTAGGCCAGCCGCTCGGCGTCACCGGTCACGAACGTCACCGGCAGCCGCTCCGCCACCGCCCGCGCGTGCGCGCGTTCCAGCAGCTCCGGTACGTAGTCGACGCCGGTCACCCGGCAGCCGCAGCGGGCCGCCGCGATCGCCGCGTTGCCGGTGCCGGTCGCCACGTCCAGCACGGTTGCCCCGGCGGCGAGGTCGGCCGCCTCGACGAGCAGCTCGGAGACGAGGTGGATGCGGGCGGCGACGGCGCCGTAGTCGCCGCTGGCCCAGGTCTGCTGTTGCCGCGCCTTGACGGCGGCCAGGTCGATCGTGCTGGTCATGGCAGTGCCCTTCGGTCGGTTGCCGGTGACGCTAGGGCTGCCGCGGCGGCCGGACATGGGGAGAACCACCTATGTTGGCGGCACCAGGCCCCGCCGGCGCGCGACCGCGGCGGCCTGCCCCCGGTTGGGCACGGCCAGCTTGCCGAGGACCGCGGAGACGTGGTGCCCGACCGTGCGCGCCGACAGCGACAGCCGTGCGGCGATCTCGGCGTCGCTCAGCCCGTCGACGACAAGCGCCAGCACCTCCAGCTGCCGGGCGGTCAGCCCGGGCGGGTTGGCCGCCGTCGCCGGTCGTGGGCCGCGCGGCACCCGGGCCAGGCCGCGCCCGCGCAGCTCGGCCCGCAGCCGCCGGGCCGTCCGGACCGCGCCCAGGGCGTCCAGAATCCGCAGCGCCTCGCCCGCCGCCTCGGCGTCTCCGCAGGCCAGGGCCTCCGCCCGGCGGTACGGGCAGTCGAGGCGCCGCCACTCGTCGGCCGCGCCGGCCCAGTCGCCGTCGAGCAGCCGCCGGTACGGCGACGCAGCCACCTCCGGCGCCGACATCAGCCCCCCGGCCCGCCACCGCCAGTACGCCAGCTCCCCGGTGGACCACGGCTCTCCCACCGCGACGGCCAGCTCATAGCCGCGCCGGGCCTCGGCGGCGGCCTGCTCCGGCTCGCCGTCGAGCCAGTGGTGCTCGGCGAGGGCCGCCGCCGCGGGGCCGACGAACTGGAGCTCTCCCGTGCCGTATGCCCACCCGGCCACCCGGGTCAGCCCGTCCGTCGCCGCCGGATCGCCGTACCGGGAGCGGAGCAGGCCGCGGACGAGCAGCGCCGGCATCAGGCTGCCGCCGGGTTGCCCGGAGCCGGCGAGGGCGCTCTCGGCGTCGGCCAGCGCGCCCGTCCAGTCGCCCCGCAGCAGCCGCAGCCGGGCCCGGTAGCCCAACAGGTGGCGGGCGTACCCGTCGAGGTCCCGCCCGGTGGTGAACTCCAGCGCGCGGGCCAGTCGGGCACCGGCCGCGTCGAGGTCGTACCGCTCGACGGACATGGTGGCCAGGTTGACCAGGGCCCTCGCGGCATGGTCGTCGAGCCCGTCGAGCGCGGCCCGGACGTGCGCCCGCTCCAGCAGCTCGACGCCGTCCGGGTCGCCGCGCTGCAGCCGCGCCGACCCGACGTTGACCAGCGCGTGCGCCTCCGTGTCCCGATCCCCGATGCGGGCCGCCAGCGCGAGCGCCCGGCCGCCCCAGTCGATCGCCTCGTCGTCCCGGTTGGCCAGCATCAGCAGCTGCGCCATCCCGCTGTACGCCATGGCCAGCTCCCGGCCGGGCGGCGCCGACTCCAGCACCTCGACCGCCCGGGTGGCCGCCGCGCGGGCGGCCACACTGTCCCCGGTCCACCAGCAGAGCCGGGACAGCCAGCGCAGGTTCTCCCCGATCGGGACGGCAGCGCCGTCGGCCTCCCGCAGCGCGAGCGTCTCCCGTCGGGCGGCGAGGGCCTCCGTGCCCAGCCCGGCGAGGTAGGCGGCGGACGAGTACCCCTCCAGCAGCTCCGCCCGGCGCGCCGCCGGCAGCCCGGCCGCGCGCGGCAGGGCCACCGCGTAGTGGGCGACGGCCTGCCGGTGCGCGCCGACCGCCGCGGCCCGGCGCGCGGCCAGCGGCGCCCACCGGAGCACGGCCGGCGCGTCGTGGGCGTGGTGCGCGTGGTGCACCAGCCGGGCGACGTCCACGTCGGACCGGCCGGCGAGCCGGGCCAGCATCGCCGCGTGCAGGGCCGAGCGGCGTACCGGGGAGAGGCCGTCCCGGACCGCCCGGCGGAGCAGTTCGTGGCGGAACCGCACGCCGTCCTCCGCCGGCACCAGCAGCCCGCCGGCCAGGCACTCCTCGACGGCCGCCGCCGGCTCCCCGGCAAGCAGGTGCGACTCGGCCCGGGACGGCACCACCGACACCAGCCGGGCCACCTCCCGCGCGGCCGGGCTGAGCGCGGCGAGCCGGGCGGCCACCAGGTCGCGTACGGTCGGCGGGACACCCGGCTCGGCGGCGGCCAGCACCTCGGTGACCAGCAGCGGGTTGCCCCCGGTGGCCTGGTAGAGGCCGGCGGGGGAGCGCCCGGCGCGGCGGGCCAGCTCCTCGACGGCGGCGGTGGAGAGCGGCGGCAGCGGCAGCCGGCGCACCAGCGCGCGGGGCAGCCCGGCGAGCACCGCGTGCAGGGGGTGCTCCGGACCCACCTCGTCGTCGCGATAGGTGAGCACCAGCAGGGCGCGGCAGCCGGCCAGCCGACGGCCGAGGAAGGCGGTCAGGTCGAGGGTGGCCTCGTCCGCCCAGTGCGCGTCCTCGATCACCAGCACCGGTCGGCGGCGTTGCCGAGGTCCGGCCAGCTCGTCGAGGAGGGCGTCGAAGAGCACGCCTCGGCGTTCACCCTCCCGCCCGCCACCGGCCCGGCTGTCGGCGAGCCGCTCGGCCAGCGCGCCGCCGATCTGCCGGCCGATGTCGTGCAGCGGGCCGAGGGCGCGCGGGGTGAGCAGGGGGTCGCAGCCGCCCTGGAGCACTCGGGCCCGAACTCCGACCGCCGCCGTGAACGCACTCACCAGGGCGGACTTGCCGGCGCCCGCCTCGCCGGCGACGAGCGCGATGCGGCCACCGGCGGCACTGGCCGTCAGCAGCTCGTCCAGCGCGTCGAGTGGGCCGGCCCGCTCCAGCAGCTCCATTGCCGCCGATGCTAGTCACGGCGGGCGGCGGGCGAGCCGTCCTGACGTCGAGCCGACTGGTGGGCCGCGACAGCTCGCTCACTTGGGCGGTTCCGCGCCGCTCTGCTCGCTCACCATGTACTCCGCGTACCAGTGGGGCCAGTTCGCGTCCGTCTTGCCGGTGCGCTTCTCGTGCTCGCCGTGTGCGGCCGCCGCCCGCCGAAGCGCGCCCGCCAGGTCGCTTGCCGAGCCGAACGAGGTCGCAGCAGCCTCGATGCGCCCGGGAAGCCGGGTCGTGATCTCCTGAAGCAGCCAGTTGTTGCCGTCGGGGTCGCTGAACGAGGCGCGCGAGAAGTAGCTGCGACGCTCGGGATCCAGACCGCTCACCGGCCCGTCCGGGCCGATGTGGAAAATGTCGCTCACCTCGACACCGGCGGCGACCAGCGCGTTCCGGGCCGCCTCGATGTCGGACACGATCAGGTACTCCTTGGCCGAACCAGGCGTGGCCGACGTGAGGTTCGGTCCGAACTGGACCGAGCACTCGGAGCCGTGCGGCGTGAACTGGATCACACCCGGCGGCGTCTGGTCGAGCCGCCACCCGAGGCGCCCGTAGAACTCCTTCGCGCGGTCGACATCCGAGACGGGGATGACGACCACCTCGAGCTTCATGTCGACCTTCTTGATGCTCGTCGTCCCGCTCGCGTCGCTGCTCCGGACGTCCGTCGTGCTCATCGCGGCCTCCCCGGGCTGAGTCAGGGCGTCATCGTCTCGGTTACGAACGTACTGCCTCCGTACCTGCGGGGTGCCTCGATCTCGGCATCGCCTCCGCCGCCGGCTGGGACGCCCGCCGAGAGCGTCGTCCGGCTGCACCTGATCCCGGCACTCAGCACCAAACGCCTCGACACCCGGCAGCTGCCTGCTCAGTGCCTTCTAGAGAGCAGTGATCCCCAGAAACGAATCAAGGCCCCTCCACGGAGGGGCCTTGACCTGCTGTTACCTCTGGTCGGGGTGGCCGGATTCGAACCGACGACCTCTTCGTCCCGAACGAAGCGCGCTACCAAGCTGCGCCACACCCCGAGGCGTGCCGACAAATAGTAGCCCACCCGGACCGATGGTCAAACTCGGTACCCCCGCGCCGGGTCCGGGGCGTCCCGGACCCGCTCAGCGGGGGATCAGGGTGAGGATGCTCGCCTCCGGCGGGCAGGCGAAGCGCACCGGCGCGGTCGGGTGCGTGCCGAGCCCGGCGGAGACGTGCAGCCAGGAGTCCGAGCCGGGCCAGCGGTGCAGGCCGCGGGCCATCGAGCGGGGCAGCCCGCAGTTGGTCACCAGCGCGCCGTAGCCCGGCACGCAGACCTGGCCGCCGTGGGTGTGCCCGGCGAGCAGCAGCCCGAAGCCGTCCGCGGCCATCTGGTCGAGGACGGCCGGCTCGGGGGAGTGGGCCAGGGCGAGGGCGAGTTCGGCCGAGGCGGACACCGGGCCGGCCACCGCGGCGTAGTCGTCCCGCTCGATGTGCGGATCGTCGACGCCGACCAGTTCGACCTCCCGGCCACCGGCCTTCACCGTGGTCCGGGCGTTGTTCAGGTCGACCCAGCCGGCGCCGGTGAAGACGTCCCGGAGTTCCTCGTACGGCAGCGCCACGCCCTCGGTGTACTCCCGGTCGGGCAGGAAGTAGGTGAACGGGTTCTTCCAGACCGGCCCGGTGTAGTCGTTCGAGCCGAAGACGAACGCGCCCGGGAAGTCGAGCAGCGGTTGCAGGGCCCGCAGCACGCCGGGAACGGCGTCGGGGTGGGCCATGTTGTCGCCGGTCACCACGACCAGGTCGGGGTCGAGGGCGGCCAGCGAGGCCACCCAGTCCTGCTTGCGCCGCTGGCCGGGCGTCATGTGCAGGTCCGACAGGTGCAGCACGCGCAGCGGCTCGGCGTCGGCCGGGAGCACCGGCACGTCGTACCGGCGGAGGGTGAACATGTTGCGTTCGACGAGCGACGCGTACGCCAGGGTGGCCGTGCCCGCGGCGAAGGTCCCGGCGGCGAGCCGGAATAGTGTGCGCTTTCGCATGGCGTTCAGGGTAGTTTGACCGTCCATGAGCACGCTGAAGGACCGCCTCACCGTAGACATGCGCGCCGCACTCAAGGCGCGCGACGAGCTGACCACCTCCACGCTGCGGATGGCCCTCGCGGCCGTCGGCAACGCCGAGGTCGCCGGCAAGGCCAAGCGCGAGCTCACCGACGACGAGGTGCTCGCGGTGCTGACCAAGGAGGCGAAGAAGCGGCGCGAGGCCGCCACCGCCTTCGCCGACGCCGGGCGCGCCGAGCAGGCCACCAAGGAGACCGCCGAGGGTGAGGTGCTGGAGCGCTACCTGCCGAAGCAGCTCTCCGACGAGGAGCTGGCCGAGCTGGTCGCGGGGGCGCTCGCCGCGGGCGGCTTCACCGGCAAGGCCCAGATGGGCCCGGCCATGAAGGCGGCCCAGACCGCGGTGGCCGGCCAGGCCGAGGGCGGCCGGGTCGCCGCCGAGGTACGCCGGCAGCTCGGCCTCTGACCGACCCGGCTGCCGCCGCACGTACGCGAAACGGGCGAGCACCCCCTGGTGGGGTGCCCGCCCGTCCGTGCCACGGGTCAGCCGCGCGGTCGCCCGGGGCGGCCGGTGGCGGGCGGCGGTGCGCCACCGGGCGGGGTGGCGCCATCGGCCGGCGTGGCGCCGCCACCGGCACTGACCTCGATGCTCACCACGCCGCCCTTGATGGTGCGGCCGTCCGGGCTGGTGCCGGCGGCGGTGTCCTTCGGGCAGCTCGACGGGACCTTGCTGCTGGAGACGACGGGGTCGAACCCGGCGCCCCGCAGCCGCGACTTGGCGGTCTCGATCGGCTGGCACTTGACGTCGGGGATGGAGCGCTGGTCACCCAAGATGATCTTGCCGCTGGGCGGGGTGAAGTCGACGGGCTCCTTGTTCTTCATCGCGTCGCGCAGCGTCTCGTACACCGCCGGGTTGATGCCGTTCGGGACGTCGTGGCCCATCTTCTGGTCGGTCTGCGGCCAGTCCGGGTCGGCCATGATGCCGGCCACCGCGTACTGCTTGGTCATCGCCACCAGCGCGGAGGTCTTGTCCGAGTCGGTGGTGCCGGACTTGCCGGCGACCGGCGCGCCGACGATGCGGCGGACGTTGCCCGCGGTGGCGCCGGTGCACTTGGAGGTGGCCGACCGGTCACCGACCGGGCAGCGGGCCGCGTCCACGGCGGCCCGGGCCACCTCGGTGCTGATCCGCTGCTCGCAGTGCGGGTTGGCGATGTCCAGCTTGTTGCCGTCCGGGCCACGGATCTCCTGGACCGGGATCGGCTCGCAGTACTTGCCGTCCGCCCCCAGCGTCGCGTACGCGTTGGCCAGCTCCAGCGGGGTGGTCTGGGAGACGCCGAGGCTGAACGCGCCCCACTGGTGCGCGTAGTCCTTGTTCGAGGCGAACCGGGCGTCCGACGGCGCGCGGAAGGTGATGCCGAGCTTCTGGGCGGCCTTCACCACGTTCTCCGCGCCGACCTGCTGCTGCAGCGGGATGAAGTAGGTGTTGACCGACTTGCCGAACGCGCTCCACATGTTTTGCACGCCGGTCATGCTGGCGCTGGCGTTCTTCGGGCAGTAGAAGTGGGTGCCCTTGCAGGCCGCCGGTGAGCTCGAGTCGATGATGTACTCGGACTTGAAGAACGGCTGCGCGTTGATGGTGTAGCTGAGCGGGATGCCCTTCTCCAGGGCCGCCACCATCGCGAACATCTTGAAGGTCGAGCCGGCCTGGTACCCGGTGATGCCGCCACCGCCGGTGACCAGCGGGTTGACCGTGTTCGGGTAGTTGCCCCGGATCTTCTTCGCGGCCTTCTTCGGGTCGGTGGAGATCTTGTTCTGCGGGTGCTTCGGGTCGTCGATCTTGAAGTTGCGGTTCACCGCGATCGCCCGCACCCGGCCGGTGCCCGGCTCGATCGCCGCCACCATCCGGGCCGCCTTGCTGTTCTCGCTCAGGTGGTTGCGGACCGCCTTGTCGGCGCCCTTCTGCGCCTGCACGTCGAGCGTGGTGGTGATGGTGTAGCCGCCGCTCTTCAGCCGGCGCTCCCGGTCGTACGAGGTCGAGCCGAACGTCCCCTGCTGCATCCACCAGCGGTAGAAGTAGTCGCAGAAGAAGCCCCAGGTGCGCTGGTTGGTGGCGACGCAGCCGTTCGGGGTGCGCTTGTCGTTCACCCGCAGCTTGATCTTCTTGGCCTGGTCGGCGTCCGCCTGGGTGATCGCCCCGATGTCGACCATGTTCTGGATGACGTAGTCCCGCCGGGTTACCGCCTCCGGGTAACCGGCCCTGGTCGTCGGGTCGAACGCGGTCGGCGCCTTGACCATGCCGGCCAGCATGGCCGACTCCTGGATGTCGAGCTTGCTCGGCTGCTTGCCGAAGTAGACCTGGCTGGCGGCGAAGATGCCGTACGCGCCGTTGCCGAAGGCGGCGATGTTCAGGTAGCGCTCCAGGATCTCGTCCTTGGTGAGCTCCTTGTCGATCTGGAGCGCGTAGCGCATCTCGCGCAGCTTCCGGGCGCTGGTGTCCTCGGTCGCCGCCACCACGTCGGCCGGGTGCGTCGCCGAGTACGCGATGGCCAGCCGGACGTACTGCATGGTCAGCGTCGACGCGCCCTGGCGGGAGTTGGCGCCGGAGCTGTTGTTGACGAACGCCCGGGCGACACCGTTGAGGTCGACGCCGTTGTGTTTGTAGAAGTCGTGGTCCTCGGCCGCGATGATCGCCTTCTGCATCAAGGGCGAGATGTCCTTGAGCTTGACGTCCTTGCGGTTCTCGTCGTACATCGTCGCGAGCGGGGTCTTGCCGTCCGAGGCGAGCAGATAGGTGATCTGCGGGGCCCGGGCCACCGTCAGTTCCTTGGGCAGCGCGCCGAAGGTCTCGGCGCCGGCCTTGGCGGCCAGCCCGGACATCGCCACCGCGGGGAAGGCCGCCGCCGCGACCACCACGCCGGCCAACAGGCCACAGATGAGTAGCGATGCGGCGTTGGTCAGCACATTGTGGTCACGTTTCCGCATCCAGGTCACCTCGACAGGGTACGCGAGTAGGGAACGAGGGGCGCTGGGGCGTTCTTTCCCCATTTCCTGCGCGCGCCGACCTCGTTGTGCTAAACGCACGAACCCCGGTGGGTGGTTGCGTGAACCTGGCGACGAGTCTCCTCCGAACGGGGGAGCGGCGCAGCGTTTTCTCCGACCCGGGCCGGGTAGACGGCGGGCGAAGGCCCGGGAAGCCGGGAGTGTCCGGAATGATGGATTTCGCCGACAACGTTGCGTAATCAGGCGACTACAGAGCATGATGAGTGGCGGCGACAGGGCCACACGTCGTCCGTGCCTCCTTGGGGAAGGACGGGCCGGACGGCCGGGGGAATTCGACGGCTGGTCGCACGAAGTCGGTAGGTACTGCAAGGGGGGACGTGTACACATGGGCATGATCACTGACTGGCCGTCGCTGGCGGCATGTCAGAACGGGGACCCGGACGCGTTGTTCGTACAGGGCGCCGAACAGAACGTGGCGAAGAGGATCTGCCGGAGCTGCCCAGTTCGGTACGAGTGCCTGGCCGATGCGCTCGACAACCGGATCGAGTTCGGGGTGTGGGGCGGCATGACCGAACGGGAACGCCGCGCGCTGCTGCGCCGTCACCCGCAGGTGACGAGCTGGCGCAAGATGTTCGAGGCCGCCATGGCGAAGAACGCCAAGGAGAAGGCCGGCAAGGACAAGGTCCTGGTGACCGCCGCCAACTGACGGCGTTTCACGGTCGGCTGATCGCCGCGCCGATCGTCCGCAGCCCGTCGACGTCGTGCACGTCGGCGGGCTGCGCCGTCACCGACACCGCCGGCACCGCCGGGAACGCCTCGGTGAACTGGGCCGCCACCCGCTGCTCGCGTACCGCCTGCTGGGCCAGCGCGGCGTGAGCCCGCAGCACGTCGACGGTGCCCTCGTGGCCGCCCAACTCGGCCAGCCGCTCCGCGGCGGCCAGGCTCTCCGTCGCGTCCAGCGATGTCGCGGTCGGGCGGTGGACCCGGTTGAGCACCAGGCCGGCCAGCGGCATCCGCTCCTCCCGCAGCCGCCCGGCGAAGTAGGCGGCCTCCCGGACCGCGTCCGGCTCGGGCGCCGCCACCAGCAGGAACGCGGTTTCCTGCGCCTGCAGGATCCGGTACGTCTGCTCGGCCCGTTGCCGGAAGCCGCCGAACGTCGAATCCAGGCCGGCGACGAAGCCGGAGAGGTCGGTGAGCAGCTGCGCGCCGATCACCTTCTGGACGACCTTGGAGAACATCCCGAAGCTGGCGGTCACCAGGCTGAACATGCTCCGCCCCCCGCTGCGCGCCGGGGCCAGCAGCAGCCGCAGCATCCGCCCGTCCAGGAAGCGGGAGAGCCGCGCCGGGGCGTCGAGGAAGTCCAGCGCCGAGCGGGACGGCGGGGTGTCCACCACGATCAGGTCCCACTCGCCCCGGGCGTGCAACTGGCCCAGCTTCTCCATCGCCATGTATTCCTGAGTGCCGGCGAAGGTCGAGCTCATCGCCTGGTAGAAGGGGTTGGCGAAGATCTCCGCCGCCTTCGCCGGGTCGGTGTGCTGGAGCACCACGTCGTCGAAGGTGCGCTTCATGTCCAGCATCATGGCGTGCAGCTCGCCGCCGCTGGCCTCGACGTCGATGCCCTTGACCTGGCGGGGGGTGTTGTCCAGCTCGGTCAGGCCGAGCGACTGGGCCAGCCGCCGGGCCGGGTCGATGGTGAGCACCACCGTCCGCCGGCCGTGCCGCTCGGCGGCGCGCAACGCCAGCGCGGCCGCCGTGGTCGTCTTGCCCACTCCGCCCGCCCCGCAGCAGACGACGATCCGTACCCCGGGGTCGGCGAGGATCTGGTCGACGTCCAGCGGTGGCGCCGCGTCTTCGGAATGCACCAATCGAGCGTATCGGGCTCGGGGGTGTCTCTGCTCCGTGCCGGCCGCAGGTGTGAGTCAATCCGCCCGGACGAGAGCCGTGGCCAGCGTCTCCAGCGCGGCCCGGTCCACCCCGTCGGGCAGCAGCGGCAGCTCAGTGAGCGGCAGGCCCAGTTCCACCAGGTCGGCGCGGAGCGAGTCCTCCAGCTCCCGGCGTACCTGCTGGTCCCGGGCCTCCCCGGCCAGCCCGGCCACGGTGTCCCGGTCGGCGGGCAGGCCCGCGGCGAGCAGCCCCCGCTTCAGCTCGGCCTGGCTCAGCGCCCGCCCGGCCGGCACCGGCGGCCGGGCGCCGTTGACGATCACCCGACCGACCGGGAAACCGAGCTGGGTCAGCTCGGTGATCGCGTCCACCGTCTCCTGGACCGGCATCTCCTCCAGCAGGGTCACCACGTGCACCGCGGTCATCGGGGAGCGCAGCAGCACCGAGACCCCCTCGCTCTGGGTCTTGATCGGGCCCATCTTCGCCAGCCGGGCGGTCTCCGCGGTGACGTTGAGGAACCGGCCGATCCGCCCGGTCGGCGGCGCGTCCAGCACCACCGCGTCGTACGTCCGGCGCTGGCCGTTGGTGCGGGTGGTCGCCTCCTTCACCTTGCCGGTGAGCAGCACGTCCCGCAGGCCCGGCGCGATGGTGGTGGCGAAGTCGATCGCGCCGAGCTTGCGCAGCGCCCGGCCGGCCGCGCCGAGCTTGTAGAACATGTCCAGGTACTCGAGCAGGGCCTCCTCGGCGTCCACCGCCAGGGCCCGCACCTCGCCGCCGCCGGGGGCGTCGGCCAGGTGCCGCTCCTCGTACGGCAGCGGGTCGGTGCCGAAGAGCTGGGCGATGCCCTGCCGCCCCTCCACCTCGACCAGCAGCGTGCGCCGGCCGCCTGCGGCCAGGCCCAGGGCCAGCGCTGCGGCCACGCTGGTCTTGCCCGTGCCGCCCTTGCCGGTCACCACGTGAAGGCGGGCCGGCCAGGTCTCGGACCGTTGCTCAGCTGCTCGCACCCGTCGAGCCTATCCAGCCCCCGGGCTCAGGCGACCTCGCAGACCCACCAACCCGTTTTCCGCACCACGGTGAAGCGCAGCTCCTGGTCGGCCACCTTCTCGTCAGCGGTGGTCATGGTGACCTTGGTGGTGACGGTGGCCCGGTCGCCGGTCTGGTTGTCCACCGTCGGGGTGGTCCACCGGAAGCGCGGGTTCTGGTACTCCGCCGCGTACTTCTGCACCTCCGCGACCTTGCCGGCGATCTTCTTGTCGTCGCGGGCGGCGGAGCAGACGAAGGTGGCCGCCTTCCTGGCGTCCCGGTCCTTGTAGACGGCGGTGAGGAAGCCGTCCACGGCGACCGCCGGCTCCTTCGCGCCCTGGCCGTCCTCGGTGTTCCGCAGGGTCAGGAACGCCGCCGTGCCGCCCCCGCCGCAGAGCAGGATGGCCGCGGCCAGCGCGATCGAGGCGATCAGCAGGCCGCGCCGCTTCTTCGGGGCCGCCGGGCTCGGGTACGGCGGGTAGCCAGCGGCCGCCGGCGGCGGTGGGAACGTGCCGGGGGCCGGTGCGGTGGCCGGCGCGTGCCCGGCCGACGGCTCGTCGCGGGACGGGCCGTCGAGCGAGCCGGTGGCGCCACCGATGGGCGGTTGGGTCATGTCTTTCCCCCGGGGTGCGGCGCCGTCGCCGCCCGAGGGCGACGGACGCGTGATCGAGCGTGGCGGGCGGGCGTGGGTCGCCCGTCCGACCGGAAGGGTAGCGGTCGATGGGCGAGTTGCCAGCCCCCGCGTGCGATCGCGCCGGTCGCGCGGCGCCGCAACCACCGGTGGGACGTGAACCTCGATCGCCTCCCCGACGACGCATCTGTCGCATATGTGACTGCAGGTGATCACGCGTGCGCGTCCCGTTGTCGGGTCCGAGGATCGGCCCTACGTTCGTCGCGGTGCGGGGGCCGGACCGGGCGGATGTCCGAGCCGGACGGTGGTGATTCAGACCAGGTACGACGCCCGGAGGCAAGCGCATGCGCGACGCGGAGAACATTCCTCGAGCCCAGTTTCCGCCCGGTGACCGGGCTCGCCGGTCCGGCGACGCCGAACTCCCCGCCCTGCCGATCAACGAGCGGTCGTACCGCCGCTGCCTCGAACCGGCCGAGGCGATCCGCGTCCTGGTCCGCCCCGGCGAGCGGGGTCCCGACGAGGAGGAGCCCGGGTACGTCATCCACCTGCCGGTCCGGGTCGCCGACCTGGCGGCGGCCACCGCGCTGGCCGGCACCGTGGCCACCTCGCTGGGTTTCCTGAGCGAGCTGGACGCCGGCGAGACGACGGTCTCCACCGCCGACGACCAGAACAACCGGCACCGGGTCTTCTGCGACCTGCTGCTGCCCGACCGCAGCCGGTGCCCGCAGCGCTACGACCACGAGGGCCCCTGCGGCGAGCTGCCCGTGACGCCCGAGCAGCGTCCCGCGCCCAGGCCGCCGTCCTGACCGTAGTCTGTGCCTGGAAAGTGTCCATGCCAGTCAAGGGAGCCTTCACCCGATGCAGAAGTGGGAATACGCCACGGTTCCGCTGCTGGTCCACGCGACCAAGCAGATCCTCGACAACTGGGGCGAGGACGGCTGGGAGCTGGTCTCCGTGGTTCCCGGCCCGAACCCGGAGCAGCTCGTCGCCTACCTGAAGCGTCCGAAGGGCTGACGGGCGTGAGCAACGGACCGCACGCGAAGCTCGCGGAACTCGGCCTGAGCCTGCCCGAGGTGGTGCCGCCGGTGGCCAGCTACGTGCCGGCCGTCCAGTCCGGGCAGCACGTCTACGTCTCCGGCCAGCTGCCGATGGCGGAGGGCAAGCTGCTCGCCACCGGCAAGGTCGGCGCCGGCGTCTCCGCCGACCAGGCGAAGGACCTGGCCCAGCGGTGCGCGCTGAACGCCCTGGCCGCGATCGACTCGCTGGTCGGCCTGGAGAACGTCGTCAAGATCGTCAAGCTGAGCGGCTTCGTCGCGAGCGCGCCCGGCTTCACCGGCCAGCCCGGCGTGATCAACGGCGCCTCCGACCTGTTCGGCGCGGTCTTCGGCGAGGCCGGCCGGCACGCCCGCTCCGCGGTCGGCGTCGCCGAACTCCCCCTCGACGCTCCCGTCGAGGTCGAGGTCATCGTCGAGGTCGCCTGACTCTCCGTGCCCGCGATCTTGCGGTTCGCGCCCCGACGAAAGCCCTGAACGGGCACGAATCAGGGGCCGGAACCGCAAGATCGTGGGGACCGGCGGGCGGGGTCGTACGATCGCTGCCATGGGCGGGCATGTGACCGAGGCGGCGGGGGCGCTGGCCGACGAGTTACCCGGCTGGGCGACGCTGCTGCGGGCGCCGAACCCGGGGCCGATGACGCTCGACGGCACCAACACCTGGGTGCTGCGGGCGGCCCCCGGCGAGCCGGCCGTGGTGGTCGACCCCGGACCGGCCGACGACGCCCATCTCGCCCGGATCGCCGGGCACGCCCCGGTCGGGCTGGTGCTGATCACCCACGGGCACCCGGACCACACCGACGGCGCGGCGCGCCTGGCCGAACTGCTCGGCGGCGTCCAGGTGCGCGCCGCCGACCCGGCGCACACCATCGGCGGTGAACCGCTGACCACGCCCGGCGAGAACGTCGGCGGGTTCGGCCTGGAGATCCGGCTGCTGCCCACCCCCGGCCACACCGGGGACTCGGTCTGCTTCCTCGTCGAGCACGACGGCGAGCGGGCGGTCCTCACCGGCGACACCATCCTGGGGCGCGGCACCACCGTGGTCGCCCACCCGGACGGCCACCTCGGTGACTACCTGGCCAGCCTGGAACTGCTCTCGACGTACCGCGGGATCCCGGCGCTGCCCGGGCACGGCCCGGCCCTGGCCGACTGCGGTGCCGCCGCCGACTTCTACCTGGCCCACCGCCGGGCCCGGCTCGACCAGGTCCGGTCGGCGGTCGCCGACGGCGCCACCACCGCGCCCGAGGTGGTCGCCCGGGTCTACGCGGACGTGGACCGGTCGCTCTGGTGGGCCGCCGAATGGTCGGTCCGGGCCCAGTTGGAGTACCTCGGGGTCGAGCCCCGGGAATCCGGCGCCGGGGGTGCGGAGTTGAAGCAGCCGTGACCTGCCCGGTGTGTGGAACCGTCGCCGTACCCGGCGCCCGGTTCTGCCACAACTGCGGCGCGGCGCTGCCGGCCGCCGCCACCCTCCCCGCCGCCGAGCGGCGGGTGGTCACCGTGCTCTTCGGCGACCTCTCCGACTTCACCTCCTGGTCCGAGGACCTCGACCCGGAACGGGTCGGCGCGGTCACCGACCGGGTGCTCGCCGCGCTCGCCGGCGCGGTGAAGACCTTCGGCGGGCACGTCGACAAGCTCACCGGCGACGGGATCATGGCGGTCTTCGGCGCGCCGGTCGCCCACGAGGACGACGCCGAACGCGCGGTCCGGGCCGCCCTGTCCATGCAGCGGGCGGTCCGCCGGGTGCTCGACGACGAGCGCGGTGGCGGCGCGCCCCTCGGCCTGCGGGTCGGCCTGAACACCGGCGACGTGATCGCCGGCATCCAGGCCGCGATCGAATACACGGTCATCGGCGACACGGTGAACACCGCCGCCCGGCTCGCCGACGCCGCCGCCGTGGGCGCGGTCTACGCCGGCGCCCGTACCTCCGCCGCCACCCGGCACGTCGCCTCCTGGCGGGCGTTGCGCCCGCTGCGGCTCAAGGGCAAGCGCGAGCCGGTCGAGGCGTACGAGCTGCTGGGCCTGCTGGACGCGCCGGGCACCCGGTCCGGCCTCGGCGACGAGGCGCCCTTCGTGGGCCGGGAGACCGAGATCGGCCGGGTCGCCGGCCGGCTCGCCGAGGTGATCGACCGGGGTGACCCCCGAGTGCTGCTGATGACCGCCGAGGCGGGCATCGGCAAGTCCCGGTTCGCCGCCGAGGTGGAACGCCTCGCCGCCGGCTACGACGTCGGCGCCGGCCGGTACGCCGCGCACACCGGCGCCCGGGTGCTCTCCGTACGCTGCGCCGCCTTCGGCGAACGCCGCCGGCTCGCCCCCCTCGCCGACCTGGTCCGGGCGGCGGTCGGCCTGCCCAGCGACGCGGCCACCGCGCTCACCCGGCCGGCGGTGGAGGAGCGGCTGCGCCGACTCGCCCAGCGGCTCGGCCGGCTCCCCGGCGACCCGCCGCCGCTCGCCACCGACCAGTTGCTCGCCCTGCTCGGGTACGCCGAACTCCCCGCCGCCGCCGAGAACGGCGAGTGGAGCGCCGCCGCCCCGCCGCCGGACGCCGAGGCGGTGCCCAACGCGGTCGCCGGGCTGCTCAGCGGGCTCGCCGTCGAGGCGCCGCTGGTGATCGTGGTGGACGACCTGCACGACGCCACCGCCGAGACCATCAAGGCGCTCGCGCTGACCCTCAACCGGCTCAGCGGCCCGGTGCTGGTGCTGCTGCTCGGCCGCCCCGAACTGGTGCGTACCGCCGGGGCGCTGACCCGGGTCGCGGACGCCGAGGTGCACGGGCTGCCCGCGCTGCGCGGTGCCGACGCGGCCCGGCTGCTGACCAGCTATCTCGGCGGCGGGAAGCTGCCGCAGAACGACGCCGACCGGCTGCTGGCGACCGCCCAGGGCAACCCGTTCTACCTGGCCGAGCTGGTCACCCTGCTGCGTGAGCGCGGCGCGCTGACCGCGGGCGCGGACGGCGGCTGGCGGCTGGTCCCCGGCTCGCTGGGCAGCCGGCTGCTCTCCCGGGACCTGGCCGCCGTGCTCGCCGCCCGCATCGACGCGCTGCCGGTGGACGCCCGCTCGGTGCTGCGGGACGCGGCGGTGGTCGGCGACACCGTGCCGGCCGGCGCCCTGGAGGCGCTTCGCGAGCAGCGCGCTGGGCGGGACGGCCGACCGGCGGCGGTGGTCGCGGTCGCGCTGGACCGGGCCGTGGAGGAGCTGCTGCAACGCCGCATGCTGCACCGCACCCGCACCGGGTACGCGTTCGCGACGCCGCTGATGCGGGAGGCCGCGTACGCCGGGGTGAGCAAGGCGGAGCTGGCCGAGCGGCACGCGGCGCTGGTCCGCTGGGCCGCGCCCGAGACCTCCGACGCCGATCCGGCCGGCGGCACGCCCGGCGGCTTCACCGACGCCGCCCGGGACGACTTCGTCGCCGAGCACGTCGAGCGGGCCGCCGCGCTCGCCGACGCGGTCAAGCTGCGCCCGGACGCGCCGGCCCGCGCGGTGGTCCCACTCGGCGTCGCCGCGCTGGGCCGGGCCGCCCGCCGGTCGCTGCACGTCGGAGAGCCGGCCCTCGCCGTCGAGTACGCCGAACGCGCCGCCGAGCTGGCCCGCGACGGCGTCCCGCCGGCCGACCGGGTGGTGCACGCGCGGGCCCTGCTCCAGGTCGGCCGCCCCGCCGACGCGCTCGCCTTCGCCGAGAAGATCGCCGCCAACGCCGGGGACGCGCCGACCCGGACCAGCGCGCTGCTCCTCGCCGGGCAGGCCCACCAGACCCTCGGCGACCAGGCCCGGGCGGAGTGCTGCTGGCAGGAGGCGTTGCAGGTGGCCACCGCGGGCGAGCTGCCCACGCAGCGCGCCTCGGCGATGCGCCGGCTCGGGATGGCCGACTTCATCGCCGGCCGGCTGGGCCAGGCGAGCAGCCGGCTCGCCGCCTCCTACCAGGTCAGCCTCGCCGCCAAGGACCCGCGCGGGCAGGCCTGGTCGTTGCAGAACCTGGCCTGGGTGACCACCACCCGGGGCGACTTCGCCGGCACCGACGCGGTGCTCGGCCGGGCCGCCCGGCTCTTCGCCGAGCTCAGGGACCCGTACGGGCGGGCCTGGCTGCGCGGCACCACCGCGTTCGCCCGGCTGCTCGCCGGCCGGCTGCGGGAGGCGTGCCGGATGGCGCGGGTCTTCCTCCCGTTCGGCGAGCGGGTCGGCGAGGCGTGGGCGGTCGGTACGCTGCGCGCGGTCGAGGCGTACGCCACCGCCGAACTGGGTGAGCTGGCCGAGGCGGACCGGGCGGCGCGGCAGGCGTACCGGGAGTTCGCCGAGGTCTCCGACGACTGGGGGCAGGGCTTCGCCCTGGTCGTCCGGGCTGTGGTGGCGCGCGGGCTGGGCGAGCCGGAGCACGCGGCCGACCTGCTCACCGACGCGCACGCGTACGCCGAGCGGACGGCGCATCCGCTGCTCACCGGGATGGCCGGCACGCTGCGCGGCTTCGTGGCGCTGGACATGGGTGACTGCGACACCGCCGAGCGGGAGGCCCGCGCGGTGCTGACCAGCGTCGAGCCGCACAACCCGCAGGCCCCCGCGCAGGTGGCGCCCCGGGTGCTGCTCGCGATGGCCCGGCTCGCCGCCGGTGACCCGGCGACCGCGGTGGGGCTGCTCGCCCCGGTCGCCACCACCGCCGCGAACAGCCCGTCGCTGCTCTTCTCCCGCCGGCAGACGATGGCCCGGTACGCCTCCGCGCTGCTCGCCCACGGCCAGCGGGAGCAGGCGCTGGACTGGGCACAGCGGGCGGTGGTCGCCCCGGCGGAGGACGTCCGCAGCCAGGTGATCGCCGCGATGGTGCTGGCCGAGACGCTGGTCGCCTGCGGTCGCCCGGTCGAGGCGCTGGCCAGCGCCGACGAGGCGGTACGCCTGGCGTACTCCACCGAGCAGCGCAGCGAGCGCCCCGCCGCCGACGCCCTCCGGGCCCGCCTCGCCGCCGCCTGACCTGACGCCCGCTGCCGCCCCGCTGCGGCGCCGGCCGCAGGATTGGCGGTTCCGGGGATGTGGGCGTCGGGGGTGGCGGCTAGCGTGTGTCTGATCGAGGGGGCCGTCCACGGTGGCGGTCGCGGGTTGGGGAGGACAGATGAGGCTGCCGCGCTCCGGCGCCGGCTGGACGATGGCCGTCTTCGGCGTCCTCGCGTTGCTGCTGGGTGCGGTCGGGCTGATCTGGCCGGAGGCGCAGCTGCGGCTGCTCGGCTTCGAGGTGCCCGACACCCGCGCGCCCGGCGACTACACCGGGACGTTCCTCACCGCGTCCTCGATGGCCTCGTTCAACATGGGCGTCTACTACCTGCTCGCCACGGCGACCGAGTGGCGGCCCTTCTACCGCTTCACGGTGGTCTTCCGGCTGGTCACGTTCACCGTCTTCAGCATCGCGGTGCTCTCCGACGTCGCCCCGGGCCGGTTCTTCGGGGTGGCCGCCTGGGAGGGGCTGGGCGCGGTCGCAACCGCGGTGGGCCTGTGGTGGGACGCCCGCCGCGCCGCGCCGACGGTGGGCGGCATCGATCCGGTTGAGCCGGCCGGCGCGGCCGACGGCGACGCCCCGGCCGGGTCCGCGCCGGCGGACGACGCCGCAGGTAGCGCGCCGGCGGCTGGTCCGGTCCACTGAGCCGACGGTGGAGACAGGTATTTTCGAGCCGTGACCGACACCCCGCCCGGCGCCCGCCGGCTGCCCATCGTGCCCGGTCTGACCGATCTTGAGGTCTTCGCCCGGGGCGGCTACGCCACCGTCTACCGGGCCACCCAGATCTCGGTGGGGCGCGAGGTCGCGGTCAAGGTGGAGAACCGCACCCTGGACAGCGAGCGGGACCAGGCGCGCTTCCTGCGCGAGGCGCGGGCCGCGGGGAAGATGTCGTCGCACCCGCACGTGGTGGACCTCTTCGACGTCGGGGTCACCGTCGACCAGCACCCGTACCTGATCATGGAGCTCTGCGACGGGTCGTACGCGGAGCGGATGCGGAACTCGCCGCTGGGACCGGTGGAGGCCCGGGACCTCGGCGTCAAGATCGCCGACGCGCTCGCCCACTCGCACGCGGCCGGGGTGCTGCACCGGGACGTCAAGCCCGCCAACATCCTCTATTCGCACTTCAACCCGGCGGTGCTGGCCGACTTCGGGCTGGCGGTGCTGGCCGAGGTGCGGGACGCCTCGGTCACCCTGGAGGTGCTCACCCCGGCGTACGCGCCGCCGGAGATGTTCAGCCACAGCCCACCCTCGCCGGCGGTCGACGTGTACGCGCTCTGCGCGACCCTGTACGCGGTGATGCACGGCCGGCCGCCGCGCTGGCAGTCCGAGCGCAATCCAAGCCTGGTGACCGTGCTGGAGATGTTCCACCAGCCGATCCCCGGGCTGCCCGGCGTGCCCGAGGAACTGCTCGACGTACTGCGGGCCGGGATGGACAACGACCCGGGCTCGCGCCCGTCCGCCGTCGAGCTGCGCGGGCTGCTGGCCGCGCTTCCGCTCGATCCGGGCGCCGCGCCGGTCTCCGGTGCCCCGGTCTCCGGCATCCCGGTCAGCGGCGGCGACGGCGGTCCGTACACCGTCGGCCGGACGGGGCAGCCCGCCCAGCGCCCGCCGACGGAGGACGCGCACCCGACGGTGCCGACGCCGGGGCGACGGTGGCGCCGGCGGTGGTTCCTCGGCGGCGCCGGCGTCCTCGCGCTGGGCGCCTCCGCGAGCGCCGGCGCGTGGCTCGCCGGGGGCGCGCCGGCCGCGTTGTCGCCGATGCCCGTCGCCACCGGGGTGAGCGTGTCGGGCGGCGGAGCGGACGTGCTGCCGGGCTGCCGGGTCGGCTCGTCCGGCGTGAACCTGCCGGCGGGTGCCCGCTGCCCGTCCGAGTTGGAGTGTTTCGGGCCGGTCCGGCTGCGCGCCGCCCGGGCGGAGGCGGCCCGGGTCCCCTGCGACGGCCGGCACACCTGGGAGACCTACGCCGAAGGGGAACTGCCGGACGCGCTGGTCGGGGCCGGGCACGCGGCGATCAGCGCCGACCCCCTCATCCGCGGCGTCTGCAACGCCCGCACGTTCCGGCTCACCAGCGGGATCCGGTACCAGGCCGGCTGGAACCTGGAGGTGCTGCCACCGGCCGGGTCCGACGGCGACCGCACCTACCGCTGCCTGGCCGGACGCGGCGTGGACGCGTTGGCCGCGCCCACGCTCACCGGTCGCTGACCCCGTTCACCGACCGGCTGTCCCGCACGGCGCGCGGGTCCAGCGCCTCCAGTGTGTCCGCGTCCAGTCCCCGGAGGTCGCGCACCGCGCGCGGGTCCAGCGCCTCCAGTGTGTCGGCATCAACCCCGTAACCGGCGGGGAGCGGCTGGCCGGGCGGCTGGTGGGAGGCCGCCGGCCTGGCGTCGCGGCTCTCCCGCGCCGCGGTCACGGCCACGCCCGCCGTCATCGCGAGCAGCACGAGAAGCAGCGACAGCACCACGGCCGGGATGCCCTCCGGGCGCCAGATCAGCATCGTCACCAGCAGGGCGACCGCGGCCAGCGTCGCGGCGGCAGCCCGGAAGCGCGCCTCGGGCTTGGGGAACAACCTCACCCGACAAGCATGGCGCAGGTCACTCGGCTGTCAACCGCGGGGCCGGGCCGCGCGGTCGGCGGTGGACCGTCCGGCGTTACACGGGAGCAATAATAGCGCCGATCATGAAAATTCCGTTACATCAATCGGCAATTTGTCGGTTCCATGGGCGTTTGAGGGGCGACATTCGTTGCCGCTGATCCCTAGAGTGACGAAGGTCGAGTTCTGCTCGACTGACCCCGTTCCCCACCGGAAGGCAGCCACATGCCACGTGCAATCCGGTCCCTTGCCGCAACAGGGATCGCCGGTATCGTGCTCGCCGGATCGGCGGTCGCACCCGCCATCGCGGCGCCGGCTCCGAGGCTCACACCCCAGCCGTCCACATCGGACCGGACCAGCCCCGTCGAGGCCCGCCGGGTCGACAGCGTGCCGACCCCCAAGCTCGACTGGTACGCCTGCTACGGGTACGCGGAGTGCGCCACGGTCCGGCTACCGCTGGACTACGACCAGCCGAAGGGCGCCACCACCGAGGTGGCGGTGCTCCGGGTGAAGGCCCGCGACCAGCAGCACAGGATCGGCAGCCTCTTCCTCAACCCGGGCGGCCCGGGTGGCTCCGGCACCGACATCGCGCTCGCCGCGCCGTACTTCCTCGCCGACGACCTGCTCGACCGGTTCGACGTCGTCGGCGTCGACCCGCGCGGCGTCGCCGCCAGCGAGAACGTCAAATGCTTCCGGTCGGTCAAGGACCAGACCAGGGCGTACGCCGGGCTGAACGTCGCCTTCCCGTGGACGAAGGCCGAGGAGAAGGCGTACGTCGCGTCGTCGAAGGCGGTCGGGAAGGCCTGCTCGACCAGCGGCCGGCCACTGAGCGGGGCGGCCTCCACCGCCGAGGTCGCCCGGGACATGGACGTGCTGCGCCGGGCGGTCGGCGACAAGAAGCTCACCTACCTGGGCTTCAGCTACGGCACCGCGCTCGGCCAGTACTACGCCAACATGTTCCCGGACCGGGTCCGCGCCCTGGTGGTCGATGGCGTGCTCAACCCGAACGCCTGGATCGGCCAGGGCAAGGCCCGCAACCTGCTCCAGGAGACCCGGCTGCGCAGCGCCGACGGCGCCTACCACGCGCTGCACGAGATCCTGGTGCGCTGCGCGAAGGCCGGCGAGGACAGGTGCTCGTTGGCGTCCGGTGACCCGGTCGCCTCGTACCAGCTGGTGGCGCAGCGGCTGCGCAAGAAGACCCTGGTGGTCGACGACCCGGACCTGGGCCGGTTCACCGTCAGCTACGCCGACTTCGTCGGCGCCACCCTCGGCGCGCTCTACTCGCCGTACGGCTGGCAGGACGTCGTCAGCCTCACCGAGCAGCTGCTGGTGCTGACCGACCCGGCCGCCGCCACGGCCACCCGGGCGCAGGCCCGCACCGCCGTCGCACAGCGCGCCGTGACGGCCCGCCAGCAGCGCGGCTACGACTTTCCGTACGACAACGGCCTGGAGACCTTCCTGACCGTCGACTGCACCGACGCGTACCACCCGAAGGACGCGGCGGCCTGGTCGGCGCTGTCCGCCAAGGAGGACAAGCGGGCGCCGTACTTCGGTCGGGCCTGGGCCTGGGGCACCGCGCCCTGCGCCCGCAACACCTGGACGGTGCGGGACGAGGACGCCTACACCGGGCCGTTCAACAAGCGGACCAGCGCCCCGGTGCTGGTGGTCGGCAACTACTGGGACCCGGCGACCAACTACCAGGGGGCGGTCGGCTCGGCCGCGCTGCTGCCGAACAGCCGGCTGCTCACCAGCGACAGCTGGGGGCACACCGCGTACGGCACGTCGGCCTGCGTGACCGGGGCGGTCGACGCGTACCTGCTGACGGTGGCGCTGCCGGCCAAGGGCACGCTCTGCACCGGTGACGCCCAGCCGTTCGTGGAGGCGCCGGAGGCGGCCCGGGCGGAGGCGTCGAAGAGCAGCCTCGCCCGCCAGGGCGAGCCGGGCCGGGGCGAGCCCAAGCGGCTCCCGCCGGTGGTGGCGCCGCTGCCGGTGGTCGGCGCGCTGACCGTCCGCTGACGGGACCCCGGGGTACGGCGGGCGATCGGGCGCCCGCCGTACCCCGGGCTGTCGGCACGGGCTGGACACGCTGCGCGCCCAGCGACGAGTTCCCCTCGACTCGCGTCCGGTGGGCCGGACACCTCCACATCGGACTGAACCGAGCGGTGGGAGACGGGTGCTGGATCGGTCAGTACGACTTGTCCTGGCCGAGCACGTGCTGGGCGACGAAGTTGAGGATCATCTCCCGGCTGACCGGGGCGATCCGGCCGGCGCGGACCGCGCCGAGCAGGGTGGCGACCCCGTACTCGGTGGTCATCCCGGCCCCGCCGAGGGCCTGCACGGCGGTGTCCACGGCGAGCGCGGCGGCCTCCCCGGCCGCGTACTTGGCCATGTTGCCGGAGATGCCGGCCTCCAGGTCCCGGCCGGCGTCGTAGAGCGTGGCCGCCTTGTGGATCATGAGGCGGGCCAGCTCCACCTGCACCGCCGCGTGCGCCAGCGGGTGCGCGACGGCCTGGTGGGAGCCGATGCTGCGGCCGCCCCAGACCTTCCGGGTGGCGGTGTACTCCGATGCGCGCTCGATGGCGTACCTTCCGGTGCCGGCGCCCATCGCGGCGACCGTGATCCGCTCCGGGTTGAGGCCGGCGAAGAGCGCCGGCAGACCGGCGTCGAGCGACTCGCCGACCAGCGCGTCGGCGGGCACCCGCACGTCGTCCAGGTAGAGCAGGAACTGGTTCTCCGGCGACAGGATCTCCATGTCCAGCTTGGACCGGGTGAGGCCCGGGGCGTCGGTCGGCACGATGAACAGCGCCGGCTTCAGCTTGCCGGTGGCCGCGTCTTCGGTGCGGGCGACAACCAGGACGTGGCCCGCCTCGTCCACCCCGGAGATGTAGCACTTGCGGCCGGAGAGCAGCCAGTCGTCGCCGTCGCGGCGGGCCACCGTGCCGAGCCGGTGGAAGTTCGACCCCGCCTCGGGTTCGGTGATCGCGAAGACGATCTTCTGTGAGCCGTCTGCCAGCCCGGGCAGGTGGCGCTTGCGCTGCTCGTCGGTGCCATGCTTGTTGATCACGGTGGCGGCGATCGCGGGGGAGACCACGAGCAGCAACAGCGGGCAGCCGGCCGCCGCCAGCTCCTCGCAGACGACGGCCAGCTCGGTGATGCCGCCGCCCCCACCGCCGTACTCGGTGGGGATGTTCACGCCGAGGTAGCCGAGCCGGCCGGCCTCGTGCCACAGCTCGGTGGTGTGCTCGCCGGCTTTGGCCTTCTCGACGAAGTAGCCGTGGCCGTACCTGCGGCCCAGCGCCCGGACCGCGTCGCGGAGCTGGTCCTGCTCGGGGGTGAGGTCGAAGTTCATCGCGGATCCTCCTCGGGGTTGACCACGGCCAGCACGGCGCCGGTGTCGACCTGGCCGCCCGCCGGGACCGGCAGCTCGGCGACCACGCCGTCGGTCGGGGCGAGCACGGGGTGTTCCAGCTTCATCGCTTCCAAGGTCAGCAGCAGCTCGCCGGCGGCGACCCGCTGCCCGACCTCGACGTGCACCCGGGTCACCGCGCCGGGCAGCGGCGCGAGCAGGGACCCGGCGGCCAGCTCCGCGGTGGGCAGGGGGAAGCGCGGCCGCTCGGTGAGGCTCGCCGCCCCCGCCGGGCCGTCCACGAAGACCTCCGACCCCACCCGGTGTACGCGGAACGCCCGCCGCGTCCCGTCGACGTCGAGCACGACGCGGTCGGGAGCGGCCTCGACCACGGTCACGGCCGGCGCCGCGTCGGAAGTGGTGCCTCCACCGGCCAGGGACACGGACCACTCGGCGAGTGCCCCGCTGCGGTCCAGCTGGTACCGGACCTCGATCTCGCCGCCGTCCACTCCGCTGAATCGGGTGACCTGCGGAAACGCCGGCACGTTGCGCCAGCCCGACGGCAGCCCGCCCAACACGGGCGCGGACGCCCGACGCCCGGCGGCGCCCGCCAGCGCGGCGGCGAGGGTGACCAGGGGGAGCTGGTCGGCGGGGAGCAGCGGGGCGAAGACCTCGGGATGCCGGTCCAGGAAGCCGGTGTCGACGTCCGCGGCGCCGAACTCGGGGCTGCGCAGGACCCGGACCAGCAGGTCCCGGTTGGTGGCGACGCCGTGCAGCTCGGCCCGGGCCAGCGCGCCGGCGAGGGCGCGGACCGCCTCGGCCCGGGTGGGCGCCCAGGCGATCAGCTTGGCGAGCATCGAGTCGTAGTGAACGGTGACCGTCGAGCCGTCGACCACGCCGGAGTCGAGTCGCAGGCCCGCCCGCTGGAGGTTGCCGAACTCGCGGTCCACGCCAGGGACGGCGAACCGCCGCAGGGTGCCGGTGGCCGGGCGGAAGCCCTGGGCCGGGTCCTCGGCGCAGAGCCGCACCTCTAAGGCGTAGCCGCGCATCCAGTGCGCGTCACGGGCCCGCTCCGGCAGCGGCTCGCCCTCGGCGACGAGCAGTTGCAGCCGGACGAGATCCAGTCCGGTGGTCAGCTCGGTGACCGGGTGCTCCACCTGGAGGCGGGTGTTCATCTCCAGGAAGTGGACCTCCCCGTCGGGCGCGAGCAGGAACTCGACGGTCCCCGCGCCGACGTAGTCGACCGCCCGGCCGGCGGCCACCGCCGCCTCGTGCAGCCGCTCGCGCACCTGCGGGGACAGGACCCCCGGCGCCTCCTCGACGATCTTCTGGTGGCGGCGCTGAATCGAGCAGTCGCGCACCCCGAGGGCCACCACGGTGCCGTGCGTGTCGCCGAAGATCTGCACCTCGACGTGCCGGCCGCGCTCGACGTACCGCTCGATGAAGACCGTGCCGTCGCCGAACGCCGCGGCCGCCTCGCGGCGCGCGCCCGCGACGGCCTCGGCGAGCCCGGCGGCGTCGCGGACCACCCGCATGCCCCGGCCGCCACCGCCCGCGGCGGCCTTGACCAGCACCGGGAAGTCGGTCACCTGGTCGGCGTCGGTCCAGGTCGGCAGCATCGGCACGCCCGCATCGGCGAGCAGCGCCTTGGCCGCCATCTTGTCGCCCATCGCGGCGATCGCCTTGGCCGGCGGGCCGACCCAGGTCAGCCCCGCGTCGGTGACGGCCGCGGCGAAGTCGGCGTTCTCGGCCAGGAAGCCGTAGCCCGGGTGGACCGCGTCCGCGCCGGCCCGCCGGGCCGCGTCCAGGATGAGGTCGATCCGCAAGTACGTCTCGGCCGGCGTGTTCCCGGGCAGCCGGACGGCCAGGTCGGCCTCGGCCACGAAGGGCGCGTCGGCGTCCGCGTCGGAGTGCACGGCGACCGTGTCCACGCCGAGTGCCCGGCAGGTGGCGAAGACTCGGCGGGCGATTTCCCCGCGATTGGCCACCAGCAGTCGGTTGATCATGAGTCGCCCCCTCACATCCGGAAGACGCCGAAGCCGTCGGCGCCCTTCACCGGTCCGTTGTGGATCGCCGACAGGCAGAGCCCGAGGACGGTACGGGTGTCCCGGGGGTCGATCACCCCGTCGTCGTAGAGCCGGCCGGAGAGGAAGAGCGCCCCGGACTGGGACTCGATCTGCTGCTCGACCATCATCCGCATGGCGGCGTCGGAGTCCTCGTCGTAGTCGCGCCCCCGAGCGGCGGCGGCCTGCCGGGCGACGATCGACAGCACCCCGGCGAGCTGAGCCGGGCCCATCACCGCCGACCTGGCGTTCGGCCAGGTGAACAGGAACCTCGGCTCGTACGCCCGGCCGCACATGCCGTAGTTGCCGGCGCCGTACGAGGCGCCCAGGTTGACCGTCAGGTGCGGCACGGCCGAGTTCGACACCGCGTTGATCATCAGGGCGCCGTGCTTGATGATGCCGCGCTGCTCGTACTCGGTGCCGACCATGTAGCCGGTGGTGTTCTGCAGGAAGACCAGCGGGGTGTCGGCGGCGTTGGCGAGCTGGATGAACTGGGTGGCCTTCTGCGCCTCCTCGCTGAACAGCACACCCCGGGCGTTCGCCAGCACGCCGACCGGCCAGCCGTGCAGCTCGCCCCAGCCGGTGACCAGCGCGGTGCCGTAGCCGGGCTTGAACTCGTCGAACTCGCTGCCGTCCAGCACCCGGGCGAGGACCTCGCGCGGGTCGAACGGCACCTTCAGGTCGGCGCTGGCGATGCCGAGCAGCTCCTCCGGGTCGTACTTGGGCGGCTGGGGGAACGGGTTGCGCGGCGGCGGGCCCTGCTTGCGCCAGTTGAGCCGGCGTACGCACTGCCGGGCCAGCCGGATGCCGTCCCGCTCGTCGGAGGCGAGGAAGTCGGCCAGGCCGGACTTCGTGGCGTGCATGGCCGCCCCGCCCAGCGACTCGTCGTCGGTGACCTCGCCGGTGGCCATCTTCACCAGCGGCGGCCCGGCCAGGTAGACCTGCGAGCGGTCCCGGATCATGATGGTGAAGTCGGACATCCCCGGCACGTACGCGCCGCCGGCGGTGGCGTTGCCGAAGACCACGCTGACCGTGGGGATCTTCGCCGCGGAGAGCCGGGTCAGGTCGCGGAACACCCGGCCGCCGGGGATGAAGATCTCCGCCTGGGTGGGCAGGTCCGCCCCGGCGGACTCGACCAGGTTGACCATCGGCAGCCGGTTGGCCAGGGCGATCTCGCCGGCCCGCCGGGTCTTCGCGAGCGACCACGGGTTGACCGCGCCGCCGCGTACCGTCGGGTCGTTGGCGACGATCAGGCACTCCACGCCCTCGATCACGCCGATGCCGGTGACCACGCTGGCCCCGACCGGGAAATCGGTGCCGTACGCGGCCACCGGGGACAGCTCCAGGAACGGGCCGTCCGGGTCGAGGAGCAACTCGATCCGTTCCCGGGGGAGCAGCTTGCCCCGCTTGTGGTGCCGGGTCACGTACTTCTCGCCGCCACCCGCGCGGGCCTGGTCGAGCGCGGCGTCCAGCTCGGCGAGGCGCTCCAGCAGGGCCTCGCGGTTGGCCGCGAAGGCCGGCGAGGACGGGTCCAGTGCGCTGTCCAGTGTGGTCACAGGCCCATGCCCTTCGCGATGATCTCGTTCATGATCTCGGTGGTGCCGCCGCCGATGCCGAGGATGCGGGCGTCCCGGTAGTGCCGTTCCACCTCGGCGTCGCGCAGGTAGCCGAAGCCGCCGTGCAGTTGCAGCGCCGCGTCGACCACGTGGTCGCAGGCGGCCACCGCGACGTTCTTCGCCATCGCCACCTCGGTCACCACCGGCTCGCCGGCCGCGACCCGGGCGGCCACCTCGTGCACGTACGCCCGGGCCGCCTCGGCGCGGGTGTGCATCTCGGCCAACCGGTGCCGGATCAGCTGCCGGCTGGCCAGCGGCCGGCCGAACGTGGACCGGTCCCGGCACCACCGGGCCGCGAGCTCCACGCAGCGCTGCGCGGTCGCGTACGCCTGCGTGGCGAGGGAGAGCCGCTCGCTGGCGAAGTGCTGCATGATCGCGAGGAAGCCGGTGTTCTCCGCGCCGATCCGGTTCGCCGCCGGCACCCGTACGTCGACGAAGGAGAGCTCGGCAGTGTCCGAACAGTGCCAGCCCAGCTTCTCCAGCCGGCGTCCCACGGTGAAGCCGGGCAGGCCCTTGTCGATCACCAGCAGGCTGAGCTCGCCGCTGCCCGGGAAGTCGGTGCAGACCGCCGTGGTCACGAAGTCGGCCCGGACCCCGCTGGTGATGTAGGTCTTCGACCCGTTCACCACGTAGTGGTCGCCGTCCCGGCGGGCGGTGGTGCGGATCGCGGCGACGTCCGAGCCGCCGTCCGGCTCGGTGATCGCCAGCGCGCCGATCATCGTCCCGGCCAGGGTGGGGCGGACGTACCGGTCGATCAGGTCGTCGTTCGTCGTCCGCGCCCCGCCGAGCGAGGCGCCGAGCGAGGGGCCGAGGCGGGCGCCGGCCGCGGCCACCATGTGCGGCAGCGCGATGCCGTGGGTGAAGAGCGCCGCCACCAGACCGGACGAGCCGCCAGAGCGGATGATCTCCTCCGTGACGATGATCGAGTCGAGCAGGTCGCCGCCGCTGCCACCAACCGATTCCGGGAAGCCGACGCCGAGCAGTCCGATCTTCGCCGCCGTCTCGTGCAGCGACCGGGGCACCTCGCCGGCCCGCTCCCAGTCGGCCAGGTGCGGCAGCACCTCCCGGGTCACGAAGGCCCGGGTCAGTTCGCGGAGCTGCCGCCGCTCGGGGGTGTCCACGATGGTCACGGCTGTGCCCTCCTGGTGATGATGGCGGGCAGTTCCGTGGGCAGATCGACCACGCGGGAGCGGAGCAGTTCGCCGAGCGCCTTGGCCTGCGGGTCGAACCGGGTGGAGGCGGCCACCCCCTGCCCGAGCAGCCCTCGGACCACGAAGTTGACCGCGCGCAGGTTCGGCAGCTCGTACCGCTCGACGGTCAGCGCGGCGGTCTCCGGCAGCAGCTCCGCCAGCCGCTCGACGGTGAGCCAGCCGCGCAGCCAGGCCCAGGTCTCGTCGGTGCGCGCCCAGACCCCCAGGTTCGCGTCGCCGCCCTTGTCCCCGGACCGCGCCCCGACCAGCTCGCCGAGCGGCCCGCGCCGGGTCGCGTGTCCGGCGGCCGCCTCGGGCGCGGCCGCGTCGGCGGACCCGGTGTCCGCCGGCGTCGCGGCCGTCCGGATCGGCGGGGCGATCGGCACGCGTTCGCCGCCGGGCAGCACGGCGACGTGGGCGACCGCGTCCTGCGGCACGAGGTCCGCGGTGAAGACGCCGTAGGGGGTGGCGTCGCCCGGCAGGGTGGTCAGCGTGCAGCCCGGGTAGGAGGCCAGCGCCAGTTCCACCGCGGCCGCCGAAAAGGTCCGCCCGGCCCGTGCCTGGTCGCCGTCGCGCAGGTGTACGTGCAGCAGCGCGCTCGCCGCCTCGGTGTCGGTGGCGTCCGGGTGGTCGGTGCGGGCCAGCGTGAACTCCAGCCCTTCCTTGCCGACCGCCTCCTCGAGCTGCCCCCGGACCAGGGCCGCCTTGGCCGGGATGTCCAGCCCACAGAGCACGAAGGTCATCGAGTTGCGGAAGCCGCCCAGGTTGTTGACGCCCACCTTGAGGGTGTCCGGCGGCGGGGTGCCCCGGACGCCGGAGACGCGTACCCGGTCGGGCTCGTCGGCGGTCAGGGTGACCGTGTCCAGCCGGGTCACCACGTCCGGCCCCAGGTACGCCGGGCCGCCCACCTCGTACAGCAGTTGGGCGGTGACGGTCTCCACGGTGACCGCGCCGCCGGTGCCGGGATGCTTGGTGAGCACGGACGAGCCGTCCGGGTGCAGCTCGGCGATCGGGAAGCCGGGCCGGTGGCCGCCGTCGGGCAGTTCGGTGAAGAAGCTGAAGTTGCCGCCGGTGACCTGGGCCCCGCACTCGATCAGGTGCCCGGCCACGGTCGCCCCGGCCAGCGCGTCGAGGTCGTCGCGGCCCCAGCCGAAGCGGGCGATCGCCGGCCCGACGACGAGGGAGGCGTCGGTGACCCGGCCGGTGACCACCACGTCCGCCCCGGCGTCCAGGCAGGCGGCGATGCCGAACGCGCCGAGGTAGGCGTTGGCGGTGAGCGCGTCCGGGCGTCGCAGGGCGTCGCCCTCGACGTACCCGATCCGCGCGGTGAGGCCGAGCCGGTCGGCGAGCGAGCCGATCGCGGTGGCCAGGCCGGCCGGGTTCAGCCCGCCGGCGTTGGTCACGATCCGCACGCCCCGGTCGAGCGCGGTGCCGAGGCAGTCTTCGAGCTGGCGGAGGAAGGTCTTCGCGTACCCGAGGTCGGGGTCGCGCAGCCGGTCCCGGCCGAGGATGAGCATGGTCAGCTCGGCCAGGTAGTCCCCGGTCAGCACGTCCAGCTCGCCCCCGTCGAGCATCTCCCGCCAGGCGGTGAACCGGTCGCCGTAGAAGCCGGAGGCGTTGCCGATCCGTAGCACGCCGCTCACGGCGTCGCCCCGGCGCGCTCGTCCCGGTCCGGTACGGCCGCCGCCCGGCCACCGTCGGGCGGTGCGGTCGTCGGCTCGCGGCCGGCTCCGGGTGGCCCGGCGAAGGCCTGGGCCACGTCCAGCCACTCGTCGGCGGTCGGGCCGGTGGCGACCAGGGACAGGTCGGCGCGGTGTCGGCGCTGGGTGACCAGCAGGCAGAAGTCCAGCGCGGGCCCGGTGACCCGGTCGGCGGCGTCGGCCGGCCCGAAGGTCCAGGTGTCGCCGTGGGGTGCGGTCAGCTCGACCCGCACCGGCGCGGTCGGCGCCGGCCGGCCGTGGGCGGCGAAGCCGTGTCCGAGGGTACGGAAGCCGAGGTGGGCGATGTGGCGCAGGCGGGCGGTGGCCGGGCGGGTGACGCCGAGCGTGTCGGCGACGTCCTCGGCGTGCGCCCAGGTCTCCATGATCCGGGCGGTGACCATCGAGGCGGGCGACATCCGGGTGCCGTACCAGGGCATTTTCTCCCCGGGCGGCACGGCGGCGAGGGCCGACGCGAGCGCCGCCCGGCCGTCCCGCCAGCGGGCCAGCAGCTCGGCGGGCGGGGCGAGGAACGACTCGGCCCCGTCGTCGACCAGCCGGGCCGGGTCGGGCGCCGAGAGGACCGAGGCGTAGAAGGCCTCGGCGTCGGTGGCGGCGAGCCGGGCCACGTGGTCGGTCCAGGCCAAGTGGGCGATCTGGTGGGCGACCGTCCACCCGGGGGCGGGTGTCGGCCGGGCCCAGCCCTCCGGTGGCAGCCCGGCGACGAGGGCGTCGAGCTGGTCGGATTCGGCGGCGAGATCCGCGAGCAGTGCGGGCAGGTCGACCATGGTGCCTCCGGGCGGGGGTGTGCCGGTCAGGGCGTTCGGGTCAGGGCCCCTCGCGTCCCGGGCCTGCGGTCGCCGGTGGCATCGCGTCCGGCGATCCGGGGTTCGGGGCGAGCAGGGTGGCGAGCTGACGTTTCCAGGTGTGCAGCAGGGCGGTGCGGCGGGGCGAGTCGTCGCTGAGCAGGTTGGCCACGCCCAGCCCGCGGAGCAGGTCGAGGGTGGCCTGCACGGCCTCCCGGACGCCGGGGCGGCGCTCGTCCACCCCGAGCAGCTCGACGGTCAACCGGTGCATCTCGCGGCCCACCCGGGCCTCCAGCGGCACCAGGGCGGCGCGCAGCTCGGCGTCGGTGCGGGCGGCCACCCAGAGTTCGAGGGCGGCGACGAAGAGCGGCCCGGTGAAGGCCGCGCCGAGCAGGTCGATCACCCGGTCCAGCCGCTGCGGGCCCGCGGGCAGGGCGTCCGCCTCGGTGCGCAGCTCCGCCGCCCGGCGTTCGGTGAGGTGGGCGACGGCGGCGGTGACCAGGGCGGCCTTGGTGGGGTAGTGGTGCAGCTGGGCGCCGCGGGAGACGCCGGCTCGGGCGGCCACCACGGTGGTCGTGGTGCCGGACCAGCCGTGCTCGACCAGGCACTCGACCGTCGCCTCCAGCAGCCGGGCCTGGGTGGCGCGGCTGCGCTCCTGTTGCGGGACGCGGGTCGATGCGGCGGGCACGGGGACAGCGTGCCGCCCACGAAACAAACAGTCAAGACTGACCTTTTCAGGATCGACCACCGGCATCGTCGTCGCGGCCGCTCCTTCCGCGAGTGGCGACCACCGGGTGGGGTAGAGGTGACTACGAAGCTGATGACGTCGATGAATCGCGCTCGATCCACCTACGTCATCAGCTTCGTAGCGTCCAGAAGCCATGACCGGCGTCGGCGCGGACCGGTCCGCGCACGGCGGTGCCGGCGCGGAGCCGGCTGGCAGGCCCGGCGGGTGGCAGGCGTGACGGCCCAGGGTTCAGCGGCCGTCGCCGGGGCCGAAGACGGCGAGTGCGTCGGCGTCGCTGTGCCGGGAGCGGAGGTACTCGTCGGCCCACTCGGCGGCGTCCGGGTAGGTCGATTCGGCCGCCACCCGGGCGCAGGCCGCGGCCACGTCGTACCCGGTCCGGCGGAGCTGCACCCCGGGGCCGAGCAGCGCCCACCAGGCGCCCGCCCCGCCGTACGGCATGCCGACGCTGCCCGGGTTGACCACCAGGCGCCGGTCGACGAGTCGGGTGAACGGCATGTGGGTGTGTCCGCAGACCACCGTGCCGACCTCGGCGGGCAGCCCGGCGAAGACCTCCGCCCAGCGTTCCAGCCGGGAGTCGACCAGCACCATCTCCTCGTCGTCCCGCGGCGTCGCGTGGCAGAAGAGCACCTCGCCCAGGCCGGCGACCGACCGGGTGACGGTCAGCGGCAGCGCGGCCAGCCGGGCGACCTGGTCGTCGCGGAGCTGCGCCGCCGCCCAGTTCGAGACGTCGTGCGGGGACGACCGCCCGGACCGCGCCTCGACCAGCTCCCGGTCGGCGTTGCCACCGACCCAGCAGGCGCGCTCCCCGAGCGCGGCGAGCAGGTCCAGCACCTCGACCGGCTGCGGGCCGGCGGCGATGTCGCCGGTGAGCACGATCAGGTCGGCGGCGGCGACGTCCGGCTCGGCCAGTACGGCCTCGAGCGCCGGCAGCGCGCCGTGGATGTCGGAGAGGACGGCGACACGTTCGAGCATCAGCCCACCGTGCCCGTCCGGCCGCCGGACGTCGAGGGGGTTCTGCGCCGGGCAGAACGACGACAGGGACCGCCCCGGAGGGCGGTCCCTGTCGATGCTGTCCCGACTCGGTCAGACCCGCGCGCGGCGGGCCAGGCGCTCCGGGTCGAGGATGATGATGCTCTTGCCGTCCAGCCGCAGCCAGCCGCGCGAGGCGAAGTCGGCGAGCGCCTTGTTGACGGTCTCCCGGGAGGCGCCGACGAGCTGGGCGATCTCCTCCTGGGTCAGGTCGTGGGTCACCCGCAGCACGCCGCCGTCCCGGGTGCCGAACCGGCCGGCCATCTGGAGCAGGTTCTTGGCGACCCGCCCCGGCACGTCCGTGAAGATCAGGTCGGCCAGCGAGTCGTTCGTCCGGCGCAGCCTGCGGGCCAGCACCCGCAGCAGCTGCTCGGCGATCTCCGGCCGGTTGTTCAGCCACGGCCGCAGCGCCTGCTTGCGCAGCCGCACCAGCCGGGTGTCGGTCACCGCGGTGGCCGTCGCCGTACGCGGGCCCGGGTCGAAGAGCGACAACTCGCCGACCATGTCCGACGGGCCCATCACCGCGATCAGGTTCTGCCGGCCGTCCGCCGCGCGGCGGCCGACCTTGATCTTGCCGGACAGCAGGATGTAGAGACTGTCGCCGGGCTCGCCCTCGTTGAAGACGATCTCGCCCTTGCGGACCTCGATCGTCTCCATCTCCTTGGCGAGCGCCTCGGCAGCCTCCGGGTCGACACCCTGGAAGATGCCGCTGCGGGCCAGTACCTCGTCCATCGGTCACCTCCGCCAGCGCGTGCCGTCCGTCGGCCGGGTCCGCCGTCCGCTGATCCCCTCGCGCGCCGCCAGTCTAGGCGCACGTGAGCGCGAATCAGAGGTGCACCCCTGGAATCTTGATCGTTGGACGTAACCTGCCCGACCTGATCAAGGACTAGGATCCCGCGTCCGGTGCGGGTGGTCGCCGCCCGTCCTGACCTCGATCGTAGGGTCGTTCCCGTGCTGAGCGAGCCCTTCCTGACCACCCGTCCAGAAGACGGGTGGGATATCCCGCTGCTGGTGTGGCGGGCCGCCGAGCCGGTGCTCGCGGTCGGCACGACCCCGCTGGGCGGCGGGATCGGGGTACGCCGGTGGGTGGTCAACGCGACCGTGCCGATGTCGTACCACCGGGACGACCCGGCCGCCCACCTGGCCGAGCTGGCCGACGGGCTCGGCCTCCCCGGGCCCGGTGTCGGGCTGCTGACCGGAGTCGACGTGGCCGAGGTGGTGGCCCGGACCGACAGCGGCGTGCGGGTGTGGGCGACCGTCGGGCTCGGCACCCCGGTCTGGGCCGCCGCGCCGGCCCCGGCCGCACCCGGGCAGCGGGTCGGCACGGTCAACATCATCGTGTCCGTCCCCGCCCGGCTGGGCGAGGCGGCGCTGGTCAACGCCGTGGCCACCGCCACCGAGGCGAAGGCGCAGGCGATCTGGGAGCTGGGGCTGCCGGCCACCGGCACGCCCACCGACGCGGTCACCGTGCTCTGCCCCGCCGACGGCGAGCCGGCCCCGTACGGCGGCCCCCGGTCCGCCTGGGGAGCCCCGCTGGCCCGGGCGGTGCACGCGGCCGTGCTCGCCGGGGGCGCCGGCGCCGTCGTGCCCTGGTCCGACCGGCGGACCGGGTGACCCGGCCGGCGGGCGGCGCTCCGGGGGGCCCGGGTTTCCGGCCGATCGGCCCTCGTCGGAGCGTTTGCCGCGCGGTAGCGTCGCAGGCGATGTATGCTGCCGCCCCCTCAGCGTTCCGCCGCCGTCGCCGCCGTCTGGCCGCCCTCGGCGCGCTGCTCGTCGTGCTCCTCGCCGCCGGCTGCGCCGACGACGCCGGCGACCCGCCGGTCTGGCAGCAGGGCGCGGGCGGCGGGTCGACCGGCTCGCCCGTCCCGCCCGACCCGGCCGGGTCGGCGGACCCCGGACCGGCGGAGGCCGCCGGCAGCGCCATCTCGCTCGCCGCGACCGGCGACGTCATCATGGGCAACGCCCCGTCCCGGCTGCCCGCCAACGGCGGCAAGGGCTTCTTCGACCAGGTCAAGGCCGCGCTCAAGGCCGACCTGGTGATGGGGAACCTGGAGGAGCCGCTCACCGAGGACACCGGCGCGGGCAAGTGCGGGCCGAACCCGCAGAACTGCTACCAGTTCCGGGCGCCCCCGGAGTACGCGGCGCACCTCCGCGACGCCGGCTTCGAGCTGCTCAACCAGGCCAACAACCACGGCTACGACTACGGCCCTAAGGGCTACCAGAACACCCAGCGGACGCTGGAGGAGCACGGCCTCGAGCACACCGGCGCGCCCGACCAGATCACCGTGGTCGAGGTCCAGGACGTCAAGGTCGCGGTCGCCGGCTTCTCGTCGTACGTCTGGTCCAACAGCCTGGTCGACATCGAGTCGGCGAAGCGGGTGGTGGCGAAGGCGGCCACCATGGCCGACCTGGTGGTGGTGCAGGTGCACATGGGTGCTGAGGGCGCCGACCGGAGCCACGTGAAGCCGGGCACGGAGATGTTCTTCGGCGAGAACCGGGGCGACCCGGTCCGCTTCTCGCACGCGGTCGTCGACGCCGGGGCGGACCTGGTCGTCGGGCACGGCCCGCACGTGCTGCGCGGGATGGAGTTCTACCGGGGCCGGCTGATCGCGTACAGCCTGGGCAACTTCGCGGGCGGCGGCAAGTCGCTGAACAGCTCCGGCCGGCTCGGCTGGGGCGGCGTGCTGAAGGTGTCGCTGAAGCCGGACGGCAGCTTCGCCGGCGGGACGTTCACCTCGACCGCGATGAACGGCGTGGGCCGGCCGGCGATCGACCCCGGCCACCAGGGTCTCGGGCTGGTCCGGGCGATGAGCCGGGCCGATTTCCCGAAGACCGGGGCGCGGCTCGACACGGCCGGCCGGATCACCGCGCCGTAGGCCGGGCCGGGCGGTCCGCGCCCGCGTCGGCCCGCCGGGACGTCACCCGCGCGACGTAGGCTGGCCGGCGTGACAACCAGTTCCCCCGAGACCGACCTCGGCCGTACGCGCCGCGCCCGGCGGATCGGCCGGGTGCTGACCGAGACGCACCCGGACGCGCACTGTGAACTCGACCACTCCAACGCGTTGGAGCTCGCGGTCGCCACGATCCTCTCCGCGCAGTGCACCGACAAGAAGGTCAACGAGGTCACCCCGAAGCTCTTCGCCCGCTACCGCAGCGCGGCCGATTACGCCGGGGCGGACCGGGCCGAGCTGGAGGAGCTGATCCGGCCGACCGGCTTCTACCGCAACAAGACCAGCTCCCTGATCAACCTCGGCCGGGCCCTCTGCGAGCGGTACGACGGGGAGGTCCCCGGCCGGCTGGCCGACCTGGTGACCCTCCCCGGGATCGGCCGCAAGACCGCCAACGTGATCCTCGGCAACGCCTTCGGCGTCCCCGGCATCACCGTCGACACCCACTTCCAGCGGCTGGTGCAGCGGTGGAAGCTCACCACCGAGACCGACCCGGTCAAGATCGAGCACGCGATCGGGGCGCTCTACCCGAAGCGCGACTGGACCATGCTGTCGCACCGGATCATCTTCCACGGCCGGCGGGTCTGCCACGCCCGCAAGCCGGCCTGCGGCGCCTGCACGCTGGCGAAGCTCTGCCCGTCGTACGGGACCGGGCCGACCGAGCCGGCGGCCGCGGCCAAGCTGCTCAAGGGCCCCCGGGCGCGGGACCTGGCGGCGGCCGTCGGGATCGACCCGGAGCTGGTGCCGCAGCAGGCCGTCGCGGCGGAGGTGCCGTGAACCGCCGACTCGCGGCCCTGCTCGTCCCGGTGCTGCTGGCGGTCGCCGGCTGCACCGCCACCGACCAGCGGGCGGCCCCGCCGGCCGCCCCCCGCGCCGAGCGCCCCTCGCCGTTCGCCGACTGCGCGGCGCTGACCGCCGCGCCGGCCTCGGCCGCCCCCGCCCCCACCGCCGGGACGGGTGACCCGCTGCCCGAGCTGACCCTCAACTGCTTCACCGGGGGTGCCCCGGTGAACCTGCGGGAGGTGAAGGGCCCGGCGGTGGTCAACGTCTGGGCGTCCTGGTGCCCGCCCTGCCGCAAGGAGCTGCCCGCCTTCCAGCGGCTCAGCGAACGCGCCGACGGCCGGTTCCAGGTGATCGGGGTGAACAGCCGGGACAGCCGCGGCGGCGCCCAGTCCATCGGCGAGGACTTCGGCGTCCGCTTCCCGATGCTGGTCGACCAGGGGGACGCGTTCCAGCGGGCGCTGCGCCGCAACTCCTTCCCGCTCACCCTCTTCGTCGGCGCGGACGGCCGGGTCCGGCACGCCGACGCCAGCGGCGCGCTCGACGACGCCCGGCTCACCGAGCTGGTGCGGACGCACCTCGGCGTGGCGGTGGGCGCGTGACGGCGAGGAGCGAACCGGGCCTGCGAGCCCCGCAGTCGCGAACAGAGGTCGACCTGTGAACCGGCAACCGCCGCCGTGGCTGGCGCCGCTGCTCGGCCGGCTCGGCTCCGCCCGCGCCGAGGACTTCACCCGGCTCGCCACCCCGGAGAGCGGTGGCCGGGAGAGCGCCGTGCTGGTGCTGCTCGGCGAGGAACCGGACGGCGGCCCGGACGTGCTGGTCCTCCAGCGCGCCGCCACCCTGCGCAACCATGCCGGGCAGCCGGCCTTCCCCGGGGGCGCGGCCGACCCGGAGGACGCCGACGCCAGCGCCACCGCGCTGCGCGAGGCGAACGAGGAGGTCGGGCTCGACCCGACCAGCGTCACCGTGCTGGCCGAGCTGCCGAAGCTCTGGATCCCGGTCAGCGACTTCGTGGTCACCCCGGTGCTCGCCTGGTGGCACGCCCCGCACCCGGTGCACCCGCGGGAACCGGCCGAGGTCGCGCACGTCGCCCGGCTGCCGATCGCCGAGCTGGTCGACCCGGAGAACCGGATGCGGGTACGCCACCCGAGCGGCTGGATCGGCCCGGCCTTCTCGGCGCGCGGGATGCTGGTCTGGGGGTTCACCGCCGGAGTGCTGGCCACGCTGCTGGAGATGGGCGGCTGGGCGCGCCCGTGGCCGCGCGGCCGGGTGGTGGAACTGCCGCCGACCGCCGCCGCCCCGGCGCCCTCGGCCGGCACCGACGAGGTGGACGAGAGCCCCGTCCGCTGACCTGACCGTCACGTTGCGCGAGCGGTGGACCGGTTCCGTGCCGGCTGCCCGTACGCTGGACGCGTGTCCGTCGTGGATCTCGTCCTGCTCCTGCTCATGCTCGTGTTCGCGGTCAGCGGATACCGCCAGGGCTTCGCCATCGGGGCGCTGTCGCTCTCCGGTTTCTTCCTGGGCGCGCTGATCGGCCTCCAGGTCGGCCCGCTGATCGCCCGGCAGTTCGTCGACAGCGGGATCCGCGTGCTGATCTCCCTGGTCGCGATCTTCGGGCTCGCCGTGCTCGGTCAGGCGCTCGCCGGGTGGCTCGGCTCGCACCTGCGCAAGACGATCACCAACGACGTGGCCAAGCGGCTCGACGACATCGGCGGCGCGCTCGTGTCGCTCGTCGCCGTCATGCTGGTGGCCTGGCTGGTCGCGGTGCCGCTGGGCTCCTCCGCGGTGCCCGCGGTGGCCTCCTCGATCCGGAACAGCGCGCTGCTCACCGTGATCGACCGGATCCTGCCCGACAAGGCCCAGGAGCTCTCCACCGCGCTGCGGGACACGGTCGACACCAACGGCTTCCCGGACGTCTTCGGCGACCTCGCGCCCACCCGGGCCCGGCAGGTCTCCCCGCCCGACCCGACGCTCGCCGGTTCCACCGTGGTGGCCAACAGCCAGCGGGCGGTGGTCAAGGTGCTGGGCTCCGCGCCGAGCTGCGCCCGCCGGATCGAGGGCTCCGGCTTCGTGTACGCGGACGACCGGGTGATGACCAACGCGCACGTGGTGGCCGGCACCCGCTCGGTGGCGGTGGAGCTGCGCGGCGAGCGGTACGACGGTGAGGTGGTCGTCTACGACCCGGAGCGCGACCTCGCCGTGCTGCACGTGCCCGGGTTGCCCGGTCCGTCGCTGCGCTTCGCCGCCGGGCAGGCCGGCAGCGGCGCGGACGCGATCGTGCTGGGCTTCCCCCTCGACGGCCCGTACGACGCCCGGCCGGCCCGGGTGCGGGACGTGGACCAGATCACCGGACCCGACATCTACTCCTCCGGGGACGTGACCCGGGAGATCTACACCATCCGGGCGCTGGTGCGCAGCGGCAACTCGGGTGGTCCGCTGGTCTCGGCGAACGGGCTGGTGCTCGGGGTGATCTTCGCGGCGGCGGCCGACGACCCGAACACCGGTTTCGCGGTGACCGCCGCCGAGGCTCGGCCGGTGGCGCTGGCCGGCGCGGAGCGTACCCGGGCGGTCGGCACCGGCGAGTGCACCTGAGCCGACCTGACGGCACCCGGCCGCGGCGGACGCCGGGTCAGCCGCGCGCGGCGGCGGGGGCCGCGTCGTCAGCCGGGCGGGTGACGGGCAGCTTGGTCCGACCCCAGGTCAGCGTCCGGTCGAGCACCGCCCGGGCCATGATCGCCACGCAGGTCCCGCCGTTGAGGAACGACGCCACCACGTCGCTGGGATGGTGCATGCCCCGGTACATCCGGGTGAACGCGACCCCGACCGGCGCCAGGACCAGCAGCGCCCACCAGGTGATCTTCACCAGGGTGCGCTTCGCCCGCAGCGCCAGCAGCACCGCGATGCCGGCGTAGAGCGCCACGGCGGCGGAGGTGTGCCCGGACGGGAAGCTGGAGGTGGGCGGCGAGACGTCCATGTGCTCGACGGCTGGCCGGCGGCGGTCGATGGTCATGGTGGTGAACAGGAAGATCAGCGCCTGCGCGGTCACCGCGGCGCAGAGGAAGAGCGGCTCCCGCCAGCGGTGCAGCACCAGTCGCAGCACCAGGGCCACCACCACGGTGACCACGACGACCAGCTGGGTGCTGGCCAGCGTGCTGAACACCAGCGAGACGTGGTTCCATCCGGCGGTACGGTCGGCCGCCAGCTCGCGGTTGACCGCGTCCTCCACGGTGAACGGCCAGGTCCGGGTGAGGACCCGGGCGACCAGGAGACCCAGCCCCACCATGAGGGCGAAGAGCAGGGCCAGCGGCAGCAGTACGCGCTTGGTCACCTGGACCGCGACATTGGACATGGGCCGCCCAATACCCCACCGGGCGCGCAACTACGCGTGCCCCCGGCCCGCCTCGTCCAGGCCCGGCCCGGCCAGCTCCGGCTCGACCCCCTCCCGGGCGGTACGCGCCGGCCGCCGACCGGTCCGGCTGCGCCAGGTGCGGAAGGCGGCGGAGGTGGCCGCCACCACCGCGACGCCGAGCAGCCAACCGGCCAGCACGTCGCTGCTCCAGTGCACGCCGAGGGCGATCCGGCTGACGCCGGTCACCACCGCGAGCACGATCGCGGCGAACCACAGCGCCGAGCGCAGCGGTCGCCGGTCGTGGGTGAACGGCAGGAAGACCAGCAGCAGCACCCCGGCGGTCAGGGTGGCGTTCAGCGCGTGCCCGGACGGGAAGGAGAAGCCGGCCGCCCGGGCGACCGGGTCGAGCAGGTCCGGCCGGTGCCGCCCGACGAGCAGTTTGAGCAGCGCGCCGAGCAGCCCGCCCACCACCATCGTGGTGACCGCCCAGAGGGCCAGCCGCCGGGCCCGGCGCCACAGCAGCCAGGCGACGACGACGGCGGTGGCGACCCGCAGCGGGCCGGGCGCGAAGACGTCGGTCCACAGACTCATCAGCCGCACCCACGCCGGATGGGCGACGGCGTACCCGTGCAGCGCGTCGGTCACCGAGGCGTCCAACCGGAACAGCGGCGGCCAGGCCGCCAGCACCAGCAGGGCCAGCAGGGCGAACGGCACCAGCACCAGGAACGCCGCGGCCGCGGCCAGGGTGAGCCGGAGGCCCAGCGAATGGTCCTGGTCCAGCCGCCGGCTCCGCCAGGACCGCTCGACCGTGGACATCCGACTGTGCTCGCCCGACCCGCTCATTCCCCAAGCACTACCCAGCGGACGGCCCGGTCAGACCGGCGGTGCCGGGGTCACCGCCGCGACTGGCGGAACCTGCGGACCACCATCGCTGCGCCGGTGACCAGGGCGACGAAGAGGGCGAGGCCGGTCCAGAGCCGTTCCGGCGCGGAGTCGTCCGGCTGGCCCGCCGGGTGGGCCGTCCACCGGGTCTGCTGTTTCGGAGCGGCGAAGCTGAACGGGTCGGCGCCCCGCCCGGCCGCCCGGTCGCCCTGCCCCGGTCCGGGCGCCGCGCCGAAGCCCACCACGCCCGGGGAGTCGTTGTCGTCGAGCGGGTTGCGCCCTGCCGCCGGCACGTCGGCGGTCAGCGCGGCGACCGGGTCCACCATGCCGTACCCGAAGCGGTCGTCGCGGCCGGTGGGTCCCAGGTCCTTCGCGGTGGTGATCAGCCGGTTGACCACGTCCCCGGCGGACATCTGCGGGAAGCGGGCCCGGACCAGGGCGGCGGTCGCGGCCACCAGCGGGGACGCGAAGCTGGTGCCCTGCACCCGCCAGTACCCGCCGGTCGGCCCGCCGGGGCGGGCCCCGAAGAGCGCCGTGGCAGGGGCGGCGAGCGTGGTCTCGTGGCCGGTGATCGAGCCGGACCAGAGGTTCTGGGTGCTGCGTTCCAGGCCGGCGACGGCGAGCACGCCGGGCTCGCGGGCCGGGTACCAGACCTTGGTGCCGGTCGAGCTGGCGAGGTTGCCGGTGCAGGCGACCACCACGACGTCCCGGGCGAAGGCGTAGTCGAGGGCCGCCGCCAGGGCCGGGCTGTCGCCGCTGCCGCCGAGGGACAGGTTGATCACCCGGGCGCCGTTGTCGACCGCCCAGCGCACCCCCTTGGCGACGATCATCGCGTCGTCGTACCGGTTCTCGTCGTCGAGCACCCGGACGGGCAGGATCCTGGCGTCCGGGGCCAGCCCGACCACGCCCCGGTCGTCGTCGTTGCGGCCGGCGATCAGGCCGGCGACCGTGGTGCCGTGCCCCACCGGGTCCGGCCCCTCGGCGCCGTCCGGGGAGACCAGGTCGATGCCGGGCAGCACCTGACCGGCCAGGTCCGGGTGGGCACCGTCCACCCCGGAGTCGATCACGGCCACGATCACGCCGCGTCCGGTCGAGTCGTGCCACGCGGTCCTGGCCTGCAACTCGTCGAGCTGCCACTGCTCCTGGCGGACCTGGTCGACCCGGCTCGGGGTGTCCACCGGGGCGAGCCAGCCCGCTTGCCGGGCGGCCGCCGGCGGGGCGTTGAACTGCCCTGACGTCGCGAGCGGCGGGGTGGCCGTACGGGCCGGGGCGGCGTGCGCCGGCGGGGCGAGCGGGGCGGCGACCGCGGCGGCGACGGCCGCCACACCGAGCAGCGTGCGTCCCACGACATGTCGGGTGGCGGTCGGTCCGTGCCGATCCCTGGTCACATTCCCCAGCCATTTCGTCGCGACAGAATCATGCTGCTCGGAGATTACCGGGTTTCCCGTGCGTCACGGTGCAAGTCGGTGACTCCGGTCACGCCGGCGCCAGGTGCGCCAGTTGCACCAACCGGACCCCCTCCCTCCGGGTCACCAGCCGGCCCCGGCCCGGGGGCAATGGGCTCGCCTTCACCTGACCCACGAGCGCCCCCTCCTCCGGGCCGCCCGACATCACCAGACCGGCCGTGGAAAGCTCCCGCAGCCGCTGGATGATCGGCTCGTACTGGGTCCGGCCGGCGCCGCCGGAACGGCGGGCCAGCACCAGGTGCAGCCCGACGTCGCGGGCGTGCGGCAGGTGCTCCTCCAGGGCGCGCAGCGGGTTGGTCGGCCCGCCGGCCACCAGGTCGTAGTCGTCCACCAGCACGAACAGCTCCGGCCCCGACCACCAGGACCGGCTGCGCAGCTGGGCGGGGGTCACCTCGGGCCCGGGGATGCGGCCCTGGAGGTAGCCGGCCGCCGACTCGATCAGCTCGGCGGTGTGCGGGGCGGCGGCGCCGTACCCGATCAGGTGCGGCGTCTCGATCGTGCCCATCAGGCTGCGCCGGTAGTCCACCAGGATCACCCGGGCCTGCTCCGGGGCGAAGCGGGTGATGATCGAGGTGGCCAGCGCCCGCAGGAACGACGACTTGCCGCACTCGGCGTCGCCGAAGACCACGAAGTGCGGCTCGGCCGCGAAGTCCAGCACCACCGGGCGCAGGTCCGCCTCGGCCACCCCGACCGGGAAGGCCAGGCCGGTGGTCGCCGCGAGGTCCAGCTCGGCGTACGGCAACACCGGCGGGAGCAGCCGGACCCGGGGCGCGGGCGGCCCGGCCCAGCCGGCGACGACCGCCTTGACCAGGTCCACCGTCTCCCCGCCCAGCCCGGCGACCCGGGGCTGGGCACCGAGGAAGTGCAGCCCCTCCGCGGTGATCCCCCGACCGGCCTGCTCCGGCACGTTCGCCGCCACCGCCCGCTTCACCACCACCGAGTCCGAGGGGTCACCGAGGCGCAGTTCGAGCCGGGAACCGAAGAGGTCGCGGATCGCCGGCCGGAAATCGGTCCAGCGCACGGAGGCGGCCACCACGTGCACGCCGTACGACAGGCCGCGGGTGGCGAGGTCGGTGACCAGCGGCTCCAGGTCCTCGTAGTCGTTGCGCAGGGTGCCCCAGCCGTCCACCACCAGGAACACGTCACCGAACGGGTCGGTCCCCGGCTGCCCGGTGGCCGGTGCCGCCGCCCGCCGCCGGCGCCACGCCGCCATCGACTCCACGCCCAGCTCGGCGAAGCGGCGTTCCCGCTCGGCCAGCAGGGTGCCGATCTCCCCGACGGTACGGCGTACCGCGGTCGGCTCGGCGCGCCCGGCCACCCCGCCGACGTGCGGCAGGTCGCGCAGCACGCCGAGCGCCCCACCGCCGAAGTCGAGGCAGTAGACCTGCACCTCGGCCGGGGTGTGGGTGAGCGCCAGCGCGCAGATCAGCGTGCGCAGCAGGCTCGACTTGCCGCTCTGCGGCTGCCCGACCACCGCGACGTGCCCGGCCGCGCCGTCCAGCGCCAGCCAGGACAGGTCCCGGCGCTGCTCGTACGGCTTGTCGACCACCGCCACCGGCACCTGGAGGGCCCCGTGCAGCTCGGGATTGCCGACGGTGAGCCCGCGTACCGGGTCGGCGGCGACCGGGCCGAGCAGCTCGTCGAGGGTGGGGGAGCGGTCCAGCGGCGGCAGCCACACCTGGTGGGCCGGGGGACCCTGCCCGGCCAGCCGGCCCACCAGCAGGTCGAGCAGGGTCTCGGTGGGGGCTTCCTCCTCGGCGGCGGGCAGCGCGGCCGGGGTGGCCGGCTCCGGCTCCGGCACCAGGTGGGTGGAGAAGGCGAGCAGCCGGGGCCCACCGCTGCCGGCCGCGCCCGCCGGGCCGCCCCGGCGGCGGACCGCGCCGGAGACGTACGCGGCCTTGAAGCGGACCAGCGGGTCGGTGCCGGCGCGCAGGTAGCCGTGACCCGGGGAGCGGGGCAGCTCGTGCGCGTCGGGCACCCCGAGCACCGTCCGGGACTCCAGGGCGGAGAAGGTCCGCAACCCGATCCGGTACGACAGGTGGGTATCCAGTCCCCGTAGCCTCCCCTCTTCCAAGCGCTGGCTGGCGAGCAGCAGGTGCACGCCGAGCGACCGGCCCAGCCGGCCGATCTGGACGAAGAGGTCGATGAAGTCGGGCTTGGCGGAGAGCAGCTCGGAGAACTCGTCGCAGATCAGCAGCAGCGACGGCAGCGGGGCGAGCGGGGTGCCCGCCGCGCGGGCCCGCTCGTAGTCGCGCAGGCTGGCGAAGTTGCCGGCCCGGCGCAGCAGCTCCTGCCGGCGGACCAGCTCGCCGTTGATCGCGTCGACCATCCGGTCGACCAGCGGCAGGGCGTCGGCCAGGTTGGTGATCACCGCGGCGGTGTGCGGCAACCGGTCGAACGAGGCGAAGGTCGCCCCGCCCTTGAAGTCGACCAGCACGAAGTTGAGCTGCTCGGAGCTGTGCGTGGCGGCCAGCCCGAGCACCAGCGTGCGGAGCAGCTCGGACTTGCCGGAGCCGGTGGCCCCGATGAGCAGGCCGTGCGGGCCCATGCCGTCCTGCGCGGACTCCTTGAGGTCCAGCTCGATGGCGCCACCGTCGGCGCCGACCCCGATCGGCACCCGCAGCCGGTCCCGGGCCGGTCGGGGCGCCCAGCCCTGCTCGGCGGTGAAACCCTCCGGGTCGCCGAGGCCGAGCAGCTCGGGCAGGCCCGGCTCGGCGCCGGGCGGGGCGTCCGGTCCGCGTACCGTGCCGGCGAGCCGCAGCGGGGCGAGCCGGCGGGCGACCACCTCCGCGTCGGCGAGCTCCAGCGCGTCGGCGGCGCCCACCTCGGCGACCCCCTCGGCGGAGTGCGAGTGCAGCCGGCCGTCGCCCAGGTCGAGCAGGAGGGCGTACCGGTCGAGCAGCCGCGGCGGCGGGGTGTCCAGGTCGATGACGGTGACCGCCTCGATGCCGCCGTCGCCGGCCAGGTCGGTGGCGCCGGTCAGGTCGCCCCCGTCGAGCACCACCACCACGTGCGGCCCGTCGGTGGCCGGGCCGGCCGGGCTGAACCGCGACCGGCTGGCCAGCACCTCGTCGAGGAGCCGTTCCAGTTCGGTGGCGGAGCTGCTGACCAGGCGGACCGGGCCGAGCGCGTCGGCGCGGCTCGGGTGCTGGGCGTGCGGTAGCCACTTGACCCAGTCCCAGAGCGCCCGCCGTTCCGGCCCGGCGCAGACCGCGATCAGCAGCTCGTCCGGGGCGTGGAAGACGGCGAGCTGGGCGAGCACGGCCCGCGCGAGGGCCTGCGCGGCCGGCGAGCCGGCGCCCCGCGCGCCTGCGGGGCCGCGGACGAAGACCCGGGCGAAGCTGCGCAGCGAGAGCGCCACCGGCAGGTCCGGCACCACCGAGTACGCGTCGAGGAAGCGCCGCAGCGCGCCCGCGGTCATCGGCTCCAGCTCCTCCAGCGGCCGGGTGACCGGCGGGACGAGCGGGGTGGCCAGCGTCTGCGGGCCGACGCCCACCCGGACCACCGCGAAGTCCGGGTCGCCCGGACGGCGTTCCCAGACCCGGTGGCTGTCCACGGTGGACCAGAGTCGCCCCGGGTCGGGGTGCCGGTAGTAGAGCCCGGCCCGCTGCGCCCCGGCGGTCTGCCGGACCCGGCGGCGCAGCGCGGTCAGGTGCCGCAGGTACTCCCGCCGGGCGGCCATCATCTCCGACTTCTTCGGGGTGCCGGTGGCGCTGCCCCACGAGGTCACCAGCATGGCCACCGAGGAGAGCCCGAACATGCCGCCCACCACGTACGAGTAGGCCCCGCCACCGCGGCCGAACATCATCGCCATCGCCACCGTGCCGCCGAGCATGGGCAGCACCATCAGCGCCTGCTGCCAGCGCCCGCCCGCCCCGACGGGGATCTCCGGCGGCGCGTCCACCGGCAGCTCCCCGACCGGAATCTCCGGCGCGGGACGCCGCGGCGGGCGCTTGATGACGACAGTGGACACGGAGCCTCCCATGGCTCTCGGTAACCTGAGCCTGGCTCATCGTAGGTAAAGTCCTGTCGTCCGTCAGCCACCGTTCGCGCTCGATATGGAGATATGTCGATGACAGTCGGCCTGGCGCGGGTCACCATCAGCGCTCCCCAACGGCGGGTGGACGTGGCCCTGCCGGAACAGGTCCCGCTGGCCGAGCTGCTACCGGAGGTGCTCCGGCACGCCGGTGAGGGGCTGGCCGACGACGGGGAGCGGCACGGCGGCTGGGTGCTCCGACGCACCGACGGCGCGGTGCTGGCGACCGCGCAGGCGCTGCTGCCGCAGGGGGTGCGCGACGGCGAGGTGCTGCACCTGGTGCCGGCCCGCGCGCAGTGGCCCGAACTGGAGTACGACGACGTGGTCGAGGCGATCGCCGACGGCGCCCGCCGCCGGGGCAGTGCCTGGTCGCCCGCCGCCACCCGGACCGCCACGCTGGCCGGGGCGGCCGTGCCGCTCGCCGTCGGGCTGCTCGCCGTGCTGGCCGGCGGCCCCGGGCAGCGCACCGGCTGGCCGGTCGCCGCCGCCGTGGCGCTGCTGCTCGTCCTCGCCGCCACGGCCGCCTCCCGGGCGTACGGGGACGGCCCGGCCGGCGCCACCCTCGGCGGGTACGCGCTGCCGTACGCCGCCGCGGCCGGCGCGCTCGCGGTCAGCTCGGGCGACCCGGTCGGCCCGTTCGGGCCGTTGCGCTGGCTGGGCGCCCCCGAGCTGCTGGCCGGCTCGGGGGCGCTGCTGCTGCTGTCGGTGCTCGGCCTGCTCGGTGTGGCCACCCGGTCCCGGGTCTTCTCCGCCGGCGCGACCGTCGGCGCGGTCGGCGGGCTCGCCGCGCTCGGTGGGCTGTTCCTCGACCCGGCGGCCACCGCGGCGGTGCTGCTCTGCGCGCTCGTCTTCACGCTCGGCGCGCTGCCGCTGCTGGCCATCCGGCTCGGCAAGCTGCCGTTGCCGCCGATCACCCTGCCGGCCGCCGGGCCCGGCGGGGAGGCGCACCCGGTCCGGGACCTGCCCGACCGGGGCCGGGTCCACGCGGCGGTGGCCCGGACCGAGGAGATGCTGACCGGGATGCTGCTCGGGCACGCCGTCCTGGCCGTCGCCGCCGCGGCGGTGCTCGCCACGGCGGGCGGGACGGCCGGGCGGCTGCTGGTCGCGGTCGGGTCGGCGGTGCTGCTGCTGCGGTCCCGGCTCTTCGTCGCGCTGCGGCACCGGGTGCCGACGGTCGCCGCCGGGCTCGCCGGATCCGCCGTGCTCGGCGCGGTGCTCGCCGGCCGCGCCGGCTCCGCCGGCCTGCTCGCGCTGACCGTCGGCGGGCTCGCCCTGGCCCTGGTCGCGGTGGCGGCCGGCGCCACGTACGCCCGGCGGCCGGTCTCCCCGTACCTCGGCCGGCTGGCCGACCTCACCGACACCGCGCTGGTGGTCTCCGTGGTGCCGGTGGCCTGTGCGGTGCTCGACCTCTACGACCGGGCCCGCGACCTGCTCGGCTGAGACGCGAAGGTCCGGGTCGCCGAGCGACCCGGACCTGTCACACGTCCGTGATCAGTGTGCCTCGCCGTGCTCGGCGGCGTCCTTGGCGCGCTGGTACGAGGCGCGGATCTCGGCCTCCGCCTCGGTGCGCCCCACCCAGGTGGCGCCCTCGACCGACTTGCCGGGCTCGAGGTCCTTGTACACCTCGAAGAAGTGCTGGATCTCCAGCCGGTCGAACTCGCCCAGGTGGTGGATGTCGCGCAGGTGCTCCTGGCGGGGGTCCTCGTAGGGCACGCAGAGGACCTTGTCGTCGCCGCCCTTCTCGTCCGTCATCCGGAACATGCCGATGGTGCGGCAGCGGATCAGGCAGCCCGGGAAGGTGGGCTCGGGGACCAGCACGAGGGCGTCCAGCGGGTCGCCGTCCTCGCCCAGGGTGCCCTCGATGAAGCCGTAGTCGGCCGGGTACTGCGTGGAGGTGAAGAGGGTACGGTCCAGCCGGATCCGGCCGGTCGCGTGGTCCACCTCGTACTTGTTGCGGTGACCCTTCGGGATCTCAACCGTGACGTCGAAATCCATCTTCCACGCTCCCTCGTTTGCCCACGCTGGCTAACGGAAACCAGTGGCGCCGCTCCCCGGACAGGTGAATGCGCACCCGCCGGCTCCGGCCGCCGCATAGTGTTCGGACCGAAGTAGTGTCACCCAAGGTGCTTTTCGACGGGGGAGGAGGGGGTCGTGGGGAGGGAAGATTCACACTACCGCCCGGAGGGGGTTGACGGGCGGAAGTTCGGCGGTCCCGGTTCCGGCGGCGCCTCCGGGCGCGTCCCGGTCCCGGACGCCCAGTTTCCCCGCCTGCCGGGCGACCCCGGGCGTCGCCCGGACGCCGGCTCCGCGCCGGTCGGCCGGGCGAACCCGCAGCGGTACGGCCCCGACCCGGTAGGCCGGGCGAACCCGCCTTCGTACGGCCCGGAGCCGGTGGGCCGGGCGAACCCGCAGTCGTACGGCCCCGAGCCGGTGGGCCGGGCCAACCCGCAGCAGTACGGCCCCGGGTCGGCCGGCCCCTATGGTGCCGAGCCGGTCGGCCGGGCCCGCCCGGAGCAGTTCGCCGGCCGGGCCGAGCCGTCGCCCTACGGTGGCGGTCAGGTGCGCTGGCCGGACCAGGACGGCCCGGGCGGCGGCCCGGTGGGTCGGGCCGCCCCGCCGGCCGCTCCCGAGCCCCCGCCGGCCCGTCGTCGGCGGCGGCTCCCGCTGGCCGTGCTCGCCACCGTGCTGGTCGTCGTGCTGGCCGCGGTCGGGTTGGCCGTGGTGCGGCCCGGGCCGGTGGCCGGCTGGCTGGGCGGCGAGACCGCCGCGACGTCGGCGAGCGCCCAGCCCCCCGAGCCCGACCCGGCGGCGGTGCTCGCCGGTCCGGACGCCAACGCCCCGATCCCGTCCGCCGACGGGGTACGCGCCGCGCTCGACCCGCTGGTCCGCGCGGCGGCCCTCGGCGACCGGGTGAACGTGTCGGTGGCGGACGTGACCACCGGAAATGCGCTGTACGGCGCCGGCCAGGACGCGCCCACGGTGCCCGCCTCGGTGACCAAGCTGGCGACCGCGGTGACGGTGCTGGCCGCCCGGGGTCCCGCGTACCGGATCCCGACCCGCGCGGTGGCCGGCGCGACCCCCGGCGAGGTGGTCATCGTCGGCGGTGGTGACCCGACCCTGGCCGTGGACAAGAACGGCTTCTACCCGGGCGCGGCCCGGCTGGACGACCTGGCCGCCCAGGTCCGCAAGGCGCTGGGCGGCACCGCGCCGACCAAGGTGACCGTCGACTCGTCCCTGTTCAGCGGCCCGGTGTACGAGCCGGGCTGGGACGCCGACATTCCCACCGGCGGCTTCGGCGCGGCGATCACCGCGCTGATGACCGACGGCGCCCGCCGGGACCCCGAGGAGGCCCGGCGGAACTCCGAGGCCACCAACCACGCGGCCGAGCGGGTGCCCCAGCCCGACCTGACGGCCGGCCGGCAGTTCGCCCGGCTGCTCGGGCTCTCCGGCGACGCCGACGTGAAGCGGGGCAAGGCTCCCGCCGCGTCCGGTGCCAGCGCGGCGGCCGGGGCGCCGACGCCCGGCACCGAGCTGGGCAAGGTCGAGTCGCTGCCGATGGTCCGGCTGGTCGACATCATGATCAGCGACAGTGACAACGTGATCGCCGAGACGCTCGCCCGTCAGGTGGCCCTGGCCCGGAACAAGCCGGCCTCCTTCGCCGGTGGCGCCGCGGCGACCGACGCGGTGATCGGCGAGCTGGGGCTGCCCGCCGACGAGATCAGCCTCGCCGACGGCAGCGGCCTGTCCCGAACCAACCGGATCAGCCCGTCGCTGCTGACCGACCTGATCACCCTCGCCGGCAACGGCAGTCACCCCGAGCTGGCGGCGATCTTCGGGGGCCTGCCGGTGGGCGGCTGGTCCGGCACCCTCGACGAGCGTTACCAGGCGGCGGTGACGAAGGCCGGGGCCGGCGTGGTCCGCGCCAAGACCGGGACGCTGACCGGGGTCAACGCCATCGCCGGGCTGGTCACCACGGCCGACGGCCGGCTGCTGACGTTCGCGGTGCTGACCGACCAGGCGCCGCCGGACACCCTGGACGCCACCCGGCAGGCCCTCGACCGGATCACCTCGGCGCTGGCCGGCTGCGGCTGCCGCTGATCCGCGCGGGCGTTGGGATCGGCGTCGATCCCGGTCGCGACCCCGGGCTGGGGTGTTCCGGCGCGGGTACGGTGGGTGCATGGCGCAGTTCGTGGACTGGGATCTGGCCGCCGCGACCGCGGGGGCGCTGGGCAAGTCGGGCCCCCGGGTGTCGTATGCCGAGGCCACCGACGTGGTCGGCGAGCTGCGGCGGCTGACCGAGGAGGCGGCCGGGCACGTCGCCGACTACACCGGGCTGCGTTCGCAGGTCGCCCACCCGCCGGTGAAGGTGGTGGACCGCCGGGACTGGGCGGCCGCCAACATCGCCGGGCTCCGTGAGGTGATCACCCCGCTGGTGAACCGGCTCTCCGGGGACAAGCGGCCCGGGCCGCTGACCGAGGCGATCGGCTCCCGACTGACCGGGGTGCAGGCCGGCACCGTGCTGGCCTACCTCTCCGGCCGGGTCCTCGGCCAGTACGAGGTCTTCTCCGGCGATCCGGGCCAGCTGCTGCTGGTGGCGCCGAACATCGTCGAGGTGGAGCGGAAGCTGGGCTGCGACCCGAGGGACTTCCGGCTCTGGGTCTGCCTGCACGAGGTGACCCACCGGACCCAGTTCACCTCCGTGCCGTGGATGCGCGCCTACTTTCTCGGCGAGGTGCAGGCGTTCGTCGACGCCTCGCAGGGCGGCGAGCACCTGCTGGAGCGGCTGCGGCGCGGCGTGGCCACCCTCTCCGACGCGGTGAAGGACCCGGAGAGCCGGGCCAGCGTGCTGGACATCGTGCAGACCCCCGCCCAGCGGGCGGTGCTCGACCGGCTGACCGCGCTGATGACCCTCCTGGAGGGGCACGCCGAGTTCGTGATGGACGGCGTCGGCCCGCAGGTGATCCCGAGCGTCGAGTCGATCCGGTCCGCGTTCAACCGGCGCCGCGAGTCCGGCAACCCGCTGGAGAAGGCGATCCGCCGGCTGCTCGGCATCGAGGTCAAGATGCGGCAGTACGCCGAGGGCCGCAAGTTCGTCCACGGGGTGGTCGAGCGGGTCGGGATGGAGGGATTCAACAAGATCTTCGGCTCGCCGCTGACCCTGCCCCGGCTGGAGGAGCTGGGCGACCCGGACGCCTGGGTGGCTCGGGTGCACGGGCCGGCCGCCGCCACCCCGACCGCCGGCTGAGCCGTCCGCCGTGGCCGCGCTCGCCCCGCCGGTCGCCGCGGTCCGGGTCGCGGTCCGCCGGGCGCTGGCCGGGCTGACCGGGGACGGGCCGGTGCTGGTCGCCTGCTCCGGCGGCGCCGACTCGCTCGCCCTGGCGGCCGCCACCGCCTTCGTCGCCCCTCGGCTCGGCCGACTGGCCGGCCTGGTGACCGTGGACCACGGCCTGCAACCGGGCTCGGCCGAGCGCGCCGACGCGGTGGCCCGGTGGGCCGCCGGGATCGGGCTCGACCCGGTGGACGCGGTCCGGGTGACCGTTGCCGGCCGGCCGGGCGGCCCCGAGGCGGCCGCCCGGGAGGCGCGCTACCAGGCCCTCGTCGCCGCCGCCCGCCGGCACGACGCCGCCGCGCTGCTGCTCGGCCACACCCGCGACGACCAGGCCGAGACCGTGCTGCTCGCGCTGGCCCGGGGCGCCGGCCCGCGGGGCCTCGCCGGGATGCCGGAACGCCGGGAGCTGGACGGGGTGCCGCTGCTCCGGCCGCTGCTGGACGTCGGCCGGGACGACACCCGCAAGGCCTGCGCCGCGCTGGGGCTCACCCCGTGGGAGGACCCGCACAACGCCGACCCGGCGTACGCCCGGGCCCGGGTCCGCTCCGACGTGCTGCCGGCGCTGGTCCGGGCGCTCGGCCCGGGGGTGCTGGACAACCTGGCCCGGACCGCCCGCCTGGTGGCCGCCGACACCGCCGCGTTGGACGACCTGGCCGCCGCCGCACTCGCCGCCGCCCGGCTTGCCGACGATGGGCTGTCGGTCGACGTGCTGGTCGCGCTGTCCCCGGCGGTCCGCACCCGGGTACTGCACGCCTGGGCCCGGCAACTGGGCGCGGCACCGGCCGCCCTGTCGCACCGCCACGTCGCCGCGCTGGACGCCCTGGTCACCGGCTGGCACGGACAGGGCGTAGTCCATCTACCCGGCGGTCTGCGCGTGGCCCGGCGGAAGGGCCGGCTCATCCTCAGCGACCCCCGCTGAGCCGCCCCGGTCCGCCGCGTTCTCCCGTGCCGGGGTCGGCCCGGTCGCCCGCCGGCCCGACGGACCCTGTGCGCAGCCTTTGCTCTGCTGCAGCGGAGGCAACACCGGTCCGTCCCCGTGTTGCGTGGGTTGAAGCAGAGCAAAGGGAATGAGGTGACACCCGGCGGCCGGCTGGTGTGCCGGGGGCGCCGGCTGCTGATCAGACCTCGGCGCGTTCCCGGAAGGTCGTCCGGTAGGCGTTCGGGGTGGTGCCGACCCGACGGGTGAAGTGGTGCCGCAGCGCCGCCGCGTCGCCGAAGCCGGCCTGGTCGGCCACGGTCTCCACGCTCAACCGGGTCTCCTCCAGCAGCCGCCGGGCCAGCAGCACCCGCTGGTTGGTCAGCCAGTCGTGCGGGGTGGTGCCGGTCTCCGCGCGGAACCGGCGGGCGAAGGTACGGGGCGCCATGCCGGCCCGCGTAGCGAGTTCCTCCACGGTCACCGTCCGGTCCAGGTGGCCCATCAGCCATTCCAGCACCGGCTCCAGGGTGGGCGCCTCCGGCGCCTTCGGGATCGGCGCCTCGACGTACTGGGACTGGCCGCCGTCGCGGTGCGGCGGAACGACCATCCGGCGGGCCAGCCGGGTGGCGGTCGCCGAGCCGTGCTCCTGGCGGACCAGGTGCAGGCACGCGTCGATACCGGCGGCGGTGCCGGCGCTGGTCAGCAGCTTGCCGTCCTGCACGTAGAGCGAGTTGCACTGGACCCTCGCCGCCGGGAAGCGCTGTTGCAGGTCGTCGACGTGCCGCCAGTGGGTGGTGCAGTCCCGCCCGTCGAGCAGCCCCGCCTCACCCAACAGGAAGGCGCCGGAGCAGACGCTGAGCAACCAGGCACCCCGGTCGGCGGCCCGGCGCAGCGCGTCGAGCACGGCGGCGGGGACGCTCGTCCCTTCCGGGTGCGCCGGCACGGCGACCAGGTCGGCGTCCTCGACCGGGGTGAGGTCGGCGTGCGGGGTGAGCAGGAAACCGGAGCGGCTGCGCACCGGTCCGCCGTCGGCGGTGCAGACGTCGAAGCGGTAGCCGGGGAAGCCGTCGGCGGTCCGGTCGGTGCCGAACACCTCCGCCAGGACGCCGAGTTCGAACGCGGCGACCTGTTCCAGCGCGATGACGGCGACCGAACGCAACATGTGACGAGGGTAACCGCAGAGGTGGCAGAAAATCGATGCCCACTGGCATTCCTGCCACTTTCCGGTTGGTCCTGGCCGTCGGAGACTGGTCTCAGTCCGGTGCGCACCGGCGGCGAAACCGACATCAACCACGCGAAAGCGAGCGCCGCCATGGAGTTCCTGCTGCTCTTCCTCTTCCTCCTCGTCCTGGCCGTCGCCTCGGCCACCGGCCTGGGCGCCGACACCCGCGACTCGGCCGACTGGAAGCCCACCGCCGACGGCCGCCGCTGGCGCTCCGGCACCTGCTGAGGTGATTTGCACCTTCCACGCCGAACATCTCCGGCGGGACCGCGCCAAAAGGGGCGGCCCCGCCGACGGAGGCCATCCGGCGTACGGCAGGCTAGGAGCATGGCTGACGGCTCCTGGTACGACGCCGACATCGACCACGTGATCATTTCCGAGGCGCAGATCCGCGAGAAGACCGCGGAGCTGGCCAAGCAGATCTCCGCGGACTACGCGCACGTCGAGGACGGGCTCCTGCTCGTCTGCGTGCTCAAGGGCGCGGTCATGTTCATGGCCGACTTCGCCCGGGCGCTCGGCCGCCAGGGTCCCCCCGCCGAGCTGGAGTTCATGGCCGTCTCCTCCTACGGCCAGGGCACCACCTCCTCCGGGGTGGTCCGGATCCTCAAGGACCTGGACCGGGACATCGCCGGTCGGCACGTGGTGGTGGTCGAGGACATCGTCGACTCCGGCCTGACCCTCTCCTGGCTGCTGCGCTACCTGGAGTCGCGCTCGGCGGCGAGCGTCGAGGTGGTCGCGCTGTTCCGCAAGCCCGACGCGGTCAAGGTGCCGGTCCCGGTCAAGTACGTCGGCTTCGACATCCCGACCGAGTTCGTCGTCGGCTACGGCCTCGACTTCGGCGAGCGGTACCGGGAGCTCCCCTACGTCGGCGTGCTCAAGCCCGAGGTCTACGCCCGCGCCTGAGCCGCCCCGCCGACCCGCGGGTATCGGCGCTCGTCGAGCGGACGTTCAGCGGACTCTCAGCTCACCGGGCTACGGTAGGGACCGGTGGCGTGGAGGCAACCCTCCCCGTCACGCCGGCCCAAACCCCGGTTCGCCGTACGCGTAAGTGCTGGGCTCGCAAGCTCACATCCGGCACGAACGGTGTACCGTCGAATGACCGCGGCGCGGCAGTTCGCGCGCTTCGGGGTCGAGGCCGGCCCGCACGGCGGCTCCGGCCGCCGCCCGAGGCGGCGACACCATTCAGACGGTCAGGACGTCGATCAGGAGGATGCGGGCGTCTCGGCGCCCGACAACAGTATGGAACGTACGCGTTTCTTCCGCCGACCGGTGGTCTGGATCATCCTGGTCATCCTCGGCGCCGTTGTGCTCAGTCAGCTGTTCACCGCTGGTCCCAGCTACCACCGGGTGGACACTTCCGTTGCGCTCGACCAGCTCCACACGGCCAAGATCAACAAGGCGGTCTTCCAGGACAAGGAGCAGACGCTCCAGCTCGACCTGACCCAGAAGACCAAGTTCGGTGAGACCACCACCGACAAGATCGAGGCGCAGTTCCCGTACCAGGCCGGCGACCAGGTCTGGAACGAGGTGCTGGCCGCCAAGGCCGCGAACCGGGTCACCGGCCCGGCGGACACCAAGGTCTCCTCGGACAGCGTCTGGGTGAGCCTGCTGGTCAACCTGCTCCCCATCGCCCTGCTGGTGCTCCTGCTGCTGTTCTTCATGTCGCAGATGCAGGGCGGCGGCTCCCGGGTGCTCAACTTCGGCAAGTCCAAGGCGAAGATGATCACCAAGGACACGCCGAAGACCACCTTCGCGGACGTGGCCGGGGCCGAGGAGGCCGTCGAGGAGCTGCACGAGATCAAGGACTTCCTGCAGAACCCGGCGAAGTACCAGGCCCTGGGCGCCAAGATCCCGAAGGGCGTGCTGCTCTTCGGCCCGCCCGGTACCGGTAAGACCCTGCTCGCCCGGGCCGTCGCCGGCGAGGCCGGCGTGCCGTTCTACTCGATCTCGGGCTCGGACTTCGTCGAGATGTTCGTCGGTGTCGGCGCCAGCCGGGTCCGCGACCTGTTCGAGCAGGCCAAGTCGAACGCCCCGGCGATCGTCTTCGTCGACGAGATCGACGCGGTCGGCCGGCACCGTGGCGCCGGCATGGGCGGCGGCCACGACGAGCGCGAGCAGACGCTCAACCAGCTGCTCGTCGAGATGGACGGCTTCGACACCAAGGGCGGGGTCATCCTGATCGCCGCCACCAACCGGCCGGACATCCTCGACCCGGCGCTGCTGCGCCCGGGCCGCTTCGACCGGCAGATCCCGGTGGACGCCCCCGATATGGAGGGCCGCAAGGCCATCCTGCGGGTGCACGCCAAGGGCAAGCCGTTCACGCCCGACGTCGACCTCGACGCGGTCGCCCGGCGTACCCCGGGCTTCTCCGGCGCCGACCTGGCCAACGTGATCAACGAGTCGGCCCTGCTCACCGCCCGCAAGGGCGAGCGGGCGATCAGCAACGACTCGCTGGAGGAGTCGATCGACCGGGTGATCGCCGGTCCGCAGCGGCGGACCCGGGTGATGAGCGACCAGGAGAAGAAGATCACCGCGTACCACGAGGGTGGGCACGCACTGGTCGCCTGGGCGCTGCCGCACGCCGCGCCGGTGCACAAGGTGACGATCCTGTCCCGCGGCCGCTCGCTGGGCCACACCCTGGTCCTGCCGACCGAGGACAAGTACACCCAGACCCGGGCCGAGATGATCGACACCCTGGCGTACGCGCTGGGCGGCCGGGCCGCGGAGGAACTGGTCTTCCACGAGCCCACCACCGGCGCCGGCAACGACATCGAGAAGGCCACTCAGCTGGCCCGCGCGATGATCACCCAGTACGGCATGAGCTCCAAGCTCGGCGCGATCAAGTACGGCACCAGCGGTGACGAGCCGTTCCTCGGCCGCAACATGGGCCACGAGCGGGACTACTCCGACTCGGTGGCGGCCGAGATCGACGGCGAGATGCGGGCCCTGATCGAGCTGGCCCACGACGAGGCCTGGGAGATCCTGGTGGAGTACCGGGACGTGCTGGACAATATGGTCCTGGAGCTGATCGAGAAGGAGACCCTCTCCACCGCCGACATGGCCCGGATCTGCGCCCGGGTGGTGAAGCGCCCGCCGATGGCCCCGTACCACGGCTTCGGCAAGCGCCAGCCCTCCACCGAGCCGCCGGTGCTCACCCCGGCCGAGAAGGACAAGCTCAAGGCGCAGGCTCAGGCCGACGGCGCCTCGGTCGGCGGCTCCTCGAACAACTCGGACGGTACCCACTGAACACGGACGCCGCGGCCAGCCCCGACAAGGGGCTGGCCGCCTCGTTGACCGAGCCCGACGGTGACGAGGCGCTCGACTACGTCGCCGCTCGACTGATCAGCGGCAAGCTCACCGGCCGGCCGGTCGAGGAAACCATGGACCTGGGCCGGATCGAGAAGGCCGTCCGCGAGATCCTCATCGCGGTCGGCGAGGACCCGGACCGGGACGGCCTCCGGCAGACGCCGGCCCGGGTCGCCCGCGCGTACGCCGAACTCTTCGCCGGTCTCCGGGTCGACCCGGCCCAGGTGCTCAGCACCACCTTCGAGGCCAACCACGAGGAGCTGGTGCTCGTCCGGGACATCGACGTGATGAGCCTCTGCGAGCACCACCTGCTCCCCTTCCGGGGCAGCGCGCACATCGGCTACATCCCGGGGCCGGACGGCCGGATCACCGGCCTGTCCAAGCTGGCCCGACTGGTCGAGGTCTTCGCCCGGCGTCCGCAGGTGCAGGAGCGGCTCACCTCGCAGATCGCCGACCTGCTGATGAGCAAGCTGGAACCGCGCGGCGTCATCGTCGTGCTCGAGTGCGAGCACATGTGCATGGCGATGCGCGGCATCCAGAAGAGCGGCGCCGAGACCATCACCTCGGCCGTCCGCGGCGTGCTCCAGCGTGATGCGAAGTCCCGCGCCGAAGCGATGTCGCTGATCATCCACCGCTGACCGGGCGCGGCCGACGGAGCCCGTCGGTCAGCCGGCCAGCATCGCCAGGACGATCCCGGCGGTGGTCGCCACCGCCGGGACCAGGCAGACCAGCGCGCCGAACCGGGGTGTCCGGTCCACCCGGTCCGCCGGCCGGGGCCGGAACAGCCGGCCCACCGCCAGCCACCCCGCCATGAAGGCCACCGCCGGCATCGGCAGCCCGACCACCAGCGCCAGGATGCTCGCCGCGCCGCTGCCGGCACCGACCAGGACCAGCAGCTGGATCAGCGGAACCACCAACGCCAGCGGCCCGTACACCAGCAGGTTGCGGGGCCGGGACGGCCAGCGCGCCAGCCGGGGCAGTCCCCGCGCGGCCAGCGCGTCGTCCGCGGCGTCGGCCCACCGGCGGGCCGCCTGCAGCGAGGTCAGCACCGCCGCCGGCCCGGCCGACATCGACCGGGCCGCCTCGGTCAGCTCCGGCGGGGTCGGCTGCAACGAGATCGCCGGCACCCCGAATTCCCGCAGTTGCGCCTGCTGCGGGGCCAGCCGGGCCCGGACGACGCTCAGCTCCTCCCGGGCGGCCTGCACCGAGCGGGCCTGTTCGCTGGCGGCGGTCGTCGCGGCCCGGCGTACCCCGTCGAGCTGGCGGGCAGCGGCGACATAGTCCGCCCAGGCCGCCGCGGCCGGATCCGGGGAGTCGGCCGGCGGGCGGCCCGGCCGGGGGGCGGGCACGGCACTTCCGGTCTCGCTCACGTCGCCGCCTCCTCCCCGAACGGCACCAGCACCGTGCCCAGCTCGCCCGGGCCGTCCCAGAGCGCCGCCCGGCCCGGACGCGGGCGCCACAGCACCGGCCGGTCGAAGAGCGACTCCAACCGGGCCCCCGGCACGTCGGTGACCACCACGGCGGCCAGCTTGTCGATCTCACCCTCCGGGCCGAGCAGCCCGGCCAGCGGCCCCACCGAACGCCACCAGCCGAGCAGGTGCAACCCGGCCGGTGGCCCCTCCCGCAGCAGCGACCGCAGCCGCTCGACCGGCAGCTCCGCCGCGTCGGGCACGTCCAGCCCGAACACCACCAGGTAGCCCGGCTCGCCCGCGTCCATCGCGGCGCGCAGCCCGGCCACGTCGACCGTCTCCACCCGGTGCCGCTCCGCCAGCTCGCCGGCCAGCGCCGCGGCCGGCTCCGCCGACCCGTTCGCCAGCGGAGCCAGCACGAACCGGGCGGACGCGTGGTGGGCCGCCGTGCTCCGCGCCGCGGTGACCAGCAGCCGGGCGGCCTCCTCGTCGCGGCCCAGCACGGCGAGGTTCCGCCCCGCGGCCGGGCCGAGCGGCACCGCCACCGTGGAGCGGTGCACGTCCACCGCCCGACCGAGCAGCGCGGCCGGCCCGTGCGCCCGGCCGGCGAGCGCCGACCGGTGCCGTGGGTCGTTGCCCAGCAGCGGGCGCGCGAACCCGGCGAAGACCACCGGCGGCCCGCACCCCTCCGGCCGGGCCGCCCAGAGCCGGTGCCGCAGCTCGGCCAGGGACTCCGGCTCCTCGTGCGGATCGGGGAAGCGGATCATCCGCTCGTGCCCCCGGGTGGCGCCGCGTGGCCCGCCCAGACCGCCGGCGGTGTTCACCACCGCGCTGCCCACCGGCAGCCCGGCCGCGGCGTCGTTCGCCGGCTCCAGCACCCCCGACCCGCCGGGCAGCGCCACCCGCACCGGAAACTGGCCCAGCAGCGGATCGCGCGGGCCGCCGATACCCAGGTCGCCCTCGCCGGCCAGGACCAGGTGGATGCCGTACGCCCGGGCGGCGCGGGCCAGCACGTCCAGCCGGGCCAGCAGGTCTGCGGCGAGCCGGTCGCGCTCCCGCAGCAGCAGGGGGAAGTTGTCGATGACACAGACGATCCGGGGCAGCGGCTGGTGCTCCCGCAGCTCCGCGTAGCGCTGCCCACCGGCCCGCCGGCCGGCCTCCTCCCGGCGGTGCAGCTCCGCCTCGAGCTGGCCGATGAGGTCCGCCACGTACTCCCGATCGGCGGCCATCCCGGCCGCCCGGACCTGCGGCACCCAGGAGCGGTCCCGCTCGGTCTGCAGGAACTCCACGAAGGACTCGCCGTCGTCGAGGTCGGCCAGGTAGAGCGCCAGCTCGTCGGGGCCGTACCGGGCGGTCAGCCCGAACAGCACGTTGGTCAGGAACGCCGACCGCCCGGCACCGGACCGGCCACTGACCAGCCAGTGCGGGGTGAGCTCGGTGAAGCCGAGGCTGACCGGCCGCCCGGCGGCGTCGCCCACCACGGTCGAGAGCCCGTCGACGGAACCCGACTCCCACAGCTCCCCGGCGGGCAGCAGGTCGGTCAGGGAGAGCCGGGACCCGTCCTCGACCTGCCGGGCCAGCCGGCGGCAGACCCCGGTCACCAGTTCGTCGGGCGGGTCCTCCGCCACGAAGACCGGGGAGTTGAGCCCGCCGGCCGTCTCCGGGCCGGGGCTCCTCAGCGCCTGCCCGGGCGGATCACCCACCAGCGCGTACGCGTTGCGTACCGCGACGGCGGTGGCCTGCGGCAGCGGAGTGTCCGGCGACCAGCCGGCCACGACCAGGTGCAGGCCGGCCCGGTGGCCCCGCGCGGCCAGTTCCTCGATCCGACCGAGGTCGGACGCGCCGGTCGCGGCGGGCAGCGCGGCCACCACCAGGAGCAGCGTCCGGTCGTGCCCGCGCTGCCGGGCCGTGCCGGCGGCCACCCACTGCTCCGCCTCGGTGAGGACCGTCCGCAGCCCCGCCACGTCCACGGCGGGCGGCGGCAGCAGCCCCGCGTCGGCCAAGAGCGCGAACCCCGCGAAGGCCCCGCGGGTCGAATCCCGGTCGGCGGTGGCGTCCACCGCACGGACCAGTAGCGAGCCGGCCGGCGCGGCGGCGAGCAGCCGCAGTAGGAGAGCCCGGAGCAGCCCGGCCACCCGAGGGTCGGTGGCGTCGGTGTCGACGCTCAGGTGACCGCTGCCGAGCAGCGGCACCAGCGTTGGGAACCGGGCGTCGTCCAGCGGCGCGGCGGTGCCGACCCGGACGAAGGGTGGCGGACGGTCGCCGGGCGGGGTGGCCGCGGTCAGCGTCTCCAGGGCGGCGCCGGCCCAACCGGGGGCGGCGAGCGCCGCGGCCGCCCGCAGCCGCTCCGCCAACTCGTATTGCCGGTGGTGGTCGGCCGGAGCCGGCCGGATCTCGTCGAGGATGCCGGCGGCGGCGGTCGCGGTGGCCGTGGCCCGCCGGTGCAGGGCGGCGGCCCGGCCGGCTCGCGCCTTCGGACTGGCCACCCGTCCACCTCTCTTCCCGAGGCCGACATCTCCCCCCGCGCAGTGACGGTAACTCAGCCGGCGGCCCCGCTCCGGGATGTCGACCGGCGCTGCGTGGTCTTTGCGAGCCGGGTCACCTCGCCTCGGCCGGGCATTGTCCCGCCTGCGGGCATCGAGCGGGCGCGATCGGCGAATCTGGGGCATTGGGTACGAGGCGTGCAGCCGATAGCCTCAGGGGGTGGAATCAGTGCAGCCCCCCGCCGGTTCCCAGGTCTCCCGCGTACCGGCGCAGCGGACCCCGCCCGAGCAGGTGGCGCCCCCGGCGCCGGCTCCGGCGCCGCAGCGTCCCCGGCGTCGGCTGCGCACGGTGCTCTCGGTGGTTGCCGGGCTGCTCGCGCTGCTCTGCGTCGGCGGAGGGGTGACCGCGTTCATCCTGTACGACCGCGCCACCGCCCCCGACCGCAGCGCCCCAGACGTGGTGGTGGACAACTACCTGCGCGCCTTCCTCGTGGATCGGAACGACACCAAGGCGAGCCAGTTCGCCTGCGAGGGTGGAGGCGACCTCGGCGCCGTTCGAGGCCTCCGAGAGGAGTTGGAGCGGCGCGAAGCGAACTTCAGCGTCGTGGTTCGGGTCAGTTGGGGCGCACTCGCCAGAGCGAAAAGTGGCGACGGGGAATTGGTGACCACGACCTTGACCATCTCCAGCTCGGCAGACGGCCAGACGCGGAGCAGCCGTCGTGAGGACTGGCAGTTCAAGGTGATCGACAGGGACGGGTGGCGGGTCTGTGAGGGCCACAAGGCCGGCTGACCGGCTACTCGACCCAGAGCAGGTGGACGGGAACCTCCAGGGTGGTCGGTGCCTGGCCGCGCCAGGCCCACCGGTACCACTCCAACTCCGAGGTGACCCGGACGCAGATGTCCCCCTCGGCGCCGGAGTAGGTCTCGGTCACCGCCCGTAGGTCACGGTGCTCGGTCGGCCCGACGACGTGCACCACCCGCCGGCCGGCCACCGCGTCGGCCTCGAAGACCGGGGTCGGCGCCCGGTGGGCCGGCGCGTCGAGGGAGACGAGCCGGATCCCGGGCTCGCGGGGCGGGACTGCGGCGCCGCTCCGGTCGCCAACCGTCTCCACCCAGACCCGCTCCACCGGTACCAGCGGCGCGAAGACCTCCACCTGCTCGGACTCGGCGCGGTACCACTCGTGTTCCGGGATGACGGGCACATAGGTCCGGCTGCCCTGCACCACCCGCTCGTCGGCGCGCAGGTCACCCCGCCAGCCCAGGCCGGGCAGCCCGACCAGCACCCGCCGACCGCGGAGCTCCACCCGACCGGTGGCGGGGACGACCTCGATCGGTCGCGGTGGCAGCGGCGCCCAGTCGGGCTGGTCCGCGAAGGGGTCGGGCAGCGGGCCGGTCATCCGTCGGTGGGCCTCACGTGCTGCCGTCCAGCGGCGCGCCGCGTTCTCGCATGAACGGCACCGGGTTGATGGCGCCCCGGCTGGACCGGTCGCCGTCGACGTGCACCTCGAAGTGCAGGTGCGGCCCGGAGGAGTTGCCGCTGCTGCCGACCAGGCCGATCACGTCACCGGCCGCCACCAACTCACCGGGAACCACCCGGGGGCGCTCCACCATGTGGCAGTAGCGGGTGATGTACCCCCCGGCGTGCAGGATGTCCACGAACCAGCCGCACCCGCCCTTGCCCGGCCAGCCGTCACGGTCGCAGTCGCGTCGTCCGGAGTGGTCCGGGTCGCAGCGGGCGACCAGCACCCGGCCGGCCGACGCGGCGTGGATCTCGGTGACCCGCTTGGGTGCCGCGATGTCCACTCCGTTGTGGCTGGGCCGGTCGGCGGTGCGGAAGCCGGAGCCGACACCACCCGGGATCGGCGCCGTCCAGCCCGAGGCGGCGATCCGGGCGCCGGAGGCGGCGTCACACACCGCCTCGCCGGCGATCTGTACCGTCCGGGCGGCGCCGCCGGCCAGCGCGTCGACGATCCGGCCGGCCAGGTCCTCGTGCTTGGCGTAGGCGTCGGGGAACGCGCTGACCTGCACCCGCTGCGCCACCACGGTCAACGGGCGCTGCTCCCACCTGGCCACCCGGACCAGCTTCTCGTAGAACTTGCGGGCGGTGTAGGAGGGCGTCATGCGCTGCTGGACGCTGCCCCAGCCGGGCCGCTGCTGGAACAGGCCAAGCGAGTCGTGGTCGGACCCGACGCCCTCGTGCGGCAGCGCCAGCGACGCCGGCACCGTGCTGTTCGCCAGGTTCCGCAGCGCGGACTCCTGCATCGCGGTGGCCAGGGCGATGACCCAGCCGCGGGCCGGCACCTTCATGTCCTGACCGACCTTGATGATGACGGCCGCGTTGCGCAGCTGGCCCTCGCCGTACTCGGCGAAGCGGGGCATGTCGCCGGTGATGCTGACCCGGTGGGCAGCGTCGCAGGCCAGCCCGGCCACGGTCGCCTCGTCCTTCTCCTCGCCGCCCAGCTCGGTGAGGAAGAAGGCGGCGGCGCCGCCCACGCAGCAGAGCAGGGTGAGCACCGTCGTCACCGCGGCGGCCACGACGCCGAGCCGCAGCTTCCGGCGGCGCGGCGGCGCTCCCGCGTCCGCCCACTGCTCGGTCATTGGCGCTCCCAGTCCACCGCGTCCACCAGCCACCGGCCTTCCGGGGCCACCAGTTCGAGCCGGAGCCGACCGTTGTCCAGCGGGATGAGAACCTCCACGAAGGACTCCGTCCGGGGGCGGAGCGTGACCTGGCCGGTCACCCGCCGGGCGGGAACGCTCTCCGGGTCGGCGCCGGTCAGCTTCTCGGTCAGCGCGGGGGTCGACAGCGGGCGCAGCCGCGCCTGCCAGTCGTCCCCGCTGCTGCCCGGGCCGGCCAGCCAGGCGGTGGTGAACCGGCTGGCGGCCCGCTCGGGCGTCAGCTCGCCCGGCCGGGTCTTCGGCCTGGCGGCCGCCGGGCTCGACAGCACGCCGTCGTCGCCGGCCTCCGGATTCACCGTGCTGATCGGCTCCCTCGGCCGGTTGCTGAGACCGGTGGACGGGTCGACGGGCCCGGAGACCAGGCGGGCGGCCCCGATGACGCCGAAGACCAGGACGGCGATCACCACCGCGACGCCGAGCCGGGACCGCAGGGCCCGGGTGAACAGGAATTCCAGCGCCCGTCGCATCGTGCTCACCGCGCCTCGGAGCGCACCCGTGGACTGGGGTTGGCCGGCGCGCGTTCGGCGGAGCCCGGACGGTAGATGGCGAAGGCGGGCGACTCGTCGGGCACGTCGGGCTCCGTCCACGTGGCCGGCTGTCGGCGTCGGGGGCGCGGTGCGGTGGTCCGGCCGCCGCCCGGCTGCTCCGGTGCGGGCGCCTCGTCCGTCTGTTCCCGCCCGTCCGGCCGCTGCCGGCCGGCGGCGGCGTGCGACGGGTCCTCGTGCCGGGCCTCCGGCCGCAGGGTGCCCTGGTCGGGCACCACGCCGCGCCGCCGCCCGAGCGCCGGCTCGGCCGTGCCGCCCGGCTCCACCACGTCCAACCGGGCCGCCACCCGCATGTCCCGGAAGAATCGCCGGTGCCACGACCCCGCCGAGCTGATCGCCTCGCTGCTGTCCTTGCCGCCGAGCTGGGTGATCCGCCGGTACGGACGCAGCAGCAGCCAGCCGACCACGCCGCAGAGCCAGACCAGCACCACCTGGAGCCAGCCGGGCAGGGTGGGCGTGTTCATGATGAGGTCGACCGCGAAGAGGTAGATGGCCGCGCCGGTGCCGAAGATGGCGATGTTGAAGACCGCGGCGACCACCGCGTTCGCCAACCGGCGCAGCCCGGCGCTGGCCGGGCGCATCAGGCCGACGGTGCCGAGGATCGGCGCGGCGATCACCGCCCACCGGAAGATCAGGAAGCCCAGCAGCACCAGCACCGAGGCGGTCAGGTCGAACATCGCGAAGAGCAGCGAGGCCAGCACCGCGATGAAGCCGGCCCCGATCCGGTCCATGTCCCGGACGCCCTGGAGATACTCGTACGCCTCTGGGTCCTCCGACCTGATCTGCTCGGCGACCCGGGCCCACTGCTGCTGCTTCGCCTTGATGGTCGCCTCACGGGTGGCCGGGTTCTGGCGGAGCTTCTCCGCCTCCTCCCAGGAGAGCGACTTGGCGTCGTAGAGCGCCGGACCGTACTTCTTCGCGGTCTCGCTGTCGGCCGAGCCGAGCACACCGCGCAGCCAGTTCCGGTAGAGCATCGTCTCGGTGGCCGTGTCGCTGGCTCGGACGGCCGGAGGACGGTGATCCTTGCACGCCTCAGGGTTGGGGTCGTCGCACTGGCCCGGCGGCGTGTCCCGGGTCGCCGGGCCCACCGCGTCGTGCACCACGCCCAGCGTGGTGATCAAGGTGTTGTCGGCGATGTTCGCCGACTTGACCGGCCAGGCGGCCAGGGCGGTGACCGCCACCATCACCAGCAGCGCCCAGCCCGCCGTCGTCATCGCGTTGCTCATGTCCGACTGGCGGGAGCGCCAGAGCAGGTAGAGGCCGACCACGCAGAGCGTGACGATGCCGAAGACGCTGAACACCTTCTGGTAGACGGCCTTGGTGGCCTGCTCCACCAGCGGATCCGCCCAGCCCCACATCGAGCGGGGATCCCAGGCCCGCTCCCGCAGCGCGTTCGAGGCGCCGATCACCGCGTTGGCGAACATGAACTCGCCGTTGGCCACCATCGTGGTGAAGCGGTAGTCCGGATGCAGCACCGACGACGCGCAGCCGCCGTCGACGTCGTACGTCGTGTAGCTGTATCCGGCGTAGCCGTAGTCGCTGTAGAGGCCCTTCGGGCCGGGCAGCTTGGCGGAGTCGGGGCGGGAGGCGAACCAGCCGGCCAGACCGGAGTCCGGCGCCCCGGGGACGGGGGCGTTACGGCACTCGACCTGGTCCTCGCTGACCTCCTTGAGTTTCGCGACGCAGGCGCGGAAGTCGGCCTGCCACTCCTTGGTGCTGCACAGCTCGGCCCGGGCCTGGGCGGCCGGCGTGGCGGCGTACGCGGGTGTCGCCCCGACCACCGGCCAGGCGATGGTGGCCACGGCGAGTACGCCGAGCGCGAGGAGGAGCGCCGCGATCCGTGCCCGGGCCCTCGCCATGTCACGCCTCCAGGTCAGCCAGGACGGTCGGCAGCGCCCCGGCGGTCTGGGCGACCGCGGCGGGGGTGGTGTCCAGGTGGTCGAGCAGCCCGTCGACGTACGACACGTCGACCCGGACCTTCTGCACCCGGCCGTCGACGTCGCGCATCACGAACTCGCGGAAGCCGAGCCGGGCGGCCGAACCGGCGTCCGCCGTGGACAGCGAGGCGAGGGTCGCCTCGTAGCCGTCGTTGACCGGCACCCGGAGCAGCCGGAGCGCCTCGGAGGCGATCTCGGTGTCCTCGGCGATCCGGCCGACGAAGACGGTGGAGACCAGGTTCTGCACGTCGAGGCCGAGGATGTCCTTCGGGTTCTGCGAGGCGACCAGGGCGGCGAGGTTCCACTTGCGGGAGTCCCGGGCGAGGCGGACCAGGAACGAACGCCCGGAGCGCCAGCCCTCCATGAAGTGCGCCTCGTCCAGGCCGACCAGCTTCCGGGACGACATCGAGCCGCCGTAGCAGCGGCGCACCGCGAGCCGGTGCGCGGTGTGCAGCATCGGCAGGGCGAGGGACTCCTCGGCCGACCAGTACTCGCGTTCGATCTTGAGGTCGGGCAGCCGCAGGCCGGCCATCGTGATCACGGTGAGCGCCGCGTCGGCGCCGAGCAGCCCCTCCGGCGGCCGGCCGAAGAAGAGCATCGCGAGCGGCATCTCGGCGGTGTCCAGCAGCAGGTTGGCCAGCTCCCGGCCGGCGTCGTCGTCGAGCCCTTGGAGGCAGGCGACCACGTCGTCCAGGGTGGAGGTCTCCTCCGCCGGCACCTGGCGTACGGCGTGCCGGAACAGGGTGGCGGTGGAGGCCTCGCGGGCGACCTGCGGCGGCACCAGCATCATGCAGATGTCCTGCACCAGCATCCGGCGCTCGGCCCGGGCGTTGGAGACGGCGATCTCGAACTCCCGGTCCCCGGCCGAGCCCGCACCGAACTCGCTGCGCAGCGGCGTCGGGATCAGCGCGTACGGCGCCAGCGTCCCCTGCTCGGAGCCGGTCAGGTTGAGCACCCGGGAGTACGGCCGCAGCTCCGGCATGGCGCAGAGCCGGGCCAGCGGGCCGGACGGGTCGAGCAGGGTGACCTGCACCCCGCGCCGGGCGGCCAGGTAGCCGAGCGCGCCGAGCAGGGTGGACTTGCCACCGCCCGGCTCCGCCACGAAGACCGCGAGCCCGGAGCGTTCCCGGACCTCCATCGGGAAGTGCAGGTCGAGGAAGACCGGGCGGCGGCAGGTGCCGGCGGTCCGCCCGATCAGGTCGCCCCGTCGGTCGCCGACCGTGGACGCGGCCTGCGGTAGCGCGGCGGCGAGCAGCGGGACCGGCATCCGCCGGACGTAGCCGGTGTTGGCGATCGGCTCACCGGGGATGAACTCGCGGGCCAGCCAGTCCTGGTTCTTCGGATGCTGCAGCGAGATGCGCAGCTCGCGCGAGTAGAGCTGGATGAGTCGGCGGGCCCGCTCCAGGCACTCCTCCCGGGTCCGGCCGCCGACGGCGATCCGGTGCCAGCCGTGCGCGCGGGCCGAGTCCACCGGCAGCCCGGTGGTCATCTCGTCGCCGATCACCAGTGCCCGCTTGGCCAGGCGTTCCAGCTCCGGCGGGGCGTCGATGCCGTGTTCGGCGTAGTCGAGCTGCTGGGACCGGATCATGCGGAGCCGGTGCTCGAGGTTGCGGAAGGAGTCACCCGAGCCGAGGATGTCGACCCGGGTGGAGATCTCCATCGGCCAGGGCAGCCGCTCGTGGAAGTGCAGCCAGGGTTCGTGCCGTTCGGGGATCTCCAGCGGCTCCATCCGGCCGACGGCGAGCACGGCGACGTGCCGCTCCTCGCCGGTCATCCGGTTCACCAGCTTGACCGTCGACCCGTACGGGGTGCGGTAGCGCTCCACCTGCTCGGTCAGGGCGAGCAGGTCCCCGCGCTCCCACCGGCCGTTGGTGATCGGGGAGAGGGTGCCCGGGGGCGACATGCAGAGCGCGACGGAGCGGTAGAGCAGCCACTCCAGCTCCTGCGCGGTGACCCGGCGGCCCCGCATGCCGAACGCGCCGAGGACCTCGTCGAACTGTTCGACCGTGCGGCCCAGCTTGCGGCGCTCGCCGTCGGCGGTGCCCCGTCCGAAGGTGCGCAGCAGCCGCTCGGTGAGCGAGTCGCCAAGCGACCGGCGGGCGAAGGTGACGCCCAGGTAGGTCTGTCCCTCGGCGTGGTTGACCGCCATCAGGTGCCGTTGGGCGGCGACCAGGTGGTCGGCCCAGCCGGCCGTGCCGGGCACGTCGGGCAGCGGCGACGCGGTGTGCGCGTCGATGGTGCGGGCCCACTCGTCGGCGGGGAACGGCCGGGTGGTGCGGCGCAGGTGCAGCCGGAAGCCGGCCAGACCGGCGTACTGCTCGGAGATCGCGGAGAGCAGCGCCTCCCGCTCGGCGTCCGGGCGGAACGCCCAGCGCACCTCGGGCAGCCAGTACCAGGCGGTGACCGTGTTCGGGGTGAAGGTCAGGTGACCGGCGATCTCGGTGATCGCCAGCTCGACGGACGGGTCGCGATCGCCGAACTTGATCTTCGGGGGACGGACCTGGACCGGCTTGGCGGGCTGGCCCCTCCGCTCGGCGGCGGAGCGTTGCCGGGGGGTGGCCACCTCCCGGGCGGGTGGTGGGGCCACCTCCCTGGTGGTGGGCGCGGCGATCTGGCGGACGCCCGGTGCGGCCACCCGCTCCGCTTCGGCCCGGCGCCCGGCACTGTCCGGTGTGCGGCGCGCGGGGCGCTCCGGTGCGGGCTCGGCGCCGGGGTCGGTCAGCTCCGGTTCGGCGGTCGGCCGCAGCGCGGGGAGCCGGTCGCCGGCCTGGTGCGGCACCCGGTTGCGGCCGGGTGCCCGGTCGAGGGCGAGCGCCGGGTCGGGGGCGTGGTCCGGCAGCTCGGGACCGCGAGGCGTGGACCGCGGGACGGCCACGATGTCGCCGTCGCCGGCCGGCCGGGTGCCGGCGGGGGCCTCGCGCAGTCGGGCCGCAGGCTGGTCGGCGGGTGCGCCCCCCGGGCTCCCGGCGGCCCGGGCGGGCCGGCGCTCGGCCGGCGACGCGGGCGCGACCGGCTCGACGGGTACGACGTGCTGGTGCGGGATCGGCGGCGCGTCCCGCCCGACGCCGCGGCGGGGCGGCGCGACCACCGGCACCGGCTCGGCTTCCGGCGGCGCCGGTGACCGGGGCGCGGTCGGCGGCGCCGGGCGGCGGCCGGCCGGCTGCGCGCCGCCGAAGAGGTCGAGGAACGGCGAGTCGATGTCGCCGCTGTCGCCGACCGTCGACGCGGGCTGATCGCCCGCCGCCTGGCCGCGCGGCGAGGCGGGCCGGGGCGGCTGGAAGACGCCGACCCGGCCGTGCCCGGGGCTGGTCACCAGGGCCGGGTCGAGGGCGACCTCGTCCAGCTCTTCGGCCTCTGGGTAGTCGAACGATCGCGCACGGTTACCGTGGGGATCGGCGTGCCGCCCGGCCGGGGAACCCGGCGTGGAAGAGCGATTCATGCGACCGCCTCACCCGCGTCGTTCGTCTGCCCGATCGGCGTACGCCCGGTCATGCCAGTTCCTCCCGGATCCTGATCCGGCTCGCCACCAGGCGCGGGTCGCGCAGCTCGGCGGCCGGCTCCCGGGTGCGTCGCCAGTCGGTCAGCGCGGTGCGGATGACCATGCGCGCCGGCCGGTCCGGGTCGACGTACCGGAAGATGAACGAGGTGGTCACGATGGCGAGCGAGATCTCCCACGCGGGGAAGAGCTCGACCTGCAGCGTGAACAGCCAGTGGATGAACATGTAGAGGGGTACGAGCAGCATGAACAGGCCGTACTGGGCGTACGGCAGGTGCACGGGAAGGGTGTAGCCGGGCGGCCCCAGATAGACGAGACGAGCCCGGTAGATGTCGTCGTCGGTGCGCAGCCGCATGGTCGCCCGCGCCTATTCGAAGATCAGGTTGATCAGGTAGTCGCCGACGAAGAAGAGGGTGGCGGCGCCGGCGATGAACGCCAGGCCGACGATGGCGATGGCCGAGCTGGTCAGCACCTTCGAGATCTCGCCCCGGCTGGCCCGCCCGATGAAGATGACGCCGAGCACGGCGAGCAGAATCGGTGCGATCTTGCTGGCGAAGAAGGTGACGACACCCTCGGTGTCGATGCCCTTGGGCGCCGGCTCGGCGAGTGGAGTCGACGCCAGGGTGTGGAGCGCGTGGTGGACGGCGGACGACGCCGTCCCCAGGAGCTCGATGGCGATCACTGGAAACCTCCCCATGACGCGGCCGGCGACGCCGCGGTGGTGCAGTAGTCAAGCCTGGCGGGATCGGTGCTCACTCTGCGCAGCGTCGGCGACGCTGCGTTCGTTACCCACCACGCAGAGTGGTGAGCTTTGGGGGAATTTCTCCCGCTTCGGCCCTCCCTCCAGGCTTCGCCATCTCAATGCTGGACAATTCCAAAGCGTACGGCCCGGCCACCTTTGCGACAACCCGCGAAGAGTCGGCCCGATACGACCCGGACGACCGATCGTACACCTGTTCCAATCGGCATGTCAGGACCGTTGCGGGCGGTCCGGGGCCGGGTCGGCGAAGGCGCTGTCGGCGACCGGTACGGTCTAGTCGTGACCGATCTGGTACGGGCCCAGGCCCCGGTGGTGATGGGCGTCCTCAACGTCACGCCCGACTCCTTCTCCGACGGCGGCAGATACGCCGATCTCGACGCCGCGGTCGGACACGGAGTGCGACTGTGCGCGGCCGGTGCGGACCTGGTGGACGTGGGCGGGGAGTCGACCCGTCCCGGCGCCGACCGGGTCGACGCGGAGACCGAGAACGCCCGGGTGCTGCCGGTGATCCGCGAGCTCGCCGCGGCCGGCATCCCGGTCAGCATCGACACCAGCCGGGCCCGGGTGGCCGAGGCGGCCCTCGCCGCCGGCGCCGACGTGGTCAACGACGTCTCCGGGGGCCTCGCCGACCCGGACATGGCCCGGGTGGTCCGCGACGCCGGCTGCCCCTGGGTGCTGATGCACTGGCGGGGGCACTCCCGCGAGATGCGCGACCTGGCAAGCTACACCGACGTGGTCGCCGACGTCCGGGCCGAGCTGGGTCAGCGCGTGGACGAGGCGTTGGCCGCCGGGGTGGCCGCCGACCGGATCATCGTCGACCCCGGGCTCGGCTTCGCCAAGACCGCCGCGCACAACTGGGAGCTCAGCGCCCGCCTGCCGGAGCTGCTCGAACTGGGCTTCCCGCTGCTGTTCGGGGCGAGCCGCAAGTCGTACCTGGGTCAGCTGCTGACCGGCCCGGACGGCGCGCCCCGCCCGACCGCCGAACGGGAGGCGGCCACCGTCGCCACCAGCCTGCTCGCCGTCGCCGCCGGCGCCTGGGGGGTCCGGGTGCACGACGTCCGCGCCACCGCCGACGCGCTCGCCGTCTGGGCCGCCACCGGCCGCCCCCACCTGGTCGCCGGTCCCACCGGGAACGACGGCGGCGACCGGCGGCGGCCCGGCGCCGAAGCGGGCCGGCCGGCGGGGCCGGCGCGGGGAGAGGACGCCCGATGACCGACCGGATCGAGCTGACCGGGCTGCGGGCGCGCGGCCGGCACGGCGTCTACGACTTCGAGCGCGCCCAGGGGCAGGAGTTCGTGGTCGACGCGGTGCTCGAACTGGACCTGGCGCCGGCCGCGCGCTCCGACGAGGTGACCGACACGGTGCACTACGGCGAGCTGGCCGAGCGGCTGGTGGCGGTGATCACCGGGGAGCCGGTGAACCTGATCGAGACGCTCGCCGACCGGCTGCTCGCGGTCTGCCTCGCCGAGCCGCTGGTCGGCGCCGCCACGATCACCGTGCACAAGCCCGAGGCGCCGATCCCGCACGCCTTCCGGGACGTGGCCGTCACGATGCGGCGTACCCGGTGACCCGGGCCGTGCTGTCGATCGGCAGCAACCTCGGCGACCGGCTCGACCACCTGCGCTCGGCGGTGAACGCGCTCGGCGACGCGGTGCGGGTGGTCTCCGGCGTGTACGAGACTCCACCCTGGGGGGACGCCGCGCAGCCGGCGTACCTGAACGCGGTGGTGCTGGCCGTGGACCCGGCGGCGACCGCGCGGGACTGGCTGGAGCGGGCCCGGGCCGCCGAGGCGGCGGCCGGCCGGGTCCGCGACCCGGAACGCCGGTTCGGGCCGCGCACCCTGGACGTCGACGTCGTCACGGTCTGGGACGACGCGGGCCGGCCGGTGCTCAGCGACGACCCGGAGCTGACCCTGCCGCACCCTCGCGCCCACCTGCGGGCCTTCGTGCTCCGGCCGTGGATCGACATCGAGCCGCACGGGCGACTGCCCGGCCACGGCTGGCTGACCGACCTGCTCAACGCCGAGCCGCTGGCCGGGGACGCGCTGGAACTGAGCCCCCGACCGGATCTGGCGTTAGAGTCGGACGCATGACCCACTGGAGCCGGACGGCATGAGCCAGGCGCAGTTCCCGCGCGACCCCGACCGCTTCCGGATGGGTCCGACCCGGATCTCCACCCTGGTTGTGGCCGCTCTCGCCGCCGCCGCGGTGGCCTGGCTGCTGATCAGCAGCTTCTACTACGACGTCGCGCCGAACCTGCCCTGGCTGCCGGTCGTCACGCTGGCCGCGCTGGCCGTGCTGGAGGGGTACGCGGCGGTCAACACCCGGGGCCGGATCGAGCGCCGGCCGGGCCGGGACCCGGTCAACCCGCTGCTGGTCGCCCGGTTCGTGGTGTTGGCCAAGGCCTCCGCGCTGGCCGGGGCGATCTTCGCCGGCTTCTACGCCGGGCTCACCGCGTGGCTCTTCGTCGAGCGGACCAACGCGGCGGCCGGCGACCGGCCGGCCGCCGGCGCCGGGCTGCTCGCCTCGCTCGCCCTGGTGGCCGCCGCCCTCTGGCTGGAGCGGGCCTGCCGGGTGCCGGAGCAGGAGGACGACGAGGATCGCGAGCCCGGCGACCGGGAGACACCTCGCGGCCGCCTCTGATCAGGGGGTTCCCACCACCCGCGCCCGCAGGTACCGTGCCTGGCGACCGGAAGCAACGGCCGCCGCCGGTCCGCCCGTGCGTCGGGCCGGTCGGCCGGCGACGTGGGAGGCGCGGGTCATGACGTACGACGAAACGGGCCGGGATGGGCCGGCGGAGCCGTCGTCGGGGGTGCCCGCCGCAGTGCTGGAGAACGTCTTCGACGACCCTCTGCACGGTGAGCCCGGGCGGGACCGGATCGCCGTCCACGTGGTCTGGGAGTTCGTGCTGCTGGCCGGGCTGGGCGGCATGGCGTACCTGCTCTGGCGGGAGAACGCGGACGCGCTGCGCGGCGACGGCCTGAAGTCGCTGCTCGTCGACGTGGTCGCGCTGGGCCTGCTGGCCCTCGCCGCCGGGCTGAGCCTGCGCGCCGCCGCCGTCAACCTGGCGGTCGGCCCGGTCGCGGTGGCCGCCGCGCTGCACTTCGCCGAGCAGGGCGACCATGGCCTGCGGGAGGCCCTCCTCCCGGCGCTGGTGGTGGCCGCCGTGGGCGGCGCGGCGCTCGCCCTGGCGGTGGTGGTGCTGCACGTGCCCGGCTGGGCGGCCAGCCTGGCGGGCGCGGCCGGGGTGATCGTGTACATCGAGCGGCGCGCCGGCCCCGTCGCCGTGCAGGGCACGTACGACCCCCGGGGCATGGCCGTCAACCTCTTCGCCGGGTTCGCCGCGCTGGCCGTCCTCGGCGGCCTGTTCGGCGCGGTCAAGGCGATCCGCCGGCTGGTGGGCCGGTTCCGGCCGGTCGTCGACCCGGCCCGGCGGCGGGGCGGCGTCGCCGCGACGGTGGCCGCCCTGGCGCTGGTCGGCTCCACCGTGCTGGCCATGCTCGCCGGGGTGCTGATCGCGGCCAACGGGACCGGCCCCGTGGCGCCCACCTCCGGGCTGGACTGGTCGATCCTGGCCGTCGGCACGGCGATGCTCGCCGGCACCAGCGCGTACGGCCGGCGCGGCGGGATCCTCGGCACCCTGATCGCGGTCGCCCTGGTGGTGGTCTTCCTCGCTTGGGCGCAGGCCCGCGGCTGGACGGTCAGCCGGTGGGCCGTCGGCGGGGCGATGCTCGGCACCGGGCTGCTGGTCACCCGGCTGGTCGAGACGCTCGGCCGACCGCGGGCGGTCACCGGCGAAGCGTTCGAGCGGGCGCCGGCCGGGGACGGCACGATCAGCACGGGCTGGGCGCTGTCCCGGTCCGGCCCGGTCGACAGCTGGCCGTCGGTGCTGCCCGTGCAGGCCCCCGAGACCACGGTCGACCCGTGGGAGGCGCACCGCTGGGAGACCGGCCCGCAGCGCTGGGACGCCGACGACCGCTGACCGGGCCCCGTCCGGCGGGCCGAGCCTGATCTCGCCGGTTAGGCTCGGCGGCATGACCGAATCTCCTGCCACCGGCGGCCGTACCTTCGACCAGCTCGACCAGCTCTCCACCGAGGAGCTGCGCGAGCAGGCGTTCGCCCTGGCCCGGGAGCGGCACGACGTCAACTTCTTCTGGACGGTGCTGCGGCACCTGCCGAACGCGGACGAGGCCGCCGTGCTGGACGGGGCGCCCAACTCGATCGGGCCCATCATCGATGAGGCCAACGCCCTGTGGCGCGAGCTGACCGGGCACGGTTACGAGGAGGCCGCGCCACTGCTGCGCGCCGCCTTCATCGACTACCTGCTGAAGCACTGACCCGTCCGGTGGCTGCCCGCCGGCTGGCGGGGGTGGCCCGTGCGCGCAGGTTTGCCCGGCGGCGCGGGCCGGGAACTGACCGCCCCATGGCCCTCACCAACCGCCCCCGGACCGTCAGCGGCTACGGCACCGCCGCGGGCACCGGCACCCTGGCCGCGCTGCTCCTGGTCGGGGTCGGCGGCAGCCCCGCGTACGTGGGGTGGGTCCAGGCCCACACGGACCCGAACGGCGCGGGCGGCTGGTTCCTGCGGCTGCTGGCCTGGCCGGCCTGGCGGCTGCACTCCGACGACCCGGCGCACGGGGTGTTCGCCACCGACCTGCGGGCGGTGCTGATGGTGATCCTGGCGGCGGCGCTCCTCTATCTGCTGCCCGCCTCGCAGGTGGCCCGGGTGCAGGGCTCGGTCAGCCAGTTCTTCTCCGGCTGGGCGGCGTACGTCCTGGCGGGTGGGTTCACCGGGCTGCTCGCCGCGCTGCTCGGCCCGGACGGGTCGCTGCTCGCGGCCTTCCAGGCGGCGAGCACCGGCGCCACGTACGGCTTCTTCGCCGGCTGGATCGTCGGCGCCGCCAGCCTCGGCGGCCGCGCCTGACCGCGCCCGCCCCCGTCGCGGGGGCCGCGCTCGACGCCGGAACCGCCGGGCGAGGCCCGGTCAGCCCGCCATGGCTCCCAGGGTCAGCACCCGGTCCCGGCTGAGCAGCCCGACCGGGCGGCCGTCCTCGGTGACCACGGCGTGTTCGGCGGCCGAGGTGAGCAGCACGCCCAACGCGTCGTACGCCGACCCGCCGAGCGGCACCGCGGGCAGGTCCGATCCGTCGCCCGCCGGTAGCGGGTCGAGCACCTCCCGGGTGACCGGGGTGACCGCCAGCCGGCGGATGCCCCGGTCGGCGCCGACGAACTCGCGGACGAACGGCGAGGCGGGCGAGCCGAGGATGGCGGCCGGGGTGTCGTACTGCTCCAGCCGGCCGCCCTGGGAGAGCACCGCGATCCGGTCGCCCAGCCGGACCGCCTCATCGAGGTCGTGGGTGACCAGCACGATGGTCTTGCGGACCTCGGCTTGGAGCCGGAGGAACTCCTCCTGCAGCCGGGTCCGGACGATCGGGTCGACGGCGGAGAACGGCTCGTCCATCAGCAGCACCACCGGGTCGGCGGCGAGGGCCCGGGCCACCCCGACCCGCTGCCGCTGACCGCCGGAGAGCTCGTGCGGGTAGCGGCGGCCGAACTGGGCCGGGTCGAGGCCGACCAGGTCCAGCAGCTCGTCGACCCGGCGGCGGGTGCGCTCCCGGGGCCAGCCGAGCAGGCCGGGCACGGTCGCCACGTTCGCGCTGACCGTCTGGTGCGGGAAGAGGCCGACGTTCTGGATCACGTACCCGATGCGGCGGCGCAGCCGGACCGGGTCGACCCGGGTGACGTCGTCGTCGCCGAGCAGGATCCGGCCAGCGGTCGGCTCGATCAACCGGTTGATCATCCGCAGCACGGTGGACTTGCCGCAGCCGGACGGGCCGATCAGCACCGCCAGCTCCCCGGCCTTGACCTCGAGGCTCAGCTCCCGCACCGCCTCGGTCCCGTCCGGGTAGCGCTTGCGGATGCCCTCCAGAGTGATGGAGGCAGCGCCGTGTCCGGCGTCGCCGCCGGCCTGCGGGGTAACGTCCACCTGTGTCCCTCCACCTGAGCTACCGGGCCGAGCCGGAGAACCCGTGGTTCTCCTGGCAGTACGTGCGGGACAACTCTGACACGATCCTCTCCGCGCTGCGCGAGCACGCCTCGCTGACCGCCCGGGCGGTGCTGATCGCCGCGGTGGTGGCGCTGCCGCTGGCGGTGGCCGCGTACTGGTTCCGGTCCCTCGCCGGGCCGATCCTGGCTCTCACCGGCGTGCTCTACACGATCCCCTCGCTGGCGCTGTTCGCCTTCCTCGCGCCCTATCTGGGCATCGGCGTGCTGACCGTGCTCAGCGTGGTGGTGCTCTACGCCCTGCTGGTGATCGTCCGTAACGCGGTGGCCGGGTTGAACCAGGTGCCCCCCGAGGTCCGCGAGGCCGCCGAGGGGATGGGGTACGGCCGCTGGGGCCGGCTGTTCCGGATCGAGCTGCCGCTGGCCCTGCCCGGCATCCTCACCGGCCTGCGGTTGGCCACCGTCTCCACGGTGGCCCTGGTCACCGTCGGCGTGGTGGTCGGTCGCGGCGGCCTCGGCCAGCTGATCTTCGCCGGCTTCCAGAACAACTTCTACAAGGCGCAGATCATGACCGGCACGCTGCTCTGCGTCCTGCTCGCGCTGGTGCTGGACCTGGTCCTCGCCGGGGTCGGCCGGCTGCTCACGCCGTGGCTGCGCGGGCGCGTCTCATGAACGCGATCGAACAGGCCGTGCGTTGGCTGAACGACCCGCTGAACTGGACGAACCCGGGCGGCATCCTGGACCGGCTCGGCGAGCACCTGAGCATGTCCGCCGCGGCGGTGCTGCTGGGCTGCCTGGTGGCCTGGCCGGTCGGGCTCTGGCTCGGGCACACCGGCCGGGGCGGCGGCGGGGTGCTGCTGATCTCCAACGTCAGCCTGGCGATCCCGACCCTGGCCCTGCTGACCATCCTGCCGTTGACCTTCCTCGGTTTCGGCCGGCCGTCGGTGGTGGTCGCGCTGGCCGTGTTCGCGGTGCCACCGCTGCTGGCCAACGCGTACACCGGGGTGCGGCAGGCCGATCCGGAGGCCCGGGACGCGGCACGTGGGATGGGACTCTCCGGGGGGCAGCTGCTGCGCCGGGTGGAGCTGCCGCTCGCCGTGCCGTACCTGGCCGCCGGCTTTCGTACCGCCGCGGTCCAGGTGGTCGCCACCGCGGCGCTGGCGTCCTTCGTCAACGGCGGCGGGCTGGGTCAGATCATCCGGGCCGGCTTCGGGCTGGACATCGCGGCCGGTGGCGGCCAGATCATCGCCGGCGGCGTGCTGGTGGCCGGGCTCGCCGTGCTGGTGGAGCTGCTCCTCGCGCTGGTCGAGCGGGTGGCCACGCCGCGCCCGCTGCGCCGGGCCCGCGGCGGCGGGGACCGCCGGGCCGCGGACGCCGTCACCGGTGGCGGCTGACCGCCGGTACGCCCCAGCGGGCGCCCGCCGGGGACCGGGTGACGATCCGGTGACGAAGGTCGCCACATGTTGTCGGTCCCCCCGGGCAAGATGTTGGGTGGACCTTGCGGGCGCATCAGTGGACGATCGCCCGTCGGACACGCGGCCGGCCCGGAAGGGTCGCGCCGGGACACGGAAGGCGGGCTTTGATGCGCGCACGTACCAGGCTGGCCATCGGGGCGGTCGGCGCCCTGGCCGCGGCCGGGCTCCTTACCGGGTGCGGCAAGGGCGGTTCGTCCGGCACCGAAGCGCCCGACAAGGGCGCCTCCGGGGCCGGTTGCGCCCCGGTCAAGGGTGACCAGTTGGTCGTCCTCACCGACGACAAGAAGCTCCAGAACACCGACAACGTCCTCCCGGCGATCAGCGCGAAGGCGGCCAGCCCGCAGCTCGTCGCCGCGCTGGACAAGGTCTCCGAGAAGCTGGACACCCCGAAGCTGATCGAGCTGAACAAGTCCGTCGACGTCGAGCGGCAGACCCCGCAGGTCGCGGCGAAGGAGTTCGCCGACTCCAACGACCTGACCGAGGGCATCGAGAAGGGCCCGGGCGGCGCGGTCACCGTCGGCGCGGGCAATTTCAGCGAGAGCCAGACCATCGCCGAGCTCTACAAGATCGCGCTCACCGCGGCCGGTTACCAGGTCAAGGTGCAGACCATCGGCAACCGGGAGCTCTACGAGCCCGCCCTGGCCAAGGGCGAGATCCAGGTCGTCCCGGAGTACGCGGCCACCATGGCCGAGTTCCTCAACACCAAGGCGAACGGCCAGAACGCCCAGCCGGTCTCCGCGCCCGACCTGGACAAGACGGTCAGCGCGTTGAAGGCGGAGGGCGACAAGGCCGGGATCACCTTTGGCAAGCCGTCCGCGGCGCAGGACCAGAACGCCTTCGCCGTCACCAAGGCCTTCGCCGACAAGTACAAGGTGGCCACGCTCTCCGATCTGGCGAGCAAGTGCTCCGGCCAGGCCACCGTGCTGGCCGGCCCGCCGGAGTGCCCGCAGCGGCCGAAGTGCCAGGCCGGCCTGGTCCAGGTCTACGACTTCAAGGCCGGTTCGTTCAGCTCGCTGGACGCCGGCGGTCCGCAGACCAAGAACGCCCTGAAGACCGGCCAGGCAAGCGTGGGCCTGGTCTTCTCCTCGGACGGGGCGCTCGCCGCCAGCTGACCCACCGGTCGCCGACGGGCCTGGGTGGCCCGTCGGCGACCGTCCGCGGTGGCGGTCGACGGGTGCCGCGTCCCTGCCGGATCGTGCGTTCGGCCTGTTCCCAGCCGCGGGAACTCTCGGTACTGTGCACAGCCATGCCCGCCCCGGTTCCCCCCGCCGAGAAGCGCACTTCGTCGCTGCTGACCGTCCTGTTCTGGATCGGTGTGGCGCTCGCGCCCATGGCGGCGCTGATCCTCCTGGTGGCCGACGGCAACGGCCCGCTGCGCTTCGGCGCCGTGCTGGCCATCCTGGCCGTCGTGCTGATCGGCCTCTCCATCGCGCTGCGCGCCGAGGGCGGCGAGTCGGCGGGCTCCGAGCACCTGCTCGACGAGGTCGAGCAGGTGCGCCGGGAGTTGCGCGGCGAGATCGTGGCCGCCGCGCAGCGCGGCAACCAGGCGCTCGACCAGGCCCAGCGCGCCCAGGAGTCGATCATCGCGCTCCGGCGCCGGCTGGACGCCGCGGCCGCCGGCATCGCGGCCGCCGCGGGCATCACCGCCCCGGCCGCCGACGAGCAGGCCGGTGGCCGCGCCCGGGTGCCGGCCGCCGAGACGTACGGCGACGCGCCGGGCCGGGGCCGCTACGCCGCCCAGGACGAGGCCCCGACGGGCTGGGGGCAGTCCGCCGGCGACCGCCGGGACGAGGAGGAGGCGGTCCGCCACCCCCAGCCGGCCGGCCGGTACGCCGCCGAACGCCCCCAGTCCGGCGTGTACGGCGCCCCGCGCGCCGCCGAGCCGGAGGCCCGGCCTGAGCCGGCCCCGCGCCAGGTCGGGGTGGTGCACCACACCGAGACCGTGCACGTCACCACCCGGCACACCATCGTGGACGGCGCCGACCCGGCGGCCGGCAACCGCTACGGCGCCGGGTACGCCGGCCGGTGGTCCCCGGAGGAGCGGGCCCGGGGCGGTGCGGAGCCGGAGGAGCGCTCATGGGCCGGTCACCGGGAGCCGGAGGACGACCGGGGCTGGTCGGGCGACGACCGGTCCCGGGGTGCCCAGGCCGGTGCCCGCGATGACCGGGCCTGGTCCGGAGCCCCCCGGGACGACCGGTCGTGGTCGGGCGCCCCGGCGGACGACCAGCGCTGGGCGGGCGCGGCCCAGGACGACCGCGCGGGTGCGCCGCGCGACGACCGGGGCTGGCCGGCGGGCCAGGGTGGGCCGCGCGACGACCGGTCCTGGGCCGGTCAGGGCGCGCCCCGGGACGACCGCTCGTGGGCCGGCCCGGCCGGCCCGGGTGACGACCGGTCCTGGGCTGGCCGGGGTGCGGCGTACCCCGCCCCGGACGCCCGTGCCTGGGGCTCGTCCGAGCAGCCCGGCCGGGCCGCCGTTCCCGCCTCGGACGACCCGGACGGCGACTACTGGTCGGAGCTGCGCGCCGGGGACCGCTGGGCCTCGGTCCGCGACGACGAGCACGGCCGGGAGGTGCGGGTCGGTGAGCGGCACGCGGCGGTGCACGCCGACGGCGCCGGCACCGAGTTCCGGGTCGAGGACCGCTGGGCGTCGGTACGCCGTGGCGAGCCGCGCCGCGACCAGGAGCGGGACGCCGAGCCGGGCTGGGGTGGCGGTTGGGCGGAGGAACGCCGCCCGGCGCTCCCGGCCGGCGGGGTGCCCGTGCCCGACGAGTGGCGTCCCCCGACGCAGCGCACCGCGCCGCCGGCGGACGAGTGGCGGGCGGCGGAGCCCGAGCCGGCCCGGTACGGCCGGCCCCGCGCCGACGAGCGGTACGGCTACCCGCCGCAGGACGAGGTGCCCCGCGCGGGTGGGGCCCGGTCCGCCGACCGCTGGCGCTGACCGCCCCGGCGGCTACTTGTCGATGTCGCCGACCACGAAGAACATCGAGCCGAGGATGGCGATCAGGTCCGGCACCAGGCAGCCGGGGAGCAGCGTGGCCAGCGCCTGCACGTTGGCGTACGAGGCGGTGCGCAGCTTGAGCCGCCACGGCGTCTTCTCGCCCCGGGACACCAGGTAGTAGCCGTTGATGCCGAGCGGGTTCTCGGTCCAGGCGTAGGTGTGCCCCTCGGGCGCCTTGACCACCTTGGGCAGCCGGGTGTTCACCGGCCCGGTGAGCCGGTCCACCCGGTCCAGGCACTGCTCGGCGAGGTCGAGGGAGACGTACACCTGGTCGAGCAGCACCTCGAACCGGGCGTGGCAGTCCCCGGCGGTCTTGGTGACCACCGGCACTTCGAGCTGGTCGTACGCCAGGTAGGGCTCGTCGCGGCGCAGGTCCAGGTCGAGGCCGGAGGCCCGGGCGACCGGCCCGGACGCGCCGAACGCGGCCGCGTCGGCGGCCGACAGCACCCCCACCCCGACGGTGCGGGCCAGGAAGATCTCGTTGCGCCGGATGAGGTGGTCCAGGTCGGGCAGCCGGCGGCGTACCTCGCCGATCGCGGCACGGGCCCGCCCGGTCCAGCCGGCCGGCACCTCCTCCTTGAGGCCGCCGACCCGGTTGAACATGTAGTGGATCCGGCCGCCGGAGACCTCCTCCATCACCGCCTGGATCGTCTCCCGCTCCCGGAACGCGTAGAAGACGGGGGTGATCGCGCCGATCTCCAGCGGGTACGAGCCGAGGAACATCAGGTGGTTGAGCACCCGGTTCAGCTCGGCGAGCGCCATCCGCAGCCAGACCGCCCGCTCCGGCACCTCCATGCCCATCAGCCGTTCGACGGCGAGCACCACGCCCAGCTCGTTGGAGAAGGCGGAGAGCCAGTCGTGCCGGTTGGCCAGCACGATGATCTGCCGGTAGTCGCGTACCTCGAAGAGCTTCTCCGCGCCCCGGTGCATGTAGCCGACGATCGGCTCGGCGGCGACCACCCGCTCGCCGTCGAGCACCAGCTTCAGCCGGAGCACGCCGTGCGTGGACGGGTGCTGCGGGCCGATGTTGAGCACCATGTCGGTGCCGAGCTGCTCGCCGCCTGCGCCGGTGCCGACGGTCAGTTCGCGGAGGTCGCCGTCGGTGGTCATGCCCGTCATCGTGCCATGAGCGGCGGTTGTCGTTGTCGGCCGTTACTCGGCTTCGTCGCCGTCGGTGACCCGGGGCGGCCGGTACTTGGCGATCCACTCTTCAACATCGACGCGCAGCCAGACCTTCATTCCGCGCAGCTCCTGGTAGGGCTTGGGAAAGGTCGGACGCATCACGATCTGCTGGAAGCGGCTGCGGGAGACGTTGAGCCGTTGGGCGATCTCATACGGCCCCATCAGCTCGCCTGGCCCACGGTGTCCCACACCTGGAAGGTAGGCACATTCACGTCTCCCCGTTCGCGGATCCCCGATCGGGGGTCCCCGACTTGACAGGGGGCTCCGCCCGGCGCAAGGTAAGCCGGGGGTGGCCGTCCGAAGTAGGACCAGAACCGGGCGGGCGGTCGCCCACCTCAGCGACCGGAGGGAGCGGCAGGTGGAGCAGGCAACTGAGCTGGAGTGGTTGCGCGAGCGGGTCAAGGGGCTGGAGACCGCGCTCCATTGCTCCCGGCGGGAGCTGCTCGACATGCGCTGCCGGCTGGCGTTGATCGCCCGAGTGGCCGAGGACCTCGAACGGGCCAAGCGGGCTCCGGGGGTGGCGTTCGGCGCGATCAATGCGGCGTTGTACGCGGAGACGCAGAACCTGCGGCACGTCGGGCGACACCTGTCCCGGCGGCGATCTCGGCCCATCCTGTAGCCGGGTGACCCGTACCGGCGGCCGGCGGGGCGGTTGACGAGGGCGACGGATCCGAGGTCAGACGGCCTGAGCCGGCCCGGGCCGGACGGAGCCGGATGGCTGTCAGACCAGTCATCGTGCCATGAGCGGGTCGAGGGCGACGTCGACCGGTTGCAGCAGCCACCAGTGCCCGCCGAGCCCGGCCGGGTCGGTCAGTTCGGCCACCGTCGAGGCGGCGGCGAGCGCCCGCACGTACCCGGCCGGGTCGCTGGCGGCCAGGCTCAGCGGTGGTCGCCCGCCGTCGGCCCCGAGCGCCCGCAGCGCCTCCCGCTGCGAGACCAGGCGGTACGCACACCGGGCGACCCGCTCACCGGCGGAGGCGACCGAGTCGACGGCTACGTGCGCGGTCACGTCACCCGAACCGTCCGGCACCGGTGGCACCTGCCGCCCGCCCCGGTACCCGGTGAGCGTCCCGTCGACCGGCCGACTGTCCCGCAGGTGCCCGTAGTCCACGGCCAGCGCCAGCCCGCGGTCCATCTTCGCGACCGCCTCGGCCCACGCCTCGTCCCTCGTCCGGCCGATCTCGGCTCTCGCGCCCGAGGCGGCCGGCGTGGTCGGCCACCACCGGTCCAGCCACTCCTCGTCAACTGGGCTGACCGGGTCACCCACCGACTCCTCCCCGGTGGCGGGGTCGACCAGGAGGTAGCGCCAGCCGTCGTCGGACTGCACGGCCACGTCCAGCGGCACGTTGTCCAGCCACTCGGTGGCCAGCAGGAGGCCGGTGATCGGGTCCGGAATCTCGTCCACCCAGTTGATTTCCTCTGGGAGGTCCCGGGGTCGGGGTGCCCGCTCGACGGCGGTGAGCCGCAGCCGCTCGGCGATCGGCGGATGCAGGGCTTTGTGCTGGTGGTCGCTGCGCGACGGACGGACGACGATCCCGGAGCCGGAGGGTGACGACCGGGCGGTGGCCGTAGCGGTCGGGGTTTCCGGGGAGCCCGCCCGCGGAGGGATCAAGCCTGACCGCCCGGAGCGGGTGGGCTCCCCGGAAACCCCCAGAGCCCAACCAGCGGAACCCAGAGCGCAACCAGCGGAAACGCCGAGGGCCGAGAGGAGTTCTCCGCGACCGGCGCCCACGTCCACCACGTCCAGCCGGGCAGGATGGCCCAGGGCCGCGTCGACCTGGTGAACCACGGCCAGAAGGGCGGCGGCGAAGACCGGCGAGGCGTGCACGCTGGTGCGGAAGTGGGCGGCCGGCCCGGCCCCGGCGACGAAGAAGCCGTCGGGCCCGTAGAGCGCCCGGTCCATCGCCACCCGCCAGGGCAGCCGGTCCTCGGGAAACGTCACCCGCCGACCGTACGGGCTGCCGCGCGGCAGGGCGGAGCGGGTCGCGGAGCAGCCGCTCCGGCGGGTCGTGTCGTGCCCCGGAATTCCGCCTTTCAACCGCCCGGTGAAGGTTTTCACACATGCTTGTTTTCGATCCGTAACCCCGGCGCATACTTGCGATCGACCGGTACCCACTCGTAGGACTGGATCGATTGCCATGAGCGCACCGCTGCGCCCGCGTACGGCCGCCCCGCACGGGCCCGCCGTACCGTCGGGTGGCGCCTCCGCCGGCGCCCCGTTGGTCTTTCCCCGCATCCTCACCGTCGGCGTGATCGGCGCCGGCCGGGTGGGCGCCGTGCTCGGCGCGGCCCTCGCCGCCGCCGGCCACCGGGTGGTCGCCGCCTCCGGCATCTCCGGCGCCGTGAAGGCGCGGATGGCGCTGCTGCTCCCGGAGACCCCGAACCGGTCCGCGACCTCGGTCGCCCGCGCCGCCACCGACCTGCTGATCGTGGCGGTGCCCGACGACGCCCTGGCGGGCGTGGTCGCCGGCCTGGCCGAGACCGGGGCGCTGCGCCCCGGCCAGGTGGTCGTGCACACCTCCGGCGCGCACGGGCTGGCCGTCCTCGCCCCGGCCGCCGCCGTCGGCGCCCGGCCGCTGGCGCTGCACCCGGCGATGACCTTCACCGGTACGCCGGACGACCTGACCCGCCTCGCCGGCATCTCGTACGGGGTGACCGCCCCGGCGGAGCTGCGCGCGTTCGCCGCCCGGCTGGTGGCCGACCTCGGCGGCGTGCCGGAGTGGGTGGGGGAGGCCGACCGGCCGCTGTACCACGCGGCCCTGGCGCACGGCGCGAACCACCTGGTCACCCTGGTCAACGAGGCGACCGACCGGCTGCGCGACGCCGGGGTGGCCCAGCCGGAGAAGGTGCTCGCCCCGCTGCTGCGGGCGGCGCTGGAGAACGCCCTGCGGCTCGGCGACGACGCGCTGACCGGCCCGGTGTCCCGGGGCGACGCGGGCACCGTACGCCGGCACCTGGAACGACTGGCGGCGACCGCGCCGGAATCGGTGGCGCCCTACCTGGCGTTGGCACGACGGACCGCGGATCGGGCGATCGCGGCCGGTCGGCTCCGGCCGGCGGACGCGGAGCCGCTGCTGGACGTGCTGAGCGGGAGGGACCGGGAGGTGGCCGCATGACCGAACTGGTGCACACGCGCAAGGAGCTGGCGGCGGCGCGGGACGGGCTGACCGGCACGGTCGGCGTGGTGATGACCATGGGCGCGCTGCACTCCGGGCACGAGGCCCTGCTGCGGGCCGCCCGGGAGCGGGCCGACCACGTCATCGTGACGATCTTCGTGAACCCGCTGCAGTTCGGCCCGAACGAGGACTTCGACCGGTACCCGCGCACCCTCGACGCGGACCTGGAGGTCTGCCGGCGGGCCGGCGCGGACGTGGTCTTCGCCCCCTCGGTGGCCGACATGTACCCGGACGGGGAGCCGAAGGTGCGGCTCAACCCGGGCCCGCTGGGGGAGGACCTGGAGGGGCTGAGCCGGCCCGGCTTCTTTCACGGGGTGCTGACCGTGGTCCTGAAGCTGCTCCAGCTCACCCGCCCCGACCTGGCCTTCTTCGGCGAGAAGGACTACCAGCAGCTGACCCTGGTCCGGCGGATGGTGCGGGACCTGGACGTGCCGGTCGAGGTGGTCGGCGTGCCGACCGTGCGGGAGCCGGACGGCCTGGCGCTGTCCAGCCGCAACCGCTACCTCTCCGCGCCGGAGCGGGCGGCGGCGCTGAGCCTCTCCGCCGCGCTGCGGGCCGGCGTCGCGGCCGCGGAGGAGGGCGGGGACGCGGAAGCGGTGCTGGCCGCCGCCCACCGGGCCTTCGACTCCGGTACGCCCGGCACCCGGCTCGACTATTTGGTGCTCACCGATGCCGACCTGGAGCCGGGGCCGGTGTCCGGTCCGGCGCGGCTGCTGATCGCGGCCTGGGCCGGCGCCACCCGGCTGATCGACAACACGGCGATCCCGCTCGCCCCGCGTTCCTGACTCCTTCACCGACCCGCGGAAAGGCACCCCGATGTTCCGGACCATGCTCAAGTCGAAGATCCACCGCGCCACGGTGACCCAGGCCGACCTGCACTACGTCGGCTCGGTGACCGTGGACGAGGATCTGCTCGACGCGGCCGACCTGATCCCCGGGGAGCAGGTGGCGATCGTGGACATCACCAACGGGGCCCGGCTGGAGACGTACGTCATCCCGGGTGAGCGGGGCAGTGGCGTGATCGGCATCAACGGTGCCGCCGCGCACCTGGTGCACCCCGGTGACCTGGTCATCCTCATCTCGTACGGCCAGATGGACGACGCCGAGGCCCGCGCGTACCGCCCCCGCGTCGTCCACGTCGACGCCCAGAACCGCATCGTCGACCTGACGGCCGACCCCACCACCGCCGCCCCCGGCACCGCCGGCAACCCCATCCCCAACCCCCTCGCCGCCACCCCCGCCTGACCTCCACCCACCCCTCGCGATCTTGCAGTTGAGGCCCGCGACTCGCGGCTTTTGTCGCGTTCGCCGGGGCGACAAGTGCAAGATCGCGGGGGCGTGGCGGGTGAGCGGCCTGTCACCGGAACGTCATTTCTGGTTACCCTGATCACGCCGTCGGGTGACGGTCGTCGGCTGGGGAGGCCGCGATGCGCCGTGCGATGAGGAACCTGGTCGCCGCGTTGGTCGCGGGGGCGGTGCTGACCGGCTGTGCCTCGCCCGCCGGGCTCGACGGCGACGTCACCGACGACTGGGCCGCCCTGCCGGCGGCCGGCGCGTTCACCCCGTCGGCCGGGGTCTGCCAGGTGGCCGACGCGGGCGGCACGCTGACCCTCGCCGCGTACGAACCGGTCGGGTGCGACCTGCCGCACCGGGTCGAGACCGTGCACGTCGGCGCCTTCCCCGCGGAGCGGGCGGCCCCGCCGGCCGTCGGCTCGGTCGAGCTGCGGGGCGCCTTCGCCGACTGTGACACCCGGGCCAGCGGGTACGTCGGTGACGACTGGCGGGCCGGCCGGTTGCGGCTGGCCGTGGCGGTGCCCTCGGCGCCCGGCTGGACGGCCGGCTCCCGCTGGTACCGGTGCGACCTGGCCGAGCTGAGCACGGTGGAGGCGAAGGCCGAGGTGGTCACCCGGACCGGCAGCCTGCGGGACGCCCTGAAGGTGGCGTCCGCGCTGCGGCTGGGGTGCCAGCAGACGGGGACCGGCGACGGGCGGGGGGTGCGCACCCTGACCCCGGTGGCCTGCGGCACCAGCCACGACGCCGAGTTCGTCGGGGTGTGGCGGGCGCCGGACCGTCCGTACCCGAGGAAGGACGCCGACTGGGCGCCCTTCTACACCGGCTGCGGCACGGTCCTCGCGAGGTACACCGGGGTGCCGGACGACCCGACCCTGCGCTTCCGCAGTGGCGTGGTGGTCCGCCCGCCCGCCGCCGGGCGCTGGACCGTGGGCGACCGCGGGGTCCGCTGCTACCTGTGGCTCAGCGACCGTACGGTGACCGCCTCGTTGAAGGGGGCCGGCCCGGCCGGGCTGCCGGTCCGGACGCGGTAGCCGAAAACACTCGTCCCGCCCCCGCCGCCCGGAAGGAGTGGCCTTCGGGTTGACTGTGTTCATGGACCTTCCGACCGTCGAGCTGCCGGCCCTGCCCGGGCTGCTGGCCGCGCCCGCACCCGGCTGGGTGGAGACCACCGACGTGATCGTGGTCGGCTCCGGGGTCGCCGGCCTGACCGCGGCGTTGCACCTGCGCGAGGCGGGGCTGCACGTCACGGTGGTCACCAAGGTCAACATCGACGACGGCTCGACCCGCTGGGCGCAGGGCGGCATCGCCGCCGTGCTCGACCCGGCGGACAGCCCGGCCGCCCACGCGTACGACACGGAGGTCGCCGGGGTCGGCCTCTGCGACCCGGCCGCGGTGCGGGTCCTGGTCGAGGAGGGGCCGACCCGGCTGCGGGAGCTGATGCGGATCGGCGCCGAGTTCGACCGGAACCCGGACGGCTCGCTGATGCTCACCCGGGAGGGCGGCCACCGGGCCGACCGGATCGTGCACGCCGGTGGCGACGCCACGGGCGCCGAGGTGCAGCGGGCGCTGCACGCGGCGGTCCGCCGGGACCCGTGGATCCGGCTGGTGGAGCACGCCCTGGTGCTGGACCTGCTCCGCGCCCCGGGCGACGGCCCCGGCGGCCTCGGCCCGGCCTGCGGGATCACCCTGCACGTGCTCGGCGAGGGCAGCGAGGACGGCGTCGGGGCGCTGCTGGCCCGCGCGGTGGTGCTGGCGACCGGCGGCATGGGGCAGGTCTTCGCGGCCACCACCAACCCGGCGGTCTCCACCGGCGACGGGGTGGCCCTCGCGGTGCGGGCCGGCGCGGCGGTCACCGACGTGGAGTTCGTGCAGTTCCACCCGACCGCGCTGATCGCCCCGGCCGGGGTGGGCGTGCCGGGCGCCACCCGGGCCCAGCAGCCGCTGGTCTCCGAGGCGCTGCGCGGCGAGGGCGCCCACCTGGTCGACTCCGACGGCAAGCGGTTCATGGTGGGGCAGCACGAGCTGGCCGAGCTGGCTCCCCGCGACGTGGTGGCCAAGGGCATCCACCGGGTGCTGCTGGCCACCGGCGCGGACCACGTCTACCTGGACGCCCGGCACCTCGGCGGGGACTTCCTCGCCGGGCGCTTCCCGACCATCGTCGCGTCCTGCCTGGCCATCGGCGTCGACCCGGCCACCGATCTGATCCCGGTCGCCCCGGCCGCCCACTACGCCTCCGGCGGCGTCCGCACCGACCTGCACGGCCGGACCTCCATCCCCGGCCTGTACGCCTGCGGCGAGGTGGCCTGCACCGGGGTGCACGGCGCGAACCGGCTGGCCAGCAACTCGCTGCTGGAGGGGCTGGTCTTCTCCCGCCGGATCGCCGAGGACATCGCCGCCGGCCTGCCCGAGCAGGCCAGGCCGGCGGAGACCGGCGCCTGGGTGGGCGGCGCGGGTTGGGTGGTGCCCGCCGAGGGCACGCCGGCCCTGCAACGGGCGATGACCCGGGGCGCGGGCGTGCTCCGCTCGGCGGAGACCCTCGCCGGGACGGCCGGCGCGCTGACCGAGCTGGGCGGGGGACGCGGCGTGCCGCGCACCGCCGACTGGGAGGCGACGAACCTGATCACGGTGGCGTCGACACTGGTCGCCGCCGCGTACGCCCGCCAGGAGACCCGGGGTTGCCACTGGCGGGAGGACTTCCCGACGGCCGACGAGCGGTGGCTGGGCCACCTCGTCACGGCCGTCGGGGCGCAGGGCCGGTTGACGCAGCAGTGGGAGGAGTCGGAATGAGGGAGTCGACGGAGCAGGCGTTGCGGGCGGCCAGCCTGGACCCGGTGTGGGTGCAGCGGGTGATCGTCGACGCGTTCGCCGAGGACCTGGGCCCGGACTTCCTCGACGTCACCAGCGTGGCCACCATCCCGGACGCGCAGAACGACACCGCCGACCTGGTCGCCCGCGCCGACGGCGTGGTGGCCGGGCTGGCCGTGGCCGCCGCCGTGTTCGATCTGGTCGGCGAGGTGACCGGTTCGGACCGTACGGTCGAGGTGTCGCTGGTGGCCCACGACGGGCAGCGGGTGGCGCGCGGCGACGTGCTGGCCACGGTGACCGGCCCGACCCGGCTGCTGCTCACCGCCGAGCGGACGGCGCTGAACCTGCTGTGCCGGATGTCCGGGGTGGCCACCCACACCCGTGCCTGGGCGGACGCCCTAGCCGGCACGAAGGCGATGGTGCTGGACACCCGGAAGACCACCCCGGGCCTGCGGGCCCTGGAGAAGTACGCGGTCCGCGCCGGCGGCGGCACCAACAAGCGGATGGGCCTGCACGACGTCGCGATGATCAAGGACAACCACAAGGTCGCCGCCGGGGGCGTCGGGGCGGCCTACCGCCGGGTCCGGGAGGCCTTCCCGGACGTGCCGGTGCAGGTGGAGGTGGACACCATCGCGGAGGCGGTGGAGGCCGTCGAGGCGGGGGCCGGCTTCCTGCTGCTGGACAACATGACCCCGGCGCAGTTGCGCGAGGTGGTCGCCGCGGTGGGGGACCGGGCGGAGCTGGAGGCGACCGGCGGGCTCACCCTGCCGGTGGCCGCCGAGTACGGCGCGACCGGCGTGGACTTCATCTCGGTGGGCGCGTTGACCCACTCCTCGCCGATCCTGGACATCGCCCTGGACCTGCGGGAGGAATGAGCCGGGGAGGGGGTGCCGTCTAGGCTTCGTGCGTGCTGCTCTGCATCGACATCGGAAACACCAACACCGTGCTGGCGACCTTCGACGGCGACAAGCTGGTGCACTCCTGGCGGATCAAGACCGACGCCCGTTCGACGGCGGACGAGCTGGGTCTGATGTTCCGGGGGCTGCTGGCGGGTGACGCCGTGGAGATCACCGGGGTGGCCGCCTGCTCGACGGTGCCGGCGGCGCTCCGCTCGCTGCGGACCATGCTGGCCCGCTACTACGCCGACCTGCCCAGCGTGATCGTCGAGCCCGGGGTGCGGACCGGGGTGCAGCTCGCCATCGACAACCCCAAGGAGGTCGGCTCGGACCGGGTGGTCAACACCCTGGCCGCGTACACCCTCTACGGTGGACCGTCGATAGTGGTGGACTTCGGCACGACCACCAACTTCGACGTGATCAGCGGCCGGGGCGAGTTCCTCGGCGGCGCGTTCGCGCCCGGCATCGAGATCTCCTTCGACGCGCTCGCCGCCCGCGCGGCGCAGTTGCGCAAGGTGGAGGCCACCAAGCCCCGCTCGGTGATCGGCAAGAACACCGTGGAGTGCCTCCAGTCCGGCCTCTACTTCGGCTTCGCCGGGCAGGTGGACCGGATCGTCGAGCGGATGGCCGAGGAGTTGGGCGAGGTGAGGGCGGTCATCGCGACCGGCGGGTTGGCCTCGGTGGTGATCGGCGAGTGCCGCACCATCACCCACCACGAGCCGATGATCACGCTGATCGGCCTACGGATGGTCTACGAGCGCAACACCTGACCCCGGCCGCGCCGGAGCCGGGCGCGCCGCGCGGGCGTCAGCGCCGCCGGGCCCGGAAGACCAGCGTCCGGTACGGCAGCTCGACGGTCTCCCGCCCGGCCAGGTCGGGGTGGGTGGCGAAGAGTTCCCGCAGTTCCCGGTCGACCTTCTCCCGCTCCTCGGGCGTGGCCGTCAGCCAGTACGAGCGGGTGCGCAGCATGCCGACCACCTCGGCCGGCGTGAGCGTGGTCCGGTGGCTGAACTCGCCCAGCTCCACCGCGCCGAACGCGGGGCCGAAGTCGGTGACCTTCTCGATCAGGTTGCCGGAGTGGTCCCGCAGGTCGGCGATCCGCCCCAGCTCGGCCACCCAGGGCACACTGGTGTCCCGGGTGTTCCAGATCGGGGCGAACGTCCCGCCCGGCCGGAGCACCCGGGCGATCTCGACGTGCGCGCGTTCCTTGTCGAACCAGTGGTACGCCTGGCCCACCAGCACCGCGTCGGCCGCGTGGTCCGGCAGCGGCACCGACTCGGCGCTGCCGGCCAGGGCGGTGACGCCCGGGGTGGCGGCGTCGAGCTGGGCCCGCATCCCCGGGTCGGGTTCCACCGGGACCACCTGGTGACCCAGGGCGAGCACGCCGCGGGTGAGGATGCCGGTGCCGGCGCCCAGGTCGACGACCCGGGCGGACGGGTCCAAGCCGTCGAGCGCCCAGCCCAGCGCCGCCTGCGGATAGCGGGGTCGGAACCGGTCGTAGTCGGCCGCCGCCGCGCCGAAGGACAGGGCCTGAGTGGGGTCGGTCATGGCGGGCAGGTTATCCGGTAACGGCCACCTGGGGGCTTGAGTACGCTCGGGTCCTGACCCCGCCGATATCTCCTTCCCGAGGAAGCGTGCCGTGACCGAGCAGAACGCCGTGCCAGTGGACCCCGCCGACGACCTTCCCGAGCAGATGAAGGTCCGCCGGGAGAAGCGGGACCGGATGCTCGCCGAGGGGGTCGAGCCGTACCCCGTCGGGTTTCCCCGGACCAGCACCCTGGCGGAGATCCGCGAGAAGTACGCCGAGCTGCCCACCGACACCGCCACCGGGGACAAGGTCTCGGTCACCGGCCGGGTGATCTTCGTACGGAACACCGGCAAGCTCTGCTTCGCCACCCTGCGGGACGGGGACGGCACGGAACTCCAGGCGATGCTCTCCCTGGACCGGGTCGGCGCGGAGCGGCTGGACGACTGGAAGCGCCTGGTCGATCTCGGTGACCACGTCGGCGTGACCGGTGAGGTGATCACCAGCCGGCGGGGTGAGCTGTCGGTGCTGGCCGACGAGTGGGCGGTCACCGCCAAGGCGCTGCGCCCGTTGCCGGTGGCGCACAAGCCGCTGAGCGAGGAGGCCCGGGTCCGCCAGCGCTACGTGGACCTGATCGTCCGCCCGCAGGCGCGGCAGATGGTGCGTACCCGGGCGGCCGCGGTGCGCAGCCTGCGCGATTCCCTGCACGGGGCGGGCTTCATCGAGGTCGAAACCCCGATGCTGCAGTTGCTGCACGGTGGCGCGGCGGCCCGCCCATTCGTGACCCACAGCAATGCGTTGAGCACCGATCTGTATCTGCGAATCGCGCCGGAACTGTTTCTCAAGCGCGCCGTGGTCGGCGGCGTCGACCGGGTCTTCGAGATCAACCGTAACTTCCGTAATGAGGGAGTCGACTCGTCGCACTCTCCCGAGTTCGCGATGCTCGAGACCTACCAGGCGTACGGCGACTACGACACGATGGCGGAGTTGACGCGCAATCTGGTGCAGGGCGCGGCGATCGCGGTGAGCGGCTCGACCGTGGTGACCCACGCCGACGGCCGCGAGTTCGACCTGGGCGGCGAGTGGCGTTCGGTGACCCTCTTCGGGGTCCTTTCCGAGGCGCTCGGCGAGGAGGTCACCGTGCGCACCGAAAGGTCCCGGCTGGTCGAGTACGCGGACAAGGTCGACCTCGCCGTCGACCCGAAGTGGGGGCCGGGGAAGCTGGCCGAGGAGCTCTTCGAGGAACTGGTCGTTCCGTCGCTGCAGGCCCCGACGTTCGTCCGGGACTACCCGGAGGAGACCAGCCCGCTGACCCGGGCGCACCGCAGCGAGCCGGGCCTGGCCGAGAAGTGGGACCTCTACGTCCTCGGCTTCGAGCTGGGCACCGCGTACTCGGAGCTGGTCGACCCGGTGGTGCAGCGGGAGCGGCTGGTGGCCCAGGCGCAGCTCGCCGCCCGTGGCGACGACGAGGCGATGCGACTGGACGAGGACTTTCTCCGGGCGATGGAGTACGGAATGCCGCCGGCCGGTGGTATGGGAATGGGAATCGACCGGCTCTTGATGGCGCTGACCGGGCTGGGAATTCGGGAAACCATCCTCTTCCCGTTGGTCCGCCCGGAGTAGCCGCCAACCTTCTCCGGCTCGTTACCGCGTCCTATTGACGCGGTAAGCGGCGCGCAGGTTATTGTGCTCCTGGATTGTGGCAGGAGACCCTGCTCGAAAGGAATGTGGGACGTGGCCAAGCAGATCATTCACAAGCTGGTCGATGACCTGGACGGCGGGGACGCTGACGAGACCGTCAAGTTCGCGCTGGACGGCGTGCAGTACGAGATCGACCTGTCGGTGGCCAACGCCGAGAAATTGCGTGAGGTATTTGCGCCGTACGTGGCGCACGGCACCAAGGTCGGCCGGGGCGGCGTGGTCGTCGGCGGGCGGGCCGCGCGCGGGCGGGGCGGCGCGACCGCCGACCGCGAGCAGAACAAGGCCATCCGCGCCTGGGCCAAGAAGTCGGGCAAGGACATCTCCGACCGGGGTCGGATCCCGCAGGAGATCGTCGACGAGTACCACTCGAAGGCGGGCCGCTGAGCCCTGGGCTCGTCATCGGGCGAGATCGACGCCGGACCGGAGTGCCACTCCGGGCCGGCGTCGCCGTTTCCGCCCTCCCGTGCCGATTGCCCGGTTCGCGGCCGGTGGCCCGCTCGCGCCCGTTGGGGCCCGCTGCGAACCCCGCCGCCGGCTGGGAAGAACCCCGGGTGGGTGGGCGTTGTCCACAGGCGGTGGAGATTGCATCCACAGGCTGTGGACGAGATGTTCCCGGGTGACCCGGTCGAAACGGGTCCGGCTCGGGGCGTCCGCAGCGCGTGCGAATTTCGCTCTGCGCGTACAGGTAGGGGTACCGGAACACCTCCTGAGCGCGGACGGTTGTCAGAAACGACGCGTACACGGCATTCCGCAGGGACACACGACCTCAGCGGAGTCGGTCCGCGGCGATAGAGTAAGGAGGCACGGACGCCCGTCCCGGACGTCCGCGCACCGGCCCCGCCAAGATCTAGACCATCAAGGCGCACGGCACGTGAGGAGCACGAGGGCATGTTCGAGCGGTTCACCGACCGAGCGCGACGGGTTGTCGTCCTGGCCCAAGAAGAGGCCCGGATGCTCAACCACAACTACATCGGTACGGAGCACATCCTGCTGGGCCTCATCCACGAGGGTGAAGGCGTCGCGGCAAAGGCCCTGGAGAGCCTCGGCATCTCCCTCGAGGGCGTCCGCCAGCAGGTCGAGGAGATCATCGGCCAGGGCCAGCAGGCGCCGAGCGGGCACATCCCGTTCACGCCGCGGGCCAAGAAGGTGCTGGAGCTGTCGCTGCGCGAGGCGCTGCAGCTCGGCCACAACTACATCGGCACGGAGCACATCCTGCTCGGCCTGATCCGCGAGGGTGAGGGCGTCGCCGCCCAGGTGCTGGTCAAGCTCGGCGCCGACCTCAACCGGGTCCGCCAGCAGGTGATCCAGCTGCTCTCGGGCTACCAGGGCAAGGAGCCGGCCGCGGCGGGCGCCGCGCCGGGCGAGGCCGCGCCGTCGACCAGCCTCGTGCTGGACCAGTTCGGCCGCAACCTGACCCAGGCCGCCCGCGAGGGCAAGCTCGACCCGGTCATCGGGCGCGAGAAGGAAATCGAGCGGGTCATGCAGGTGCTCTCCCGCCGTACCAAGAACAACCCGGTCCTGATCGGTGAGCCCGGCGTCGGTAAGACCGCCGTGGTGGAGGGGCTGTCCCAGAAGATCATCAAGGGCGAGGTGCCCGAGACCCTCAAGGACAAGCAGCTCTACACGCTCGACCTCGGTGCGCTGGTCGCCGGTTCCCGCTACCGCGGTGACTTCGAGGAGCGCCTGAAGAAGGTGCTCAAGGAGATCCGCACGCGGGGCGACATCATCCTGTTCATCGACGAGATCCACACCCTGGTGGGTGCGGGTGCCGCCGAGGGCGCGATCGACGCGGCGAGCATCCTCAAGCCGATGCTGGCCCGTGGCGAGCTCCAGACCATCGGTGCCACCACGCTCGACGAGTACCGCAAGCACCTGGAGAAGGACGCCGCTCTCGAGCGCCGCTTCCAGCCGATCCAGGTGGGCGAGCCGTCGCTGGCTCACACCATCGAGATCCTCAAGGGCCTGCGCGACCGCTACGAGGCGCACCACCGGGTGAGCATCACCGACGCCGCGCTGGTGGCGGCGGCGACGCTCGCCGACCGGTACATCTCCGACCGCTTCCTGCCGGACAAGGCGATCGACCTGATCGACGAGGCCGGGGCCCGGATGCGCATCCGCCGGATGACCGCGCCGCCAGACCTGCGCGACTTCGACGAGCGGATCGCCCAGGTCCGCCGCGACAAGGAGTCCGCGATCGACGCGCAGGACTTCGAGCGGGCGGCGCAGCTCCGCGACAAGGAGAAGCAGCTGCTCGGCCAGAAGGCCCAGCGGGAGAAGGAGTGGAAGGCCGGTGACCTGGACGTCGTCAGCGAGGTTGACGACGAGCAGATCGCCGAGGTGCTCGGCAACTGGACCGGCATCCCGGTCTACAAGCTGACCGAGGAGGAGACCTCGCGCCTGCTGCGCATGGAGGACGAGCTGCACAAGCGCGTCATCGGCCAGGAGGACGCGGTCAAGGCGGTCTCGAAGGCGATCCGGCGTACCCGGGCCGGCCTGAAGGACCCGAAGCGCCCGTCGGGCTCGTTCATCTTCGCCGGTCCGTCCGGCGTGGGTAAGACCGAGCTGTCCAAGGCGCTCGCCGAGTTCCTCTTCGGCAGCGAGGACGCCCTCATCCAGCTGGACATGTCCGAGTTCCACGACCGGTACACGGTGTCCCGGCTGGTGGGTGCCCCTCCCGGCTACGTCGGCTACGACGAGGGCGGGCAGCTGACCGAGAAGGTGCGGCGTCGGCCGTTCTCGGTGGTCCTCTTCGACGAGATCGAGAAGGCTCACCCGGACGTGTTCAACACGCTCCTCCAGATCCTGGAGGACGGGCGGCTGACCGACGGTCAGGGTCGGATCGTGGACTTCAAGAACACGGTCATCATCCTGACCACCAACCTCGGCACCCGGGACGTCGCCAAGGCGGTCTCGCTGGGCTTCCAGGCCTCTGAGGACTCCGAGTCGAACTACGACCGGATGAAGCAGAAGGTCAACGACGAGCTCAAGCAGCACTTCCGGCCCGAGTTCCTCAACCGGATCGACGACACCATCGTCTTCCACCAGCTGCGCGAGAACGAGATCCTCTCGATCGTGGACATCATGATCCAGCGGATCGAGACGCAGCTGCGCAACAAGGACATGGGCCTGGAGCTGACCGACAACGCCAAGAAGTACCTGGCGAAGAAGGGCTTCGACCCGGTGCTGGGCGCGCGGCCGCTGCGTCGCACGATCCAGCGCGACATCGAGGACAACCTCTCCGAGCGGATCCTCTTCAACGAGCTGACCCCGGGTCAGATCGTGGTGGTGGACTGCGAGGGCGACCCGGAGAACATCGACAAGTCCAAGCTCGTCTTCCGAGGCGCGGACAAGCCGGTGGAGGTTCCGGACGCCGTCCCGGCCGATCTCGGTGGCGCCGCCACCGCGGGCGCGGACGAGTAAGCGACACCTGACAGGGCGACGGCCCCGGTTGGCGAAAGCCACCGGGGCCGTCGCCTTTCCGCATCCCCACCCGCCCGCACCTGGCGCGCCGGCCGCCGCCGATCCGTTCGGGCTTGATCAGCTCAACCTCGCGACGGGATGGCCTCGGCGTGCCGCGCGGACCCGACATACGGCCGGAGAGCGATATGCCTGAGAGGCATGAGAGCTCGCGCAGATTGGTGGTGATCATCGGCGGCGGGTGGGGCGGTTGTCCCACCGGTAGGTGGTCCACGCTCGCCGATCAGGCTACGGACGGTCATGATCGCGTCGGCGAGGTCGAAGAACGCGTCGATGACCTGTTCGGTTCGTTCGTAGCAGCGTTGCAGTCGGTTGAACGCGTTGTGCCAGATGTTCGTCCGTTCGCGTGCCACCGTTGGGATGGGCGCCTTGTCGCCTGTGGGCGATCTTGCCGGTCAGGCCGCGTTCGGCCAGCAGCATGCGAGTGACCGCCGAGTCGTATCCGGCGTCGAGGTGCACCGTGATGGTCTCGGGGAGTGGGCCCAGGTCGTCGAGCCGGTCGAGGGTGGGGCCGGCAGCGGTGAGTCGTGTCGGTTCGCGCCGGCCAGGACCCGGCCGAGGGGAATGCCGTAACCGTCGACCATCGATGAGCGTTTCATTCCCTGCTTGCCCCGGTCGACCGGGGGCCGTCCGGCGCAGTCACCTCCGCCGGGGGCCTTGGTGATGCAGCCGTCCACGGCGATGTCGTCCAGGACCAGGCCGACGAGCCGGTCGTAGGCGTCGTAGGCGCAGCCGAACTGCAGCACCTGAATCAGCTTGTCGAACACGATCCGGTCATCGATCCGCCTGCGGTGACAGCCCAACGGATGCGTCGGGGCGCACGTCGGCCGATCAGGTAGCAGCGCGGTGAACTGGACCCACAGTGGCTCGATCAGCCATGCTGGGATGGCAGGCACAGGATCTCCCGGTGATCACGAGGCGTAAGCACCCTCATGATCATGGATCCTGTGCCTGCACTCGTTCAGACACGCCCGCCCCGCCTCGCCATTCTGCGCGGGCGCTTATCGCCCGTAGACGGCAGCGATGTCGTGTCGGTCTGGTACTACGGCGCCTCGGGATGAACTCGCTGCTGACTTCGCCTCAGCGGAGGCGAAGTCCAGCGATGAGGAGCTCGACCAGGCGGCGCGCGTCGTAACGGGGGTCGCTGCCCGCGCCGATGCAGAGATTACCGACGCCGCGCAGCAGTCCGTAGGCGTCCATGTCGGGACGGATCTCGCCCGCTGCGACGGCGGCGTCGAGCAGCTGGTCGCACACCGGGACGAGGCGGTCGAGGAAGTAGGCGTGCAGGGTCCGGAAGGCGGCGTCGTCAGACTGTAGCGCCGCGGCGAGGCCGTGTTTGGTGATCAGGAAGTCGACGAACAGGTTGATCCACTGCACCAGGGCGGTGTGCGGTGTGCTGCTGTCGGCCAGCAAGGCCGGACCCGCCTCGGCGCACGCCTCGATCTGGTGCCGGTAGACGGCGACGATGAGGTCGGCTCGCGTCGGGAAGTGGCGGTAGATCGTGCCCACGCCGACGCCCGCCCTGGCGGCGATGTCGCGCACGGGCACGTCGACGCCGGAGGCGACGAACGCCGCAGCGGCAGCGTCCAGCAGGGTCTTCTCGTTGCGCCGCGCGTCGGCCCGCTTGCGCGAGGCCGGTCGCTCCGAGCCGCTGTCGATGTCGGCCAAGGCCCCGTTACCTCCATCACACCGCTTGGCATCCGGAACGCCGTTCCGTATCTTGGTTATCGGAACACTGCTCCGCTTGTTCAGCATACTGATCAGGCGCGCCACCACCAAACGATGCAACGCTGCACGGTTTCCAGGAGGAACAGTCATGCAGTACCGCACCTTGGGCCGCACGGGTGTGCAGGTCAGCACCCTCGTGCTCGGCGCAATGAACTTCGGCAAGATCGGCAACACCACCCAGGAGGAAGCCACCGCCATCGTTGACGCGGCGCTCGATGCGGGGATCAACCTCATCGACACCGCCGACGTCTACAGCGGCGGCCAGTCCGAGGAGATGGTCGGCAAGGCCATCGCCGGCCGCCGCGACGATGTCGTGCTGGCCACCAAGGCGACCCTGCCGATGGGCGACGAGCGCAACCACCGGGGCGGTTCGCGCCGCTGGCTGGTCACCGCGCTGGACAACAGCCTGCGCCGCCTCGGCGTCGACCACGTCGACCTTTACCAGATGCACCGGTGGGACCCGACGAGCAGCGACGAGGAGACGCTGTCGGCGCTGACGGACCTGCAGCGCGCCGGAAAGATCCGCTACTTCGGCTCCTCGACCTTCCCGGCCTACCGCATCGTCCAGGCGCAGTGGGCCGCCCGGGAGGGGCACCTGAGCCGTTACGTGACCGAGCAGCCGAGCTACTCGATCCTGCAGCGTGGCATCGAGACCCACGTGCTGCCCGTGACACAGGAGTACGGCATGGGCGTGCTCGCCTGGAGCCCGCTGGCATCGGGCTGGCTGTCCGGCGCGATCCGTGCCGGCCAGGAGATCAGCACGAACCGCTCGGGCTTCATGCAGCAGCGCTACGACATCAGCATCCCCGCCAACCGCGCCAAACTCGACGCCGTCGAGCAGCTCGCCAAGGTTGCCGACGAAGCCGGCCTCAGCATGATCCAGCTCGCGCTCGGCTTCGTCACCGCGCACCCGGGCGTGACCAGCGCGATCATCGGCCCCCGCACGATGGACCACCTCCGCTCGCAGCTCGCCGCCGCGGACACCGTTCTCTCCACCGACGTGCTGGACGCGATCGACGCGATCGTGGCTCCCGGCGTCGACCTCGCCGCCCACGAGAAGAACGACACCCCGCCCGCCCTGCTCGACCCGGCGCTGCGCCGCCGCTGATCACTTGGCACGTCAGTGACCAGGCGGCAGACGGGCGGCGGCTTGCGCGTCCCCCTGCCGCCTGACACGCCGCAAGGCCATGCCTTCCCAGGCTCACGTCGAAAGGACGATCGGACCCATGCCACTCACACCCCGGCCCAGCTTCGGGATCATGACCGCCCCGATGCAGGTCGGCTACCACGACATCCTGCGGGTCTGGCGCGAAGCGGACGCCATTGCCGACATCGAGCACGCGTGGCTGTTCGACCACCTCATGCCGATCGTAGGCGACCTGAGCGGACCGACGTACGAAGGCTGGACCCTGCTCTCCGCCCTCGCCGCTCAGACCGAGCGGCTACGCCTTGGCGTGCTGGTGACCAGCAACCGCTTCCGACCACCCGCGATGCTGGCCAAGATCGCCACGACCGTCGACATCGTCTCCGGCGGGCGCCTCGATTTCGGCATCGGCGTTGGTTCGCGGCCCGGTCACCCACTCGCAGCGCGTGAGTACGCGGCGCACGGCCTGCCCTTCGCCGACACTGCCGACGCCGTGGGCAGCCTCGCCGAGGCGCTCACGGTCATCCGGCGGCTATGGACCGAGAACGAGCCGTTCGACTTCCACGGCACGTACGTCAACCTCACCGGAGCGTTCGGCAGCCCCAAGCCCGTGCAGCGCCCTCACCCGCCGATCATCATCGGTGGCCGCTCCGCCGCGACTCTGCGGGTGGTCGCCGAACACGCGGACGTATGGAACAACCCCAGCGGCGATCTCGACGACGCCGTTAGCCGCACCGCCCTGCTGGAACGCTACTGCGCCGAGGTCGGTCGCGACCCCGCGTCGATCACCCGCTCGATCAACCTGCCCGTCTCCTACAACCAGCCGGGCATCACGAGGGATGCCATCGGCAAGGCGATCGACGCCGGCTTCGGGCACATCGTGCTCGGGCTGCCGGCGCCCTACCCCGACGGCGTCGCGCACTGGATCACCGACGAGTTCATCACCACGTCGGCCTGACAGCGGCGCCCAGGCCTGGCGTTCCGTGGCGGCGCTCGCGGCCCGGCAGAGCATCCCGGCGGCGGTGAAACTGTCACTGATGCACTCGTACAGGCCGTGCCGGCACGCTCGCCGTACATTATCCCCACTGATCGCACGCGCGACGGCCGTGGCGGCGAGGGTCAGAACTCCCAGTGATCACTAGGCGTAGGAACCTTCATGATCACTGATGTCTGTGCCCGTCTCCTACCCGCCCAATCCTCACTGACCTATTTGCGCGGCCTCCAAATATGACTCTCAGGCATATCGCTTGTGGGGTGGTGTGCTTGTCCCGAGCGGGCGCGCGGGACCTCGTGGCCCGGGCCCCCGGCGTCATGTCGGTGACATGAAGCCACGCGGCCATCGCTGGAGGAACGGCCGCGGCACCGTTCAGGGGTGGGGAAGTGGGGCCGGTGCGCCGTCGCCCAGCAGGCGGAAGGCGTCCTCGCCGACCGGCTCGACCAGGCCGTCGGTGACCAGCCCGGCGAGCGCCCGGGACCGCTGCACGTCGTCGGTCCAGACCTGGTCGAGGCGCTGCCGCGGCACCGGTCCGGTGGCCTCCCGCAGCACCGCCAGGAGCAGGCCGCGGACCTGGCGATCGGTGCCCGCGTACCGCTGAGGGCGGCGGCTCGGGCCGGCGGGCGCGACCTGGCCGGAGGCCCGCCAGGCGCAGACCGCTTCCACCGGGCACACCGCGCACCGGGGCGAGCGGGCGGTGCAGACCACGGCGCCCAGCTCCATGAACGCGGCGCTGGCCAGCGCCGCGGCGGCCGGCTCGACGGGCAGCAGCTCCTCGGTGGCGACCAGGTCGGCCGGGCGGGTGGCCGGACCGGCGTCCGGTTCCCCGGCGACGGCCCGGCAGACCACCCGGCGGACGTTCGTGTCCACCACGGGGTGCCGTTGCCCGTGCGCGAACGCCGCGACCGCCCGGGCCGTGTACGTCCCGACGCCGGGCAGCGCGAGCAGCTGGTCCAGCCGGTCCGGCACCTCGCCGCCGTGCCGCTCCACGATCGCCACCGCGCAGTCGCGCAGCCGCACCGCCCGGCGGGGGTAGCCGAGCCGCCCCCACATCCGGATCGCCTCGGCCGGGCTGTCCGCCGCCAGGGCGGCCGGCACCGGCCAGCGGGCCAGCCACGCCTCCCAGGCGGGCAGCACCCGGACCACCGGCGTCTGCTGGAGCATGACCTCGCTGACCAGGATGGCCCACGCGCTGGTGCCGGGCTTGCGCCACGGCAGGTCGCGGGCGTTCTCCTCGTACCACCGGCTGACCAGGGTGGCGAAAGTGGGCTCAGACATCGCGCTGCCGATGATGTCACGGGCCGGATTCCCGCAGGATGGGCGGCCGGGCCGGGGCGCGCGGACGGCCCCGGGCGGGCGGGGCAGAATGTCCGGATGAACGAGCTCGCGATCACCGTCATCGGCCGGGACCGGCCGGGCATCGTGGCCGACGTCGCCGAGGCGCTCGCCCGGCTCGGCGCGAACCTCACCGACTCCACGATGACCCGGTTGCGGGGACACTTCGCGATGACGCTGATCTGCGTGGGACCGGCCGCCGCCGATGTCGAGGCCGCGCTGGCCCCGCTCGCCGCCGACGGCCAGCTGCTGGCCACCGTGCGCGCGGTCACCCCCGACGGCGAGACCACGGCGGCAGGCGAGCCGTACGTGCTGGCGGTGCACGGTGCCGACCGGATGGGCATCGTCGCGGCGATGACCCGGGTGCTGGCCGACGCCGGTGGCAACGTCACCGACCTGAGCACCCGGCTGACCGGCTCGCTCTACGTGGTGGTCGCCGAGGTGGAACTGCCGTCGGGCAGCTCCGACGAGGTGGCCGGCCGGCTCGCGCGTACGGCCGCGGAGCTGGGCGTCGGGGTCAGCCTCCGCCCGGCGGACACGGACCTGCTGTGACGGCGGAGTACGTCGGCCTCGACGACTGGACCCCGGAGGTGCTCGCCGTGCCGGGCGAGGTACTCCCGGTGGTCTCCGCCCCCGACCCGGTGCTCAGCCGGCCGGGGCCGGAGGTGGACCCGACCTCGGACGAGGTGGTCCGCCTCGCCGCCGACCTGGTTGCCACCATGCGCGTCTCGCCGGGCTGCGTCGGCCTCGCCGCGCCGCAGGTGGGGGTGAGCGCGCAGGTGTTCGCGGTGGACGTCGCCGGCCACCCGAAGGCGGTCACCGTGCACAGGACCTTCGTGCTGTGCAACGCCCGGGTGGTGGAGGCCAGCCGGTGGAAGGCCGGGCGGGAGGGCTGCATGTCGGTGCCGGACTTGACCGGTGACGTGAAGCGGGCCAGCCGGCTGGTGGTCGAGGGCGTCCTGCCCGGTACGGGCAAGCCGGTGCGGCTGGTCACCGACGGCTTCGAGGCGCGGGCGCTCCAGCACGAGATCGATCACTGCGCGGGGCTGCTCTTCCTCGACCGGGTCGCCGGCGCGCACGCCATCTACCAGCGCAAGGTCTACCTCTGACGTTCTGCGGGGGTGCCGCGCCGTTCGGTGACCGGCCCGGCCGGCGGGGCCGCCGATTGTGGAACGTCGGTCAGGGCGCCGGATCCCGCCCCGGCGCGTCGCACCCCCGCCCCGTGCGGTACGCCGCTACGGTGAACGCATCATGCGCATGACGGTCGGCCCCCTGCCACCCGCTGTTTACTGGCGGCGTCGCGTTGTCGTACTCGGAGCGGGGCTTCTCTTCCTGATTGTTCTGCTCTACTCCTGCAACGGCCCGGAGCCCAACACCGGCGCGACACCGAGGTCCGCGTCCTCGCCGGCGAGTTCCGCACCGTCGGCGAACTCGCAGCCGTCCGGACCGGTGCTGACTCCGCAGACGGACGATCCGTCCGCCGCGCCGGATGATTCCGGCGGCGGATCCTCGGGCGGCCCGGCGGGTGGCGGCACGGTCGACGCCCCGGCCGCGCCGGCGGCCCCGGTGGTCGACGACGGGACCTGCACCGACGCGGAGATCCTGGTGACCCCGGTGGCCCAGCCGGCGACCGCGCAGCGGGGCACGGTGGTGAACCTCCAGCTGAAGATCAAGAACAAGTCGCAGCGCACCTGCAGCCGGAACGTTGGGGCGGACCTCCAGGAGCTGTTCATCAAGTCCGGCGCGGAGAAGATCTGGTCCTCGGACACCTGCGGCACCGGCAAGGGTTCCGACGTGCAGTCGTTCACCCCCGGCTTCGAGCGCCTCTACGAGCTGGGCTGGAACGGCCGGGAGGCCAACCGCTGCGCCAACGGCCTCGCCAACGGCGACTACGCGCCGATCGGCTCGTACCAGGTCTTCGCCCGGGTGGGCACCAAGCTCAGCGAGCCGGTCAAGCTGACCATCACCGGCTGAGGGGCGGCCGGACCGGCCGGCTCAGACGTACCGCTCCAGGATGGACGCCTCGGCGAGCCGGGAGAGGCCCTCGCGGACGCCCCGGGCGCGGGCGTCGCCCACCCCCTCGACCGCCTGGAGGTCCTCCACGGTCGCGCCGAGCAGCCGCTGGAGGCTGCCGAAGTGCACCACCAGCCGGTCGACCACCGCGACCGGGAGCCGGGGCACCTTGGCCAGCAGCCGGAAGCCGCGCGGGCTGACCGCCGCGTCGAGCGCGTCGGACGCGGACGGGTAGCCGATCGCCTTGGCGACCGCCACCAGGTCGATCAGCTCGGTGGCGCCGAGCAGGTCCAGCTCGACCAGGGCCTCGTCGAGGGTCCGCGACTTGCGGCCCACCGGCAGGTAGTCCCGGATGACCAGGGTGCGGTCGGCGTCCACGCCGGCCATCAGCTCGTCGAGCTGGAGGGCGAGCAGCCGGCCGTCGGTGCCCAGCTCGACGACGTAACCGGCGATCTCGTCGGCGATCCGGCGGACCATCTCCAGCCGCTGCACCACCGCCACCGCGTCCCGGACGGTGACCAGGTCCTCGATCTCCAGGGCGGAGAGGGTGCCGGAGACCTCGTCGAGGCGCAGCTTGTAGCGCTCGAGGGTGGCCAGGGCCTGGTTGGCGCGGGAGAGGATCGCCGCCGAGTCGTCCAGCACGTGTCGCTGGCCGTTCACGTAGAGGCTGATGATCCGCATCGACTGGCTGACCGAGATGACCGGGTAGCCGGTCTGCCGGGCCACCCGCTCGGCGGTGCGGTGCCGGGTGCCGGACTCCTCCGTCGGGATGGACGGGTCGGGCATCAGGTGCACGCCCGCCTGGACGATCCGGCTGCCGTCGCTGGACAGCACCACCGCGCCGTCCATCTTGCACAGCTCGCGCACCCGGGTGGCGGAGAACTCCACGTCCATCGGGAAGCCGCCGGTGCAGATCTGGTCGACCACCTTGTCGTAGCCGAGGACGATGAGCGCGCCCGTACGGCCGCGCAGGATCCGCTCGAGCCCGTCGCGAAGCGCGGTGCCCGGCGCCATGAGAGCGAGATTTGCCCGCAGCGGGTCGCCGCCGGCCCCGCCGACGCTCCCGGTCACGCTGACACTGATCGGACGGGCGGGCGAGCCCACCGCGCCGGTGCGGGCGTGCGGCGTCGCCGCGGCGGCGGGCTTGGTGGCATCGCGGTCGATCGGCACGGGCACAGTCTACGGACTGCGGTGCAATGGGTGCTCTCGTGGTTACTGTGATGTGTCACGATGTCCGGCTTCCGCAGCCGCTGACGGGTCGGTGAGCTGTCCGATATCGCCCAGCCGGTCCCCTCGCGCGGTCACCCTGGGTCATTCCGCCGATGCCCGGGCGGCAGCCTGGAGCGCCGCCCGAACATCGGTGACCTCGATCACGCGCATGTTCTCCGGGGCCGTCCCGCTGCTGCCGGGGCCGCAGCCGGGCGGCACCAGGGCCAGCCGGAACCCGAGCCGGGCCGCCTCGGCGAGTCGGCGGGGGACCGCCCCGACCCGGCGCACCTCGCCGGTGAGGCCGACCTCGCCGATGGCCACCAGATGCGGGGCGATCGCGAGGTTGAGACCGCCGGACGCCACCGCGAGGGCGACCGCCAGGTCGGCCGCCGGCTCCACCACCCGGATGCCGCCGACCGTCGCGGCGAAGACCTCCCGGTCGTGCAGGGTCAGCCGCTCGGTACGCCGCTGGAGCACGGCCAGCACCATCGCAAGCCGGGCCCCGTCCAGCCCGGACACCGTACGCCGGGGGGAGCCGGCCACGGTCGCGCCGATCAGCGCCTGCACCTCGGTCACCAGGGCCCGCCGCCCCTCCATCGCCACCGTGACGCAGGTGCCCGGCACCGGCTCGGAGTAGCGGGTGAGGAAGAGACCGGACGGGTCGGCCAGGCTGCTGATGCCGCCCTCGTGCATCTCGAAGCAGCCCACCTCGTCGGCGGCCCCGAACCGGTTCTTGACGCCGCGGACCATCCGCAGCGAGGAGTGCTTGTCGCCCTCGAAGTGCAGCACCACGTCGACCAGGTGCTCGAGCACCCGGGGACCGGCGACCTGGCCGTCCTTGGTGACGTGGCCGACCAGCACGGTGGCGATCCCGCGCTCCTTGGCGACCGCGACCAGGGCGGCGGTGACGGCGCGCACCTGGGTCACCCCGCCGGGAACGCCCTCGGTGCCGGTGGTGGAGATCGTCTGCACCGAGTCGAGCACCAGCAGCCCGGGCTTGACCGCGTCGAGGTGGCCGAGCACCGCCGACAGGTCGCTCTCGGCGGCCAGGTAGAGCTGGTCGTGCAGGGTGCCCATCCGCTCCGCGCGCAGCCGCACCTGGCTGACCGACTCCTCGCCACTGACCACCAGCGACGGGCTGCCCGCGTTGGCCGCCCACTGCTCGGCGACGTCGAGCAGCAGCGTCGACTTGCCCACCCCGGGCTCGCCGGCGAGCAGCACCACCGCGCCCGGGACGAGGCCGCCGCCGAGCACCCGGTCCAGCTCGCTGACCCCGGTCGCCCGGGCCCGGGCCGGGGCGGCGCTGATCGTGGCGATCGGCCGGGCGGGCTCGGCGGGCATCCGGGAGCTGACCACCCGGCCGGAGACCAGCGGACCGGTGACCGTGCACTCGACCACCGAGCCCCACTCGTCGCACTCCGGGCAGCGCCCGACCCACTTGGGCGGCTGGTGGCCGCAGGCGTCGCACTCGTAGGCGGGGCGCGGCTCGCGCGCCGAGCCCCGGGCCCGGCCGGCGGTGGACGCGCCGCGGGGGGAGGTCGAACGGGACGTGGTCACCCCAGGACGCTAACCGGGCGGTACGACGAAAACCCAACCGGAAACGAGAACACCGTCGGCGTGGCGGTCGCCACGCCGACGGTGCTGTCGACGGTTGGTCCCGCGGGTCAGCCGGCCTCGGTGCCGCCCTCATCGCCGCCGCCACCCTCGCGGCTGATGATCGGCGAGGCCGGCGCGGCCGGGGTCAGCGGGACGCCGATCGGGGCCGCGGTCTTGATCGTCTTGCCGTTGCCGAAGTCGAAGACCAGGTTGACCTGCTGGCCGGGGAGCAGCTTGTCGTTCAGCCCGACGACCTGGAGGCGCTGGCCGTTGCCGCCGGTGAGCTGGGCGTAGCCGAGGGCCGGGATCTCGATCCGGGCCGGCTGGCCGGCCGGGGCCGACTCGCTCGCCGAGGCGGACGGGCTGGCCGAGGGGGACTTGCTGGCCCCGAGCGACCGGCTCGGCGACGCACTGGGGTCGCTCGCGGTCGGCGACGCGGAGGCGGGCTCGGTCGCCGACTGGCTCGGGCTCGCCTGGGCACCGCTCGGGGTCGAGCCGGCGAGCACGACCTCTCGGGCGCTGTCGGTGGTGACGGTGACGGTCACCGGGGCCTTGCTGTCGTTGTAGATCACGACGTTCAGGAGGGCGTTGCCGCCCGCCTGGTAGCCCGCGGCGCCCGGGTACTGCACGTAGAGGCCGCGCACCTTGTAAAGGCTGTCGGAGGTCTGGACGTTCACGCCCTGCACCGACGGGTTCTTGTTGGCGGTCTCGGCCACCTGGCCGGCGCCACACCCGGACAGCAGCAGGCTCGCCGCCGCGGCCGTACCGGCCAGCAGCAGGGCCGCCCGTCCGGAACCCCTGATCGAGCGCGTCACGTCGGTCCTCCTCGTCACGATCCCCACCCGGCCGTACCCCGGGCACGGTGGTCATACCCGCGCAGACCGCGCTCCAGGGTAGTTGGGGCTGATCGACGGTCGCACGCCGACCCGGCAACGCCACCTACCCGGGGAGCGGTCACACCACCCGGCCGCTGGCCACCAGCAGGACCACGTCGATGAGCGCCACCACCATCACCGCCCGGAAGGCGGCCACCGGCCGGCCACCGGCCCGGGTCGCGGCGCGTCCGCCGTACCCGCCGACGGCCGGCACCAGGACGGCGGCGGCGACCGCCGACAGCCCGGCCCACGACGGCGGCCCGGGCGGCCCGAAGACCAGCGTGACGGTCGCCGCGAGGAGCAGCCCGGCGGCGGCCGCCCGGCTGCCCGCCGGACCGAGCCGGTGCGGCAGGCCGCGCACCCCGGTCCGGGCGTCGTCGGCCAGGTCGGGCAGCACGTTGGCGAAGTGCGCCCCGGCGCCGAGGCAGGCCGCGGCGGCGACCAGCCAGACCGGCGGCGCGGGCGCTCCGGGCAGCGCCAGCACCACGAAGGCCGGCAGCGACCCGAAGGAGACCGCGTACGGCAGCACCGAGACCGGGGTCGACTTCAGCGGCCAGTCGTAGAGCAGGGCCGAGAGCAGGCCGGCGGTGGCCCAGACCGCCGCCGCCGGGTTCGTGGTCAGCGCCAGCACCGGCGTGGCCAGCGCGGCCAGCACCGCGGCGAGGCCCGCGACGCGCCGCCGGAGCGCGCCGGTGGCGACCGGCTTGTCGGTACGCCCCACCGTGGCGTCCCGGTCGGCGTCGAGCGCGTCGTTGCTCCAGCCGACGGCGAGCTGGCTGGCCAGCACGGTGAGCACCACGGCGGCGATGCCGGCCGGCCGGTGCCCGACGCCCCACGCCAGCAGCCCGGCCACCGTGGTGACGGCCGCGGCCGGCTCCGGGTGGCTCGCCCTGACCAGCACTAGCACCGTTGACGACATGAGGGAAGTCTGGTCGTTACCGGGGAGTCGTGCCACGCTCGGTCCATGCGAGACGCGGCCCCGGTGACCATCCCACCCCGCGTGCTGCCGCCCAACGACCCCCGCCAGTACGACGACCTCGTCGACGAGTGGTGGCGGCCGGACGGCGCCTTCGCGATGCTGCACTGGCTGGCCCGGGCCCGGGCCGCACTCGTCCCCCCGGCGTCCCGGCCCGGCGCGGTCCTGGTCGACCTCGGCTGCGGCGCCGGCCTGCTCGCGCCGCACCTGGCGGGGAAGGGCTACCGGCACGTCGGGCTGGACCTCACCCGGTCCGCGCTGGCGCAGGCCGCCGCGCACGGGGTGACCGCGGTCAACGCCGACGCCACCGCGGTACCGCTGGCCGACGGCTGCGCCGACGTGGTCTCCGCCGGCGAGCTGCTGGAGCACGTGCCGGACTGGCGGCGCGCGGTCGCCGAGGCCTGCCGGCTGCTGCGCCCGGGCGGCCTGCTGGTGCTGGACACGCTCAACGACACGCCGCTGGCCCGGCTCGTCGCGGTGGAGATCGGCGAGCGGCTGCCCACCGTGCCGCGCGGCATCCACGATCCACGGTTGTTCGTGGACGCCTGCGAGCTGGTCGCCGAGTGCGCCCGACACGGCGTCGAGCTGCGGCTGCGGGGCATCCGCCCGGAGCTGCGGGGCACGCTGGGCTGGCTGCTGCGGCGGATGCGCGGTGGACCCGCCGGCCGTCCGGTGGGGACGGACGGAGGCCGCGAGCCGCGGATCGTGCCGACCCGCTCCACCGCGGTGCTGTACCAGGGCCGTGGGCTCCGGGGCGGGTAACCGGGGCCGCCCGGGGTAAAGGGGACGCCAAGAAGGGGGCTACATGACTGTGCACGCGCTGGAGGCGGCCCGCCGGTTGGCGCCGCGACTGGCCGCCCGGGCGGCGGAGCACGACCGGGAGGGCTCCTTCCCGGTCGACGACTTCGCCGACCTGCGGGAGGCCGGGCTCTTCGGGCTGATGGTGCCCCGCGAGCTGGGCGGGGCGGGGGCCACCTTCGCCGAGTACGCCGCCGTCGCCACCGAGCTGGCCCGGGGCAACGGTGCGACCGCCCTGGTGTTCAACATGCACGCCTCGGTCACCGGCGCGCTCGGCGCGGTCACCGAGGAACTCGCCGAGGCGCTGGGCGTACCGGAGGAGGCGCTGGCCGCCCGGGACCGGCTGCTCCGCGCGGCGGCGGAGGGCTCCTGGTACGCGGTGGCGATGAGCGAACGCGGCGCGGGCGCCCGGTTGTCCCAGCTCAGCACCGTCTACGAGCCGGTCGACGGGGGCGGCTGGCGGCTCAAGGGCAGCAAGACGTTCTGTTCCGGCGCCGGGCACGCCGACGGCTACCTGGTGGCCGCCCGCAACGTCGCCGACCAGTCGGTGGTCTCCCAGTTCCTGGTGCCGGCCGGCGTCGGGCTGACCGTGGAGCCCACCTGGGACTCCCTCGGCATGCGCGCCACCTCGTCGCACGACCTGCACCTGGACGTCACCGTCCCGGGCGACCGGCTGCTCGGTGGGGTCGAGGGGCTGGCCCTGGTGGTCGCCCAGCTGATGCCGCACTGGCTGGTGGCCAGCTACGCCGCCGTCTACGTCGGGGTCGCCCGAGCGGCGATCGACGCCGCCGCCGAGCACCTGAACGCCCGCAACCTCGCCGGCCTGCCGGCGGTCCGGGCCCGGCTGGGCCGGGCCGACGCGGCGGTCGCGGCGGCCGGCCTGGTGGTCGCGGAGGCGGCCCGCCGGGTCGACGAGGCGCCCGGCGACGCGGAGACGAACCGCTGGGTGTGGCGGGCCAAGCTGCTCGCCGGCACCACCGCCGCCGAGGTGGCGGCGTCCATGCTGGAGGCGGCGGGCACCTCGGCGACCCGCCGGGGACACCCGCTGGAACGGCTCTACCGGGACGCCCGGTGCGGTTCGCTGCACCCGGCGACGTCGGACGTCTGCGCCGACTGGCTGGGCATCGCAAAGCTGGGCGGCGACCCGGACCGCGACGGCTCCGCTCCTCGTTGGTGAAGCGTGAGGGTGCAGGGGGAGCACGACGAGAGGTGGGGGAGATGGCCGTGCCGGTGATCGCGGGTCTGGGTACGGCGCAACCGCCGGCCGCCGCGCAGGACGAGCTCTGGGAGGGTTTCTTCGCGAAGCACTTCTCCGGCACCACCCGGGCGCTGGCCGAGCGGATCTTCGCCAACTCAGGGGTGTCCCGGCGGCAGGCGGCGGTCAATCCGCTGCTGGAGGACGTCTCGGACTGGCCGACCGAGCGACGGATGCGGCGGTACCAGGTGGAGGCCCTGCCGCTGGGCAAGGAGGCGGTGGGCCGGGCGCTCACCGCGGCCGGTCTGGACGCGGGGGACGTCGGGCTCTTCGTGGTCTGCTCCTGCACCGGGTACGCGACCCCGGGGCTGGACATCCTGCTCGCCCGGGACCTGGGCATGGCCCCGGACGCCCAGCGGATGTTCGTCGGGCACATGGGCTGCTACGCGGCCCTGCCGGGGCTCGGCGCGGCCGGCGACTTCGTCACCGCCCGGGGGCGGCCGGCGCTGCTGCTCTGCGCCGAGCTGACCAGCCTGCACATCCAACCCGCCGGCGCGCGGGTGGACACCCAGCAGATCGTCTCGCACGCCCTCTTCTCGGACGCCGCGGTCGCCGCGGTGGTCGTTCCGGGCGGCCGGGGGTACGCGCTGCGCGAGGTCGCCTCGGTCACCGACACCTCCACCGCCGACCACATGACCTGGGACGTGACGGACACCGGCTTCCGGATGGGGCTGTCGCCGAAGGTCCCGCAAGTGCTCTCCCGCCACGTGCGGGGCCTGGTCGACGGCCTGCTGGCCCGGCACGGCCGGACGTCGTCCGAGGTGGACGGCTGGGCGGTGCATCCGGGCGGCCCGCGCATCCTCAACGTGGTGGAACGGGAGCTGGCGTTGCCGCCGGAGGCGCTGGCGGCCTCCCGGGCCGTCCTGGACGAGCACGGCAACTGCTCCTCGCCGACGGTGCTGCTGATCCTGGACCGGTTGCTCCGGGCGCCCGCGCCACCGGACCGGATCGTGATGCTGGCGTTCGGCCCCGGCCTGACGCTGTACGCCGCCCTCCTCGAACGCGACGCCTGACCCCGCCCCGGCCGGCGAGCCCGCTGTCCGTGGCGGGACGCTCCGCCCGGGGTCCCCGGGCCGACCGGATCGCGCCGGGCGGATCGACCCTGGTCGCTGCCAGTGGCCGGACGCGGGTCCGACCGGAGACTAGGCTCGCCGCATGGACGCGCGGACGGACGACCGGTGGCGGGGTGGGCTGCTGGCCGGGCTGGCACTGGCCGCCGTGGTCGCCGGGGCCTGGTGGTGGCGGCAGGCGGCGCCGGCCATCGGCCCGGTGTCGGCGGCGGTCAGCTCGGCGGCACCCAGCCCGGCCACGGCGGGGTTGCTCCGGGTGGTCGTCGATGCCGAGGACGGTCACCTCGTGGAGGGGCCGGTGGCCGACCCGGACCAGCCGCTGGTGTTCCACCGGGAGTCCGGCGCGGCGGGGGCGCCCGAGCGGTCGGAGACCATCTGGGCGGATCGGTCCCACCTGTCGCAGGGCGGCCCGCCCCTGGTCCGGCAGACCGGGGCGGAGATGGGCGGCCGGTACCTCCTGGTGGCCGGTTGTGTCGGCAGCGGCCCGGTCACGATCCAGGTCGCGGGAGCCGACGGTGCGCCGGAGGAGCGCGCCGACTGCGGCGGACCGCCGGTGCTGCTGCGACTCACCGCCGTGGGCGGAACACTCGAGGTGCGGTTCACCGCGGACGACGGTCCGGCCGACCTGGATGCCCACCTGTCCGTGCTGTCCTGAGCCACCGGTCAGCCGGCGAGGCGAGCCAGGTCGGCGCGGTACTCCTCGACGCTGTTCAGCACCGGCACGACCCGCACCAGGTTGCTCTCCCGGTCCACCAGCAACGCGGTGGCGGCGCCGGGGCGGGCGGGCAGGTGGAGGTACGCGCGCAGGCCGCCGGCCGGGTCGGCCAGGGCGCGTACCGGCGCTCCCGCCGTCGACGGGGCGGGGCGGACGTCCTGGCCGCCGGCCACGGTCACCACGGTGACGCCCGGCGACACGGCGCCGGCCGCCTCGGCGATCCGTTCGGTGCAGGTGCAGGCGTCCACGAGGAGGATCACCGCCGGCAGCAGGGCGCGCAGCGGCACCGGCGAGTCCTCGGCGTCGACCAGGTCCAGCGCGGGGAGCGGCCCGACCGGCCCCGGGGCCGCCGTCGGGTAGGGGACCACCGTCGGGCTTCCGCCGGAGCGGGACGACCGGTGCCAGGTGACTGCGGCCAGCCCGCCGAGGGTGGTCAGGACGGCGACCAGGAGGATCAGCACCGGGAGGCCGAGCGCGGGCAGGCCGTCCGGGCTCCGGGTGAGGCCCGGCCGGCGGTGCCAGGCGGCCCGGCGCCGGGACCGGCGCAGCTCGCGGCGGAGCTGGCGGGCCTCCTCGGCGAGCGCCGAGGCGTCGTCCGGTACGACCACCCGACCCCACTCCGGGGGCAGGTCGGGCAGCCCGTCCGATGGCCCGTGGCCTTCTGCGTCAGGCATGCCCATCGGACCCCCAGGAACCGTCGCGGTGAGCGGACGTCGTGTCCACCTCCAGCGTCCCGCACCGACCGGCGTACCGCTACACCTGGGCGCAGCTTGGATCGGCGGGATACCATGGAGGAGCGCATTGCCCTAGATATGGACGCTCCGATCACCCGTACCGGGTTGTCATCCGTTGGTCACGGAGCGTGTTGAAACCATCGGTTTGACCGCCTGTCAAGCTGAAGAAATACCTCTCACAGGGCCCCTGAGCTGCGCCAACGGTCAGGACAGCGGTGAGACATCGGTGCCTGAGCGTGTTACCCTAGACACAGCGAAAGGGGTTTCGAACCTATGGTTTTCAGTGTCGGCGAGACCGTTGTTTACCCCCACCACGGGGCCGCACTCATCGAGGCAATCGAGACTCGGGTCATCAAGGGCGAGCCTAAGCAGTACCTCGTCCTGAGGGTCGCGCAGGGTGACCTGACGGTCCGGGTGCCCGCCGAGAACGCCGAGATCGTGGGTGTGCGCGAGGTGGTCGGCGAAGAGGGCCTGGGTAAGGTCTTCGACGTGCTCCGTGCACCGCACACCGAGGAGCCGACCAACTGGTCGCGGCGTTACAAGGCGAATCTGGAGAAGCTGGCCTCCGGTAACCCGCTGAAGGTCGCCGAGGTCGTCCGCGACCTGTGGCGCCGGGAGCGGGAGCGGGGCCTGTCCGCGGGCGAGAAGCGGATGCTCGCCAAGGCCCGCGACATCCTCGTCGGTGAGGTCGCGCTGGCGGAGAAGAGCACCAAGGACGAGGCGGAGTCGCTGCTGGACAAGGTGCTGGGCGAGGCCTAGTCCCCGCAGCATCGTCGTACCCACCCCGTAGCAAAGAAATCCGAGGACCGCGACGTGACCGCGCAGCTCAATCCGCGCGGTGACGTCGCGGTCCTCGTTCCTGCGGCGGGCGCCGGCGTACGCCTCGGCCCGGGCGCGCCCAAGGCGCTCCGGCCGCTGGCCGGCGAGCCGCTGCTGGTGCACGCGGTACGCCGCATCGCGGCCGCCCCGTCCGTGCACACCATCGTGGTGGCCGCCCCGGCGGCCGACGTCGAGTCCGTCCGGTCGATGCTCGCCCCGGTGGCTCCGGTGATCGTGGTGCCCGGCGGCGCGGAGCGGCAGGCCTCGGTGGCGGCCGCGCTGGCCGCCGTCCCGGCCGGCCCGGAGATCGTCCTGGTGCACGACGCGGCCCGCGCGCTCATCCCACCCGACCTGGTCGAGTCGGTGGCCGAGGCGGTCCGCTCCGGGCACGACGCGGTGATCCCGGTCCTGCCGGTGGTCGACACGATCAAGGAGGTCGACGCCGGTGGGCGGGTCCTCGGCACGGTCGACCGGTCCGCGCTGCGGGCCGTGCAGACGCCACAGGGCTTCCGCCGGTCCGTGCTGACGGCCGGGCACGCCGCGGCGGGTGACCCGCTGACCGACGACGCCGGCCTGGTCGAGAAGCAGGGCGTCGCGGTGGTCTGCGTGCCCGGCTCCGAGCACGCCCTGAAGATCACCCGACCGTTCGACCTGGCCCTCGCGGAGCATCTGCTGGCGGCCGGGGCCTGACGCGTACCCTCGGATCATGATCGTTCCTCGGGTGGCCATCGGCACGGACGTCCACGCCTTCGAGGCCGGCCGACCCTGCTGGGTCGCCGGCCTGCACTGGCCGGGCCAGGACGGCCTGGCCGGCCACTCCGACGCCGACGTGGTCGCGCACGCCGCCTGCAACGCGCTGCTCTCCGCGGCCGGCCTCGGCGACCTGGGCGCCAACTTCGGCGTCGATCAGCCCGAGTGGGCCGGCGCGTCCGGGGTGGCGCTGCTCACCGAGAGCGCCCGGCGGGTCCGCGCGGCCGGCTTCCGGATCGGCAACGTCTCGGTCCAGGTGATCGGCAACCGGCCGAAGATCGGTCCGCGCCGCGACGAGGCGCAGCGGGTCCTCTCCGCGGCCGTCGGCGCCCCGGTCACCGTCTCCGCCGCCACCACCGACGGGTTGGGTTTCCCCGGCCGCGGCGAGGGGCTCACCGGCATCGCGGTGGCCCTGGTGTACGAGGCGTCGACGGTCTGACGCCGGGGATCCGGTCACCCGGGCCCCCGACCGTCCACACGGCTCAGTCCACGTCGGTGCAGACGTTGTGCGTCGTGCCGTGGAGCATGGTGATGGTCTTCCGATCCGCGCCGGTTCACCGTCCGGACCTGCCCGGACGAGCGCTGCGGCTGGCTCTTCCTGGACGAGAGCGGCCTTCGACGCTGGCGCAGCCTGGGCACCTGCGGTCGGCCGGTCGCCCAGTCGCCCTGCCACAGCGCCTGACCGATCTGCACGGGGGGCCCGGACGCGGTCCGGCCGGACCGGCGGTGGTCGGCGTTCCCCGGGGAGGCCAGCTAGGCTCGCCGGGATGTCGAGTGACGCGTCCCCCGACCAGTCCGCCGCCGACGGCTACCTCCAGCGCGCGCAGCTCCTCGCCGAGCTGAGCCGCTACGACGAGGCGGCCGGTGAGCTGGGCTTGGCCATCGCCATGGACCCGGCGAACGGCGCGTGACCATGCTGGCCCGGGTGCACCTGGCCGCCGACCGGTCCGCCGAGGCGCTCACGGCTGCCGAGGCCGCCGTCGCCGCCGCCCCGGGCGCCGTACCGCCGCTGGTCGCGCGCGGGCTCGCGCTGGCCGACCTGCGGGAGTTCCGGGCCGCCGCGGGGACCGCCGACGAGATCCTGGCGCTCGGCCCGACCGACGCGTACGCGCAGCGCAGCGCCGCCGCGATCCTGGCCGGCTCGCGCAACGGGCAGCAGGCGCTCAACGCCGCCTGGCGGGGCGTCGAGCTGGCCCCGGAGGAGCCGCAGGCGCACCTGGTGCTCGGTCTGGTGGCGGCCCGGCTCGAGGTGTACGACCTCGCCGAACGGGCCTACCGGGAAGCGCTGCGGCTGGACCCGGAACTGGCCGTGGCCCGGCACGACATGGGCGTCATCCGGCTGGAGCAGCGCCGCTACGCCGAGGCGCTGGAGCACCTGGTCGAGGCGGCCGTGATGGATCCGGCGGGGACGGACTCCGGGCGTACGATCGCGGACGGCCTGCGCCGGTTGCTGCTCTACGGCGCCGGCTGGTCGCTGGTCGCCACCGTGCTGGTCGCCTTCCTGGCCCCGGGCGGGCCGGGCCTCTCCCGGGTCTTCGCGGCGGTGGCCGCGCTCGGCGGGGCGCTGGTGGTGTGGCGCCACGCGACCCGGGTGCCCGGGCTGGTCCGGGCGATCCTGCCCGGCCTGCTGCGCTCCGACCGGACCCTGGCGTGGGCGCTCTATGCGGTGGCCGCCGGGCCGGTGCTGCTGCTGCTCTACGCGCTGGTCGGCACGCCGTGGCCGCTGGTCGCCGCGATCGTCGCCGCTTCATTGGCCGAGCTCGCGGTCTTCTCCCGTTCCCTGCGCTGACCGGTGGCCGAGAGCAGCCCTGGACGGCGACCGACCTGGGGACGGTGACCACCCCGACCGCGACTACGCGCGTCGCGCCCAGGTCCAGGCGTAGCCGTCGTCCTCGCAGGCGGACGCCGCGTCGCAGAGGTCGAGGGGCCGGAAGGTGTCGACCATGACGGCCAGCTCGTCGAAGAAGTCGACGCCGATCGAGCGCTCGGCGGCGCCCGGCTGCGGGCCGTGGGTGAAGCCGGACGGGTGCAGCGAGATCGAGCCCTGCTCGATGCCCGAGCCGCGCCGGGCCTCGTAGTTGCCGCCGGTGTAGAAGAGCATCTCGTCGGAGTCGACGTTGTGGTGGTTGTACGGCACCGGGATGGCGTCCGGGTGGTAGTCCACCTTGCGCGGCACGAACGAGCAGATCACGAAGTTCGGGCCCTGGAAGGTCTGGTGCACGGGCGGCGGCTGGTGGATCCGGCCGGTGATCGGCTCGAAGTCGTGGATGGAGAACGCCCACGGGTACAGGTGCCCGTCCCAGCCGACGACGTCGAACGGGTGGTTGGCGTAGACGTACCTCGTCCAACCGCGACGGTGCCGGACCAGCACCTCGACGTCGGTGCCGTCGACCAGCAGCGGCGCGTCCGGCCCCCGGACGTCCCGCTCGCAGTACGGCGCGTGCTCCAGGAACTGGCCGCGTACCGAGAGGTAGCGCTTGGGCGGGCCGATGTGGCCGGTCGCCTCGACGGCCAGCAGCCGGGTCGGCTCGTCGCCGGTGGGCACCAGCCGGTGGATGGTCGAGGTGGGGATGATGACGTAGTCGCCGGCCACCGCGTCCAGCACGCCGAACGGGGACTCCACCCGCAGCGAGCCGGACTCCAGGTAGAGGCAGTGGTCGCCGGTGGCGTCGCGGAACAGCGGGGAGGGCCGGTCGGCCAGCACGTACGCGATCCGGACGTCGTCGTTGGCGAGCAGGTACTGCCGGCCGAGCACCGGGTCCGCGCCGGCCCCGTCGAGCTTGTGGGTGCGCAGGTGGCGGGGCTTGAGGGGCAGGTTGGGCACCCGGGTGAAGGCGGGCGGGGTGAACTCCTCGGCGGCGGTGATCGCAGTCGGCGCGTGCCGGTGGTAGAGCAGGGACGAGTCGGAGGAGAAGCCCTCCTGACCGACCAGCTCCTCGGCGTAGAGGCTGCCGTCGGGCTGGCGGAACTGGGTGTGGCGCTTGCGCGGCAGCTCACCGACGCTGCGGTAGTACGGCATCTCGCCTCCCGATATGTCCCGTTCTCCGGCCGATTGCGTCCGATAATCGGACGCTGTTGTCCGTTCCTTGTAGCGTCCCGTAAGTTCTTGTCTCGTGTCAACGCACGTGCCCCGACTCTTCGCCGGTCTCGTCGACGACGCCGCCGTCTTCCCGCCCGGCAGCGCCGCGCTGCCCGACGCGGTGGGCGCCCACCGGCGGCACCGCACCGCCTGGTACGCCGACCTGGTCGGCCCGCTGCTGCTGCCCGCCTCGACCCTGCCGGAGCTGCCCGACCTGCTCGGCCCGGACGAGCCGGTGGCGGTCGGCGTCATCGGCGACGTGCCGATCGGCCAGCTCGACGCGGCGCTCGCCGAGGCCGATCCCCGGATCACCGTCCGCCAGGTCGAGGCGGCGGTCGCCAAGCGTGGCGAGGACCCGCAGCCGGGCCTGGCCGAGCTGGTGAAGCTCGCCGAGCGGCTGGGCGCCATCCCCGTGTACGCGGAGATCCCGCTGACCTTCGGGCTGATGGGGGCGCTGGACGCGGTCGCCGGGGCGCGGGCCGGCGGGCTGCGGGTCGCGGCGAAGTTCCGCACCGGCGGACTGGCCGCCGAGCTCTTCCCGACGCCGATCGAGCTGGCCGCGGTGATCTGCGCCTGCCGGGACCGGAAGCTGCCGTTCAAGCTGACCGCCGGGCTGCACCACGCGGTGCGGCACCGGGACCCGGAGACCGGCTTCACCCACCACGGCTTCGTCAACGTGCTCGCCGCCACGCTCGCCGCCACCGAGGACGCCGAGGTGGACGTCGTGGCTGAGCTGCTCGCCGCCACCGACCCGGTCCGGCTGGTGGAGCGGGCGCGGGCCGACCGCGAGACGGAGCGTCCGCTCTGGATCGGGTACGGCTCGTGCAGCATTGAGGAACCACTGACCGATCTGATCCGGCTGGGGCTGGTGAACGGGGGATACGACGAATGACCTGGGTGACGGGTGCCGACGGTTCGCCGTACGGGGTGCGGAACCTGCCGTACGGCGTGTTCCGGCGCGGCGGGCAGGAGCCGCGGATCGGCGTACGCATCGGGAAGTTCGTGCTGGACCTGGCCGGCGCCGAGGCGGCGGACCTGGTGCTGGCCGCCGGGGCGCTCGGCCGGCCCACGCTGAACGACTTCATGGCCCTCGGCCGCCCCCAGTGGACGGCCGTCCGGCAGCGGGTCACCGAGCTGCTCACCGACGAGACGCACCGGCCGGCGGTGGAGCCGCTGCTGGTCCCGCTGCGCGAGGTGGAGCTGCTGCTCCCGTTCGAGGTCGCCGACTACGTCGACTTCTACTCGTCCGAGCACCACGCGGCCAACGTCGGGCAGATCTTCCGCCCCGGCCAGCCGCCCCTGCTGCCCAACTGGAAGCACCTACCGATCGGTTACCACGGCCGGGCCGGCACCGTGCTGGTCTCCGGCACCCCGGTCGTCCGCCCCCGTGGCCAGCGGGCCAGCGCGCAGGGCCCGACCACCGGCCCCTCCGTACGCCTGGACATCGAGGCCGAGGTGGGCTTCGTGGTCGGGATGCCGAGCGCGCTCGGCGATCGGGTCTCCGTGGCCGACTTCGCCGACCACGTCTTCGGTGTGGTGCTGGTCAACGACTGGTCCGCCCGCGACATCCAGGCCTGGGAGTACCAGCCGCTCGGCCCGTTCCTCGGCAAGTCCTTCGCCACCTCGGTCTCGGCCTGGGTGACCCCGCTGGACGCGCTGGCCGACGCCTTCGTGCCCGCCCCCGACCAGGACCCACCGGTGCAGGAGTACCTGCACGACACCCCGCACCTCGGGCTTGATCTCCGGCTGTCGGTCGAGTGGAACGGCGAGCGGGTGAGCCGGCCGCCCTTCGCCACCATGTACTGGACGCCGGCGCAGCAGCTCGCCCACCTCACCGTCAACGGCGCGTCGCTGCGTACCGGCGACCTCTACGCCTCCGGCACCGTGTCCGGCCCGGACCGCGGCCAGGTCGGCTCGTTCCTGGAGCTGACCTGGGGCGGCGCCGAGCCGGTCAAGTTCGCCGACGGTGGCACCCGGACGTTCCTGGAGGACGGCGACACGGTCACCATCACCGCCACCGCGCCGGGCCCGGACGGCACCACGATCGCCCTGGGCGAGGTCACCGGGAGCATCCTCCCCGCCCGCTGAGCCGGTCCCCGTCGTCCACCGTTCCCCGGTCGCCCCCGGTCGCACAGCGGGTGCGACCGGGGACCGCGCATTCCGCGTTGATCGTCGCGGACTCCGACGCCACGCCGAGCCGTCCGCGGCCGGTCGTGGCGCGCGAGCGGACAGGAGGTAACGAGGATGACCGAGCTCACCGGCGCCGTCTGGCGCACCAGCAGTCGCTCCAACGACCAGGGTCTCTGCGTGGAGGTGGCGGCCAACGTGGTCGCCGTGCACGGAGTGGTCGGGGTACGCGACTCGAAGGACCCGTCCGGGCCGACGCTCGCGGTCAGCCCACCGGGCTGGACGGCGTTCGTCAGCGCGATCCGCGCCGGGGGGTTCCGGCGCTGACCGACCCGTTCCCCGGTGCCCCGCCCGGGGCGCCGGTGGCGGAAATGTCACCGAGGGCTCCCCGTTTCGCGTTCACGCGCCGTACCGTGGACGACACGGGAGGTGCCATGTCGACGGTGACGGTTACCGCATTCATCGAAGCGCGGGACGTCGACGTCTGGCGGCTCCTCACCGACCTCTCCGCCCGGGCCGACTGGCTCTCCGCCGTCGGCGCGGTGGAGGTGCTCACCACCGGGGCCCTCGCCGCCGGCACCGCCTGGCGGGAGACCCGGGTCCGCCCGGGCGGCGACGAGCAGTCCGAGGAGTTTCTCGTGGTGGAGGCGGTCGCGCCGCACCGGCTGGTGCTCAGCTCCCGGGGGGCCGGCGTGGACTACCGGATCACCTGGACGCTGCGGACGGTCGAGCGGCGCCGACGCGGCTGCACCCAGGTCACCGTCGAGCAGGAGGCCGTGCCGACCGCCCCGTACGGCCGGGTGCTGGCCCTGATCCTCGGCGGCCTCGCCGCCCGCGCGGTCGAGGGCGCCCTCCGGCGTGACCTGGCCGACCTGACCCGCGCCGTCACACCGGCCTCCTCCGCCGAGGCCGCCTGACCCGCCGGCCCCGCCTGGCGGCCGCCCGACCCGCCGACGCGGCTCCGCCGGCTCGACCTGACCGGGATGCGGGGGGTCCCGCTGGGTAGGGTGCCGGGCGGAGGTGCGGCATGGGGTTGCCCGACGGGCGGCGGCGGATCACGGTGGCGGTCGCGGCGGTGCTCACCGTCGCGGTGGTCGCCGCCATCGTCTACCGCGTGCTTGCTCCCGCCGAGGTGATCACGCCGGCCCGGGCCGCGTACCCGCCGGCGGCGACCCCGCCCGTGGGGGTGATCGGCCGGCTGCCGGTGGCGCCGCTGATCGTGGACGGCCGGCTCCGGGTCTACGCCGGGACCCGCCAGGTGTACGCCGACCAGCCGGTCGACGGGAAGCACCGGGTCACCCCGTTCTGGTCGTACCGGCGCTGGCCGGCCAAGCTCGTCGGCGTGCTGGCCAGCGGGGTGACCGTGGTCAGCCGCTGGTCCGACGGGAGAGTGGTGGCGCTGGACGCAAGGACCGGGCGGGTCGCCTGGCGGGCGGACGGGCCGGAGCCGGGACCGGTGTCGAAGCCCCGGCGTACCTTCGCGTCGACGGTCTGGGACCCGGCGGGGCTGCACGTCACGCGTACCGCCGACGGTCGCGCGGTGCTGGTGGCCGCCGGTCGGCGGCAGGTGGGTGGGTACGCCCTGGCCGACGGCCGGCAGCTCTGGCGGGTCGACGCGGGCGACTGCCGTACCGACGTGGGGACCACGGCCACCGGCGCGCTGATCGCGGTCGACGGCTGCGCCATGCCGACGACGGTCGAGTTCCGGGACGCGGCCACCGGAGCGGTCCGCACCCGCTGGCACCCCCCCGGCGGCGGGAGGGGGCTGGTGGTGACCCCGGTGGGCTGCGTCGACGGGCACTCGGCGTGCCGGGGGCTGCGGACCGCGGGGTCGGGGGACGACGCCGGCCGGGGCTGGCTGGTCGGGGCCGGCGACCCGGTCGCCGCGCCCGGCCTGAACGGGCCGGACGCCGAACTCGCCGGCGAGCGGGCCGTCGGCAGCACCGGTGGGGTGCTGACCGGCCGGTCGGCGCGGACCGGCGAGGACCTGTGGCGGCGGGCCGACCTGGGCCTGGTGCGGATCATCGCGGTGCAGCCCGGTCGGGTGCACCTGCTGACCGAGCGGAACGACCTGGTCACCCTCGATCCGAGCACCGGCGCCGAGCGGTCCCGCTTCGCCATGGACATCGGCCACGACGGGGTGGCCTGGGTGCCCGGGCGGGCGTACGCGGCGGACGGCTACCTCGCCCTGGAACGGCTCCGCAAGGGCGCCGGCCCGGACTCGGATGACCAGGCGTACTTCCTGACGGCCGAGCCCGTGCTGCTCGCCGCGACATAAGGTCGCGGCGAGCAGTGGGGATGTCAGGCCAGCGCCGACTCGGCGGCGGCGAGGAAGGCGTCGTTCTCCCCCGGGGTGCCGATGGTGACCCGGACCCCGTCGCCGGCGAACGGCCGGACGATCACGCCGCGCGCCTCGCAGGCCTTGCCGAACTCGACGGCCCGGTCGCCGAGCGGCAGCCAGACGAAGTTGGCCTGGCTGGCCGGCACGTCCGGGACGAACTTGCGCAGCGCCTCGGTGACCCGGTCCCGTTCGGCGACCACCAGCGCGCACCGGCGCTCCACCTCGTCGGCCTGGGCCAGCGCCGCAAGGGCGCCGGCCTGGGCGGCCATGCTGGTGGAGAAGGGGGTGACGACCTTGCGGACGGCGGCGGCCACCTCCGGGGCGGCGACCAGGAAGCCGATCCGCAGCCCGGCCAGGCCCCACGCCTTCGACAGGGTGCGCAGCACGACGACGTTCGGCCGGTCCAGGTAGGTCAGGCCGTCCGGCACCTCCGGGTCGGTGACGAACTCCCGGTAGGCCTCGTCGATCACCACCAGCACGTCGTCCGGCACCGCGTCGAGGAAACGGTCCAGCTCGGCCTTGCGGACGGCGGTGCCGGTCGGGTTGTTCGGGTTGCAGACCAGGATCATCCGGGTCCGGTCGGTCACCGCCGCGGCCATCGAGGCCAGGTCGTGGCCGTGCCCGGCGTCGTTGGGCACCCGCACGCTGGTCGCGCCGCTGGTCGCCGCGATGATCGGGTACGCCTCGAACGACCGCCACGAGTAGAGCAGCTCGTCGCCGGGGAGGCAGGTGGCCCGGACCAGGTGCTCGGCCAGCGCCACCGAGCCGCAGCCGGTGGCGATCCGGTCGGCGTCCACGCCGTACCGGTCGGCCAGGGCCTGGCGCAGCGCCACCACGCCCATGTCCGGGTAGCGATGCGAGCCGGCCACCGCCTCGGCGACCGCCTCCACCACGCCGGGCAGCGGGCCGTACGGCACCTCGTTGCTGGCCAGCTTGATCGCCTCGGGCAGGCCCAGCTCGCGGGCCAGGTCCGCCGGGCTCCGGCCGGGCACGTAGTTCGGCAGCGCGTCGAGGTCGGCGCGGGTCAGCCGCAGCGGCGGCTGGTGACGTCCGGTGTCGGTCATGGTGTGTCTCCCGGGTGGTTGGCGCGGTCGTGCGGGGCGGTACGGGTGTCGGGCGTGGCGCGGGGCACCTGCACGACGACGGTCTGCGCCCGCTTGTCGTGCAGCGCCTGGCGCAGCGGGTGGTCGAAGAGCGGGGAGACCGCGTCGACGAACTGGAGCAGCAGGCCGAAACCGCAGCAGTACCAGAGCAGGGTGGGCAGGCCGAGGGTGCTCCACCGCCGGGTCGCCCGGCCGAAGCCGAGCGGCTGGTCGGCCTCGATCGGGACCGCCCGCACCCGCATCACCCGCTTGCCGAACGTCTGGCCCTGGGCCGCCATCGACGGCACCTCGTAGGCGAACCAGAGCGCGGTGGCGATCAGCAGGATGGCGATCTGCAGCCCGGCGGCCTGCTCGCCCGGCTGGGGCAGCCCCTCCGTGGAGGTGTTGCCGGAAAGCGACCGGCGCACCGACTCCCGCAGGTACGGCGAGATCTCCTCGACGTACCGCCAGACGAACCAGCCGTTGACCACGGCGTTGAGCAGGAACACGGCGCCGAAGTCGATCAGGCGGGCGACCAGGCGGACGCCGTACGAGGCCAGCGGCAGCCCGTGCGGCCGCGGCTCGGGCGGCCGCCCCGGCCAGGTCGGGTACGGCCAGCCGGGCGGCGGCCCCTGCGGGTGTCCCGGCCCGGGGGCGTACCCCGGGCCCGGCCAGCGCCCCGGGCCGGGCTGCGCCGCTCCCGGGTGACCGGGGTGCGGTGCCGGGCCGGGGGGGACGGGGGCCGGGACCGGTGGGGCGGCCGGGGGCGCCGGGGCCGGTTCGGCCGGCGGCGGGCCCTCGGGTGGGGTGGCGTCGACCGGGATCGGCGCGCCGATCCACCCCTCGCCGTCCCAGTACCGCCTGGTCTCGGGCGCGGCGGGGTCGACGTACCAACCGGGTTGCACTGTCACGGCGCCCTCTCGAATCGCGGCTGCGGGGCTCGCAGACCCGGCTCACTCCTCACGCTCACGGTGCAACCTTAACGACGACGGTGCCCGCGAACTTGTCGTGCAGGCACTGCTGCCAGGGCTTGTCCCAGAGCTGCCAGAACCCGTCGACGTAGTTGAGGAAGGGGACCAGCGAGCCGGCGACGAACTCGACCAGGTACCGCCGGCCCAGCACCCCCCGGGTCAGCGTCCCGGCCGGGTCGGCCGGCACGATCCGGATCTTCATCAGCTTCTTGCCGAGCGTCTGGCCCGTCCGGCGCGCGTACTCCACGTGGTACAGCCAGTAGAAGACGAAGAGCACCAGGATCAGTCCGGCCTCGGCGAGCAGCAGCGGGACGACGAAGTCGCTCATCATCCGCGCCGGGTCGGGCTCAGTCATCGTCCCGTCCGGGTTGACCTTCACCATCTCGGTGAACATGCGGTACCAGATCCAGGCGGCGAAGGGCACGAAGAGCACCGTGGCCAGCAGGCTCGCCACGGCGGTGTCGATCATCCAGGCGAGCAGCCGGTCCGTGAAGGTGGCCAGCGGCTGGCCGTTCGGGGCCAGTGGCGGGGGCGGGTAGCCCGGGTACTGGTAGCCCGGGTGCGGCGCCCAGCCGGGCCCGGGGCCGGGGTAGGGCGGCAGTCCGGCGTACGTCGGCGGGGTGTGCTGCCCCGGCACGGCGTACCGCAGGGGGGCGGCGCCGGTGGGCGGTGCGAAGCCGCCGCCCGCGGGCGGGGGCCCGGCGGGCGGCGGCGTGCTGTTCGGGGAAGGCTGCGTCACGCCGACAGTGTTACAGGTTGCCGCGCGCTTCCTGCTCCCGCTCGATGGCCTCGAACAGGGCCTTGAAGTTGCCCTTGCCGAAGCCGAGCGAGCCGTGCCGCTCGATCAGCTCGAAGAAGACGGTCGGCCGGTCCTGCACCGGCTTGGTGAAGATCTGGAGCAGGTAGCCGTCCTCGTCCCGGTCGACCAGGATCTTGCGGGCCTTCAGCTCCTCGATCGGCACCCGCACCTTGCCGATCCGGGCGCGCAGCTCCGGGTCGTCGTAGTACGAGTCCGGGGTGTCGAGGAACTCGACGCCCGCGGCGCGCATGGCGTCGACGCTGGCCAGGATGTCGTTGGTCGCCACGGCGATGTGCTGGGCGCCCGGGCCCTGGTAGAACTCCAGGTACTCGTCGATCTGCGACTTCTTGCGGGCGATGGCCGGCTCGTTCAGCGGGAACTTCACCTTGCGGGTGCCGCTGGCGACGACCTTGCTCATCAGCGCCGAGTAGTCGGTGGCGATGTCGTCGCCGATGAACTCCGCCATGTTGCTGAAGCCCATGACGCGCTTGTAGAACTCCACCCACTCGTCCATCTTGCCGAGCTCGACGTTGCCGACCACGTGGTCGACCGCCTGGAAGAAGCGCTTCGGCTGGATGCCGGCGTCGATCATCGGCTGCCGGTCCACGATCGCGCCGCGGGCCACGAAGCCGGGCAGGAACGGGCCGGTGTAGCGGGACCGGTCGACCAGGGTGTGCCGGGTGTCGCCGTACGCGGCGATGGCCGCCAGCCGGACGATGCCGTGCTCGTCGCTCACGTCGTGCGGCTCGACCAGGCCGGTCGCGCCCTGCGCGGTGGCGTGCGCGTACGCGGCGTCGACGTCCGGCACCTCCAGCGCGATGTCGGAGACGCCGTCGCTGTGCTTGGCGACGTGCTCGGCGCCCTCGGCGTCGGGGCGGACCGCGCCGGTCAGCACGAACCGGGCCGAGCCGCTGGTCAGCACGTACTGGGCGTGGTCCCGGTAGCCCTGCTCCGGCCCCCGGTACGCCACGCAGGTCATGCCGAACGCGGTGGAGTAGTAGTGCGCGGCCTGCTTGGCGTTGCCGACCAGGAAGTGCACGTGGTCGAGGCCCTTGACCGGGAACGGGTCGCGGCTGATGTCGTGGTCGACGGCGCCGACGAGCGCGTCGACGTCGACCTCGTCCGTCGGTCGGTCGATCGCCTGGGTCATGGTGGCCTCCCTTGCGTACCGGCCGGCCTCGTGGGCCGCCGTTGGTTGCTCCTGTGGCGAGGATCGCTGCGTCCCGCCTGGTTGGGCAACCCTTCGCCGAAATGCTGGTCAGGTTGCGCATTCGGTAGGGTGTTACCCCATGAACGCTGGTCAGGATGTACAGCTCGACGAGCTGGACGTGCGGTTGATCGAACTGCTCGCCGCGGAGCCCCGGATCGGGGTGCTGGAGTGCTCCCGGCGGCTCGGGGTGGCCCGGGGCACCGTCCAGGCCCGGCTGGACAAGCTGGTCGAGCGGGGGGTGATCGGCGGCTTCGGGCCGGACATCTCCCCGGCCGCGATCGGCTTCGGGGTGACCAGCTTCGTCACCCTGGAGATCAGCCAACGGCACGGGCACGACCCGGTCACCGCGCACCTGGCCGCCATCCCCGAGGTGCTGGAGGCGCACACCATCACCGGCTCCAGTGACCTGCTCTGCCGCATCGTGGCCCGCTCGAACACCGACCTCCAGCGGGTGATCGACCAGATCGTCTCCTCGGCGGGCATCACCCGCGCCTCCACGATCATCGCCCTGGCCGAGCAGATCCCGTACCGCGCGCTGCCCCTCGTCCGCTCGGCCGTGCGCGGGGGCCCGTCCGGCGCATGACACGGCGGCGGGCGAAGAAAGCGCGGCGACACGGCACTGCGGGGGGTCGGGCGGCCGGTGATCGTCGCTACCGTGTGCGGTGTGAAGGGCCTTGGCGTACGCGGCTGGTTGCTGCTGGGGCTCATCACCGTGGTCGTGCTCGCCTCGACCGGGGTGTGGAACCCGTTCCCGGCCATGTGGGACTGGGTCGACCGGAGCCAGCCGATCTCCGAGCCGGACGTGGTCTGGCAGCAGCGGGTCGGCGGCACCCCGAAGAGCGTCACCATCGCCGCCGACACCGTCATCGTCGAGCAGCGCACCCGGGTGGAGGCGCGCAGCCTGGCCACCGGCACCCAGCTCTGGGAGCACAAGGCGGACTGGTCCGCGGTGGCCGGCGGCGACCGGGACCCGGTCGTCGCCGTGGGCAGGCTGCTGGTCAAGGGGTACGAGCTGCTCGACCCCACCACCGGGGCGGTACGCCGCCGGGACGGCGACGCGGTGGCGGTCTGGACGTACCGCAACGCGATCCTCGACGTCCGCTGCGTCGAGCCCACCGACTGCACGCTGAGCGCCTGGGACCCGCGTGGCACCCGGCCACTGTGGACCGCCTTCCTGCCCGGCGTGCACAGCGGCCTGCTCGCCGACAACCCGGACCTGCTCGGCACCCGCCGGCTCACCGCGCCGCGCATCGACGGCGGGGTGGCCGGCCCGGAGTCCGTCCCGCCGCTGCTCGGCTTCCCGGTCGACGGGCGGGTGCACGTGGTGGACACCGCCACCGGCCGGGTGCTGCAGAACGTCCAGCCCGGCCGGGAGGAACGGCTGGCGGTGATCGGTGGCCGGCTGCTGCGGATCACCGCGACCTCCCGCGACGGCACCTGCTACTTCACCGTCGCCGCCCAGGACCCGGCCACCGGGCAGGAGGTGTGGCGGCGCGCCGGGCTGAACCTGCGCACCGCCGAATACGCCGGGTGCGTGCAGCGGGAGGACCCCCAGGGCGCCCGCAACGTGCTGATCGGGGTCGGCCCGGACGGCCGGGAGGCGGTGCTCGACGGGTACGACGGCCGGCTGCTCCAGGTCGGCGGCGACGGGGAGAAGCTGCTCGCCGTCGACGACCGGTACGCGCTGGTGCGCAGCGCCGACAAGCGGTCCGTCCTCGGCCGGGAGCTGTCGGTGGACCGGACCAGATGGACCCGGGCCGCCGGTGGCAAGAGCGGCGCGGCGCTCACCCCGTACGCGGCGGTGATCGCCGAGGAGAAGCCGTCCCGGCTGATCGCGGTCGACCCGCGTACCGGCCGCGAGCTGGCGGTCCTGCGGACCTCGGCCAACGCCCTGGCGGTCGGCCGCACCGGCATGATCATCGGGGAGGGGCGGGAGATCGGGTACGTCCGCTGGGGCGCCGGCAGCTCCGTGCCGCCCCCGCCGGAGGAGGGCGGCAGCCTCCCGGGCCCGAACCCGGGCGGCACCTGGCAACCCCCGTCCGACGAGGGCAGTTGCGGCCCGAAGCGGGAACTCTGCGCCGGGGCCGACGGCAGCCGGTGAGAGCGGCGTCCCAGGACCCACCCGGCGGGTGCCACCGATCGACCGGCCTGCCCTAGGCTTTTCGTCCATGAGCAGTGCCGCCGCGTTCTCGTACGCCCCCTTGCTGCCAACCGGTCCCGACCAGACGGAATACCGCCTGGTCACCGACGAGGGCGTCGATGTCGTCAACGGCCCGGGGGGCCGTCGATTCCTCACCGTGGAGCCGCCCGCGCTGACCGCGCTGACCGCCGAGGCGATGCACGACATCGCCCACTTCCTCCGTCCGGCGCACCTGGCCCAGCTCCGGTCGATCATCGACGACCCGGCGGCCTCGCCGAACGACCGGTTCGTCGCGCTGGACCTGCTGCGCAACGCCAACATCGCGGCCGGCGGGGTGCTGCCGATGTGCCAGGACACCGGCACCGCGATCGTGATGGGCAAGCGTGGCCGGCACGTCCTCACCGACGGCGCCGACGCGGAGGCCATCTCCCGCGGCGTCTACCAGGCGTACACGAAGCTGAACCTGCGCTACTCCCAGCTCGCCCCGCTGACCATGTGGGACGAGCGGAACACCGGCAGCAACCTGCCCGCCCAGGTGGAGCTCTACGCCGAGGACCCGGACGGGCACCCCGACGCGTACAAGTTCCTCTTCATGGCCAAGGGCGGCGGCTCGGCCAACAAGTCGTACCTCTACCAGGAGACCAAGGCGCTGCTGAACCCGACGCGGATGATGCAGTTCCTGGAGGAGAAGCTGCGGCTGATCGGCACCTCGGCCTGCCCGCCGTACCACCTGGCCATCGTCATCGGCGGCACATCCGCCGAGTACGCCCTGAAGACCGCCAAGTACGCCTCGGCGAAGTACCTGGACGCCCTGCCCACCGCCGGCTCGATGAGCGCGCACGGCTTCCGGGACCTGGAGCTGGAGGCCGAGGTGCTGGAGCTGACCCGCAACTTCGGCATCGGGGCGCAGTTCGGCGGGCGGTACTTCTGCCACGACGTGCGGGTGGTCCGGCTGCCCCGGCACGGCGCCTCCTGCCCGGTGGCGATCGCCGTCTCCTGTTCGGCCGACCGGCAGGCGGTCGCCAAGATCACCCCGTCGGGCGTCTGGCTGGAGCGACTCGAAACCGACCCGGCGCGCTTCCTGCCCGACGTCACCGAGACGCAGCTCGACGCGACCGAGGTGGTCCGGGTCGACTTGAACCGGCCGATGGACGAGATCCGCGCCGAGCTGTCGAAGTACCCGGTGAAGACCCGCCTGTCGCTGACCGGCCCGCTCGTCGTGGCCCGGGACATCGCCCACGCCAAGATTGCCGAGCGGCTGGACGCGGGCGAGCCGATGCCGCAGTACCTGCGCGACCACGCCGTCTACTACGCCGGCCCGGCGAAGACCCCCGAGGGCTACGCCTCCGGCTCGTTCGGCCCGACCACGGCCGGCCGGATGGACGCGTACGTGGAGAAGTTCCAAGCCGCCGGCGGCTCCCAGGTGATGCTGGCCAAGGGCAACCGGTCCGCCCAGGTGACCCGCTCCTGCCAGCAGCACGGCGGCTTCTACCTCGGCTCGATCGGCGGCCCGGCCGCCCGGCTGGCCCAGGACTGCATCAAGCACGTCGAGGTCCTGGAGTACCCGGAGCTGGGCATGGAGGCGGTCTGGAAGATCGAGGTGGAGGACTTCCCGGCCTTCATCGTGGTCGACGACAAGGGCAACGACTTCTTCGCCGAGGTCACCAAGCCGGTGCTGACGGTCGGCCGCCGCTGAGGCCCGCGGATGCGAAAGGGGCGCCGGGCAGCAGACCCGGCGCCCCTTCGTCGTCTGGTGCCCATTCGACATCGGTGCGCCCGGGCCGGGTGATTCGGCCGGGCGCACCGCCCCCGTCGGATGTCGTCACCGACAACCCGGCACGAGTGTCGACTCCGCCGCTGTCGATTCGCTATCACATCGCTATCGCCTGCGCGGGGCGATCAGTTACCGGCGGGTTACGCTGCTGGAATTTCCACAGACGGGGTGCGGGGGCGCAGATGCGGTTCGGGATCCTGGGACCCTTGCGGGTCGGCGGTGGTGAAGCCACCGTCACCGCAGGCCGGGACCGGGTCGTGCTCGCCATGCTGCTCCTGCGCGCCGGTCGGGTGGTCTCCTCCGAGGAGCTGGTCGACGCGGTCTGGGAGGAGCAACCCCCGGCCACCGCCCGGGCCCAGCTCCAGATCTGCGTGTCGCGATTGCGACAGCGCCTCGCCGCACTCGGACTGCCGCCGGAGATCATCGTCACCGACCCGGTCGGGTACGGCGTCCGGACCGAGCCGGCCGACCTGGACGCCGAGGTCTTCGCCCGGGAGGTCGAGGCCGCCCGGGCCGCCGTCGCCGCCGGGCAGCCGACCGAGGGGCGCCGGCACTACCGGGCCGCGCTCGCCCTCTGGCGCGGCCCGGCGCTGAGCGGCATCCCGAGCCGGAGCGTGCGCCGGCGTGCCCAGCTGCTCGACGAGCAGCGGCTCTCCGTGCTGGAGGAGTGCGTCGACGTCGAGTTGCGGCTGCGACAAGCCGCCGACCTGATCGACGAGCTGACCGAGAGCGTCGACCAGAATCCGCTGCGGGAGCGGCTGCGGGGCCAGTTGATGCTCGCCCTCTCCGCGGTCGGTCGGCAGGCCGACGCCCTCGGCGTCTACCGGGAGGGTCGCCGGATCTACGCCCAGGAACTGGGGATCGAGCCCGGCGGGGCGTTGCAGGAGCTGCACCAGCGGGTGCTCGCGGGTGATCTGGCCCTGACGGGATCCGGGGAGGCGCCCGTCGCGGCGGTCCGCTGCCTGCCCCGGGCGATCAGCGACTTCACCGGCCGGCAGCAGGCGGTGGCCCGGCTGGTGCAGGAGATCGAGGAGGACGCGGTCCGGATCCAGCAGATCGACGGCATGGCGGGCAGCGGCAAGACGACCCTCGCGGTGCACGTCGCCACCGCCCTGGCACCGCGCTACCCGGACGCGCAGCTCTTCATCGACCTGCACGGGCACAGCGAACGCACCCCGCTGACGCCGGCCGCGGCGGTGGCCACGCTGCTGCGTCAGCTCGGCGTGCCGGCGGAACGGGTGCCGCTCGACCTGGACGACCGGCTGGCGCTCTGGCGTACCGAGCTGGCCGGCCGGCGGGCGCTGGTGGTGCTCGACAACGCGGCCAGCACCGCGCAGGTGATGCCGCTGCTGCCGAACGGGCCGGACTGTCTGGTGCTGATCACGAGCCGTCGCCGGCTGGTCGGACTGGACGAGGGCCGGCCCTCGTCCCTGCCGGTGCTCGACGCCGACGAGGCCGTGCAGCTGCTGGGTCGGGTCGCCGGCGAGGAGCGGGTGGCCGCCGAGCCGGAGGCCGCCGCCGAGGTGGTCCGCCGCTGCGGTCACCTGCCGTTGGCCATCCGCCTGGCCGGCGCCAGGTTGGCGCACCGGCCCCGCTGGCGGATCGCCGACCTGGCTGACCGGCTGGCCTCGAGTCGTGACCAGCTGGCGGAGTTCGTGGCCGGGGAGCGCTCGGTGGGGCAGGCCTTCACCCTGTCGTACGCCCAGGTCTCGCCGTCGGCTCAGCGGGTGTTCCGGCTGCTCGGCCTGCATCCGGGCGTACGGTTCGACACTCCCGTGGCCGCCGCCCTCGCGGAGCTTTCCCTGCCCGAGGTGCAGGACGTGCTCGAGGAGCTGGTCGACGTGCACCTGGCCGAGGAGGTGGAGCCGGGCCGGTACCGGCTGCACGACCTGATCCGGGAGTACGCCCGCGGGCTGCTGGCCGACCCCGAGCGGGCTGACGAGCGCCAGGCCGCCCTGCGCCGGCTGCTCGACCATCACCTGGACTCCGCCGCCGCGATCGCCTGGAGGATCGAGTCGGCGGCCAGCCGCAACTCCCTGCGACTCACCGCGCCCGCCCGGCCGGACCTGGTCGCGGCCGCCATTCCAAATGGGCTTGGCTGGTTCGAGGAGAACCGGGCCACGCTGACCGCTCTCGTGCGGTTGGCCGAGGCGGAGGGCCTGCCGCGGCACTGCTGGCAACTCGCGCGGGCCTGCTGGCGAGCCAACTTCGACGGCGGGCACCTGGACGAGCTGATCGAGACGCACACGATCGGGCTCCGCGTCGCCGAAGGGCTGGGCGACGACCCGGCGGCGGCCGTGATGTTGAATTACCTCTCCTCGGCGTACTACCGGTTGGCCCGGTTCCCCGAGGCGATCCGGTTGATGGAGGTGGCGCTCGGCCTGCGCCGCCGGCTCGGGCTGGGCCGGGAGGTACGCAGCACGCTGTGGAACCTCGCCGCCTCCTACGCCGCCAACGGTGACTACCGTCTTGCCAAGGAGAACTTCGACGCCGCCCTGGCCCTGATCGGCGGTCCGGACGAGTCCAACGAGCTGACGAACCTTCTGAACAACTTCAGCTTCGCTCTGCTCAACTGGGGCCGATACGACGACGCCCTGCGCACCGGCCGACAGCTTCTCCTGCTGGCCCGCCAGACCAACGACATCCGGCAACTGGCGCACGGGGTCGCGAACGTGGGGATGACCCGGCACCGGATGGGCGACGCCGGGCCGGCCCGCCGGTTGCTGCGGGCGGCGCTGTACCTCAAGCGCAAGTCGGGTAGCCGCGCCGGCGTGGGCGAGTTGCTCAACGAACTGGGCATGATCGAGCAGGAGGAGTCTCGTCCCGCACGGGCCGCCGTCCTGCACCAGGAGGCGCTGGTGGCGATGAGCGACGCGGGTGACCGGATCGGGCAGTGCGCCTCGCGGAACCTGCTGGCCCGGGCCATGCTCCACCAGGGGGACGCGGCCAGTGCGCTGGACCTGCACCGCCGGGTGCTCACCGACGCCACCCGGCTGGGCGTCCGCTATGAGCAGGCCCGGGCGCTGGACGGGATCGCCCGCTGTCTGCGGGACACCGATCCGGCCGCCGCCCGGTCGCACTGGCTCCGGGCGTTGACGCTGTTCCGGCAGGTCGAGTCGCCGGACCGGCACGAGGTGGAGCGGCTGATCGCCGCGCTGGACTGAGCGATCATCTGCGAGCCCGCGACGGGCGCGGCAGGATGGTACGCGTGACGACTCCAGAGGCAGCGGGCTACCGGATCGAACGTGACTCGATGGGCGAGGTGGAGGTGCCCGCCGAGGCGCTGTGGCGGGCGCAGACCCAGCGCGCGGTGCAGAACTTCCCGATCTCCGGCCGGGGCCTGGAACCGGCCCAGATCAAGGCGCTGGCCCAGATCAAAGGCGCCGCCGCCCAGGTGAACGGCGAGCTGGGCGTGATCGACGCGGAGGTGGCCGAGGCGATCGCCACCGCCGCCGCGCATGTGGCCGCCGGCGGGTACGACGACCAGTTCCCGGTGGACATTTTCCAGACCGGCTCCGGCACCTCGTCCAACATGAACACCAACGAGGTGATCGCGACCCTGGCCAGCCGGGAGTTGGGTCGCCCCGTGCACCCGAACGACGACGTCAACGCCTCGCAGTCCAGCAACGACGTCTTTCCCACGTCGATCCACCTGGCCGCCACCCAGTTCGTGGTGGAGGATCTGATCCCCTCGCTCCGGCACCTGGCTGGGGCGCTGGAGGAGAAGGCGGTCGAGTTCGAGACCGTGGTCAAGGCCGGGCGGACCCACCTGATGGACGCCACTCCGGTCACTCTCGGGCAGGAGTTCGGTGGCTACGCCGCGCAGGTCCGCTACGGCGTCGAGCGGCTGGAGGCGGCGCTGCCCCGGCTGGCCGAGCTGCCGCTGGGCGGCACCGCCGTGGGCACCGGCATCAACACCCCGCTCGGCTTCGCGGCGGCGGTGATCGAGCGGCTGCGCGCCTCGACCGGCCTGCCGCTGACCGAGGCGCGCAACCACTTCGAGGCGCAGGGCGCCCGGGACGCGCTGGTGGAGACCTCCGGCCAGCTCCGTACCGTCGCGGTGGGGCTCTACAAGATGGCCAACGACATCCGCTGGATGGGCTCCGGTCCCCGGGCAGGCCTGCGCGAGCTGCGCATCCCCGACCTCCAGCCCGGCTCGTCGATCATGCCCGGCAAGGTGAACCCGGTGGTCGCGGAGGCGATGCGGCAGGTCTGCGCGCAGGTGATCGGCAACGACGCGACGGTGGCCTTCGCCGGCTCGCAGGGCGACTTCGAGCTGAACGTGATGCTCCCGGTGATGGGCCGCAACCTGCTGGAGTCGATCCGGCTGCTGGCCGCGTCGAGCCGGCTCTTCGCGGACCGCCTGGTGGTCGGCCTGGTCGCGGACGCCGAGGTCTGTCTCGCGTACGCGGAGGGCTCGCCGTCGATCGTCACCCCGCTCAACCGCCATCTCGGGTACGACGAGGCCGCCTCGATCGCCAAGGAGGCGCTGGCGAAGCAGATCTCCATCCGCGAGGTGGTCATCGCCCGCGGCCACGTCGACTCCGGCAAGCTCTCCGAGACCCAGCTGGACGAGGCCCTCGACCTGCTCCGGATGACCCATCCCTGACCGCTTGATCCACGCCCGATGCGGGAGGTCGCGGTTTCCGGCCCCCGGGACACCGCCACCTGCCGCAGACCGGGTGAATCACGCGGTCAGGAGCGGGTCGCGGCCTTGCGGGCGCGGTAGGCGCTGACGGCGGCCCGGTTGCCGCATCCGGCGTCGCAGAACCGGCGGGACCGGTTCTTGGACAGGTCGACCAGGACGTTGTCGCAGTCCGGGTGGTCGCAGATCCGCAGCCGGCTCAGCTCGCCGCTGCGGACCAGGTCGGCCAGCGCCATCGCCGCCTCGACGGCCATCCGGATCGCCAGCGGCGCGTCGCGCGGCACGGCGTGCAGGTGGTACGGCTGGTCGTCGTGCCGGATGAGCTGCGGCAGGGCGTTCGACTCGCGGAGCAGCCCGTTGACGATCGCCACCACCTCGTCGGGGTCCGCGTGCCAGATCCGGCGCAGCCGCGGCCGGAGGTCGCGGACCGACCGCAGCTCCGCCTCGGTGTGTTCGTGCCGGCCGGTCCAGGAGTGCGCGGTGAAGAAGTCGTCCAGGGCGGCCACGTCGGGCAGCCCTTCCCGGTCGGGGCCGGCGGTGTTGACCAACGCCGCCGTGGCGGTCAGCCCGCATTCGGTGTCATGGGCGAAGAGCAACTTGACTCCTGTCAGGGTGCCAGCCTAGCGTCATGAGCGTAACCCAGTTGAGTCATGACCGGCCGGCGGGCCAAGGAGTGTACCGATGCGTGAACGGCCCGGAGTCGGCCTCGGCCTGGCCCTGCTCTCCGCTCTCACCTTCGCCACTTCGGGCACCTTCGCCCGCCCACTGATCACCGGGGACTGGTCGGCCGAGGCGGTGGTGGTGGCCCGGGTCGGCATCGCCGCGCTGGTCCTCGCCGTGCCGGCCCTGCTGGCCCTGCGCGGCCGGTGGGACGTGCTGCGCCGCAACGCCGGCACCGTCGTCGTGTTCGGACTGCTCGGCGTGGCCCTCGCCCAGGCGTGCTTCTTCAACGCGGTCCGCTACCTGCCGGTCGGCGTCGCGCTGCTGCTGGAATACCTGGGCATCGTCCTCGTGGTCGGCTGGATGTGGCTGGTCCACGGCCAGCGGCCCCGGGCGCTGACCGTGGCGGGATCGGTGACCGCCCTGTGCGGGCTGGTGTTCGTGCTGGACCTGGCCGGCGCCAGCCGGCTCGACCCGGTCGGGGTGCTCTGGGGGCTGGGCGCCGGGGTCGGGCTGGCCGGCTACTTCGTGATCGCCGGCCACGTCGACGACCGCCTGCCGTCGGTGGTGATGGCCAGCGGCGGGATGGCCGTCGGCGCCCTGGTCCTGCTCCTGCTCGGCGCGGTCGGGGTGCTGCCGCTGCGGGCCGGCCTCGCCGACGTCAGCTTCGCCGGGCACCGCATGAGCTGGCTGGTGCCCATCGCCGGCCTGTCGCTGATCGCCGCGGTGGTCGCGTACCTCACCGGGATCGCCGGGGCGCGGCTGCTCGGGGCGCGGCTGTCGTCGTTCGTCGGGCTGACCGAGGTGATGTTCGCCGTGCTCATCGCCTGGCTGGTGCTGAACGAACTGCCGACCGTCGTCCAGCTCGTCGGCGGCGCGTTGATCGTCGCCGGCGTCGCCGTGGTCCGCGTCGACGAGCTGCGCGCCACGCCCGAGCCGGAGCGGCCCGGGCACCCGGCCGAGCCGGCCCTGGCCACCGAGCGGTGAGCATGCCGCCACCCCGTCCGGCGGCAGCCGGCGAACCGCCCCTCGACCCGCCGACCGCCGTCGTCTTCGACGCCGACGAGACCCTGCTCGACCTGCGCCCGGCGGTCACCGGCGCGCTGGTCGCCGTACTGGAGGAGATGCGGCGGCGGACCCCGGCGGCCGCCGCGGTCCGGCTCGCGGACCTGGAGGCGGACTGGGGTGCCGTGTTCGGCGCGCTCAGCGCCGCACCGGTGCAGGAGATCCGGCGGGCCGCGCTGGCCCGGTCGCTCGCCCGGGCCGGGCTCGACCACCACCTCGACGAGTTGGCCGCCCTCTTCTTCGCCCGGCGCTTCGCGCTGACCCGACCGTTCCCCGACGCGCTGCCGGCGCTCGCCGCGTTGCGGCGGCGCCACCTGCTCGGCTTCGCCACCAACGGCAACAGCCGCGCCGAACGCTGCGGGCTCGCCGGCGAGTTCTCCTTCGAGCTGTACGCGCACGAGAACGGCCTGCCGAAGAAGCCGGCGCCCGAGTTCTACGCCGCGGTGGTGGCGGCCGCCGGGCTGCCCCCCGACCGGATCGTGTACGTGGGGGACTCGCCGGAACACGACGTGGCCGCGGCGCAGCGGGCGGGACTCCGGGCGGTCTGGCTGAACCGACCCGGGCTGCCCCGACCGCCCGGCCTCGCTCCGGACGCCGAGGTGTCCACCCTGGCCGCCCTGCCCGAGGTGTTGGCCCGTCTCGTGCCGGCGAAAGCCTGACCCGGCGTTCACGGTCGGGCACGCACGCCTTTTCGGCGACATGGCGGCATCTGGGCGCACTGATACCGCCACGTCGCCGAGGTGTCGGCCAGCGAGCACCCGCTCCGTCAGCCGAGGGCGGTGGCGATGGTGGTGGCGGCGGTGGTGACCTGGGCGCCGACGACCTCGACGTCGAGCGGCGCCAGCGATACCACGCCGACGCTCGCCTCCAGCCCGGGCACGCCGAGCACCGGCGCGGCCACCCCGTACGCCCCGGACTGCAGCTCCCCGCTGGTGCTCACCGGGCCGGCGGCGCCCGCCCGCCCGGCCAGGATGGCCCGCCCCGCCGCCCCGCGTTCCAGCGGATGGCGGGACCCGGTCCGGTACGCCACGTGGTACGAGGTCCAACTCGGCTCCACCACCGCCAGGGCGACCCCCTCGCCGCCCTCGACGACGGTGAGGTGCGCGGTCGCGCCGGCCTGCTCGGCGAGCCGGCGCAGCGCGGGCAGTGCCCCCTCGGCGAGCAGCGGCTGCGCGCGCCGGGCCAGGTGCAGCACCCCGGCGCCGAGGCGGAGCCGGCCGGCGCCGTCCCGGCGCAGCATGCCGTGCCCGCTCAGCGCCCCGACCAGCCGGTAGACGGCGGCCCGGCCGATGCCCAGCCGGTTCGCCGCCTCGGTGACGGTCAGCCCGCCCGGCGCCTCCGCGACCAGGTGCAGCAGGCGTAGTCCCCGGTCCAGGGTCTGCGCGGTCTCGCCGCCGCGTCCCGGCTCGGGCGTCCCGGCCGCCGTCGCCCCTGGCCGGGCGTCACCCGTGCCTGCCGCCGTGTCCACAGCACGCAGCGTACGACCCGGCTCCGGCCAACCTCGAAATGCATGGACGGCTACCCTTGTACGGTGACGCTACGCCTGTATGACACCGCCACCCGATCGGTGCGGGACTTCGTCCCGCGGGAAGCCGGCAAGGTGGGGGTCTACCTGTGTGGTCTCACCCTCCAGGCCCCGCCGCACATCGGTCACCTTCGCTCCGGCGTCACCTACGACGTGCTGCGCCGCTGGCTGCTGGCCGCCGGCTTCGAGGTCACCTTCATCCGCAACGTGACCGACATCGACGACAAGATCCTGGTGAAGGCGGTCGAGCAGGGCCGCCCCTTCTGGTCGATCGCGTACGCGAACGAGCTGATCCTCGCCGATTCGTACCGGGCGCTGAACGTGCTGCCGCCGACCTACGAGCCGCGCGCCACCGGGCACATCCCCGAGATGCACGAGCTGATCACCCGGCTGATCGACACCGGTCACGCCTACCCGGCCACCGACGGCTCGGGTGACGTCTACTTCGACGTGACCTCGTGGCCCGCCTACGGGTCGCTGTCGGGGCAGTCGCCGGACGACATGCAGTCCGCCGGGGACGCCCCCGAGCGGGGCAAGCGGGACCCGCGTGACTTCGCCCTCTGGAAGGGTGCCAAACCGGACGAGCCGGCCGACGCCTACTGGCCGTCGCCGTGGGGCCGGGGCCGCCCCGGCTGGCACATCGAGTGCTCGGCGATGTGCTGGCGCTACCTGGGCGCGGAGTTCGACATCCACGGCGGCGGGCTGGACCTGACCTTCCCGCACCACGAGAACGAGATCGCCCAGTCGCAGGCGGCCGACCTGCCCTTCGCCCGGTACTGGGTGCACCACGGGTTGCTCGGCATCGGCGGCGCCAAGATGGGCAAATCGCTCGGCAACGCCCTCGACTTGGCGTACGTCGAGTCGCTCGGGGTGCGCCCGGTGGAGTTGCGCTACTACTACGCCTCGGCGCACTACCGGTCGCTCATCGACTACTCCGAGGACTCCCTCCGCGAGGCCGCGGTGGCGTACCGGCGGATCGAGGGGTTCGTGCAGCGGGCCGCGGAGCGGGTCGGCGCCGGCGAGCTCGGCGTACTGCCGGCCGGCTTCGCGGCGGCGATGGACGACGACCTGAACACCTCGGCCGGGCTCGCCGTCCTGCACGATCTTCTGCGGGACGGCAACAGCGCGCTGACCAGCGGCGACGATGTGACCGTCCGCACGGTGCTGGCCGCCGTCCGCAGCATGCTGGATATCCTCGGGGTCGACCCCCTGGACCCGGCCTGGACCGGTGGCGGCCGCGCGGAGGACCTGCGCGGTGTGGTGGACTCCCTGATCGCGCTCGCCCTCGAGCAGCGCGCCCAGGCCCGCAACCGCAAGGACTGGGCCGCCGCGGACGCCGTACGCGACCAGCTCAAGCAGGCCGGCGTGGTGGTCGAGGACACCCCCCAGGGCCCGCGATGGACTATTGGAGAGCAGGACTGATGGCCGGCAACTCGCAGCGCCGTGGCCGGCGACTGAGCCCGAAGGCCGGAGCCCCGAAGGGCTCCGGCGGCAAGAACAAGGACTCGCTCGCCGGCCGGGGCAAGACCCTGCCCGCCGACGAGCGACCCTGGCACAAGGCGTACTCGGGCACCGAGAAGCTGCCCCAGCGCACCGCGTGGAAGCAGGACAAGGAGCGCCGCGCGGCGGCCGAGGAGGGGCGCGCCCCCAAGATCGGCCAGCCGGGCAGCAAGGACACCACCTGGGGCAAGGGCGGTGGCCGGGGCGTCCCGGCGGGCCGTGGCGGCGCCGGCGGTCGGGGCGGCAGGCCCGTCGGCCGATCCGGCCCGCGGGTCGCCCCGGGCCGCAAGTCCAACCCGGCCAAGGACACCCCGGAGCTGCTGGTCGGCCGCAACCCGGTGCTGGAGGCGCTGCGCACCCAGGTGCCGGCGACCGCCCTCTACACCGCCCAGGGCATCGACATGGATGACCGGGTCAACGAGATCATCCGGACCGCCGCCGACCGGGGCATCGCCATCCTGGAGATCAGCCGCGCCGAGCTGGATCGGATGACCGGTGGGGTGCTGCACCAGGGCGTCGGCCTCCAGGTGCCGCCGTTCGCGTACGAGCCGTTCGAGGACATGATGGCGGCCGCGCTGGAGCAGCCCGCCCCGCTGCTGGTCGCGCTGGACGGGGTCACCGACCCGCGCAACCTGGGCGCGGTGATCCGCTCCGCCGCCGCGTTCGGCGCGCACGGTGTCTTCGTACCCGAGCGGCGGGCCGCCGGGATCACCGCGACCGCCTGGCGGACCAGCGCCGGCGCGGCCGCGCGGGTGCCGGTCGGCCAGGTCACCAACCTCACCCGGGCGCTCAAGGCCTGCAAGGACGCCGGCTTCATGGTGGTCGGCCTGGACGCCGACGGCGACACCGACCTCTACGACCTGGAGGCCGCGGTCGGGCCGCTGGTGGTGGTGGTCGGCTCCGAGGGGCGCGGGCTGTCCCGGCTGGTCGGGGAGACCTGCGACCTGACCGTCAGCATCCCGATGATCTCCGAGGTCGAGTCGCTCAACGCCAGCGTCGCCGCCGCGGTCACCCTCGCCGAGGTGGCCCGCCGCCGCGCCCAGGAGATCTGAGCAACCGGGAAGGCCCCTGCCCTGCCGCGGTCGCGGCGGTGGCAGGGGTCTTCCCGCATTCCTAGATCTGGTGGGTCCAGGCGACGAAGAGCAGTGCCCCGGCCAGTGCGATCAGCAGCGTGACCGGGATCAGCCAGGGCGCGGGCCGCGCCCCGTCCAGGCCCCGGGTCAACCGCTGGTGCACGGCGGCGATCCCGACCAGCGCGACCAGGCCGGCGGCGGCCATCGGCAGGCCGACGAGGAAGTGCGCCAGCCATGCGCCGGCCCGGGTCGGGCCGCCCCACGAGTGCGTGTACGGACCGGGGTCGACGATGCCGTACAGGACGCCGCGCAGCACCATCAGCAGTTCGACGCCGAGTGGGACCAGGGCCGTGACGCCGAGCAGCAGGCTCAGCAGTCCGTGCCCGGCGACGGCCACCGGGCCCGGCCGCCGGCCGGGACCGGCGACCGGTGGCGCCCCGAGCAGCCCGGTGCGTAGGGCCCGCCACCGCGCCGCGGCGGCGTCGGACCGGCCGACCGGCGCGGCCACCAGGGCGAAGACGGCGACCGGCGCCAGCGCCGCGCAGTAGGCCAGGCTGCGGCCGGCCAGGCGGATGATCCGGTACGCCCGGGAACGCGGTGACGGAAGGCGGGTGGCGGTGTCGGGCAGGGTGGTCACGGCATCTCCTCGAATCGGAAGTTGCCGTGACGCTACGAGCGGAGTACGCCGTACCGGATCACCCCGAGGAGCCACTTCTCCCGTGGCTCCCAGGTATGCCATGCCCCAGCTACGACGAGAGGGGCGGCCCGCCGCAGCGGACCGCCCCTGTCGTGTCGCGTACGTCAGATCCGGGTGCCGGTGGCGGCGTGGAAGACGTGGCTCTGGCCGGTGCGCGGCTTGACGAAGATGGTGTCACCCATGTTCGGCATGCTGCGGCGGTCGGTGCGGACGACGAAGCGCTCGTTGAGGCCCTCGAGCGCGGCGTGGCCGTAGACGTTGGCGTCGGAGCCGAGGTCCTCGACCAGCTCGACCACGACCGGCATGCCGCCCTCGGTCGGGCTGACCATGTCGCAGTCCTCCGGACGGAAACCGACGGTCACCTTGCCGTCGCCGCCCTCGGCCTGGGCCGCGGCGATCTGCTCCCGGGTCAGCGGGATGTGCATCTCGGCGAAGGCGGCGCCCTGCTCGGTCAGCGGCACGGTCTTGATGTTCATCGCGGGGGAGCCGATGAAGCCGGCGACGAAGACGTTGGCGGGGGTGTCGTAGAGCGCCCGCGGGGTGTCCACCTGCTGGAGCACACCGTCGAGCATGACCGCGACCCGGTGACCCATGGTCATGGCCTCGACCTGGTCGTGGGTGACGTAGACGGTGGTGATGCCCAGCTTGGCCTGCAGCGAGGCGATCTGGGTACGGGTCTGGACGCGGAGCTTGGCGTCGAGGTTCGACAGCGGCTCGTCCATGAGGAAGACCTGCGGCTCGCGGACGATCGCGCGGCCCATGGCCACCCGCTGACGCTGACCACCGGAGAGCGCCTTCGGCTTGCGGTTGAGGAACTCCTCCAGCTGGAGCAGCCCGGCCGCCTCCTTGACCCGCCGGTCGATCTCCGACTTCGAGGTCTTGCGCAGCTTGAGCGCGAACGCCATGTTCTCGTACACCGTCATGTGCGGGTAGAGGGCGTAGTTCTGGAAGACCATCGCGATGTCGCGGGCCTTCGGCGGCAGGTGGGTGACGTCGCGGTCGTCGATGTAGATGGCGCCGTCGTCGACGTCCTCGAGACCGGCGAGCATCCGCAGGCTGGTGGACTTGCCGCAACCCGACGGGCCGACCAGGACGAGGAACTCCCCGTCGCCGATCTCGAGGTCGAGCTGGTTGACCGCGGGGCGTTCGGTGCCCGGGTAGATCCGGGACGCCTTCGCGTAGGTGACCGTAGCCATGGTGAAGCGCTTCCTTTCACCGGCAGGAACGTGCCGGACGATCCGAGTGAAGGAGCGACCGGCGCCGTACGGTGCCGGCCAGCGGGCGTCGCCCGGGCAGCCGAGGCCGGCCGGACTGTCGTCCGTGTCACTGCACGGTAAACGGGTTTTCCGACCCTGCCAAGACGAGGGGTGCGGGTTGGGATTGACGGCATTGCGCATTCCGGTCACACCGGCACTCCCGGGCATCAACCCCCTCGGCGGTGGACGACGTCCGGCGTCGATCCGTCGGCATCGAGGTCGGGAAGTTGACGTTTCCCATGCTCGGGAGGCCTGCCGAGCGGGAAATTCGGACGCCGGTCGCTATGCTGACCACGGCACCACTCGCCCCTGTAGCTCAGCTGGCCAGAGCACTCGCCTTGTAAGCGAGATGTCGCCGGTTCGATCCCGGCCGGGGGCTCCAGTTTCCCCCGGCGCTCTGAGCGCGTACGACGCGGGCGAGGGCGTCGGCCCGCCCCCGCCCGCGTGGCCGGCGTCCTCGTTCAGCCCCAGTTCTGCGGGGCCAACTGGCGGGTCGTGGCGTTGAGCCGGTTGAAGAAGTTGGTGGTGGCGAGCCAGAGCACCAGCGCCGCGAGTTCCTTCTCGTCGAAGTGCCGGGCTGCCTCGTCCCAGATCTCGTCCGGCACCGGGTCGGCCCGGTCGGCGAGGCGGGTCGCCGCCTCGGCGAGCGCCAGCGCGGCCCGCTCGGCGTCGGTGAAGTAGGACGTCTCCCGCCAGGCGGCCACCGCGAAGAGCCGTTCCTCCGTCTCGCCGGCCTTGCGCGCGCCGCGGGCGCCCGAGTCGACGCAGGCGCTGCACCCGTTGATCTGGCTGGCCCGCAGGTGGATCAGCTCCAGCGTCGTGGTGGGTACGCCGGCGGAGTGCGCCGCCTTGTAGAGCAGGTTGATCGCCTTCATGGCGTCGGGGAGCATCATGGCCGGGTTCTGCATCCGTGCCTTCATGATCGTTCCATCCATTCTGTCCTGTTAGGCTGGCCGGCGTCCGCCGTGCCGTACCCGTCCTCGTCCGTCGCCTGGATGTCGACGGTCGGGATGGGTGTGTGACAGATGTGACGGCGATCACTTGCTGGTCCCGGGGGGAAGGCCATGGGCGAGACCGACCTGCTGGCCCGGCGCTTCGAAGAGCAGCGACCCCGCCTCCGGTCGGTGGCCCAGCGGATGCTGGGTTCCGGGGCCGAGGCCGACGACGCCGTGCAGGACACCTGGTTGCGGCTCAGCCGCGCCGACGTCGACGTCATCGAGAACCTGCCCGGCTGGCTGACCACGACGGTCGGCCGGGTCTGCCTGGACCGGCTGCGCTCCAGCGCCGCTCGGCACGAGCAACCGGCCGACGTGACCGGGGACGAGCCGGCGACGACCGGCCCGGGCGCGGACGATCCGGAGCAGGCGGCGCTGCTGTCCGAGTCGGTCGGACAGGCGCTCCACGTGGTGCTGCGGACCCTCGCCCCGACCGAGCGGCTGGTGTTCGTGCTGCACGACATGTTCGCGGTCTCCTTCGAGGAGATCGCCGCCGTGGTCGACCGCAGCCCCGCCGCCGTACGGCAGATCGCCAGCCGGGCCCGCCGCCGGGTGCAGAGCCGCTCGGCCGGGCCCGAGACGGACCCCGCCCGTCAGCGCCGGATCGTCGAGGCGTTCCTCGCCGCCTCCCGGGACGGCCGTTTCGAGGACCTGCTCACCCTGCTCGACCCGCACGTCGTCATGCGCGCGGACGCTGTCGCCGCCCGGCTGGGCTCCTCCGCCGCCGCAGTGCACGGGTCGTCCGTCGTGGCGGATTTCTTCTCCGGGCGGGCCCAGGGCGCGCTGCCCGCGTTCATCGACGCGGCGCCCGGCGCCGTCGTGGTCGTCGACGGCCGTACCCGCATCGCGATCAGCTTCACCGTCACCGACCGCATCATCGGCATCGAGGTGGTGGCCGACCCGGACCAGCTGCGCACTCTCGACGTGGTCGTGGGCTGATCGGCGCCGCCCAGCTCGAGCGGTAACCTGGCGGCGATGAGTCGTGCCGTGGAGGTGTCCAACCGGGCGATGCTGCGCGCCCGGGACGCCATGGACCGGTCGTACGCCGAGCCGCTCGACGTGCCGGCGCTGGCCCGGATCGCACACGTCTCCGAGGCGCACTTCATCCGGACCTTCCGCGCCACCTTCGGCGAGACCCCGCACCGCTACCTGCAACGCCGCCGGGTCGAGCGGGCGATGTACCTGCTGGTGCAGACCGACCGGCCGGTCACCGAGATCTGCTACGCGATCGGGTTCGGCAGCCTCGGCACCTTCAGCCGCACGTTCCGCGACATCGTCGGCGAGTCCCCCTCGGCATACCGCAGGCGCAAGGCCGCCGGCGTGGCCGCCGTGCCGAGCTGTTTCGTGAAGGCGTGGATGCGGCCGAGTGCCGCCCGCTGAGCCGATCAGCGCCGACGCATCGCCAGCTCAGCAGTTTTGGATAAGCACCAGGTCAGGCCGGGGTCTAGCGTCGTCGGCATGACGATTAACTCGATTTCCCGCTCCCAGATCTACGTCCTCGACCAGGACGAGGCCCTCGACTTCTACGTCGGCAAGCTCGGCCTGGAGGTCAACACCGACCAGGACCTCGGCTTCATGCGCTGGCTGACGGTCAACGTCCCCGGCGACCCCGAGCACGAGATCCTGCTGGAGAAGCCCGGCTCGCCGGCCCTCGACCCGGCCACCGCCGAGCAGGTGCGGGAGATGCTGAGCAAGGGCGCGACGGGCGGCTCGCTCTTCTTCACCACCGACGACGCCCGCAAGACGTACGAGGACCTGGTGGCCAAGGGCGTCGACATCTACGACGAGCCGACCGAGCGCCCGTACGGCATCGACTTCGGCATCCGGGACCCGTTCGGCAACATGATCCGCATCGGCCAGATGCACCCGAAGGGCTGAGGAGCGGACCGATGACCCAGGCCGTTCCCTTCCGGGTACGTCCGGCCGCCGTCGGCCGGGACCGGGCGCTGCTGGCCGGCGGCGCCCTCGCCGGCCCGCTCTTCGCCGCCTCCGCGCTGGTCCAGGGCCTCACCCGGGACGGCTTCGACTTCCGCCGGCACCCGGTGAGTGTGCTGAGCAACGGCGACCTGGGGTGGGTGCAGATCACCACCTTCCTCGCCAGCGGGCTGCTCGTGCTCGGCGCCGCCGCCGCACTGGGGCGCCGGGACACCGGCACCCGGTGGCTGCCCAGGCTGCTCGCCCTCTACGGGATCGGGCTGGTGCTCGCCGGGATCTTCCGGGCCGACCCGGCCGACGGCTTCCCGGCCGGTACGCCGAGCGGTCCCGGCCAGATCAGCTGGCACGGCGGGCTGCACTTCCTCGCGGCGGCGATCGGCTTCGTCGCGCTGATCGTCGCCGCGCTGGGCGCCGCCCGTCGGGCGGCCCGGCGGGGCGAGCGCGGCTGGGCCGCGTACAGCCTGGCCAGCGGGGTCTGCTTCGCGGCGGCCTGGGTGGCCCTGATCGTCCGGCCGGCGCCGCCGACCATGGTCGGCTTCGGCCTGGCCGTGGCGATCGGCTGGGCCTGGGTCACCGGCATGCTGTGGCGGGCGGACCACGGTCGGAGCGTCTGAGGCCGGCACGATCGGGAGGCGCGGGCTAGGCTCGCGCCTCCCGATCAGTGTGAGGTGACGGATGGCGAGCCGGTTGCTCTACCTGGCCCGGCACGGTGAGCAGCACCGGGCGGAGGACGAGGCGCCGGACATCGGGCTCTCCGACCGGGGCCGGCGGCAGGCGACCCTGCTGGGGGAGCGGCTGCGCGGGCGGCCGTTCGACGCCGTCCACCACGGACCGCTGCGCCGGGCCGTCGAGACCGCCGAGCTGGTCGCCGCCGTGCTGCCCGGCGTGCCGGTGCACGCCGCGGAGATGGTGGGAGACCACCTGCCGCACGACACGGACCGGGCCGCCCTGCCCCCGGCGTACGCGACCTTCCTGGCCGGCTTCGACCAGCGCGAGCGGACGGACGGGCCGCGCCGGACGGCGGAGGCGGTGGCCCGGTTCGCGCGGCCCCCGGCGGACGGGGACGTCCGCGAACTGGTGATCACGCACAACTTCCTGATCGCCTGGTTGGTCCGGCACGCGCTGGACGCCCCGGAGCGGCGCTGGCTGGGCCTGAACCACCACAACTGCGGCCTCACCGTCATCCGCTACGGCTCGGGCGGGCCGCCGAACCTGATCGCCCTGAACGACGTGGCCCACCTGCCGCCCGAGCTGCGCGGCACCGGCCTGCCACCGGACTACGTCGTCTGACCGCGCGGCCCAGGCAGGTCAGGCGGTGACGCGGGTGAGCAGGTCCACCAACGCTGACGTGGCCGGCGGGCGGGTGGGGCCGGCGTCGCAGTCCACGTAACCGGTGGTCCGGGTGTCCACGGTGAGCCGGTAGGCGAAGGCGTCGGCGCAGTCGCCGGGGTCGGCGGTGGCCGCCGTCTCGGTCGCCAGCCGTGGGTCGGCCGTCAACTTCCGCAGGCGCGCCAGGTCGGCGGGACCGAGCCGGCCGCTCCGGGTGCCGCCGGCGCGGTCCACCCTGGTCCAGCGGCCGTCGGGCTCGACGGTCAGCGTCTCCCGCGTGCCGGCGATGCCGCCGGTGCGGACCAGCACCACCCGGGCGGCGGCGTCCGGGGTGCGCGGGGCGGTGGTCGTCGGTCTGGCCGGGGTCGTCGGGGTGGCCGGGGTCGCGGTGGTGGGGGAGGCCGCGGCGGTCGGCGTGTCGGTGGCCGCGGACGAGGGACCGGCGACGGTCGGGTCCGTCGACGTGCAACCGCCCAGGACGGCGAGCAGGGCGGCGATGGCGGCCGCAGCGGCGGAGGTCGATCTCATGTCGGTCGGACGCGCGCGGGTGCCGCCCGGTTCCCGTCACCTGGGCCGCCTCACCCGAACGGCCAGTGTCCCCGGCAGGAAAGCGCTCGGCCTCTTCCCCTTTCCCCGATGTATCGCTATATCTACATGCGTGACTATCCCCGTCACACTTTCCCCCGTCAGGAGGGCCCGTGAAAAGACCCCTCGCCGCAGTCGGCGCAGCTCTGCTCACCAGTGGCGTGCTGACCTGCGTCGCCACCACGGCGCACGCGGCAACCCCCAGCGCCCCCGCCGCGGAATCCTCCGCCGCAGCCCGCGCGGACAACCTGCTGCGCGCCAACCCCGGCACCGTGCAGGGTGCCGGCGGTGAGGCGTACCAGGTGGTCCGTACGAAGGTGGATGCCAACGGCGCCGCGCACACCAGGTACACCCGGACCTACCACGGCCTGCGCGTGTACGGCGGTGACTTCGTCATCCACACCGCCCCCGACGGCAGCTACGCCGGCACCTCCGTCGGTCTCGCCGCGCCGCTGACCCTGGGCACCACCGCCAAGGTCGGCGCGGCCGCCGCCAGAGCGAGCGCACGCAAGGCCTTCTCCGGCTCGCTCACCTCCGTCGGCGCCCCGGAGCTCTTCGTCGACGCCAGCTCCGGCCGGGGCCGGCTGGCCTGGGAGACCGTCGCCGCCGGCTGGCAGGCCGACCAGCAGACCCCGTCGAAGCTGCACGTCATCACCGACGCCACCAGCGGCGCGGTGATCGGCTCGTACGACGAGATCGAGACGGTCGCCGGCACCGGCAACAGCATCTACTCCGGCACCGTCAGCATCGACACCACGCTCTCCGGCAGCACGTACCAGATGATCGATCCGTCGCACGGCAACGGCCGCACCTGCGACATGAACAACGGCACGTTGACCTGCACCACCTTCACCGACGCCGACAACACCTGGGGCACCGGCGCGAACTCCAACCGGCAGTCCGCCGGGGTCGACGCCCACTTCGGCGCCGCCAAGACCTTCGACTACTACAAGAACGTGCACGGCCGCAACGGCATCTTCGGCAACGGCACCGGCGTGCCGAGCCGGGTCCACTACGGCAGCAACTACGTCAACGCCTTCTGGGACGGCTCCCAGATGACCTACGGCGACGGCTCGAGCAACTCCCGTCCGCTGGTGGCGCTCGACGTGGCCGGCCACGAGATGAGCCACGGCGTGACCGAGAACGTGGTGCCCGGCGGCCTGACCTACTCCGGCGAGTCCGGCGGCCTGAACGAGGCCACCAGCGACATCTTCGGCACGATGGTCGAGTTCTACGCCAACACCACCGCCGACCCGGGCGACTACCAGATCGGCGAGAAGATCAACATCAACGGCAACGGCACGCCGCTGCGCTACATGTACAACCCGTCGCTGGACGGCTCGTCCGACAGCTGCTGGTCGACCAGCACCAAGAACAAGGACGTGCACTACTCGTCCGGTCCGGCCAACCACTTCTACTTCAACCTGGCCGAGGGCACCGGCGCCACCGCGTACGGCACCTCGCCGGTCTGCGGCTCCGCCCCGGCGGTGACCGGCATCGGACGGGCCAAGGCGGAGAAGATCTGGTTCCGCGCGCTCGACGTCTACTTCACCTCGAACACCGCGTACGTCAACAACACCACCCCGTCGAACACCGCCCGCGCCTACAGCCTCCGGGCGGCGACCGACCTGTACGGCAACTGCTCCACCGAGTACAAGGCCGTCCAGGCGGCGTGGACCGCGGTGAACGTGGCCGGCAGCGACGCGCCCTGCTCATCGACCGGCAACGACTTCTCCGTGGCGCTCTCGCCGACCTCCGGCTCGGTGACCGCCGGTGGTTCCGTCTCCACCACCGTATCGACCGCGACCACCAGCGGGACCGCGCAGACCGTGACGTTCTCCGCGTCCGGCCTGCCGACCGGCGCCAGCGCGTCGTTCAACCCGACCTCGGTGACCTCGGGCGGCTCGGCCACCCTCACCATCGCCACCTCGGCGAGCACCCCGGCCGGCACGTACACCGTGACCGTCACCGGTACCGGCGCGGTGAGCCACTCGGCGAGCTACACGCTGACCGTCAACGGCACCGGCGGCGGCTGCACCAGTCCCGGGCAGAAGCTGGGCAACCCCGGCTTCGAGTCCGGCAACACGGTGTGGGCGTCCACCTCCGGCGTCATCGGCCAGTACGGCTCCAGCGGCCAGCCGACCCACGGCGGCACCTGGAACGCCTGGCTGGACGGCTACGGCACCAGCCACACCGACACGCTCTCCCAGTCGGTGAGCCTGCCGGCCGGCTGCACGAGCTACAACTTCAGCTTCTGGCTGCACATCGACTCGGCCGAGACCACCACCGGCACGGCGTACGACACGCTGCGGGCGCAGGTGCTCAACTCGTCCGGGACGGTGCTGGCGACCCTGGCCACCTACTCGAACCTGAACAAGGCCGCCGGGTACAGCCAGAAGTCGTTCTCGTTGGCGGCGTACGCCGGCCAGACCGTCACCCTGAAGTTCACCGGCGTGGAGGACATCTCGCTCCAGACCTCCTTCGTGGTGGACGACACCGCGGTCAACGTCTCCTGACGTAGCCGTCGCCCCGGCGGGCCCGGCGGCCACCCCACGCGGGTGGTCGTCGGGCCCGCGCCGTTATGGTCGGCCGGACGGTCGCCGGGCCCCGGTCGCCGTCGGCCCGGAGGGGGAGAACATGTCGGACGCGGAGCTGACCGTCGAGGTGACCGGCCCGGTGGCGACGGTGGTGATCCGGAACCCGGCCCGGCGCAACGCGATGACCGCGGCGATGTGGCGTCAGCTCCCGGTGCTGCTGGACGGGCTGGAGGCGGACCCGGCGGTGCACGCGCTGGTGCTCACCGGCGCCGACGGCACGTTCTGCGCCGGGGCCGACCTCGGCGACCTGGACGAGCTGCTGGACGCCGGGGACGCCAGCATCGCGGTCGCCGCCGAGGAGCGGCTGGCCACCCTCGCCAAGCCGACGGTGGCCGGGATCCAGGGCGCCTGCGTCGGCGGTGGCTGCCAGCTCGCGGTCGCCTGTGACCTGCGGATCGCCGCCACCGACGCCCGGTTCGCCGTACCTCCGGCGCGGTTGGGGCTGGTCTATCCCGCGCCGACCACCCGCCGGCTGGCCCGGCTGGTCGGGCCGTCGGCCGCCAAGCACCTCCTCTTCACCAGCGAGCTGATCGACGCCGAGCGGGCGCTGCGGGTCGGCCTGGTCAACGAGGTGCTGCCGCCCGACGCCCTCGCAGCCCGGGTCGCGGCGCTCACCGCCGCCATCGCGCAGCGCTCCCGGCTGACCGTCGCGGCGGCCAAGGAGATCGTCGACGACCGGGCCGACGAGGAACGGATCGCCTGGTGGCACGGGCAGGTCCGGGCCAGCGGCGAGGCCCGCGAGGGGGTTGCGGCGGCCAACGAGCGCCGGCCGGCCCGCTTCGGCTGGGCGCCGCCCGCCGACCGCTGACCCTCGCGGCTCAGCCTCGCGTCGGCGCTGCCGCTCGCCCTCGCCGGTGCCCGGTCCCTTCCACCGTCCGGCATCTCGGGCGCGCCGAGGCAGGGTGGTTACTGAGCGATATGCCTGAGCGTCATGTGCCCGCGGGGCGGGTGCCCGTGGGCCGGGGGCGGAGTTCGACAGGCCGCCGTGGGTCCGCCAACGTGGGCCCGCCGCAGTGGCGGGCCGAGGGCCGGCGGGCGCCGCGCCGGGGGCGTACCCCCGACGCGGCCCCCTGTGCCCGCCGGCCGGTCCGTCACCGCCCGGCGAGCGCCGCCCAGCTCGGCGTCACCGGTTCCCGCCGCAGCGGCATGCCCGCCTCGGCCGGGGTCCGGTCGCCCTTGCGCTGGTTGCACTCGTAACAGGCGGCGGTGGTGTTCTTCCAGGTGTTCCGGCCGCCGCGCGAGCGGGGCAGGATGTGGTCGATGGTGCTGGCCGGGTCGTCGCAGTACGCGCAGCGCCGGCCGTCGCGGCGCAGCACCCCCGCCCGGGACCAGGCCGGGCCGGCGCTGAACCGCCAGCGGGTGACCACGTACCGGACCAGGCGGACCACCCGGGGCAGCGGGAAGACCCCGATCAGCTGGTCCGGCTCGGCCTCGTGGATCTCGGCGACCCGCCGGCAGAGCATCCGGATCGCGTGCTGGACGGTGACCCGGTGCAGCGGGCCGAGGTCGGCGTTGACGACGAGGACGGCGTCCACCGGGCACTCCCTTCTCACGACGGTGGTAGGCGGTCCGGACAGCGAAAAGCCGCCCGGTCCGGCGATCGGACGGGCGGCGGGCACGCGTGCGGGCACGCGTCAGTCGGGCCACCCGACGATCGGACCTTCCGCTCGGCAACCGTCGCTGGGCAGCCACGACGGCACGGTGGTGACGTGCGGCTTCGACATCGACGGCTCCCGGAGCGGTGGTTGACCTTGCCCGGTCACGGTAGATCCGCACCGGTGCGGCGGGCAACGCATTTCGATCCGCCGTCGGCCGGCCGGCGGTGGCTCCGGGTCAGCGCCGGCCGGCGAGCAGGCCGCGGGGGCGGATCGAGCGGACCGGCTCGGCCGCGCCGCCCTCGGAGCGCAGGATGTGGTTCGCGGCGATGATCCCGGTGGCCGCCGAGCGTTCCATCAACGCGCTCGGGAAGTCCGTCCGGATGCCGTCGCCGGCCAGGTAGAGACCGGCCGCGTCGGTGCGTACCCCGGGCCGCTGGGCATGACCGCCCGGGGTGAACGCGGGCGCCTGCGCCTCGACCCGGGCACGCAGCTCCCGGACCCGCAGGCCGGCCGCCTCCGGCCAGAGCCGGGTCAGCTCCACCCGCATCCGCTCGGCCAGCTCGTCGGCCGGCACGTCCGGCTCGCAGGCGTACGCGTGCAGTTCGACGACCGAGCCGCCGGTGCGCTCCGCCCAGCGGCGCGGCTCGTGCTCCAGCCGGTGGTAGAGGGTCACCGAGTCCAGCGTGGGCTGCCGGGACACCCCGCTGAACACCGCCCGGTCCGGGTGGACGTCCCCGTCCATCCAGTAGCGCGCCACCGCGTACGGCGGACCGGGCGGGCCGAAGGCGGGCATCCGCGCCACCAGCTGCGGCGCCGCCGCGGTCAGGCCGGGGGAGCCCGCGACCAGCGCGGCGAGCGCGGGCGGGTCGACGGCGAGCACCACGTGCCCGGCGGGGTACGACGAGCCGTCCGCGGCGGTCACCCGCCAGCCCCCGGGCTGCCGGTCCAGTCGGGCGGCGGCGACGCCGGTGACCACCCGCCCGCCGTGCTTCTCGACGTGCCGGGTCAGCGGCTCCCAGATCGCCGTGGCGTAGTCCTCGTCCGGGCAGTCGAAGGCCAGCCCCTCCGGGTTGCCGAGCAGATAGAAGTGGAACTGGGCGATCATCTCGGCGGCCGACATCTCCGCCTCGTGGTTGAAGAACGAGTGCGAGAAGACCTCGAAGAGCATCGCCCGCGCCCGGTCCGGCAGCCGCAGCGAGGCGAGCAGTTCGTCCGCCGTCATCCGGTCGAACTCGGCGTAGGTGCGCACCGGGTCGTAGCTGAGCAGCGGCAGCGCGGCGTCCCGGTCCATCGCGCGCAGGTCGGCCAGGCGCAGGCTCGGACTGCGCAGCAGCAGGGCGAGCAGGTTCGCCGGCGGGGCCGGCGGCAGCCTGCCGAACTCCTCGGTGGGCCACTGCTCGCTCAGGATGGGGTAACCGGGGACCGGCCTGAGGAAGCCCAGGCCCGGGTCGACCCGGCGGAGGATGGACCGCCAGTTGTAGTACTGCCGGAAGACCGCGTGGAAGCCGTGCTCGTTGCGCTGCGTCCCGTCCGCCAGGGCCTCCGGCCAGGCGCCCAGCCGACCGCCCAGAGTCGGCGCGGCCTCCAGCACCGTCACCTTCACCCCGCGCTCGACCAGCACCACCGCCGCCGACATGCCGGCGATCCCGCCACCGACCACCACCGCCGTCGTCGGGCGCGGCACGCGGGACGCGCCGCCGCCGCCCGGGTCGACCACGTGCTCGCGTACGCCGATGAGCCGGCCGACCACTTGCGACAATGGCATGGGCACCTCTTCGACGGCGGCGTGTGTCCAGTCTGCCCGGTCACGCCTCCGGCGGCAGCAGACAGCGCCGCTCGCGGTCCGAGGCCGGCCAGACGTACTCCAGGTCGAGCGGGATCTCGCCGAACCGCGGGGCGTAGTGCGCGGGGTCCTTGCGCAGCAGCGAGGAGCGGTGGCTCAGGTGCAGGTCGGCGCGGCCCAGCCAGGGCGGCAGCTCGCCGGCCTCGGCCAGCTCCGCCTGGGTGCGGACGGTGGTGACGCCGCAGGCGGTGGCGAGGTCGGTGACCATGGTGCCGGCGCAGGTGTCCGCCCGGCCCGGCTCGCACCAGACCGCGCACATGTCCAGGCCGTACCGGGTGAGCGCCTCCTCGTAGCCGGCCCACATCTTCACCGCCGGGTGGTTGCGCCAGCCGTAGTCCGGGCGGGTCAGCCCGCGCAGCACCTGGATCGTCTCCACCCGCTGCTTGCCCAGCCGCTTGACGTCCAGCGTCCGGGCGCTGGCCAGGAAATCCGGGTACGGGAGGAACGTCTGCATGCCGCTGCTCTACCCGTCCCGGGGTACGCCATTCCTTCATGATCGCGGGGCTGCGCGCGCTGCGAGCGGTTGACTACCATCCGGGCATGGCCGAGCCCCTGCGCGACCGCGCCCGCCGCGCGACCGGCTGGCGGCTCCGGATGAACGGCGACGACCGTCCGCACTACGTGGTCTGCGGCTCCGACCCGCTCGCCTACTGGGTGGTCAGGTCACTGCTCGCCACCGAGTCGCCCGCCGGGCGGGTCCGGGTCACCCTGGTGGTGCCCGAGCGGCGCCGCTCCGACGGGCCGGACGGCCGCGACATCGAGGGCGTCCAGGTGATCCGGGCCGACCGGCTGGACGAGACGGCCTTCCGCCGGGCCGGGCTGGCCGGCGCGGCCGGGCTGGCCCTGCTGCATCAGGACGACGTGGGCAACATGCACGCCGCGCTCTGCGCCCAGGAGGTCGAGCCGCGGCTGCGGCTGGTGGTACGGATGTTCAACACCAGCCTCGCCAACGGCGTACGGCAGATCTTCCCCGACTCGGCGGTGCTCTCCGACGCCTCCATGGCCGCCCCGGCCTTCGTGGCCGCCGCGCTCGGCGAACTCGCCCCCACCCACTTCCGGCACGCCGGGCGCACCCTCTACGTGGCCCGGCGCGCCGACGTACGCACCGAGGACGTGGTCTGCGGCCTGGCCGTCACCACCGACCCCGACCTGGTGCGGGTCCTCCCGGCGGACGAGGCGGCGGCCGACGTGGTACTGGCCGAGGCGACCGGGCAGCCGCCGGGCACCGAACTCGCCGCCCGCCGGCTGGTCCGGGCCCGGCGCCGGCGCCAGCCCGTCGCGGTGCTGCTCCGCGCGGTCCGCAGCTTCGCCACCCGCAAGATCGGCGTCGCGGTGATGCTGCTGCTGGCGGTGATCGCCCTGCTCGGCTGGCTCAACGGCCGCGCGGTGGACGTGAGCTGGACGGAGGCGCTCTACCTGACGCTGGTCACCACGCTGAGCGGGCAGGACCCGGACGTCGGCAAGCCGGCCGCCGCGCAGATCATGCAGGTGGTGCTCAACCTCGCCGGGCTGGCGCTGATCCCGTTGATCACCGCGGTGGTGGTGGACGGCATCGTCAACGCCCGGCTGGCCCTGCACGCCGGCCGGATCCAGCCGGACCGCTCCGGGCACGTGGTGGTGGTCGGGCTCGGCAACATCGGCACCCGGGTGATGGCCCAGCTGCACGACTTCGGGGTCGAGGTGGTGGCCATCGACAAGGTCCCCGACGCCCGCGGCGGGGCCCTCGCGCACCGGCTCGGCGTGCCGCTGGTCGTCGGCGACGCGGGGCTGGAGGAGACCCTCCGGGCGGCCTCCGTCGACACCTGCCAGGCGCTCGTCGTGGTCTCCACCGACGACGGGACCAACCTGCGCGCCGCGCTGAACGGCCGGGCGCTCAGCGCCGAACTGCGCGTGGTGCTCCGGCTCTTCGACGGCGACTTCGCCGAACGGATCCAGAGGGCGTTCGGCATCGGCATCTCGCGCAGCGTGTCGTACCTGGCCGCGCCCTCGTTCGCGGCGGCCCTGCTGGACCGGGCGGTGATCGCCACCATCCCCGTCGGCCGGCACGCGCTGCTGGTCACCGAGGTGCCCGTGGTCGCCGGCTCCGCGCTGGACGGTCGCCCGCTCGCCGCGGTGGCCCGCCCCGGCGAGGTACGCCTGCTCGCGCACACCCGGAACGGGCAGAAGACCGACTGGACCGCCGATCCCCGGATGGTGATCTCCGCGGGGGACCGGCTGACGGTGGTGGCCCGGCGGGCCGGGCTGAGCGCGCTGCTCCGCGAGACCGCCCCGCCTCCGGAGCCGGCCCCGGCGGGCGCGCCGGTCCCGCGGCAGCCCGACGAGTGAGCCCGGGTCAGGCGCGCGGGGCGCGGGCGTGGCGGAGGGCGTACCAGGCGGCGCCGAGGGCGAGGACGCCGAATCCGGCGAGCACGCTGGCCGGCGGGAGGCTGACCGCCAGCACCAGGCAGCCGACCAGCCCCAGGGCGGCGAGGAGCTGCACCGGGACCTTGCGGCCCGGCTCCCGGCCGAGGGTGAGCGCGGCGGCGTTGGCGATCGCGTAGTAGACCAGCACCGTGCAGCTGGAGAAGCCGATCGCGCCGCGCACGTCGCCCAGCGCGACCACCACGATCACCACGGCGGCGACGGCCAGTTCGGCGCGGTGCGGCACCCGGTGGCGAGGGTGGACGGCGGCGAGCGCGGCGGGCAGGTCGCGGCGGCGGGCCATCGCCAGCGTCGTCCGGCCCACCCCGGCGAGCAGGGAGAGCAGCACCCCGGTCACCGCCACCGTGGCGCCGGCCCGGACCAGCCAGGCCAGTCCGGGCAGCCCGGCGGCCGTCACCACGTCGGCCAGCGGCGCGGCGGAGGCGGCCAGCCGCCCCGCACCGAGCACCCCGAGCGCGACCACGGCCAGCGCCAGGTAGATCGCCAGCACGACACCGAGCGCCAGCGGCACCGCGCGGGGGATGGTCCGCTCCGGGTCGCGTACCTCCTCGCCGAGGGTGGCGATCCGGGCGTACCCGGCGAAGGCGAAGAAGAGCAGGCCGGCGGCGGTCAGCACGCCCGGCACCCCGGTGCCGGCGGAGCCGTCCAGGCGGTCCACCGCGACGTGCGGCGCGCCGGTCACCGCGACCAGGGCGAGCACCGCCAGCACGAGGCCGACCAGGGCCCGGGTCACCGCCGCGGTCTTGCCGATGCCGCGCAGGTTCACCGCGGTCACCGCCACCACCGCGGCGACCGCGACGAGCCGCGCCCGCCCCGGCCACAGGTATGCCCCGATGGTCAGCGCCATCGCCGCGCAGCTCGCCGTCTTGCCGACCACGAACCCCCAGCCAGCCACGAAGCCGGCGAACGGGCGCAGCCGTTCCCGGCCGTAGACGTACGTCCCCCCGGATTCGGGGTAGCGGGCGGCCAGCCGGGCCGAGCTGGTCGCGTTGCACCAGGCGATGAAGCCGGCCAGCGCCAGGGCGACCAGCAGCCCGGCGCCGCCGGCCGCCGCGGCGGCCGGGGCGAAGACCACGAAGATGCCCGCGCCGAGCATCGACCCCAGACCGATGACCACCGCATCGGGTACGCCCAGTCGCCGCCTCAGTCCGTCCATGGGCGCAGGTTAGGGGACCGAGGTGAACGGGCGGTCCCAGGTGCGTAACCGGCCGGGCAGCGGAAGGTGGTCCCAGGGCGCCCGGCGCAGCAGCCGGTCCAGCAGGAGCCCGAGCAGCAGCCCGGCGACCGAGTCGGTCAGCCAGTGCCAACCCAGGTAGGTGGTGGTGCAGAACACGATCACCGGCGGCAGCACGCGGACCGCGGTGATCAGGTGGTCCGGTACAGGGCGGTGCAGGGTGCGCAGCAGCGCGGGAAGCAGCAGGGCAAGGATCCCGTACCAGACGATCGAGTTGGCCACGTGCCCCGACGGGTAGGACACCCCGTACGGGCCGTCGGTGTGGAAGATCTGGACGGTGTCCGGTTCCGGCAGGTAGGGCGGCTTGACGCTGGCGGTGGGTGCGGCCCGGTCGGACCAGAGCTTCAGCGGCCCGATGGTCAGGACCGTCAGCACGAACGCCGCCACCGGCGGTAGCACCGGCCGGATCGACCGGAGGCGGACGGCCACCAGCACGCCGAGCCCCGCCGCGAGCAGGGTCAGCGGCGTCCCCTGGCCGAGATAGTTGAGCACCCGCGCCATCCGATACGCCGCCGCCGGCCGGTGCGCGTCAGCCCAGTCGGCGACCGCCCGGTCGAGGCCGAGGAACTGGCCGGCGGCGAGCGCGACGGTCAGCCCGACCAGGGCGGCGAGCAGCAGCGCGTCCCACCACCAACCGGCCGGCCGGACCGGTCGGAGCCGCACCTGGCCGCGTACCCCCGTGGTCTCCCGCACGCGACCACGCTACCGGCCGCGGACGGCGCCGGACCGGCGCGGGCGTCGGTGGCTGTGTGCCCAGCCACGAAGGGAAGCGCTCGGGCGGGGCGGGCGGCACACTTGTCCCCGTGCGGATCACCTCGGCCCTCGTCGACCCGGCGCTGCTCGACCTCCCCTGGTCGACCCCGCTCGAGGAGTGGCCTGCCGAGCACCTGGTCGCGCTGCCCCAGGGCATCTCGCGGCACATCGTGCGCTTCGTCCGCCTCGGCGAGTACGTCTACGCGGTGAAGGAGACCGGCGAGCGGGTGGCCGAGCGGGAGTACGACCTGCTCCGCGCGCTGGAACGGATCGACTTCCCGTCGGTCGAGGCGATCGCGATCGTGGCCGACCGGCAGACCGACGACGGCGAGCCGCTGGACCCGGTGCTGATCACCCGGCACCTGCAGTTCTCGCTGCCCTACCGGGCGCTGTTCTCCCGCACCCTGCGGCCGGAGACGATGAACCGGCTGCTCGACGCGCTGGCGGTGCTGCTGGTCCGGATGCACCTGACCGGCTTCTTCTGGGGCGACTGTTCGCTGTCCAACACGCTGTTCCGCCGGGACGCCGGCGCGTTCGCCGCGTACCTCGTCGACGCCGAGACCGGCGCCCTGCACAGCTCGCTCTCGAACGGTCAGCGCGGTGAGGACCTGGAGATCGCCCGGGTGAACATCTTCGGTGAGGCCCTCGACCTCGAGGCCGCCGGGCTGCTGCACGAGTCGATCGACCCGGAGGTGGTCTGCGACGAGGTCGTCCAGCGCTACGAGCGGCTGTGGCACGAGATCACCTACGAGCAGCAGATCGAGCGGGAGGCCCGGCACGACATCGAGGGCCGGATCCGCCGCCTCAACGAGCTGGGCTTCGACGTCGCCGAGGTGGCCATGTCGACCGCCGACAACGGGCGCTACCTGGTCCGTCCCAAGGTGGTCGACGCCGGGTACCACACCCGGCGGCTGATCCGCCTGACCGGCCTGGACGCGGAGGAGAACCAGGCCCGCAAGCTCCTCAACGACCTGGACGCGTACCGGGTGGAGAGCGACCTGACCGACGAGCAGCAGGCGGCGCACCGCTGGCTCACCGAGGTCTTCGAGCCCGTGGTCCGGGCGGTGCCCGCCCACCTGCGCCGGAAGCTGGAGCCGCAGGAGCTCTTCGCGCAGATCATCGAGCACAAGTGGCTGCTCTCCGAGCGGGCCGGCCGGGACGTCGGCATGGGCCCGGCGGTGCAGTCCTTCCTGTCCGATGTGCTGGTGCACCGCCCGGACGAGCAGGCCGTCCTCGGCGTCGAGGTCCCCGCCGCCGGCTGACGCGCGCCCGCGGCGACCAGCTCGGGCTCGACCGTCCGTCCCGGCCCACCCGAAGGTGGCGGTCCGGTGCCTACGAAGCTGATGTCGTGAATGGATCAGACCGGTCCGGACGGACGGTGATTCACTTGCGACATCAGCTTCGTAGCGTCCGAGCGGTAGGTTCCCCGCTCGGTGCCCCGCAGCGAGGCCCGGGTCACTCCACCCAGGAGCCGGCGCGCATCACCCGCACCACGTTCAGGTCGTCGTCGAGGACCACCAGGTCCGCGCGGAGGCCCGGCTGGAGCGCGCCGACCCGGTCGCCGAGGCCGATGGCCCGGGCCGGGGTGGTGGCCACCATCCGGCAGGCGTCCGGCAGCGCGACGCCGGCCGCCACGGCGTGCCGCAGGGCGGCGTCCATGGTCAGGGTGCTGCCGGCGATCGCGCCGCCCCGGGCCAGCCGGGCCACTCCGTCGGCCACGGTGACCTCCTGACCACCGAGCTCGTACTCGCCGTCGGGCATGCCGGCGGCGGCCATCGCGTCGGTGATCAGGGCGGCCCGGTCCGGGCCGGCGACCGAGGCGGCGAAGCCGAGCATGCCGTCGTGCAGGTGGACACCGTCGGCGACCAGCTCGCAGACCACGTTCGGCGCGTCGAGCAGGGCCACCACCGGCCCGGGCTCCCGGTGGTGCACCGGGCGCATGCCGTTGAACAGGTGCGTGCCGACGCTCGCCCCGGCCGACACGGCGGCCCGGGTCTGCTCCCAGGTGGCGTCGGTGTGGCCGACGGCGGCGACCACGCCGTGCGAGACGAGCAGCTTGATCGCGTCGAGCGCGCCGTCCCGCTCCGGCGCCAGCGTGACCATCCGGACCGCGCCCGCGCCCACCTCGATCAGCTCGGCCAGCTCGTCGGTGGACGGGTCGCGGAGGAACTCCGGGTTCTGCGCCCCGCAGCGGTCCGCCGACAGGTACGGCCCCTCGAAGTGGATGCCGGCCAGCACACCCGCGTCGACCAGCGGGCGGTAGGCGGCGGTGGCGTCCCGCATCAGCGCGAAGGGGGAGCTGACCAGGCTGGCCAACAGCGATGTGGTGCCGTGCCGCAGGTGGAACGCGGCGGCCGCACGGGCCAAGTCCGCGTCGCCGGTGGTGAAGCTGTGCCCGCCGCCGCCGTGGGTGTGCATGTCCACGAAGCCGGGCACGATCCAGTGCCCGTCGCGCACCGACGGGTACTCGGCGACCGCCCGGATGCGGTCGCCGGCGATCTCCACGCAGCCCTGCCGGATCACGCCGTTCGGGGTCACCACCTTGCCGTTCACCCGCAGGTTCATCAGGTCTCCTCCTCAGTCCGGGTGGGCGGGTCAGGGCCGGGGTCGGGCGTCCAGGGCCAGCAGCGCGGCGCCGAGGCAGCCGGCCTCGTCGCCCAGGGCCGCCGCGACCAGGCGTGGCTCCCGGTGGAACGTCAGTCGCTCGCGCAGCGCCCCACGCAGCGGGTCCAGCAGCCGGGGACCGGCCTGGGCCAGCCCGCCGCCGATCACGATGGTCGCCACGTCGAAGAGGGCCTGCCCGGTGGCCAGCCCGTCGGCGAGCGCCTCGACGGCCTCCCGCCAGACCCGGCCGGCCAGCGGTTCACCGGCCGTGGCCCGGTCCGCCACCTCGGCGGCGGTCGCCGGCTCACCGGCCAGTTCCGCGTACCGGCGGCCGATCGCGGCGGCCGACGCCACCGCCTCGAGGCAGCCGGGGCGGCCGCAGCCGCAGCGCGGGCCGTCGGGGCGTACCAGGATGTGGCCGATCTCCCCGGCGGCGCCGTGCGCGCCGACGGCGGCCGACCCGTCGACCACGTGGGCGGCGGCGATGCCGGTGCCGATCGCGACGAAGAGCACGTGGCCGCTGCCCTGCCCGGCGCCGAGCCGGGCCTCCGCCAGGCCCCCCACGCGCACGTCGTGGCCGAGCGCCGTCGGCAGGCCGAGCCGCGCCTCCGCCAGCTTCCGCAGCGGTACGTCCCGGAAGCCCACGTTCGCCGACCAGACCGCCACCCCGCGGGCCTCGTCCACCACCCCCGGTACGGCAATGCCGCAGGCCACCGGCGTCAGCCCGTCGGCGCGGGCCTTGCCGGCCAGCCCCTCGGCGACCTCCAGGACCGTGTCGACCACGGCGTCCGGGCCGCGCCCGGCGTCGGTGGGGTGCCGTTCGGCGTGCACCACCGCGCCGTCCGGGCGGACCAGGGCGCACTTCATCCCGGTGCCGCCCACGTCCAGCGCGACGACGACCTGGGTGGCTGCGGTCACGCGAGGACCACGGAACGGGTCAGGTGGCGGGGCGCGTCGGGGTCGAGGCCGCGGCTGGTGGCGAGCGCGACGGCGAACCGCTGGGCCAGGATCAGGTCGGCCATCGGGTCGACCGGGGTACGCCCGGCCGCCCAGCTGGTCAGCACCGTGTGGCAGCCATGGGTGCGGCTGTGCACGAACGCGGCCCCGGTGGCGGCGACGTCCTCGGGCAGCCCGTCGGGGATCGGCCCGAACGCCCAGACCAGCCGGCCCGGGGCGGCCACCGAGATCGGGCCGTGCCGGTAGTCCATCGCCGGGTACGCCTCGGCCCAGAAGGTGGCCGCCTCGCGGCACTTCAGCGCGGCCTCCTGGGCCAAGCCGACGGTCCAGCCCCGACCGAGGAAGGTGACCTGCTCGATCCCGGCCGGGTCGATCGGCAGCGGGGCCCGGACGGTCACCTCGGCGTCGGCGGCCAGCGCGCCCACGTTGTCGCCGAGGTGGGCGCGGAGCAGCGCCAGCGCGGTGGTGGCGAAGCGGGTCTGCACCACCGACCGCTCGTCGGCGAAGGGCATGGTCACCGCCGCGTCGGCCAGCGCGACCGCCGGGGAGCCGGGGTCGCCGACGAGCACCGTGGTGGGCACCTGGCCGCGCAGCGCGGACAGCAGCTCCAGCACCTCGGTGGTGGTGCCGGAGCGGGTGATCGCGATGAGCCGGTCGTAGCGGCGGCCGGTGGGGAACTCGGAGGCCTGGAAGGCGTCGGTCTCGCCCTGACCGGCGTGCTCGCGCAGCCCGGCGTACGCCATCGCCATGAACCACGACGTGCCGCAGCCGACGACGGCGACCCGCTCGCCGGGGCGCGGCAGGCGGTCGGCGACGGCCGGGGCGAGCTGCGCCGCCTCCCGCCAGCAGTCGGGCTGGCTCGCGATCTCCGCGTGCACGTGTGCCATGACAACTCCTCGCAGGGGAGACCGTTGCGCAATACGGCTCGTTATGGCCGTCTTTCGCGCGTTATTCTGCGCGAGCCCGGGTGGCCCTCGCAACCAGCTCCCAGATCGCGCAGCCCAAGGTTTTGCGTACCGGCAGTTTCGCGCACTACTGTGCACGCAATCAATCACCCTTCGTGCAGTTTCTCTGGAGGCCCCGCGGTGGACCGCTACGCCCGATGGAACGCGCTGCTCGAGATGCTGACCGACAGCGGTCGGGTCACCGTCGAGGAGGCAGCCGGGCGCCTGGACGTCTCCCAGGCGACCATCCGGCGTGACTTCGACCAGCTCGCCCAGCAGCAGATGATCACCCGGACCCGGGGCGGCGCGGTGGCCAACGGCGTCTCGTACGACCTGCCGTTGCGCTACAAGACCGCCAAGCACTCGGCCGAGAAGCAGCGGATCGGGGCGGCCGCCGCGGCGCTGGTGATCCCCGGGACCGTGGTCGGCCTCAACGGCGGCACCACCAGCACCGAGGTGGCCCGGGCCCTGGCCGTCCGGCCGGATCTGAACACCAGCGCCGAGGGCGCCCAGCTCACCGTGGTCACCAACGCCCTGAACATCGCCAACGAGCTGCTGGTCCGCTCGCGGATGAAGGTGGTGGTGGCCGGCGGCGTGGTCCGGCCCAAGTCGTTCGAGCTGGTCGGCCCGCTGGGTGGGGCGCTGCTGCGCGAGGTGACCCTGGACATCGCCCTGCTCGGCGTGGACGCCATCGACCCGCAGCTCGGCGCCGCCGCCCATCACGAGGGCGAGGCGGCGATGAACAACCTGATGGTCGCCCGCGCCAAGCGGGTGGTGATCATCGCGGACTCGTCCAAGCTGGGCGGTCACGCGTTCGCCCGGATCTGCTCGGTGGACCGGGTGGAAACCCTGGTCACCGACTCCGGCGCGGCCTCCGCCGTGGTGGAGGCCTTCCGCGACGCGGGCGTGCACGTCATCTGCGCCTGAGGCGGAATCCGGGAAATCCCGATGCATACCCGGTATTGTCTCTCGCTGCATACCGCGTATGGTGTCCGCTGTCACCATCACACATCGGGGGAGGTCAGCTTGTCGGCTGTCCTGGAGATAGCAGGTCTCCGCAAGACGTACCGGAGTCGCCGGCGCGGGGTACGGCACGCGCTCGACGGCTTCGACATGCGGGTCGAGGCGGGCCAGGTGCACGGCTTCCTCGGCCCCAACGGGTCGGGCAAGACCACGACCCTGCGGACGCTGCTCGGCCTGATCCGGCCGAACGGCGGCCGGATGGCGATCCTCGGCCACGAGGTGCCGCAGGCGCTGCCGGTGGTCGCCGGCCAGGTCGGGGCGATCGTGGAGAGTCCGCAGTTCTTCCCGCACTTCTCCGCGCGGGACACCCTCGGCCTGCTCGCCGGAGCGGGGCAACTGCCCCGGCAGCGGGTCGACGAGGTGCTCGAGCTGGTCGGGCTCCGCGACCGGGCCGGCGAGCGGGTGAAGACCTACTCGCTCGGCATGAAGCAGCGGCTCGCGGTCGCCTCCGCGCTGCTCAAGAACCCCAAGCTGCTGATCCTCGACGAGCCCGCCAACGGCCTCGACCCGGGCGGCATCCGCGAGATGCGCACCCTGATGCGGGACCTCGCCGCCGCCGGCATGACCGTGGTGCTCTCCAGCCACATCCTCGGCGAGATCCAGCTCATCTGCGACTCGGTCACCATCATCTCGCTGGGCCGCCGGGTCGCCTTCGGCCCGGTGGAGCAGGTGCTCGCGGAGCACTCGCAGGGCGCGGTCCGGGTCCGCGTGGAGGCGGTCAGCGACCTTCCGCAGGCCGCCGAGGTGCTCACCCGGGCCGGGGTGCGGGTCGCCGCCGAGCCCGACCACCTGATGCTCGCCGGCGTCGACAAGCCGGCCACGGTCAGCCGCCTCCTCGCCGAGCAGGGCCTGTACGTCAGCGAGCTGGCGCCGGTCGCCGTCGACCTGGAGAGCGTCTTCCTCGAACTGACCGCCACCGCGCCGGTACCCGGCCAGCACCGGCAGGTCGACCAGTCCACGAAGGTCGGTGAGCCGGGCGTCGGCGGCACCGGGGGAGGTTTGGGCGCATGAGCCTGTACGTCACCGAGCTGCGGCGGCTGGCCAAGCGCCGGCTCACCCGGCTGCTGCTGGTGCTGCTCGTCCTCGGGCTGGCCGGCATCGCCACCGCCTTCAGCTTCTCCAGCCACAAGCTCTCCCCCACAGTGGTCGCGGAGGCGCAGGCGAAGTCGGACGCCGACTACCGGCAGGCGGTGAAGGACTGGGAGAAATCGGTCGCCGACTGCGACGCCGCCGTCGCGCGCGGCGAGAAGACCGAGGACCGGTACGGCCCCGACTGCGGCCGGCAGTGGCAGCCGCAGCCGGAGATGTTCGACCCGAAGTGGAACCTGCCGTACCAGTTCGACTTCCGCGGCGAGTTCGGAAACTTCATCGCTGTCTTCGCGGGCGCCGTCGCGCTCTTCGCGTTCCTGGTCGGCGCGTCGTTCGTCGGGGCCGAGTGGAGCTCCGGCGGGATGATGAACCTGCTGCTCTGGCGCCCGAAACGACTGGCCGTGCTCGGCACCAAGCTGGCCGCCGTGCTGACCGCCGTGCTCGGCGTGAGCGTCGTGCTCGGGGCGCTCTGGACGCTGGCCTTCTGGCTGATCGGCACGTACCGGGGCAGCACCGCGAAGATGACGTCCGGGGTCTGGCAGTCCACCGCCATCAGCGGCGTCCGGGCGCTGGCCCTGGTGCTGGCGGTGGGCGCGGTGGCCTTCGCGCTCGCCTCGCTCGGCCGGCACACCGCGATGGCGCTCGGCGCCGCGGTCGGCGTCGGCGTGATCAGCGAGGTCGGCATCCGGATCGCCGTCGCGATGGCGGGGGTGCGCTTCGGGGACCGCTACGTCCTCTCCACCTACGCCCTGGCGTGGTTCCAGAAGCAGTGGAAGCTGATCGACTACCGGTCCTGTGACTTCGCGCAGGGGCAGTGCAATCCGAAGGAGATGCTGATCACCTGGCAGGACTCCGCGCTGGTGCTCGGGTTGGGCGGTGCCCTGGTGCTGATCGCCGCCTTCTGGACGATGCGCCGCCGGGACATCACCTGACGGTGGTCGCCGCGGACGCCGCGTCCGATGCGCTCGGGGCGGGCCCTGGTTAGGCTGGGGTCCCCCCGGTCGGCGCCACCGCGCCGGCCCCCGCCCTCCCGAGGAGCGCCATGTCCGCCGACGCCTCCGCGGCCGCCACCGACCGGCCGGAGCCGTCCGGGCGCGTGGACCTCGAGCGGCGGCGGGGCGGGGTGGCGGTCCCCCCGCCGCGGTCCGCCCCGGCCGTGGAAGCGGATCCGGCCCCGGCCGTCCCGACCGGGAGCGAAGCGCCCACGCCGCCCGACGAGCGGTCGGGGGCGACCGAGGGCGTGCCTGCCGACGTGGCGGCCGGGCCGGCGGCGGAGGCCGGGCCGGCCGACGGGCTGACCGAGCGGGAACGGGGGATCCTCGCCTTCGAGCAGCAGTGGTGGAAGCACGCCGGGGCCAAGGAGCAGGCGATCCGGGACACCTTCGGGCTCTCCGCGACCCGGTACTACCAACTGCTCAACGCGTTGCTCGACCACCCGGCCGCGCTGGCCGCCGAGCCGGTGCTGATCGGCCGGTTGCGCCGGCTGCGCTCCTCACGCGCCCGCAACCGGCGTCGCTGACCGGCTCACTTCTCGTACGTGCACAGCGGGCGCCCGCATGGCCCCGGCCGGTCCGGGTAGGCGGGCGGCGACGGAGGGAGCGAACGGATGGGGGCACCAGACCGCCGGTACCCGATCGGGAGCCGGCCGACGCGGCCGGTCGGGGTGGCGCCGACGATGCGGGTACGCTCCGCCTCCGCCGCCGCCCCGGGTCGGCTGGAGAACGAGGACGCGGTCTTCCGCCTCGGCCCGCTGGTCGGGGTGCTCGACGGGGCGACCGTGCCGGAGGGCTTCGACACCGGGTGCGTGCACGGGCCCGCCTGGTACGTCCGGCACCTGGCCGCCCGGATCGGCCTGGCGCTCGCGGCCCGACCGGCGGCGACGCTGATGAGCAGCCTCGCGGCGGCCATCCTGGCGGTCCGCGCCGACCACGGCGGCGACTGCGACCTCGACCACCCGGGCACCCCGTCCTCCACCGTCTGCCTGCTCCGGGAGGGCGGCGACCAGGTGGACTACCTGGTGCTCTGCGACAGCCCGCTGGTGCTGGACGCCGGCGGCCAGGTGAGCGTGGTCTCCGACGAGCGGCTGGACACCGCGATGGCGGAGCTGCGCCGCACCGCCGCCGACCTGCCCGGCGGCGAGGTCGATCCGGTGACCCGGTTCCGGCAGGCGGTCATGGTGCAGCGGGAGCGGATGAACCGGACGCACGGCTACTGGGCGGCCGCCGCCGACCCGGACGCCGCGTACCACGCGGTGACCGGGACGTTGCCGCTGCGCGGACCCGGGGCGTTGCGCCGGGCGGCGCTGCTCAGCGACGGCGCGTCCTGCGCGGTCGAGCAGTTCGGCCTCTTCGACTGGGCGGGGTTGCTGGACGTGACCGCCGCCGAGGGGCCGGAGGGGTTGATCGCTCGGGTCCGGGCCGCCGAGCGCGATCACCCGGACCGGTTGCGCCGGCACAAGCGGACCGACGACGCCTCGGTGGTGTTCTGCGAGTTCGACCCGGCGGACTGAGCCGGGGTGCGACAGCGGAGCGTGAGGCAGAACACGGAGGCGGTCCGACCGGCCGGTACCTTCCGCCGGACCGGCAGTCCCCGGCCAAAGGGGTGGACTCCTGCCGGTACGGGCGGCAGACTGCGGCACGTGGCGGGTGCGGTACGACTTGAGCCGGTGGACGAACGGAACCTGGAGCCGTTGCTCTCCGTAGCGGCCGCCGAGGCGGAGCCCGAAGACGTGATGCCCCCGGTGGACGCCCCGGCCGGCTGGTCGCTCGCCCGCCGGGAGGCGTTCCGCGACTTCCACCGGGCCAGCTTCACCGGCCTGGACGGCCCCACCCGCACCCGGATGTACGCCATCCTCGCCGGCGGCGAGGTGGTGGGGATGGTCCGGATGACCCGCTGCGAGCAGCCCGGCACCGTGGAGACGGGGATGTGGCTGGGGCGCTCGGCCCGGGGGCAGGGGCTCGGCGCGGCGGCGTTGCGCGAGCTGCTGAACGCGGCCGCCGCGGCCGGCATGCGCACCGTCGTCGCCGAGACGACGCCGGACAACGCGGGCGCTATTTCGGTGCTGCGGAAATGCGGTGCCCGATTGCGGGAAGACGGCGGTAAGGTGCGCGCGGAAATGTGTCTGGATTCGGCCCTGCCAGCCCTCTGATTATTTCGCTTGCCTTGTGTCAACAATCGTCTTTTAGCTGCCCAGCCGGGCCTGTCTGACCGTTTTGCGAGGCTCCTCCGCCGCCGTGGCGGCTCATCCGAATGCGCTGTGACGGACCTCGCTGGAATTGCGGGGAAACGTTTCGTGGGTGGGCCCACGGGTACTGCCCGCCGGGTCCGCTAATAACGGGATGCCCGGTCGCAGGCCCATTTCGCGCTATTCCCCGGAGCTGTTTCCGGCCTGCCCCACCATGCGGCGTCCGCGTCCCCCGGGGAGCGAAGGAGAACCGATGAAGAGCGGAGCACGGGTCGCGCTGGCGGTGGGCTTCGGGTACCTCCTGGGCCGCCGCAGGAAGCTGCGTACCGCCCTCACGCTGGCCGCCGCGGTGGCCGCGGGCCGGGCCAGCCAGAATCCCGGCGGGCTGCGGAAGTACGGCACGGACCTGCTGAACTCGTCCGCCCAGCTGGGGAACCTCACCAAGCTCGGCGGCCCCCTGGCCACCGCCGGCAAGGCCGCGGCGACCGCCGCCGCCGGCAGCGGCATCGACGCCCTCAGCGGCAAGCTGCGCGGCAGCGCGGACGCGCTGCGCCGGAAGTCCGGCGGCAACCGGCCGGACTCCGACGCCGCCGCCGGAGAGCGGTCGGCGCCCGACGAGGAGCAGGAACTCGACAACCAGCCCGAGGCCGAAGGCGCCTACGACGACGACTACGACGACGACCGTGACGACGCCGACCGCGAGGAGCGGCCGGTCGTGGCGCGTCGGCAGGGGCGGTGACCATGGCGGCCAATCCCAACCTCGCGGAAAAGGCACGCGACCAGCTCGGCGAGGAACTGCGGAACCTCGCCGGCGCGATCGGTGAGCGGGCGGTCCAGGTGGTCACCGAGCGGCTCACCGGCGCCACCGGCCGGCTCAGCGAGTACGCGAAGTCCGGCGGCGGCCCCGGCCTGGTCGCCGCCGCCACCGGCGCGCAGAAGCTCGCCGAGGGGCACTCCCCGATGAAGGCCATGTTCCATGCCGGCCTGGCCGGCGGTAAGGAGAAGCTCATGTCGGCGTTCGGCGGTGGCGGCGGCAAGGGTGGCAAGGGCGGCAAGAAGCTCAAGGTCACCAACATCGTCGAGACCATCGAGGTCGGCGTGCCGGTGCGGGTCGCGTACAACCAGTGGACGACGTTCAGCGACTTCCCGAGCTTCATGAAGAAGGTCGAGCAGGCCGACAAGGACTCCGACGAGAAGATGACCTGGAAGGCACAGGTCTTCTGGTCGCACCGGAGCTGGGAGTCGACCATCGTCCGGCAGATCCCGGACCGGCTCATCCACTGGCGCTCCAAGGGCGAGAAGGGCTCCGTCGACGGCACGGTCAGCTTCCACGAGGTCGGCCCGGACCTCACCCGGATCCTGGTCGTCCTGGAGTACCACCCGCAGGGGCTGTTCGAGCACACCGGCAACCTGTGGCGGGCCCAGGGCCGACGGGTGCGCCTGGAGCTGAAGCATTTCGTCCGGCACGTGATGACCCAGACCGTCCTGGACCCGGACTCGGTCGAGGGCTGGCGCGGCGAGATCGAGGACTCCCAGGTGGTCAAGGACCACGAGACCGCGCTCCGCGAGGAGCAGGAACAGCGCGAGCAGGAGGAGCCGGGCCGGCCGCGGGGTCGGGCCGAGGAGCCCGAGGAGGAGGCGGAGCGCGAGGAGCGCCGGCCCGCCGAGCGCCGCCGCCGTCGCCCGCCGCAGCGCCGCCGTCCCCCGGAGGAAGAGGAGTACGACGCCTACGACGAGGGCGACGACTTCGACGACGAGGAGTACGAGGCGGAACCCGAGGAGGAGCAGCCGCCGCCGCGTCGCCGGGAGCCCGAGCGGGCCCGCCGTCAGCAGCCGCGGGAGGAGCGGGAGCCGCGCGCGGAACCGCAGGGACCCCGCCCGGCCGCCCGCCGTGCCCCGGAGCCGCCGCGTCGACCGGTGGTCCGGCGGCGGCGTGAGGAGCGTGGCGAATGACGATCGCGACGACGAGCGGCGCCCAGGGCGGCGCCCTGGAACGCAGCGGAGGCGGTGGCAACGGGGGCACCCTCGCCGACGTGGTGGAGACGGTGCTGGACAAGGGCGTGGTGATCGACGCGCAGGTGTCGGTCGCCGTGGTCGGCATCCAGCTTCTGGAGATCAACGCTCGGGTCGTGATCGCCAGCGTCGAGACGTACCTCCGGTTCGCCGAGGCGGTCGACCGGCTGAGCATCACCCCGAAGAACCAGAAGGGGCTGCCCGACCTGGTGGGGGACACGGCCGGAGCGGCGACCAAGGGCAAGGCGATCTCCGGCCTCGGCAAGGCGGCCCAGGAGATCAGCGGCGCGGTGGCGGACTCGTTGGGCGACCGGGGCCCCGATCGGGAGCGGGAACGGCCCCGCCGGCGCCGGGACGAGGAGCGGTGAGCATGACCACCCAGGAGGCAGAGCCGAGCGGCGCGACCGGGCTGTTCATCTACGGCATCGTGCCGTCCGACGTGGAGCCGACCCCGGACGCGGAAGGGGTCGGCGACCCGCCGGGCGAGGTGACCGCGGTCCGGCACGGCGACCTGGCCGCGCTGGTCAGCGAGGTCGGGCTGGAGGAGCCGATGGGCCGCCCGGCCGACCTGAGCGCGTACCAGACGCTGCTGGACGGCACCGCGGCGGTCGCGCCGGTGCTGCCCGTCCGGTTCGGCACGGTGGTGACCGGCCAGGACGCGGTGGCGGAACTGCTGGAGGCACACCACGACCGGTTCGCCGCCGCCCTCGACGAGTTCGAGGACCGGCTCCAGTACACCGTGCACGGCCGCTTCGACGAGGAGGAGATGATCAGCGACTTCCTCACCGAGAACAGCGCCGCCGCGGCGCTGGCCGAGCAGGTGCGCGGCCGGCAGGAGGCGGAGACCCGGGAAAAGCGGATCCGACTCGGCGAGATGATCAGCCAGGGCGTGGAGCTGCGCCGGGAGGCGGAGAACCGGGCGCTGATCGAGGCCCTCACCCCGTACGCGGTGGCGCACGCGCCGCGCCCGCCGAGCAGCGAACTGGACGCGATGAACGTCGCCTTCCTGGTCGCGACCGACGACGAGGAGGACTTCGTCCGGGCGGTGGAGGACTTCGCCGAGCAGCGGCGGGGACTGGTCCGGATGCGGCTGCTCGGCCCGCTCGCCCCGTACGACTTCGTCAGCGCGCACCAGTTGGTGGCGTGAGAGATGGACATCCTCTGGAGCCTGCTGACCCTGCCGTACGCCCCGGTGCGGGGGCTGACCTCGGTGGTCAAGGTGATCGCCCGGGAGGCGGAGGCGCGGCAGTACGACCCGGTCAACATCCGGCGCGAGCTGGAGGAGCTGGACCGGGCGGCGGCGGCCGGCGACATCACGCCGGAGGAGCGGGACCGGGGACAGCAGGAGGTCCTGGACCGGCTGACCACCCCGGCCGGCGGCGCGGAGGTTACCCCTCCCGAGGCCGCCGGCCGGCGGCCGCCGCCGACCGGCCGGGAGACCGGCCGGCGACGGACCGCCGGTCGACGGGGTGACCAGCACCGCGGGCGAGGGGACTGAGATGACGGCAGCACGGATCCGTGGTGACGGCGACCGGGAGCGCCGGCGCGACCGGGACGCCCGCGACGACGCCGGCCGGTACGTCGACGAGGAGGAGTACGAGGAGGTGTCGGCCGCCGAGGCGGCCCGGGAGGGGCTGCGCCAGATCGTCGGGCTGACCGGCAAGGACCCGCTCGGCATCACCTCCATCCAGCCCACGGACGACGGCTGGCTGGTCGGGGTGGAGGTGGTCGAGGACCACCGGATCCCGGCCTCGACCGACCTGCTCGGCCTCTACGAGGTGGAGCTGGACATGACGGGCAGCCTGCTCGGCTACCGGCGGTCCCGCCGGTACCAGCGCGGCAAGGGGGACTGAGATGACGATGGGGCGGCCACCCTCGGTGGTGCAGAACTCGGGCCAGGTCCTGCCGGCCGGGCACGAGCCGGCGAACCTCGGCGACATCCTCGAGCGGGTGCTCGACCGGGGCATCGTCATCGCCGGTGACATCCGGGTCAGCCTGCTCGACATCGAGCTGCTGACGTTGAAGCTGCGGCTGGTCATCGCCTCGGTGGACACGGCGCGGCAGATCGGCATCGACTGGTGGGAGCACGACCCGTGGCTCAGCTCGCGGGCCCGCCCGCCGGTGGAGCCGGGGCCGCGCGACCCGGAGGAGGTGGAGGCGTCCCGGCGGCCGCGGGTGGCCGCCCGGGCCGAGCGGGAGGAGCCGAATGCGTACGACCGCTGAGACCACTCCGACGGCTGACGCGCCGGAGACCGGCACCGGCGTCTGGCTGCACGGCGTGACCGCCGACGTCGACCCGGCCACCCTCTCCGGGATCACCGGGATGGACGCCGCTCCGGTCCGCCCGGTCCGGGCCGCCGGCCTGACCGCCGTGGTCAGCGCCGCCCCGCTGGCCGAGTACGGCGAGGCGGCGCTGCGCCGCAACCTGGAGGACCTGGCCTGGCTGGAGCGGGCCGCGCGGACCCACCACACGGTGGTGGACGCCCTGTCGCGGGCGGGCGCGGTGGTGCCGGCCCGGCTCGCCACGGTGCATCGCGACGACGACCGGGTGGCCCGGGTGCTCACCGAGCGGCGCGAGGAGTTCTCCGCCACGCTGGCCCGGCTCACCGGCCGCGAGGAGTGGGGCGTCAAGGGGTACGTCGTCCCCGGCGCGCCGCCCCGCACGGCGGAGGCGGCCGGTGCCGGCGGCGGGGCCGGTGCGGCGTACCTGCGGCGGCGCCGGGCCCAGCTGACCGCGCGGGAGGAGGGGCAGCGGATCGCCGCCGACGCGGCCGTCGCCGTGCACACCGCACTCGCCGGGTACGCGGTCGCCGCCCGCCGGCACGCCCCGCAGGACCGGCGGCTGTCCGGCGCGGCCACCGCGATGGTGCTGAACGGGGCGTACCTGATCGACCGGAACGGGTTGGCGGGCTTCTCGGCGCTGGTCGGGGCGCTGGCCGACCGGCACCCGGAGCTGCGGCTCGAGCTGACCGGCCCCTGGCCGCCGTACTCCTTCGTGGCGGAACCCTCGGCCGAACCGGCGCACCCGGTCCGGGAGCCGGCGTGACCGCCGCGCGGGGGCCGGCATGGCGGTGACCTCGCTCGCCCCGAGCAGCGCCGACGATCCGCTGGCCTACCGTCCGGTGGCGCTGGTCGACCTGCTCGACCGGGTGCTCGGCACCGGCGTGGTGATCAGCGGCGACATCACGCTGGCGATCGCGGACATCGACCTGGTGCGGATCTCGCTGCGGGCCCTGGTCGCCTCGGTCGGCGCGCTGGCCCCACCGGAGCTGCCCGACGTGACCCCGGGCTCCAGCGTGGCGGTCGAGCCATGACCGAGCGGGACGAGGCGGCGGAACTGGCGGCGGCGCTGGGGGAGCCGCGGTGGGAGGCACCCCGGGTCCGCCCACTGGACCGGCGGCTCGCCGTGGACTCCGACTCGGTCGAGCGCGGCCTGGCCAGCCTGGTGCTCACCGTCATCGAGCTGCTGCGGCAGCTGATGGAACGGCAGGCGCTGCGCCGGGTCGACCTCGGCGACCTGACCGAGGAGCAGGTGGAACGGGTCGGCGCCACGCTGATGGCCCTGGAGGAGCAGATGGCCCAGCTCCGCGAGTACTTCGGCCTGTCGCCCGAGGACCTCAACCTCGACCTCGGCCCGCTGGGCCCGCTACTCCCCACGGACTGACTGGGGCCCTTCGTCCCCGCGACCCGGTCTCCCGTGAGTGACGCGCGAGGTGCCTTCCGGGACGAGATGTCGGCTGGTGCCCGTCCCCGTGCCGGGTTCCGGCCCGGTCGAGGGGCGGTGGCGTGACGGCGGCGCTCCCGCGTCAGCCGGCCCGCTGCTCGGCGTACGCGGCCAGCCAGGCCACCTGGGCCGGGTCCAGGGAGGGGCGGACGCGCCGGCGGGCGGTCCCGATGTGGGCGGCGGTGACCGTGGAGGCGGTCAGCGACTCGCGCATCGCGGCCAGGGCCGCCTCCCGGACCAGGGCGGCGCAGTCGGCGGCCGAGAAGCCGGCCAGCTCCGCGCCCAGCGCGGCCAGGTCCACATCCGGGGCGAGCGGCACGTTCCGGGACGCGGCGCGGAGGATCTCCGCCCGGGCCGGGCCGTCCGGCGGCGGCACGTAGACCAGCCGTTCCAGCCGGCCGGGGCGGAGCAGCGCCGGGTCGACCAGGTCCGGCCGGTTGGTCGCGCCGACCACCACCACGTTGCGCAGCGCCTCCACCCCGTCCAGCTCGGTGAGCAGGGCGGCGACCACCCGGTCCGTCGTACCGCCGTCGGTGGCCTGGCCACGCACCGGGGCGAGCGCGTCCACCTCGTCCAGGAAGATCAGCGTGGGCGCGGCCTCGCGGGCCCGGCGGAACAGCTCCCGGACCGCCCGTTCGCTCTCGCCCACCCACTTGGAGAGCAGCTCCGCGCCCTTCACCGAGAGCACGTTCGCCCGCCCCGAGCCGGCCAGCGCGGTGAGCAGGTAGGTCTTGCCACCGCCCGGCGGTCCGTAGAGCAGCACGCCCCGGGGTGGCTGCACGCCCAGCCGGGCGAAGGTGTCCGGGTAGGTCAGCGGCCAGAGCACCGACTCCGTCAGCGTCTCCTTCACCTCGACCAGGTCGCCGACGTCGTCCAGGGTGACCGAGGCCAGCTCCAGGGTGGACGCGGCCATCGTGGTCGGCCGGACCACCTCCAGCGCGGCGCTGAAGTCGGCCATCGCCACCGTCGGCGTCTCGGCCGTCTTCTGCCGCAGCGCGGCGCGCACCCCGGCCTCGCGGACCAGCGCCGCCAGGTCGGCCGCGACGAACCCGGGGGTACGCGCGGCCACCTCGTCCAGCCGGACGTCCTCGGCGAGTGGCACCTGCCGGGTCAGCACGGTGAGCTGCTCGCGGCGCAGCGCCTGGTCGGGCAGCGGAACGGTGATCCGCAGGGAGAGCAGGTCCGGGGCGCGCAGCGCCGGGTCCACCGCCTCCGGCCGGCTGGTGGTGCAGACCACGGCCGCACCGGCCCGGACGGTCTCGGCGAGCATCTGCCGGAACACCGTCGCCACCGGCCCGGGATCGTCGGCCGGGGCGAGTGCCTCCACGTCGGTGACCAGCAGGACGGCCGGTCCGTCCCGGCGTACCGCCGCGGCGGCCTCGCGCAGCCGGCGGGCCGCCGCGTCGTTGCCGAGTGCGGCCACCTCGGGCGCCCAGACCGGGCAGACCCGGGCGCGCACCCGGGCGGCGACCGCGCGGACCAGCGCCGCCTTGCCGGACCCGGCCGGCCCGCTGAGCAGTACGCCCAGCGAGACGGTGGTGCCCAGCCGGCCGAGCACCTCCCGGTGGTGGAAGCCGAGGTCGAGCAGTTCGGTCAGTTCCTCGGCCTGGGCCCGCAGCCCGGGCAGTTCGTCGACGCTCGGCGCCTCCTCCGGCTCGACCAGTTCGGGCCGGGACTCCGCCGGCGGGGCCCACTCGGTCCCGGCTCCCGCCGGTCGGTTCACCGGGGCCCGGCCGCCGGCCCCGGTCGCGTCGCCGGTCGACCGGCCGCTCGGGTCCTGGCCGGCCGGCCCGGAGCCGCGGGTGGCCGGTCCGTGCGCCCAGCCGACCGTGCTGTCCATGGTGACCAGCGCGCCGGCCTCCGGCTCGACGGCGGACACCGTGAGCAGGGTGCTGGTCCAGGCGTAGCCGATCGTGTTGGCCAGGCTGCGCCGGGCCGCCTCGACCAGGCTGCGGACGGAGGCGTCGGGGAGCACGTCCTGCGGCAGCAGCGAGACGTCGTCCCCGGCGGTCACCACCTTGCCGAGCAGGGCGAGGCGCAGCATCTCCGGGGAGACCGCGGCGACGATCTCCACCGGCCCGGTCAGGGTGACCCGCCGGGCGGGGGTCACCGCCAGCGGGCTCACCGTCACCTGCCCGCCGTCCCGGAGGCCAAGGTTGCCGAGCAGCAGGTCGTCGGCGTACAGCAGGGCGGTGCTCGCGGTCTGCCCGGCCGGCGCGGCGATCCCGGCGGTGACCCGCCGGCCGCTCAACCGGACCGGGTCTCCGGGGCGCAGCGCCAACGCGGTCAGCACCTCGGGGTGCAGGCGGACGACGCCGCGGCGGGCGTCCAGCGCCGCCGGCCGCAGGCACGCCGTCAGGGTCAGGTCGGGTTCCGCCACCCGCCAGACAGTAGCCGCCGGCACCACCCCATGCGGGCCGGTGGGCGCCGGGCGTCAGACCGGGCCGGTGTCCTCCAGCAGCGACGGGTCGCGCCGGATCATCTCGGCCAGCCGGGCCGCGGGGTCGCTGCGCAGCCCGTCCTGACCGGGGGCCGGCACGGTCTTCGCCGACATCGGCCAGACCGGCGGCGGCGCGAGCGTGGACTCGGCGCCGACCGTCACGTCCGGCCCGGGCCAGCAGACCCGCAGCGGGTACGCCTGCCCGTCGTGCTCCACGCGCAGGGTGACGATCAGCCCGGGGTGCTCGGCGACCACCGGGCGTACCGCCTCGGCCACCTCCTCCACCGGGTCCCGCTCGACCGGGCGGGTCCCGCCCCGCAGCCGGTACGCGCCGTGCCCGTCCCGGGGCGACTCGACCGGCCGGGGCTCCTCCCCGGCGGCCTCCTCGTCCGGACCGACGGCCCGGCGTCGCAGCGCCTCCTCGCGGCGGGCCAGCCGGGCGAGCGTCTCGTCCAGATCACCTCTCATCACGTCCACCCCTTTCCATGAAACGGGTCGAATCGGCGGTGGTTCAGGCACCCCTCTGCCGGGTCGCCCGGTGCAGCGCGCGGTCCAGGACGGCCAGCAGGGCGTCGCGCACCGAGAGCCGGTCCCGGGCGTCGAACTGCACCAGCGGGATGTGGTCGCCGATCGCCAGCGCCCACCGGATCGAAGCCAGGTCGTGCGCGAGCCGCCCGTCGAAGGCGTTCACCCCGACCACGAAGGGCAGCCCGGCGCGCTCGAGGAAGTCGACCGCGGGGTAGCAGTCGTCCAGCCGGGCGCTGTCCACCACCACCAGCGCGCCGAGCGCGCCGCGGGCCAGGTCGTCCCACATGAAGCCGAACCGCGCCTGCCCTGGAGTGCCGAAGAGGTAGAGCTTGAGGCTGCGGTCGACGGTCACGCAGCCGAAGTCCATGGCCACCGTGGTCGCGGTCTTGCCGGAGCGTACGCCGGGGTCGTCGACGCCGATGCCGGCGCTGGTCATCTGCGCCTCGGTGGTCAGCGGGGCGATCTCGGAGATCGCGCCCACCGTGGTGGTCTTGCCCACGCCGAATCCGCCCGCGATCAGGATCTTCACCGGGATCGGCGGCCGGGTGACCGGGACGTTCGCGGTCGCCCGGGCCGGCGCCGCCGGTGGCCGGTACGGCGGCGGCGCGGGCCGCGGGGCCGGCGGTACGGTCCGGCCGGCGGCCGGGGCGGGTCCCGCCGGCATCCCGTACCGGACGGCGGCGCTGTTGGCGGCGAGGCCGCCGGTGGCGGCGGGCCATTCAGGAGATCGCACGGAGCCCGTCAATCAGTCGCAGGATGATGTCGGGGTCGGCGGCCTCGGCGCCGCTCCCCTGCACGTCGAGGTGGCCGGCGGCCCGGAGGTCACCGACCAGCACCCGGGTCACGCCGAAGTGCATCCGCGTCCGGGCGGAGATCTCGGCGACCGAGATCGGGTCGGCGCAGAGCGCCACGATGGCCCGCAGCTCCGGGGCGAGCGGGCAGGACTCCGCCCACGGTCCGCTCTCCGGCCGGGCGGTCACCTGGGTCTCCAGCCCGATCGCCGGGTCGGCGCCGGCCACCCGTCCGGAGGTCAGCACGAACGGACGCGGGCCCGCCGGCTCTCCGGCGTCCTCCCCGACCTCGTCGACGGGGTACGGCGTGGAGGCGGACGCCGCCTCGGCGGCCGGGGACGGCGACCGCAGGTAGGGGCGGATCCGGGTGCCGGGTTCCGGATCCCGTTCCGCGCCGGCCACCTCCGGGATCATTGCTGAACGGCGTTCTTCAGCTCGGCGATGAGCCGTGGGCTCAGGGCGCCGCCGGCCCGGCCGGCGAAGAGGGTCATCTCGTACGCCACCGTGCCGAGGTTGGCCGACCGGTCGGCGACCACGCCCAGCACGGAACCGCTGCTGATCGCGCTGATCAGCAGGTAGCCCTCGGCCATGTCGACGATCACCCGGTTCAAACCGCCGAGCGCGTACCAGCTGGCCGCGCCGCCGGCCAGGCTGGTCATCCCGGAGACCACGGCGGCGAGCCGCTCGGCGTTGGACCGGTCCTTGATGGCGGACATCGCCATCAGCAGCCCGTCCGAGGAGACCGCGATCGCCTCCATCACGCCGGCCGTGCTGGAGGTGAACGAGTCGAGGAGCCAGTTGAAGGTGCGGGCCTCCGGGCTGAGCTTCCCGGCGGGCGGGTGGTCGACGTTGTCGTGCAGGAAGGGACTGGTCACGGTGATGATCCCTCTTCGTGGCGATGGTGGTCTGGACCGACTTCGCGCAGCGCGCGGGCGACGCCCGCCTCGAACTCGGTGATGAGGTTGCGGACCTCGGCCGGGTCTCCGGTGGGCTGGCTGGTGAGCGGCGTCTGCGGCGGGGTGACGGCCAGGTTCGCCCCGGGCACCCGCCGGCACAGCCGGGGCCGGCCGGGGGTGGGCTCGACCGGCGCGGCGGCGCGTTCGGCCCGGCGTACCCCGGCCTGGAAGTCCTCGACGAGGGCGCGGACGGCGGACGGGTCGGCGCGGGTGGCGTCGACCGGCCGGACCACCGGGGCGGTCCGCGGCAGGCCGGCGCCCGGCACCCGCTGGCGGATCACCGGCCGTACGCCGGCCGCCGCCACGCCGGCCACGGGCCCGGCGGGTGGCGCGGCGGGGCTCGGTGGCCCGGCGACCACCTCGGGGGCGGCGAACCCCGTGCCGACGAAGGGCCCGTCGACCGGCTCGGTCGCGGCGCCGAAGGCGTTCCAGGACCCGGCGGTCTCCAGGCTGCGGGTGGCTCTGAGCAGCATCGGGTCGACACCCGGGTGGTCCTCGACGGCCGCCGGGACCCCGGCGGCGGTGAGCGCCCGATGGGGGCTGGCCCGTTCGCCGAGCCCCCGCCGGTCCCGGCTCGGTACGGCGGCCCGGGCGACCGTGGCGCCGGCCCGGTCGGGCCGCCGGATCACCAGCAGCGCGGCGGGGATCTCCAGCCGGGCGGTCAATCCGCCGCCCGCGGTCGGCGCGAGGTCGACGGTCCAGCCGTGCCGGCGGGCCAGCCGGCCGACCACGAAGAGCCCGAGCACCTCGGTCGGGGCCAGGTCGAGCCGTTCCCGCCGGGTGAGCCGGGCGTTCTCCTCGGCGAGCCGTTCCTCGGTCATGCCGATGCCCCGGTCCACCACGATCAGCCGCGCCCCGCCGTCGGTCGGTTCGCCGGCCACCGCGACCCGGGTGTGCGGCGGGGAGAAGACGGTGGCGTTCTCCATCAGCTCGGCCAGCGCGAGCACCAGGTCGCCGACGGCGGCGGGCGCCGCCGACACCCCGGGCGGGACGTGCACGTCGACCCGGGGGTAGTCCTCGATCTCGCCGAGGGCCAGGCGGACCACGTCGGCGAGCTGCACCGGGGCCACGTGCCCGTCCGTCCCGGCCGCGCCGGAGAGCACGACCAGGCTGCCGGCGTTGCGGCGCAGTCGGCTGGAGATGTGGTCGAGCCGGTACAGGTGCTCCAGCCGCCCCGGGTCGGTCTCCTGCCGTTCCAGCCGGTCGATCAGCGCGATCTGCCGGCCGACCAGGTTCTGCGTACGCCGGCCGACGTGGCCGAACATCTGCGCCACGTTGCGCCGGCCGGCCACCTGCCGTTCGACCAGCCGGGCGGCGGTGTCCTGCACCCGTTCGAAGGCGCGGGCCAGGTCACCGATCTCGTCCCGGGCCCGGACGTCGACCGGGTCGAGCCGGACCGGTCGGCCGGTCTCGGACTCGTCGTCGACCACCCGGACCAGCTCGGCCTCGGCGACCCGGGCGACCCGGTCGGCGGAGCGGGTGAGGCGGGTCAACGGTCGGGCCACGGTCCGCGCGACGGCCATGCTGAGCAGCACCACGAGCAGCAGGATCAGGGTGGCCGCCCCGCCGACCAGCCAGGCCGCGGTGAGCGCGTCGCGCTGGTCGGTGGCGGTCTCGGCGATGACGTCCGCCACGATCTTCTTCTCCACGAACTGGCCGAGGGTGATCATCGAGCGGACCGACGGGAAGAGGGCGTCCAGCGGCACCGCGGCGATCGCCGCCACCGGGTCCTTGACGCTGTCCACCAGGAAGGTGGGGCTGGTCCGGGCCGCCACCGCCGCGTCGTCCAGCATCGCCAGCTTGTACTGCTCGGCGGTGATCAGGCCGCGGAATCGCTGGTTGTCCACCTGGAGCGCGGACATGCAGGCGATGTACGCGCCGGACACCTGCGGGTCGCCGGTCGCCTTCACCAGCACGATCAGGGTCGCGCAGGCGCCCAGCCCCTCGTCGGCCCGGAGCAGCGCGTCCAGCGCCAGCACCTGGCGCCCGGCCGAGGTGGTGGTGTCCACCTGGAACGGCAGCCGCAGCGCCTCGATCAGCGCCAGGTCGACCGGCCCGAAGGCGTCCATGATCTGCGTCGGCGTCGCCTGCCCGGCCAGCACGGCGGTGCGCAGGTCGGCCAGCCTGCGTACGCCGTCGAGGGCGCCGGCGACCCGGTCCGGGAGCCGCTCGGCCCGCAGGTCGGCGACCCGGTCGTCGACGGCGGTCGACTTCTGGATCAGCTCGGTCCGGGTCACCCGGCCGAGCAGCAGGCCGACCGAGAGCAGCCGCTCCTGCTGGAGGTCCTGGACCAGGCTGCCGATCCGGCTGGCGACCCGGACGGTGGCGGCGGTGTCGCCGGCCCGCTGGGCGGCGGTGACCTGGTCGACCACCACCGGCACGGCCAGTCCGGCCATGCTGAGCAGCGGAATGATCACCAGCAGGGCGAGCTTGCCCCGGATCCGGAGCCTATCGAGCAGCATCGAAGGGTCCCCACCGCTCGGGTTCGTCGGGCCGCCCCGATCCGACCGGTTGGAGCTGGCGTGGCTCGGCCGGCGGCTGCCACGTCGGCAGCGCCCCGGGGTCCTCCCTTGCCCGCCGCTCGTCGGCGGCGCGCCGGCGGGTCCGGACAGCGCCGGCCAGCATCCCGGCCAGGACGACGACGACCAGCAGGGCGGCGAGCGCGGCGGCGGCGACGGCCAGCAGGCGGTCCCGGTCGAGCCGGTCGATCCGCGCCGTCAGCAGGGCGTCGAGCTGGTCCAGGATGATCGGCTGGAGCTCCCTGGCGGCGGACTGCGCGTTGAGGCGGGCGGCGGCCACCTGGGCGGGGCCGGTCGGACCGGTGCCCGCCGTGCCGGTCGGCGCGGAGAGCGCGGCGAGCGCCTCGACGGAGCGCTGGTAGGTGTCCAGCGGGGTGAGCACGTTCGGTCCCAGGTCGGTGCTCTCCGAGTTGTCCACCGCGGCCCGCAGGCCGGCGACCAGGTCGGTGGCCGGTCCGAGGGCGGCCACCCGGACGGCGGCCAGTTCGGCGAGGGTCTTCGGGCGTTCGGCGGGCGGGCGCTGCGCGGCGAGGGCGGTCAGGTCGGCGAGCCGGCCGGCCCCGACCACGGCCTCGGGCAGGTCGCGGCCGATGGCGTCCTGGAGGAAGAAGGAGTCGGACCGCGGGTCGCGGATCAGCCCCGAGCCGTCCCGGATCTTGCGGTGCAGCGCGAGCAGCAGGTCGGTGACCTCGCCGTACGCGGTGAAGGCCGCGTCGGGGTCGCTGAGCCCCCGGTCGGGCAGCGCCTCCAGCTTGGCGCGCAGCCCGGTCCAGCGTTCGTGGCTGCGCAGGTCGTCCCCGATCGCACTGTCCACGGTGGCCGCCTGCTCGACCGCGGCGGTCAGCGCGTCGCGGGGGACCGGTCGGCCGGCGACCGCGGCGGCCTGGGCGTCCACCAGCGCGTCGGTGACCGGGCCGAGGGCGCGCAGGTACCGCACGCCGAGCCGTTCCCGGCTCGCCAGGTCGCGGTCGTCCCCGGTCAGCCGGTGCGTCTGCGCGAAGAGCAGCCCCACCGGGGCCAGCAGGGCCGCCACGAGCAGCAGGGGCAGGACACGGCCCGGTACGGAGGGCCGTCGACGGACCCGCGGCGCGGGGACGATCATGGTCTGTCTCCTCCGGCGACGGCGGGGGACTCGTCCGGTGGGCGGGGTCGCCGATGCAAGTCCCGTACACCGGACCGGAAAACTAGTCGACCCGTGTGGGGGTGTGACCGCGGTCGCTGAGTCGACTTCGCGTCACTTCGGGCGATGTCACGGTTGGTTGACTTTGTCGGTACGCAGGGTTCCGCGAGCCGCGCCTCATGCATGCATCGGATGCGGTTTACGGGATTACGTGTGAAGTCACGCGATCCGAATTCATCTCGCTGGGATGTGCTGGACCTCGCGCGGTCGATCGGACTCGCGCGCCGATCGGAGCAACCGGACGGACGTACGGCGGATCTCAGGCAACGCTCAGGGTCCGGGCCGTACCGTGTGCCGCATGAGATCACCGCTGTCGGCCGCGCGGGTCCGGCGTGCCCTGGCCACCCGCCGACGCCGGGTCCTGGCCGCGTCGGTGGTGGTCCTCCTGGCGGCGGCCGCCGTGGTCTGGGCAGCCCGGTCGGAGCGGCCCGCCTTCCGGACCGAGTCGGCGACGGTGACCGTCCGGTCCGGACCGGACGGCGACCAGCCGGTCGACCTCGACAGCACGCTCTACCTGCCCGAGGACGCCTCCGCCCAGCGGAAGGTCCCGGCAGTGCTGCTCGCGCACGGCTTCGGCGGCACCAAGGAGTCCGTCCGCGCCGACGCGGAGGACCTGGTCGAGCGCGGGTACGCGGTGCTCACCTGGACCGCGCGAGGGTTCGGGCGCAGCGGCGGCGAGATCCACCTGGACAGCCCCGACTACGAGGTGCGGGACGCGCAACGCCTGCTCGACCGGCTCGCCGCCCGCCCCGACATCCGGACCGACGCTGCCGGCGACCCCCGGGTCGGCGTGGTCGGCGGCTCGTACGGCGGCGGCCTGGCACTGCTGCTCGCCGCCCAGGACCCCCGGGTCGACGCGATCGTCCCGATGATCACCTGGAACGACCTCTCCCGCGCCTTCCTGCCGGAGAGCACCGGGAAGGCGCCCACCGAGGGCGTGTTCAAGAAGGGCTGGGCCGGCATCTTCTTCGGTGGCGGCGGCTCCGCGGGCTCGGGCCCGGCCGGCATCTCCGGCACCACCGCCGCCCAGCCGCAGGGGGCGCCCGCGTCGGCCGGTGCGCCCAGCCCGCAGCCCGGCGCGGGCCCCGGCACCGGCCCCGGGCACGCCCCGGCCGGCGCCGCCGACCCGTCCTGCGGCCGGTTCGCCGCCGACGTCTGCGCCGCGTACCTGCGGATCGCCACCACCGGGCGGGCCGACGCCGAGGCGGTGGACCTGCTGCGCCGCTCCTCCCCGGCCGGCGTGCTCGACCGGGTCAAGGCGCCCACCCTGCTGGTGCAGGGGGAGGCGGACACCCTCTTCCCGCTGGCCGAGGCGGATGCCAACGCGCGGGGGATCGCCGCCGCCGGCACCCCGGTGCGGGTCGCCTGGTTCACTGGCGGCCACGACGGCGGCGCGGGGCCGATCTCCGACTCGGACCGGGTGAAGTTCCTCACCGCGCAGTGGCTCGGCCACTACGTCAAGGGGGAGGGCGCGGCGCCGGGCGAGGGCTTCACCTTCTCCCGGATCGCCGGCTTCGACGCGCTGGACCGGGGGCTGGTGGCCACCGGGTACCGCACCGCCGACTACCCGGGGGTGACCGGGGACGCCCGCCGAGAGGTCGCGGTCGCCGGCCCGACCCAGCAGATCGCCAACCCGCCCAACGGGAATCCGGCGGCGATCTCCGCGGTGCCGTTCGCCGGGGCGCTGGGCTCGCTGCTGACCGGCGTGGCCGGCGACATCCCCGGCCAGCACGCCCGGTTCGAGTCCGCGCCGCTCGCCGAGGCGGTGGACGTGGTCGGCGCGCCGACCGTCCGGCTCCGGGCGGCGTCGCCGACCGGCGAGGCGGTCCTCTTCGTCAAGCTCTACGACGTCGACCCGAACGGCGCCGCCACGCTGCCCGACGGCCTGGTCGCCCCGGTCCGCCTCACCGGCCTGCCGAAGACCGTCGACGCGGCCCAGCCGGTCACGGTCACGCTCCCGGCGATCGTCCGCCGGGTCGAGGCCGGGCACCGGTTGCGGGTCGTCGTGGCGACCTCCGACCAGGCGTACGCCACCCCGCCCGAGCCGGGCGTCTACACGGTCGCCCCCGGCGGCGGCGCGCTGAGCCTGCCGACCGTCGACGGCGAGCCGATCCCCACCGCCGCCACGGTGTGGCGCTGGGTCCTGGTCGGGCTGCTCGCCGCGATCGCGGTCGGGCTCGTCGTGGTCGTCCTGGTCGCCCGCCGCCGGCACCGCCGCCAGGACAGCTCCGTCCACCCGGAGTACGCGGGGATCCCGCTCGCCGTCCGCCGGCTCCGCAAGGAGTACGCGGACGGCTTCGTCGCCGTCTCCAACGTCGACTTCGAGGTGCACCCCGGCCAGGTGGTCGGCCTGCTCGGCCCGAACGGCGCCGGCAAGACCACCACCCTGCGGGTGCTGATGGGGCTCACCCAGCCGACGGCCGGGGAGATCTACGTCTTCGGGCACCGCCTGGTGCCCGGCTCGCCGGTGCTCTCCCGGATCGGCGCGCTGGTGGAGGGGCCGGGCTTCCTGCCGCACCTGTCCGGGCTGGAGAACCTGAAGGCGTACTGGCGGGCGACCGGTCGGCCCTGGGACGACGCGCACTTCGACCAGGCCCTGGAGATCGCCGGCCTGGGCGACTCGGTGCACCGGCGGACCAAGAACTACAGCCACGGCATGCGCCAGCGGCTGGCCATCGCGCAGGCCATGCTCGGCCTGCCGGAGCTGCTGGTGCTGGACGAGCCGACCGACGGGCTGGACCCCCCGCAGATCGCCGAGATGCGCCGGGTGCTCCAGCGGTACGCCACCGACGGCCGCGCGGTGCTGGTCTCCAGCCACCTGCTGGCCGAAGTGGAGCAGACCTGCACCCACGCGGTGGTGGTGAACAAGGGCCGGATCGTGGCCTCCGGGCCGGTGGAGGAGATCGTCGGCGACTCGCCGAGCGTGCTGTTCGAGGTGACCGACCCGGACGCCGCCCGCACGGTGCTGGACCGGCTGCACGGGGTTCGGGTGCTGCCCGACGGCGACGGCGGGCTGGTGGTCGACACCAACGGCACCGCGCGCAGCGAGGTGGTGGCCGAGCTGGTCCGGGCCGGCATCGGGGTGGACCGGGTGGTGCCCCGGCGCCGCCTGGAGGACGCGTTCCTCGCCCTGGTGGGCGAGAACTCACGGGGAAGCGGTGACCGGTGATGGCAGGCTCTTCGGTCGGGTCGCGCGACGCGGCGGGCGCGGTCGGTCCGGGCGGGGCGGCGGCGGGCTACCGGCCGTCGGCCACCCTGCCGTTCGCGGCGGAGTTCCGCCGGCAGGCGTCGCGGCGGCGTACCCAGCTGGCGCTGGGGTTCATGGTGCTGCTGCCGCTGATCATCCTGGTCGCGTTCCAGTTCGATTCCGGCGAGGACGACCGCAACGGGCGCAACGAGTTCGGCAGCCTGGTCGACCTGGCCACCTCGGGCGGGCTCAACTTCACCCTCTTCTCGATCTTCGTGTCGGCGTCGTTCCTGCTGGTCGTGGTGGTGGCGCTGTTCTGCGGGGACACGGTGGCCAGCGAGGCGAGCTGGGGCAGCCTGCGCTACCTGCTGGCCATCCCGGTGCCCCGGGCCCGGCTGCTCACGGTGAAGCTGCTGGTCGCGCTCGCGTACTCGGCGCTGGCCCTGCTGCTGCTCGCGGGCACCGCGCTGCTCGCCGGCACCCTCCGGTACGGCTGGTCGCCGCTGCGCAGCCAGGTCTCCGCCGAGCTGGCGCCCGGCGAGGGACTGCTGCGGCTGCTGGCGGTGCTCGGCTACCTGGCGGTCGTCCTGCTGGTGGTGGCCGGGCTGGCGTTCCTGCTCTCGGTGACCACGGACGCCGCGCTCGGCGCGGTCGGCGGCGCGGTGCTGCTCTGGATCCTCTCCAGCATCCTGGACCAGATCACCGCGCTCGGCGGCCTGCGCGCCTTCCTGCCGACCCACTACAGCAGCGCCTGGCTGGGGCTGCTGTCCACGCCGGTGCAGACCGACGACGTGGTCCGGGGCGCCATCTCGGCGGTCGGGTACGCCACGCTCTTCTGGGGGCTGGCCTTCTGGCGCTTCACCCGCAAGGACGTCACGAGCTGACGCAGGCAGTAGCATGAGCCGGCGCCGGCCCCCGGGGCAGTTGCCACCGTCGGCTGCCATCCGATGCCGCGTCGTCCCGCCCTGCCGGCCCACTCGCGAAAGCCCCCGCCATGCGCGTGTCAGCTCTGCTCCGCCAAGCTATCCGAGCCGATGGCGGCACCATTTCCCCGCCCTCCCGGGACGCCTACTTCGACAACGCCAAACTCCTGGCTACCGCCCTGGTCGTCCTCGGCCACACCTGGGGCCCGCTCGTCGGCTCCCCGAACGAGATGCGCGGCGTGCGGGCTCTCTACCTGCTGGTGTACGCCTTCCACATGCCACTGTTCGTCATGATCAGCGGCTACTTCTCACGCTCCTTCGCCCAGGACGCCTCTCACCCCGGCCGGCTGCGCAGACTCCTCACCAGCACCCTGGTCCCGTACCTGATCTTCGCCACCGCATACCAGCTGTACAACAACTACCGCCTGGACGAGTCCAACCCGATTGACCTGGTCACGCCCTTTTACCTGACCTGGTTCCTGGTTGCTCTGTTCGTCTGGCGGATTTCCGCCCCGCTCTGGCTCAACCTGCGCGCACCGGTCGCGGTGGCGACCGGCGTCATGCTCGCCTCGGGCGCCGCCTCGCTCTCCGGGGAACTGGACCTGGCCCGGATCCTCCAGTTCCTCCCATTCTTCGTGCTCGGCCTCACCGCCCGGCGCGAACACCTCGAATGGATCCGTGACACCCGATGGCTGCGCCCCGCCGCCGTCCTGGTGTTCGCCGCAGCCCTGACCACCGTGTACCACTACGCCCCGCGGCTGCCCGCTGGCTGGTTCTACCGGCACAACGGGCACGCACAACTGGACGTCAGCTGGGGTACGTGGGCGGCCGGCGCACTCGGCTTGACGGCGGCCGCGCTCGTGCTCAGTGTCGCCTTTCTCGCCCTGGTGCCTTCGAACCGCAATCTGCTCACCCCGCTCGCGACCGGCACCCAGTACACCTACCTGCTGCATGGGTTCGTCGTTCAGATCGCGCTCGCCTACAAGTTCCAGAACTCGCCGTTCGTCAACTCCTTCGCCGGCGTATTGACCATCAGTGCTCTCGCCGTCCTCGCGACGGGAATCCTGGCCTCCCCGATCGTCCGCCGGCTTTTCGGCTGGGCGGTGGAACCGCAGATGAGTTGGGCCTTTGCCGAGGTGCGGGCGGAGAAGTTCGCCGATGCACGACGTCCGGTGACCGCTCCTGGCAGTACAACGGCACCGTCTCCGGCGTCAGCGGCAACGTCGACCCCGGCGATGGGAACGGCAGTCGCTACCGACTCATCACGCTGACCTACAGCTCGACGGTGGACGTCGAGGGAGAGCGTCAGGAGCGGGTGGGCGCGGTGAGGACGGCGTCGAGCAGACCGGGGTAGAGGCGGTCGAGTTCGTCGCGGCGCAGTCGCACGTACCGGCTGGTGCCGGCGGCCCGGGTCCGGGTCAGGCCGGCCTCGCGCAGCACCTTCAGGTGGTGGCTGCGGGTCGCCTTGGACACGCCGAACTCGAAGGTGCCGCAGGCGTACTCGCCGCCCTCGGCGAGGGCGCGCACGATCTGCAGCCGTACGTCGTCGGCCAGCGCCGCGAGCACGGCGGTGACCGGTACGTCGCGCAGTTCGGGTTCGTGCAGCTCCATGTGACCAGTGTAACCGTTGTTCGACTTTCGTCGAACAAGCTCCTAGTCTCGGCGACGTTGGTTCGACGATACTCGAACATTGGAGCTGTGATGCGTTCTCGTCACGCCACCTTTCCGCTCTTCGCGGTGCTCAGCTGGGGCGTCATGTTCCCCGTGCTGGCCAGCGCGCTGACCCGGGTCGACGCGCTGAACCTCACCACCGCCCGGTACGTCCTCGCCGCCGCAGTGCTGCTCGCCCTGCTGCTGGTCTGGGAGGGCGGCGGCGCCCTGCGGGCCGGTGGGCGGGCCGTCGAGCTGGTCGCGCTCGGCGTGCTCGGCTTCGCCGGGTTCAACGTGCTGACCAACCTCGCGCTCGGGCACGCCGCCCCGCAGCAGATCGCCCTCTTCGTCGCCACCACCCCGCTGGTCACCCAGCTGGTCCGCTGGGTGCGGGACGGCGTACGCCCCCGCCCGGTGCTGCTCGGGTTCTCGCTGGTCGCCCTCGTCGGCGTCGGCCTGGTGATCACCCGGGGCCGGCTCGAGGGGCTGGGCCAGTTCGGCGTCGGCGGGCTGCTGATGATCGGCGCGGTGCTCGGCTGGGCGGTCTACACCCACGGCGCGAGCCGGTTCACCGACTGGTCCCCGCTGCGCTACACCGCGCTCACCGCGGTGGCCGGCACGGCGGCCATGCTGGCCGCCAGTCTCACCGCCGACCTCGCCGGCTGGCAGCACCTGCCGGCCGCCGCCGACCTCGTCGCGGTCGCCCCGCAGCTGGCGTACGCCGTGATCGTCGCCGCCGTCCTCGCGGTGCTCGCCTGGAACACCGGGGTGCAGCGGCTCGGCGCGGCCGCCGCCGCCCTGTTCATGAACCTGGTTCCGGTGACCACCTTCGTGGTGCAGACCGTCCGGGGCTACCGGCCCGGCGCGGTGGAACTGGTCGGCGCGGCCCTGACCATCGCCGCCCTGATCGGCGCCAACCTGGCGACCCGCTCCCGCGCCGCCACCGCCCCCGGCGCGGTGCCCGCCCGGGCGGTCACCGACCGGCCGGCCGTCGTCGACCCGATCGCCGTGGTGGCGCGCTGAGGTAGGCGGAGCTGCGAGTTACGGGAAGCGGGGGCATCCGGCGGCGGAGGAGGCCTCCACTTCCCGGAAGTCGTGCGGATCCTGACGGTGGTGAGCGGGAGTGGCTCACACCGTGGGAAGCCCGCTCGGCAGGCGCGGCGCGAGTGCATAGACTCGGCGGCACAACTGCATACCTCATCCAGAGGGGCTGAGGGATACGGCCCGACGACGCCCCGGCAACCACCCGCACGCTCGACGACGAGCGAGGAGCGGGCAGGTGCCAATTCCGTCCCCGCCGCAGGGTGCGATGCGGGGAAAGATGAGAGGAACCCCTCGACATGACGTCGACGCTTCCCGCCGCCACCGGCATCGACACCACCCTCAGCCCGGCCCGCGCCCTGGTCTGCCGCGCCTGCTCCGCGCGCTACCCGCTGGCCGCCCAGCACGCCTGCTACGAGTGTTTCGGCCCGCTGGAGGTCGACTACGACGCCGCCGCGCTCGCCGCCGTCACCCGGGAGCAGATCGAGGCCGGCCCGAAGAACCTCTGGCGGTACGCGGCCCTGCTCCCCGCCGGCCAGGACCCGGCCACCCGGGTGACCCTGAACCCGGGGCTCACCCCGCTGGTCGCCGCCCCGCACCTCGCCGCCGAACTGGGCATCACCGCCCCGCTCTGGGTGAAGGACGACAGCGCCAACCCCACCCACTCGTTCAAGGACCGGGTCGTCTCGGTGGCGCTGTCCGCCGCCCGGGCGCTCGGCTTCACCCGGTACGCCTGCGCCTCCACCGGCAACCTGGCCAACTCGGTCGCCGCGCACGCCGCCCGGGCCGGGGTGCCGTCGGTGGTCTTCATCCCCAGTGACCTGGAGCAGGGCAAGGTGGTCACCACCGCGGTCTACGGCGGCGACCTGGTCGCCATCGACGGCTCGTACGACGACGTGAACCGGCTCTGCGGGGAGCTGGTGGAGACCGACGAGTTCGAGGACACCGCATTCGTCAACGTGAACGTCCGGCCGTACTACGCCGAGGGCTCGAAGACCCTGGGGTACGAGGTGGCCGAGCAGCTCGGCTGGCGGATCCCGGCGCAGGTGGTGATCCCGATGGCCAGCGGCGAGCTGCTCACCAAGATCGACAAGGCATTCTCCGAGCTGGTTGAGATCGGCCTGGTCGAGGCGCCGGCCGGCGGCTGGAAGGTCTTCGGCGCCCAGTCGGCCGGCTGCAACCCGATCGCCACCGCGCTGCACGCCGACAGCGACACCATCACCCCGGTCAAGCCGACCGGCATCGCCAAGTCGCTGAACATCGGCGATCCGGCCGCCGGCCTCTACGCCCTGGAGGCCGTCCGCCGCACCGGCGGCTGGATGGAGTACGCCGACGACGACGAGATCCGCGCCGGCATCCGGCTGCTCGCCCGGACCACCGGCGTCTTCGCCGAGACCGCCGGCGGGGTGACCGTGGCGGTGCTGCGCAAGCTGGTGGAGTCCGGCCGGCTCGACCCCACGGCGGAGACGGTCGTCTTCAACACCGGCGAGGGCCTTAAGACCCTCGACGCCGTCGCCGCCGAGGTCGGCCCCACCCACCGGATCAAGCCCTCCCTCCGCGCCGCCCGCGACGCCGGCCTCCTCGCCTGACCCCGTCCCGCCCGCGCCCCCCCTGCGGCATGTCGCGGCCTGTTCGCGCCCGGACACCGCGCCCTGCCGAAGGCGGATCGCCGGGGGCCGGCAGGCCGGGCGGCGGACGGGCGGATCGCCCGGACGGGGGATCGGGCGGATCCGCCGGGTAACTGGCTTTTCGCTGTGAGTGTGGAAAACCCGCCGCTAAGGACTTGACGGCAGGATTCGGACGGCGCAAGATGCTCCGTGCGGGAGGGCGTTTCGCCGGAGACTTTGTTCTTACGACCCAGCGCCAGAGGCGTTGTGCGATCGTCCCTCCCGACCAACGTCGCGGTCGGGGCCAGCGTTAATTCGCTGGCCCCGATCGTCGTTCCGGCGCACCCTCGCAGGCATGGGCATCACGATCACGCCGTTCGACGCCGCCGACCAGGCCGCGATCGACGAGGCGTACCGGATCGGCGCGGCGGCCAACGAGGTGGACCTGCCGGACTTCCCGCCGTTCTGCCGGCGGCGCTTCGAGGCCGCGGTCCGGCATCCGATGCCGGGCAACGCGCCGCGCTGGGCGCTGGCCCGGCTCGACGGCGTACCGGCCGGCTATCTGGGGCTGGACCTGCCGCAGCTCGACAACACCGACAACTCGACCGTCGACCTGGTGGTCCATCCGGGGTACCGGCGGCGGGGCGTCGGCCGGGCGCTGCACGAGCACTGCCTGCGGCTGCTGGGTGAGCACGGCCGCAAGCGGGTGATGGGGATGGCGGTCTCGGCGCTGCCCGGGGGAGTGGCCCGACCGGAGGCGGGCGGCGCGTTCGCCGCCGCGGTGGGCGCCCGCCCGGTGCTCGCCGAGGTGCGCCGCCGGCTGGCGACCGAGCGGCTCGACCACGCCGCGCTCGACGCCCTGGCCGCCGGCGCCCGGGCGCACGCCAGCGGCTACCGCGTCGTCCGCTGGCAGGGCGACACCCCCGAGGAGTACGCCGCCGACGTGGCCTACCTCGACGGCCGGCTGATGACCGACGCGCCCCTGGGCGACCTGGAGTGGGAGCCGGAGCAGGTGGACGTCGCGCGGCTGCGGGGCACCGAACGGGCGCTGGACGCCCGGGGCCGCCGCCGCTACCACCACGCGGCCGTGCACGAGGCGACCGGCCGGGTGGTCGCCTGGACCCTGATCGACCTCGGGCCGAGCGCCGACTGGCACGCGTTCCAGCAGATCACCATCGTCGACCCGGCGCACCGGGGACACCGGCTGGGCCTGCTCACCAAGGCGGAGAACCTGCGCTGGGTGCTCGGTCACGAGCCGGCGCTGCGGGCGATCGACACCTGGAACGCCGCGGAGAACCGGCACATGATCACGATCAACGAGCAACTGGGCTTCCGCCCGGCCGACGCCTGGACGGACTGGCAGTTGACGATCTGACATGTGACACGGCCCTACTGATCGCGGGGCTTTCTGTTGCATGATGGCGGGCATGACGGAGACCCCGCACCCCCTGTACGACAGGCACGCCGACACCCTCAACCGCGCGCTGACCGCGATCACGGAGCGGGGCTACTGGTCCGCCTACCCCGAGTCGCCCAGCCCCCGGGTGTACGGCGAGACCGCCGCCGCCGACGGGAAGGCCGCCTTCGAGGCGTACCTGAACGCTGACTTCCCCCTCGACCAGCCGGGTGACGGCGAGACCGTCGCCACCGAGACGAGCCCGTTCGGCCTGGAGCTCAACGTCCGCTACCCGCACGCGGCGGCCGACCAGCTGGTGGGCGCCGCCACGGTGGCCCTGGCGGGCTGGCGCGCCGCCGGCCCGCAGGTGCGCGTCGGGGTCTGCCTGGAGATCCTGGACCGGCTGCACAAGCACATCTTCGAACTGGCCAACGCGGTGCAGTTCACCAGCGGTCAGGCCTTCGTGATGGCGTTCCAGGCCGGCGGCGCGCACGCGCTGGACCGGGCGCTGGAGGCGGTCGCCTACGCGTACGCGGAGATGACCCGCCACCCGGGGACGGCCGGCTGGGAGAAGGCCGCCGGCAAGGGCGACCCGCTGCGGATGACCAAGACCTTCCACGTGGTGCCGCGGGGGGTGGCGCTGGTCATCGGCTGCAACACCTTCCCGACCTGGAACTCGTACCCGGGGCTCTTCGCCTCGCTGGTCACCGGCAACCCGGTGGTCGTGAAGCCGCACCCGCGCGCCGTCCTGCCGCTCGCCATCACGGTGCGGTACGCCCGCGAGGTGCTCGCCGAGGCCGGCTTCGACCCGAATCTGGTGCTGCTCGCCCCCGAGGCGCCGGGCGAGAAGCTCGCCTCCACGCTCGCCCTGCACCCGGCCGTCAAGATCGTCGACTTCACCGGCTCCACCGAGTACGGCGACTGGCTGGAGGCGAACGCCCGGCAGGCCGCCGTCTACACCGAGAAGGCCGGCCTGAACACGGTGGTGATCGACTCCACCGACGACTTCGCCGGGCTCTGCCGCAATCTGGGCTTCACGCTGACCCTGTACAGCGGCCAGATGTGCACCACCTCGCAGAACCTGCTGATCCCCCGGAACGGCATCGCCACCGACCAGGGGCACAAGAGCTTCGACGAGGTGGCGGCGGGGATCGCCGCGGCGGTCGGCAAGCTCACCGCCGACCCGGCCCGCGGCGTCGAGTTGACCGGCGCGATCGTCAACGACGGCGTGCTGGAGCGCCTCGACGAGGTCACCAAGGTCGGTGAGCCGGTGCTGGAGTCGCGTGCCGTCGAACACCCGTCCTTCCCCGGCGCGGTGGTCCGGACGCCGACCATCGTCAAGCTGGCCGCCGACGACACCGCGACCTACTCGCGGGAGTGGTTCGGGCCGATCTCGTTCGCCATCGCGACCGACTCCACCGAGCACAGCCTGGAGATCCTGCGCAGCACGGTGGGGGAGAAGGGCGCGCTGACCGCGGCGGTCTACTCGACCGACGAGGCGGTGCTGGACGCGGCCGAGGCGGCGGCCATCGACGCCGGCGTGCACCTGTCCTGCAACCTGACCGGCGGCGTCTTCGTCAACCAGTCGGCGGCGTTCTCCGACTTCCACGGCAGCGGCGCCAACCCGGCCGCCAACGCGGCGCTGACCGACGGCGCGTACGTGGCGAACCGGTTCCGCATCGTCCAGAGCCGTAGGCACGTCTGAGGTTGCTGTTGGGGTTTCCGGGGCAGCCCACCCCGCTCCAGGCGGTCAGGCTTGATCCTTCCGCGGGGCGGGCTGCCCCGGAAACCCGCCCGTGGTGCTCCACGTCGGGTGGTTCTGGCCGATTCGGTGGTGAAGAAAATCAATCAGGCGGGGCGGCGCATCTGGAGTTCGCGCAGCGTCGGGATCTTCGGGTGCGGCACCCGCACGCCCGTGTCCACGAAACCCAGCCGCTGGTACGCCCGGTAGGCGCGGTCGTTGCCGACCACCACCTCCAGCATCAGCTCGGGCCGGCCGCACGCGCGGGACCAGGCCGCCACCGCGTCGACCAGTTCCCCGAGCAGGCCGGTGCCCCGCCAGGCCGGGGTGAGGTAGACGGCGTAGATCACGGTGAGGCCGGGCTCCTCCGGGACGACCGTGCCCCCGGCGTGGCCGACGAACCGGCCGCCGAGGTCGGCGACGAACTGGGCCGTCGCGGCGCCCCGCGACACGGCGGCGATCCGGGCCGCGTAGTCGGCGTGCGGGCGGGCGGCGGCCTCCGCCACGGTCTCCAGGAAGGCCAGCGGCGCGTCGGCGAGCATCTCCAGCCGCAGCGCGCGCATCCGGGCGGCGTCCTCCGGGCGGATCCGGCGGACGGTGGCCGTCCGGGCGGCTGTCATGGTCGGCGCGCTCGTCATGTCGCATGCATACCGGAGGGACGGTCGTCCATGTCGCGCCGGGCCCGATCCTGCCCGGAATATGCCCGATTTGCGGTCGTGCGCCGTCGTCACGCCTCGTGTAGCGTGCGATTTCGGTCACCGATTCAGCGGCCGTCGCCGATCGCCGGAACGGTGGTCCGGGCGCGGGCTCGGCCGGCGTCCGGGGGTTGTGGAACGCCGCGCAGAGTGAGGAAGTGCACCGTGGCACAGGGCACCGTGAAGTGGTTCAACGCCGAAAAGGGCTACGGCTTCATCGCCGTCGACGGCGGGCAGGACGTCTTCGTCCACTTCTCCGCGATCGAGATGGACGGCTACAAGGCGCTGGACGACGGCCAGCGGGTCGAGTTCGAGATCGCCCAGGGCCAGAAGGGTCCGCAGGCCGAGCGCGTCCGCGTCATCGCCTGATCCCGTCGCCGCCCGTCGGGCGGCTTTTCCACTCCGATCAGGGGCAGCGGTGCGGGTGCGCACCGGGGAAGATCATGAGCCGTTCCAGCCATCGATGCTGAGGACGGCCCATGTCCGATCTGCCCCCGCCGGATGCTCCCCGACCCCACCCGTCGGAGCCCGCCGGCGCCGGCCCGTGGGGCGGACCGGGCCAGGGCGGGCCGCCCCGAGCGGCACCGCCCGGCTGGGCGCCGCCCGCGTACGGTGTGCCGTCGCAGCCCGCCGCGCCGCCGCCGTACTGGCCGCCGGCTCCCTTCGCCGGCCACCCGCCCCACGGCGGGTATCCGCCGGCCGGGGGCGCGCCATGGCTGCCCGCTGCCGGGTACGACCCCCAGGATCCGCTGGTCACGCCGCCGGGGGCCGGCGTCGCCGGCTGGTTCCAGCGCGGCGCCGGCGCGCTGCGCCGGAGCTGGCGCGTCCTGCTGCCGATCATGCTGATCACTCAGGGGTTGCCGGGCATCGCGATCACGCTGTTCGCGCTGCCGTTCTACCCGCACCCCACCCTCACGGTCACCGCGCCGGGTGAGCCGCCCGCCCCGTTCCCCGCCGACTACTTCCGCGAGCTGCTCGTCTTCTTCGGGGTGGCGCTCGTGGTCGGGGTCTTCGCGCTGGCCGTCCAGTGCGTCGGCTGGGCGGCCGGCACCTGGGCGGTCACCCGGCAGGCGGCCGGCGAGCCGGTGACGGTGGGCGGCGCGCTGCGCTACGGCCTGCGGCGGGCGGCGGCGCTCTGGGGCTGGATGCTGCTCGTGTTCGCGTTGGTGCTGGTCGGCGCGGTCTTCTGCTACCTGCCCGGGATCTATCTGATGTGCGCGCTCAGCCTGGCCGGCCCGGTGCTGCTCTTCGAGCGGGTCAACCCGATCGCCCGGTCCTTCAAGATCTTCCACGCCCGGTTGGGGCAGGTGCTCGGCCGGGTGCTCCTGGTCGGGCTGCTGGCGACGATCAGCTCGATGGTGGCCGTACCGGTGCAGATGATCATCAGCCTGGCCGGCGGGCCGGCCGGCGCCTTCGAGATCACCGCCGGCACCGTCGTGGGCTCGGTGGTCACCGTGCTGCTCTACCTGCCGGCCTGGCTGGCCTACCTGATCGGTCTCGTCGTGACGTACGCCGAGCAGCGGGCCCATGAGGGCCCGGTGAACTCCGCCCGACTCGCGGCGGAACTCGGCTGAGCGAGCCCATCGTGCTTGCACTCGGCAAGGGAGAGTGCTAAACAGGTCATTGGCACTCGCATACCGTGAGTGCCAATGGTCGGGGCGGTAGGGCCACGGCTGCGCCGGCGTCTCGATGGCGCCGGAGCGGCACATGGCCGGTCGTCGCGGGCTGTCCGGCCCGACCGAGGAGACGTCGCCGTCGCCAGGTGGCGACGTCCCCTAGGTGCGTACACCAGGCGGCCCATCCGGGGCACACACTCGGGTGGCCCGTGAGTGTCCAGGAGGACAACGCCGTATGGCCAAGATGATCGCGTTCGACGAAGAGGCGCGCCGCGGCCTCGAGCGGGGCATGAACCAGCTCGCCGACGCCGTGAAGGTGACGCTCGGCCCCAAGGGCCGCAACGTCGTGCTCGAGAAGAAGTGGGGTGCCCCCACCATCACCAACGATGGTGTGAGCATCGCCAAGGAGATCGAGCTCGAGGACCCGTACGAGAAGATCGGCGCCGAGCTGGTCAAGGAGGTCGCCAAGAAGACCGACGACGTGGCCGGTGACGGCACGACGACGGCGACCGTCCTGGCTCAGGCCCTGGTTCGCGAGGGCCTGCGCAACGTGGCCGCCGGTGCGAACCCGATGGCCCTGAAGCGGGGCATCGAGGCCGCCGTGGCCAGCGTCTCGGAGGAGCTGTCCAAGCTCGCCAAGGACGTCGAGACCAAGGAGCAGATCGCCTCCACCGCCTCCATCTCCGCCGGTGACAGCACCGTCGGTGAGATCATTGCCGAGGCGATGGACAAGGTCGGCAAGGAAGGCGTCATCACCGTCGAGGAGAGCAACACCTTCGGCCTGGAGCTCGAGCTCACCGAGGGTATGCGCTTCGACAAGGGTTACATCTCCGCGTACTTCATGACCGACCCGGAGCGTATGGAGGCCGTCTTCGACGACCCGTACCTCCTGATCGTCAACAGCAAGATCTCGTCGGTGAAGGACCTGCTCCCGATCCTGGAGAAGGTCATGCAGGGTGGCAAGCCGCTGCTGATCATCGCCGAGGACATCGAGGGCGAGGCCCTGGCGACCCTGGTCGTCAACAAGGTCCGCGGCACCTTCAAGTCGGTCGCCGTCAAGGCGCCGGGCTTCGGTGACCGCCGCAAGGCCATGCTGGCCGACATCGCCATCCTCACCGGTGGCCAGGTCATCAGCGAGGAGGTCGGCCTCAAGCTGGACGCCGTCAGCCTCGACATGCTGGGCCGCGCCCGCAAGGTCGTGGTGACCAAGGACGAGACCACCATCGTCGACGGCGCCGGTGACGCCGAGCAGATCCAGGGTCGGGTCAACCAGATCCGCGCCGAGATCGAGAAGAGCGACTCCGACTACGACCGGGAGAAGCTGCAGGAGCGCCTGGCCAAGCTGGCCGGCGGTGTTGCGGTGATCAAGGTCGGCGCGGCCACCGAGGTCGAGCTCAAGGAGCGCAAGCACCGCATCGAGGACGCCGTCCGCAACGCGAAGGCCGCCGTCGAGGAGGGCATCGTCCCGGGTGGTGGCGTCGCGCTGGTGCAGGCCGGCAAGACCGCCTTCGACAAGCTGGACCTGACCGGCGACGAGGCGACCGGCGCGCAGATCGTCAAGATCGCGCTGGACGCCCCGCTGCGGCAGATCGCCGTCAACGCCGGCCTCGAGGGTGGCGTGGTCGTCGAGCACGTCCGCAACATCGAGGCGGGCTGGGGCCTGAACGCCGCCAACGGCGAGTACGTCGACCTGCTGGCCGCGGGCATCATCGACCCGGCCAAGGTGACCCGGTCGGCGCTGCAGAACGCCGCGTCGATCGCGGCGCTCTTCCTCACCACCGAGGCCGTCGTGGCGGACAAGCCGGAGAAGACCCCGGCCGCCCCGGCTGGTCCGGGTGGCGGGGAGATGGACTTCTGAGTCCAGTTCCACCGAACGCCGAAAGGGGGCGGGCCGCGTCAGCGGTCCGTCCCCTTTCCGTCCGTCACGTCGGCAGCGGCCGCTGGTTGCGTCGTTTGTGCGTCCGGTTGTACGGCGGCCGGATCCGGACCGGCTCGTCGACCGGTTGCCGGGTCTCCTCGGCCGCCGGCGCGTCGGCGCCGGCCAGCTCCGCCAGCTGCTCGGCGTCGCCGTAGTCGAGCCGGTCGAACGGCAGTTGCCCGGGGAGTTCACCGACCGGTGGCCAGCTCGCGGGCTGGTCCTCGATCCGTTCGTCATCCGTGGTCATGGCTGCCTCCTCTACGGGCAACCGTAGGGGGCGGTCGATGACCGGCACGGGCGAATGGCATTATTGGCGTCTATATCCCTTTCGCCCTTTTAATTACCCGACCGGGTGCCCGTCGATCGCCTTCCGATACAGGAAGAAGACCCGCTCGATCCGCGCGCCCGCGCTGCCCGAATAGAACGGCACCGGGCCCACCCAACCGATCTGCGCCGCGCTGATTCCCGCCGCCGCCTGATCCCGCAGGCAGCGGCGCAGCAGCACCCCGCCGATGCCGGAGCCCTCCGCAGCCGGGGCCGTCCCCATCGGGCCGAACCAGCTCGGTCGCGCGGAGCCGTACGCCGCGAAGCCCAGGATCTCGCCGTCCCGCTCCGCCAGGTGCGCCCCGGCGTCCGGCCGCCCCACCGAGCCGGCCAGCTCGCCGTCCCACGTCCCGCCGAAGGTGGCGCGGGCGAAGGCGGCCAGCGCGGCCAGGTCCGCCGGCTCGGCCCGGCGTACCGTGACGCCCTGACCGGCCAGCCGGCGTTCGGCCGCCTCCGTGGAGCGCAGCGCCGGCGAGCCCTCCGACAGGTCCGCGGTCATGTTCCACGCCGTACGGTCCTGCCGGTAGCCGAGCCGCAGCGCGGCACAGACCGCCGGGGTGTAGCGCACGTCGACGCCCGGCCAGGCGTAGTACGGCGGATTCCCGGCCAGCAGCAGCTCGCCCGCGCCCAGCCCGGCGAGCCGCCGTTCCGCCTCGGCCAGCAGGGCCCGCCCGACACCCCGGCGGCGCTCCCGCGGCGCCACCGCCACCAGGTCGACGTGCCCGAGCCGCGGGTCCCGCTGCGCGACCGACCCGACCAGCACCCCCACCAACTCGGCCCCGCGCACCGCGCCGATCAGCAGCACCGGGCGGTCGGCCGCCGCCCGGGTGGTCAGGGTGTCCAGGATCGCCGGCGCCTCGGCGGCGTCCTCGGGCAGGTCGAGCGCCTGCCGGCAGAGGTCGACGACGGCGGGCAGACGGTCAAGGTCCAGCTCGATGATCTCCGCGTCCATGGTCGCCGACCCTAGGTCATCCGGCGGCCCGGCGGCACCGTCGAATCGGCCCGGTTCCGCTCACCCGGCGCGGGCGGCCCGGACGGCGGCGTACGCGTCGACCAGGCCGGCGCCGACCAGGTCAGCGTCGCCGCCGCAGCGGCGCCCGGTCGGGTCGTCCGGGCGGACCCCGGCCGGGGTGGCGGTCTCCCGCAGGATCCGCCGGGTCCGCGCCAGGTCGCCGACCAGCGCCGGGTTCGCCGACCACATCAACGCCACCACCCCCGCCACCTGCGGGGTCGCCATCGAGGTGCCGGACAGGGTGGCGTAACCCCCACCCGGGAATGCGGACAGCACGTCCGCGCCGGGCGCGACCAGGTCCGGTTTGGCCGCCCCGCCGGCCGCCGGCCCCCGGCCCGAGAAGCGGGTGAGCTGCCGCGCCCGGTCCACCGCGCCCACGGTCAGCACGTCCGGGTACGGGGCCGGCGGGTCGGCCACCGAACCGCAGTACGGGCCGGTGTTGCCGGCCGCCGCGACCACCAGGATGCCCGCCGCCGCCAGCGCGGCGGTGGCCGGCCGGAGCGCCCCGGGGTCGCAGCCCTCGATCGGCGGGCAGCCCCACGAATTGGTCAGCAGGTCCGGCGCCCGGTCCGGCCGCCCGTCGGTGAACGGGTCCCCGCCGAACGGGAAGGGCGCCAGCATGAACTGCAGGCAGTCCAGGTAACGCGCCGGGCTGCCCAGGTTGCGGTCCAGGTTGACGCAGCCCACCCAGCGGGCGCCGGGGGCGACGCCGATCCCGCCCCGGCCGACCGCGCTGCCCGCCGTGTGGGTGCCGTGCCCGCCCTGGTCGTTCGGGGTGCGGGTGTGCGCCCGCGGGTCGTACCAGGAGTCGTCGCCGCCGCGGAAGCCGGCGGCCAGCGCCGGGTGCCGACCGTCCACCCCGGAGTCGGAGGCGCCGACCACCACGCCCGAGCCGGTCACGCCCAGCTCGGACCAGACCCGGTCGGCGCCGATCAGCGCGACGTTCCAGGCCGGCCCGGCCGGCGCGGGCACCCTGCCACGAGCGGGCCGGGCCGCCGCCGGCAGCGGGCGCAGCCGCTGGCTGACCAGCACCCGGGCCACCTCGGGCCGACCGGAGAGCCAGGCCCGCACCTCCGGCCCGCCGTCCGTCTCCATGGCGTTGACCAGGTAGTACGGCGTCGGGTGCAGGCGCAGCCGGGTCAGCTCCCGGCGCAGCCCCGCCTGGGTCCGGTCGGCCGTGGCCACCAACCGCCGGTAGACCTCGGCGGCCCGGGCGTCCCGGCCGGCCCGACCGGGCGCCCCGGTCGGGATGCCGTCGAGGTCGGCCTGCTCGCGGAGCACCACCAGCAGCCGGTCGCCGTACAGCCCGGGCTGCCCGGGGACCACGTACACCACCGCGACCGCGGCGAGCAGGGTTGCGGCGGCCACCCCGGCCACCCGGCGGCGGGGCGTGCCGGCGCGCGGCCGGGCCAGCAGGACGCCGCCGACGGCGAGCAGCACCGCGACGGCGAACGCCGCGCCGGTCGCGACCGCGACCCAGAACGGCACGTCGCGGGTGGTCGCGAGGAGCACCGTGAGCTCCTCCGGGTCGGCGAGGGCCAGCGGGCCCAGCACGCCGAGCCCGACCAGCCAGCGCACCGGGGCGCGGCCGACCGACCGCCCCGCGCGGGCGGCCGCCGCGTGCAGCGCGGCCAGCGCGAAGCCGAGCGGAGGCAGCAGGAACAGGGCGGGCAACTGGGCGCCGGACTGCCCGGCCCCGGCCGCGACCAGCACCAGGACGACCCCGGCGACCAGCCCGCCGACCAGCACCAGCCGGGCCGGCCGGGGCGGCGCGCCCACGGTGAACCGCGCCCAGAACGTCGCGTCGAGCAGCACCCCGGCGAGGGCGCCGAGCGCGGCGGCGGCGAGGCCGGCGAGGAACGTCTCCAGCAGGCCGCCCAGCGCGCCCAGCCAGGCCCAGGGCAGCAGCAGGGTCGCCCCGGCCGCCACCGCGAGCAGGGTCGCGGGCCGGCCTTCCCGGCGATCGTCCGGGGCGTCCCGACCGGCCGGCACCGGGTCGCGCCGGCCGTCCTTCCCAGCGCCCACGCCGTCCTGCGGAGGCGTGCCGTCGCCGCCGGCCGCCGCCGGGGCGGCGCGGCGGTGGAGCAGCCGGCCGAGGAGGGCCGCCAGCAGGGCGGCGGTGGCGGCCAGGGCGGCCAGGTACGCCTCCTGGTGCACCGGCGGTAGGGACCGCAGCAGGGTCAACGCGCCCAGCGCCAGCGCCCCGGCCAGCCAGACCCGGCCGGTGGCCCGGACCGCCGGCGAGCGGGGGAGCAGGGCCAGCGCCAGCGTGGGCGCCCCGACCAGCAGCACCGTGCCGAGGGCGACCAGCGGCCAGGTCGGCACCGCCCGGTCCAGGCCGGCGACCAGCACCGCCTGGTCGACGGCCCAGCCGACCACCTGCCCGAGCACCGTCACCAGCGCGGTCCACCCGCCGACCAGGACCGCCGCCACCACCGGCCACGGGCCCGTCCGCTCCCGAGCGGGGGCCGGCGGCGGGCCGGGCGGACCGGCGGGCGGGCGGGGACCGATCTCCATGCCGATCACGGTACGGCCGCCCGGCGCGTGCCGCCGCGAGGCCGGGACGGTTACCGTGGACAGGTGCGCGACCCCAATGTGTCCCGATCCGCGGCCGGCCAGCTCTCCGTCACCCGCCGCGCCGACGACCTGCGCCGACTCCGCGCCGAGCGGTTCGACGTGCTGGTCATCGGCGGCGGCGTGACCGGCGCGGGTGCCGCGCTCGACGCCGCCTCCCGCGGCCTCAAGGTGGCGCTGGTCGAGGCGCGGGACTACGCCGCCGGCACCTCCAGCCGGTCCAGCAAGCTCATCCACGGCGGCCTGCGCTACCTGGAGCAGCTCGAGTTCCACCTGGTCCACGAGGCGCTGACCGAGCGGGGGCTGCTCGCCACCCGGCTCGCGCCGCACCTGGTGCGCCCGGTGCCGTTCCTGGTCCCGCTGCCCGCCGGGCGGGAACTGCGCGACCTGCCCGGCCGCTTCTTCCGGCGGTCCTACTACGGGGCCGGCGTGGCCGCGTACGACGCGTTCGCCGGCGTCTTCGGCGGCGGGCGCGGCATGCCGCTGCACCGCCACCTGACCCGCGAGGGCGCCCGCCGGATCTTCCCCAGCCTCCGCGCCGACGCCCTGGCCGGGGCGATCCGCTACTACGACGGGCAGGTCGACGACGCCCGGCTGGTGGTGACGCTGGCGCGCACCGCGGCCAGCCTGGGCGCGTCCGTGGTGACCAGCACCCGGGCCGTCGGCCTGATCCGCCAGGCCCGCGAGGTCACCGGGGTCCGGGTCCGCGACCTGGAGGCGCCCGCCGGCTCACCCGACGCCGAGTTCGAGGTACGCGCCCGCACGGTCATCGCCGCCACCGGCGTGTGGAGCGACGACATGTCCCGGATGCTCAACGACGTCGGGCTGCGCCCCGGGGTGCGGGTCCGGGCCTCCAAGGGCGTCCACCTGGTGGTGCCCCGCTCGGCGATCACCGGCGAGACCGGGTTGATCCTGCGCACCGCCACCAGCGTGCTCTTCGTCATCCCGTGGGGCGGCCACTGGATCATCGGCACCACCGACACCGACTGGCGGCTGGACCGGTCCCACCCGGCGGCCACCGCCAGGGACATCGACTACCTGCTGGAGCAGGTCAACATGGTGCTCGACCGGCCGTTGACCACCGACGACATCGAGGGCGTGTACGCCGGGCTGCGCCCGCTGCTGGCCGGCGAGGCGGACTCCACCTCCAAGCTGTCCCGGGAGCACGCGGTGGTGGAGCCGATGCTGGGGCTGCTGCTGGTCGCCGGCGGCAAGTACACGACGTACCGGGTGATGGCCTCGGACGTGGTCGACCGGGCGGTCCACCGGCTGGGCTGGACCCGGCCGTCGCGCACCGCCGACCTGCCGCTGCTCGGCGCGGACGGGTACGCGGCGACGTGGCGGGACCGGGCCGACCTGGCCCGCCGGCACGGAGTCCCGGTCGGGGTGGTCGAACACCTGCTGGAGCGGTACGGCACGCTCACCCGCGACCTGCTCGCCCTGATCGACGCGGACCCGTTGCAGGGCTCCCCGCTGGCCGGCGCCCCGGAGTACCTGGCCGCCGAGGTGACGTACGCGGCCCGGGCCGAGGGGGCGCTGCACCTGGAGGACGTGCTGACCCGGCGTACCCGGATCTCCTTCGAGACCAGCCACCGCGGCCTGGACTCGGCCGAGCACGCCGCGGAGCTGATGGGCGCGGTGCTCGGCTGGGACGAGGCGACCCGGGCCCGCGAGGTGGCGCACTACCGGGCGCGGGTGGAGGCGGAGCGCCAGTCGCAGCTGATGCCGGACGACGTGGCGGCGGACGCGGCCCGGCTCGGCGCACCCGACGTCCGGGGGTTCGCGGCGGACCGGGGTGTCGACGGCGACGCCGTCGAACTTCCGTCGTCCCCCCGGTAGCGATCCGCCGGGGCCCCGGTCGGCTCATCGCTCGGCCGGTCGGCGGGTACCGGCGCAACCTACGGTGGGGTAGGTTGCCGTGCGTGGTTCGCCCATCAAGGTCGCGCGTCCTCCTATTTTCGGCCGGTGTTCTGCTGGTGTTCGCCCTGACCGGTTGCTCGGTATTCGACCGGGCCGAGGGATCCACGGCGCCGCCGCGCGGGTCCGCACCGCCGAGCGGGGAGGCCTCCGCCCCCACCGGGACACGCCGGGTCTCGCTGGTGCAGAAGGTCGGCGCGGACGGCCCGGTCCGCTCCCTCGAGGTGGAGCCGAACGGCCGGTGGGCCTGTCAGGACTGCGCCGGCGACGGGGTGAACTCGACCGGGGAGCTCGCCCCCGACCAGGTGCAGCGGTTGCAGCGGATGCTCGCCGACCCCGCCCTGGCGAAGGAGACGGACGAGGCCCGCCAGTACAAGCTGGCCTGCATCGACGCGCTGACCTCCACCCTGCTCATCCCGCCGGGCCTGACCATCACGTCGCAGGACTGCCCGGGTGAGGAACGGCCACCGGTCGCCGGCGAGATCCTGCTGCTGCTCACCCAGGCGACGCCGGCCGAGGTCCGCGGCTGACCACGGTCCCGACCGCCCGATCCGGGCCCCCGACCGGGTCGGGTCCGGCCACCCGCCGGTGCGGACCGGTCAGAGCACCTTGCCGGGGTTGAAGAGCCCCTCCGGGTCCAGCGCCGCCTTGATCGCCTGGTGCACCCGGATCCCGACCGGGCCGATCTCCCGGGCCAGCCAGTCCCGCTTGAGCAGCCCCACGCCGTGCTCCCCGGTGCAGGTGCCGCCCAGCGCCAGACCCAGCCGCATGATCTCGTCGAAGGCCCGCCGGCCGCGCTCGACGCTGGCCGGGTCGGCCCGGTCGACCACGATGTTCGGGTGCATGTTGCCGTCGCCCGCGTGGCCCACCACGCCGATCGGCACGGCACACTCCTCGGCGATCCGGGCCACCCCGTCCAGCAGCGCCGCGAGCGCGCCGCGCGGCACCGCCACGTCGTCGATCACCAGCCCGCCGTTGCCGCCGGGGAAGGCCTCCGCGGCGTACCGCTCCATCGCCGGGTGGGCCAGCCGGCGGGCCTGGAGCAGGGCCGCCGCCTCCACCGCGTCGGTGGCCGTCCAGACCTCGTCGGCGCCGGCCGCCTCACAGACCTCGGCGATCCGGGCCAGGTCCTCAGCGGCCCGGGAGCCGGTGTCCACGGCGGCCAGCAGCAGCGCCTGCGCGTCGGTGCGCAACCCCATCGGCCGGTACGCCTCGATGGCCGCCAGGTGGACCCGGTCGAGCAGTTCCAGCAGGCTCGGGCTCAGCCCCCGCTCGGCGATCCCGGCCACTGCCGTCCCGGCGGCCGCGGTCGACCCGAAGACGGCGACCAGGGTCAGCGACTCCGCCGGGGCGGGCCGCAGCGAGACGGTGATCTCGGTGATCACCCCGAGGGTGCCCTCGGAGCCGACGAAGAGCCGCGTCAGGTCGTACCCGGCGACCCCCTTGGCGGTACGCCGGCCGGTGCGCAGCACCTCGCCGGAGGCGAGCACCACCGTCAGGCCGAGCACGTACTCGGTGGTCACGCCGTACTTGACGCAGCACATGCCGCCCGCGTTGGTGGCGACGTTGCCGCCGATGGTGGACGACTCCCAGGAGCCGGGGTCGGGCGGGTACCAGAGGCCGTGCTTCGCCACCGCTCCGGCCAGCGCCGCGTTGACCACGCCGGGCTGGACCACGGCGATCCGGCTCACCGGGTCGATCTCCAGGATCCGGTCCATCGCCACGGTGCTCAGCACCACCGCGCCGTCGACCGCGTTCGCCGCGCCGGCCAGCCCGGTCCGGGCCCCCTGCGGGACCACCGGTACGCCGTGCCGGGCGGCCGCCCGGACCACCGCGACGACCTCCTCGGTGCTGCGCGGCCGGGTGACCACGAGCGGGGTGCCGGCGGCGCACAGGTCGGCCTCGTCCCGCTCGTGCATCCGGAGCAGGTCCGGGTCGGTCAGCACGGCGGCGTCGCCGAGCGCGGCCCGCAGGTCGTCGAGGAGGGGGGAACCGGCCATGCGGGGAAGGCTAGGTCGTCGCCAGGTGATCATCAACCGGGCGACCGCGCGCTAGATTGGCCGGCATGCTGTATCTGGACCGGCCGGCTGTGCCCTGGCGGGGCCGGCTCTGGTCGCACCTGATCAGCGACGTCTCCTACGCCGAGCTGCACGCCTTCGCCGAGGCGCTCGGCGCGCCCCGCCGTGGCTTCGACCGGGACCACTATGACATCCCCGCCGAACGCTTCCCCGTGGCCGTCTGGCTCGGCGCCCAGGTCGTCCCCAGCCGCGACATCGTCCGCCTCCTCCGCGACGCCAACCTCCGCCGCCCCAAACACCTCACCCGCCCGCACGGCCCCCACCCCTCCCGCGATCTTGCACTTCGGGCCCCCGAGTTGGGCTGATTCACCCGGTTCGCCGGGTCCCCAACTGCAAGATCGACGGGGAGAGGGGCGGCGAGGGTCAGGGGCGGAGGGTTTTGAGTTCGCGGGTGAGGTTGGTGCGGGCGCGGGGTTCCCAGCGGGTGTGCAGGATGGGGAGGCGGTAGAGGGCGGGGAGGGCCAGGAGGGATTCGAGGACCCTCGCCCTTCCGGCGCGGAAGTCGGGGTCGGGGATGTGGGCGTACTCGCGGCGGACGGCGGCGACGTAACGGTCGTACACGGGTGGCGGGCTGGCCAGGACCGCCAGGTCGGCGTCGCAGAGCAGCGCGCCGTCCGGGTCGTCGGCGGCCACCACGTGCCCGGCGGTGAGCAGCACCAGCCGGCGCACCTCAGCCACCGCCGCGGCCGGCAGCCCGGCGTCGGCGAGGAGGTCGCCCGCGAGGGCCGCGCTGGCCCGTTCGTTGGCGTCGCCGCCGGCTCGCGAGTCGTAGACCGCGTCGTGGCACCAGGCAGCCAGCCGGACCAGGTCGGGCCGGCGGGCGAGCGCCGCGTGGCCGTCGACCACGTCGAGCACGGCGGTCAGATGATCCGCGGTGTGGTAGTGCCGGTGCGGCTCTCGCCAGCCGGCCAGCAGCCGCTCCCCGGCCCGGTCCACCCCGGCCGGGTCGGTCGCCCCGGCGCCCCGGACGGCGGCACGCCACCGCGCGATCAGCTCTCCCACCCGGTGCAGTCTGCCGCATGGCGAGGATTCACCGGGGGTGACGCGGGTAGTCCCCGCCATGGCCGTGGCCCGGGACCGACGACCTCCGCTCCTGCGTCGTGCCGGATTGAAGGACGGGGTGGTCGACGTCGACGCGGCCCGGATCGCCGAGGCGGCGGACCAGCTGCGCCACCGGAGCAAGGCCACGCTGCACGACCGGCTGCACCGGGTCCGGTCGGCGCTGGGCCTGGCCGTCCAGGCCGGGCTGGCCGCCGCGCTGGCCTGGGTCATCTCCCACCAGCTCCTGGGCAATCCGCAGCCGGTCTTCGCGCCGATCTCGGCGGTGGGCACGCTGGCCGCGTCGGTCGGCCAGCGGCTGCGCCGTACCGTGGAGTTGATCATCGGGGTGGCGGTCGGGGTGGCCCTCGGCGACCTCCTGATCTATCTGCTCGGCGCCGGTGGTTGGCAGTTGGGGCTAGTGGTGACGACCGCAATCCTGCTGACCATCTTCTTCGGTGCGAGCGTGGCCGTCGTGATCCAGGCCGCCGCCACCGCGGTGCTGATCGTGACGCTCAGCCCGTCCACCCAGAACCTGGAGATACCGCGCTTCGTCGACGCGTTCATCGGCGGTGGCATCGCGTTGGTGGTGACCGCGATCCTGCTGCCGCTCAACCCGCTCCGGGTGATCAACCGGGCCGCCCGGCCGGCGCTGGACCTGCTCGTCGAGCAGTTGGACGTCAGCGCCGAGGCGCTGCGCAAGCGGGACCGGCAGAGCGCCCAGCAGGCGCTGGAACGGCTCCGGGAGAACAAGGACGAGCTGGCCAGGTTCAGCGAGGCGATCGAGGGGGCCAAGGAGACCGCCACGCTCTCCCCGGCCCGCTGGCACCGCCGCGACGAGCTGACCCACTACGCGGAGGCGGCGGACCCGATCGACCGGGCGATGCGCAACAGCGGCACCCTGATCCGCCGCTCGGTCACCCTGATCGAGGACGAGGAGCCGATCCCGGAGCCGATGCCGGACTCGGTCGCCCACCTCGCCGAGTCGGTCCGCATGCTCCGGCACGAGTTCGCCGTCGGCGCGGAGCCGGAAAAGGCCCGCGAGTGGTCGCTGCGCGCGGTGAGCGAGGCCGGCCGGGCGTACGCGGAGGGGGTGGGCTTCTCCGGCAGCGTGGTGATCGCCCAGGTGCGTACCACCGCCAGCGACCTGATAGTCGCCTCCGGCATCGAGCAGGAGGAGGCGAACCGGCTCGTCCGACAGGCGTTCGGCGACACCGAACAGCCGCCGAGCGGCCAGGCCGAGCCGGAGGGCGCCCCGAAGCCGCCGACGGCGCCCCCGCTCGGGTGACCCCGTTCAGCCGACCGCGGCCAGGGCGGCGACCAGCCGGTCCACCTCCTCGGCGGTGCTGCCGAGGCCGATGCTGGCCCGCAGCGCGGTGGGCGGCAGGTCCCGCCGGCCGCTGCGCGCGGCCGCCTCGGCGAGCAGCCGCCGGGCCAGCGGGTGGGCGCAGAAGAGCCCGTCCCGGACCCCGATCTGGTGCGCGGTGGCCAGATGGGCGGCGACCTCGGCGGAGTCCCGCCCGGCCACCACGAAGGAGACGATGCCCACCCGGGGCGCCTCGGGCGCGAAGGTGCGCAGCTCCACGACGTGCGGCAGGGCGGCGAGCCCCTCCCGCAGCCGGGCCAGCAGTCGCTGCTCCCGGGCGTGCAGCGCGTCCCGGTCGGCCTCGGTCAGCGCGGCGCAGACCGCGGCGAGGGCGACCGCGCCGAGCAGGTTGGGGGTACCGGCCTCGTGCCGGGCCGGGCCGGTGGTCCACCGCACGTCGTGGGTGGCCGCGCCGACGTGCCCGGTGGCGCCGCCACCGGCCAGGTACGGCGGGGCGGCGTCCAGCCAGTCCGACCGCCCGACGAGCACCCCGGCGCCGAAGGGCGCGTACAGCTTGTGGCCGGAGAGCGCCAGGTAGTCCACGTCCAGCGCGGCCAGGTCGACCGGCGCGTGCGGGGCGAGCTGGGCGGCGTCCACCAGGATCCGGGCGGAGTGCCGGTGGGCGACCCGGGCCAGCTCGGCCACCGGCCACCGCTCGCCGGTCACGTTGCTCGCCCCGGTCACCGCGACCAGCACCGGCGGGCCGGGTCGGGCCGGGTTGGTCGCCGGGGCTGCCGACCGCGGGGCCGGCTCGTTCCCGGCGTCGACCCGGCGCAGCTCGCCGAGGGCGGCGTCCAGCGCCCGGACCGCCGCGGCGGGGCTCTCCGGCACCGGCAGCCGGACCGAGCCACGCGGCCAGGGCAGCAGGTTGGCGTGGTGCTCCCCGGCGAAGGTGACCACGGTGGTGCCGGCGGGCAGCGCCCGGGCCAGCAGGTTGACCGCGTCGGTGGTGTTCCGGGTGAAGATCACGTGGTCGTCGGCGCGGGCGCCGAGGAAGTCGCCGACCGTCTGCCGGGCCCGCTCGTAGGCCAGCGTGCAGCGTCGCGACAGCGCGCCGGCGCCGCGGTGCACGCTCGCGTACCAGGGGAGCAGCTCGGCCACCGCGTCGGCCGCGGCTCGCGCGCACGGCGCGCTGGCCGCGTGGTCGAGGTTGATCTGCCCCGGTACGCCGAGCACGCCGAGCGGGTCGGCGTCCGCCGGCCGGTCCGGGAGCGCGGGCAGCGGGCGCAGCGAGGGTACGAGGGTGATGGTCATGCCGGAACCTCCGGGGTCCAGGGGACCCCGGGGTGTGGGCACCGGGACGGGGTCCGCGCTTGCCCAGCACGCCGTTCGGGCTGGGCCCGGTCATCACCCGGGGCACCCCACCGCGAACTCGACGAGGGTTGCCGGCCAGCAAGCCGGGGCTTGACGCTGGCGCTCGTGACCTGTCGGCAGCATAGCGGCCGGAATGCGGCCGGACCAGAGGGTCACGGGTGACTACGCTGACCGCATGGCCGACACCCCGCCCGGCGGACCGCCGCCGCCGCCGACCGCGCCCGCCGCCCCGCCGCCGGGGTCGGTGACCCCCCGGATGCCGCTGCGCCGGCTCGGCTGGCGGCGGTTCCTGGCGCTCGCCGGGGTCGTCCTGCTGATCGCCGTCGGGGCGGTCTTCATGGTCTTCACCCTCGGCGAGAGCCTGGGCGCCCAGGCGCTGCTGGTCGGCGTGGTCGCGGCGGTCCTGCCGGTGCCGGTGCTGGTCTCCTGCTTCCTCTGGCTGGACCGCTACGAACCCGAGCCGCTCAAGTACCTGATCTTCTGCTTCGCCTGGGGCGCGTTCGTCTCCACCGCCGTCTCCCTGCTGGTCAACGAGACGTTCGCCGGGCTGTTCAAGGACTGGGGGCTGCCCACGGCGCTCACCGCCGTGCTGGTCGCCCCGTTCATCGAGGAGCTGACGAAGGCGCTCGGGCCGATCCTGTTGCTGATCTTCCGGCGCCGGGAGTGGTCCGGGATCACCGACGGCCTGGTCTACTGCGGGCTCTCCGCGATCGGCTTCGCCATGGTGGAGAACATCCTCTACCTGGGCGGGTACGGCTACCGCACGGGCGTCGAGGAGTACGGTCCGGCGACCGGCGCCCGCCAGGTGATCGCCATCTTCATCGTCCGGATCCTGATCTTCGGGTTCGCCCACCCGCTGTTCACCTCGATGACCGGGGTGGGCCTGGGCATCGCCGCGCGGACCGCCGACCGGCGGGTCCGGGTGCTCGCCCCGATCGCCGGCCTGCTGCTGGCGATGATGCTGCACGGCACCTGGAACCTGCTGCCCTCGCTGGCCGCGGCCACCGGCCAGCCGCTGATCGCCCTGTACGGCTACATCGGCGTGATGGTGCCGATCTTCTTCGGCATGGTGGGCCTGGCGATCTGGCTGCGGGCCTGGGAGGGGCGGCTCACCGAGCGGACCCTGCCGGACTACGTGCGGGCCGGCTGGCTGACCCCGCCCGAGGTGGCGGCGCTGGGCAGCCTGGGCCGGCGGCACGCGGCCCGTACCTGGGCCCGCCGGATCGCCGGTGACGGCGGGGTGAAGGCGATGCGCGGCTACCAGTTCGCGGCCACCCGGCTGGCGCTGCTGCGCGACGGGATGCGCCGCGGGCTGGACCGCAAGCAGGCCGACCGGGACCGGACGGCCCGGGAGGAACGGGAGCTGCTGGAGGCGATCAGCGCGTACCGGTCGTTCTTCGTGGGGCGGGACCCGCAGACGCCGGTGGGGGTCTGGGACGGGCAGCGCTACCACCTGCGGTTCCCGGACGGGTCGCAGCGGGCGGTGCCGGCGCCCGACGAGCCGGTGGTGCCGATTCCGGTGGTGCTCACCCCGCCGCCGTCCCCGGCCTTCCCGGCCGCCTACGGCCCGCCCGGCTGGTACGGCCCGCGACCGGCCGCGCCCTGGCCCCCCGGCACCTGATCGCCGACCGCCGACGCGGGGCGGGTGGTGGCGGGTAGTCAGGTCATCAGGCCGGTCATGAAGTCGCCGAGGCCTTGGAAGATGGCCATCAGCGCCGCTCCGATCCCCTTGAACATCTGGGCCGCGCCGTCCGGGCGGAACGCTATGAAGTAGATCAGGAAGCCGACGAAGCCCCACAGCAGCAGCTTCTTCAGGAATTCCGGCATCGTCCCTCCCCAGGGCGCTGGAGGTGCCTGGCTTCCCGTCGGGAAGGAAGGCAAACGACGTCCGGGTGGGGAGGGCCTAGAGGTAGAGGCCGGTCGAGCCGGTGGGCTCGTGCTCCACCCGTTCGGCGGCGACGGCGTGCACGTCGCGCTCGCGGAGGAGGACGTACCCGCGGCCGTGCAGCTCGACCTCGGACCGTTCGTCGGGGTCGAAGAGCACCCGGTCGCCGGCGACGATCGAGCGCACGTGCGGGCCCACCCCCACCGCGGTGGCCCAAGCGAGGCGCTTGCCCACCGCCGCGGTCGCCGGGATCACGATGCCCGCGGTGGAGCGGCGCTCGCCCTCACTGCCCTCCATACGCACCAGCACGCGGTCGTGCAGCAGGCGGATCGGCAGGCCGGAGTCGAGGTTCTGGTCGGCGGTCACGCGAAGACGCTACCGCGTGCGCCGCGGTCGATCGTGCGGTGGTTGAGCGGAGTCGAGCGGGGGCAATGTGTGGCGGAACCGGCCTAGGGTGGGACGGACGGACGTATCCTGCCCCCTGTGTCGTGGGCGGGCCAGCTTTGCGGGAGGTGCGCTTGAGCCGCTTCGAGCGGGTACGCGGACGGCTCCGTCACGCGTACGAGTCGGGACGTGAGTCGGTGCGCGCGCGCCGTGACGACCCGGCGGACGAGCCCGACGACCCGGGCGTGGCCTCGCCGGCCTCGCCGGCCTCGCCGGGTCCGGTGGCGCCGCCCTCGGCGACGGTGGTGGGCGCGGAAGCGCCGGCCACCATGCACAACTCCACCTCCAGCCGGGACGACGCCGACGTGCCGCACGCGCTGCGGATCGCCGCCGCCTGGTCGTGGCGCCTGATCGTGATCGGGCTCGTCACCTGGGGACTGCTCAAGATCGTCGGCACCATCCGGATCGTGATCATTCCGCTCGCGGTGGCGCTGCTGCTCTCGGCGTTGCTCGCCCCCGCGGTCGGCTGGCTGCTCAAGGCCCGCTTCCCCCGGTCGCTGGCGACCGGCGTGGTGCTCGTCGGCGGGCTGGCCGCGGTGGTCGGCACGCTGACCCTGGTGGTGAACGAGTTCATCCAGGGCGTGCCGAAGCTGAGCGAGAAGTCGTCGGAGGGTGTGCGGCAGATCCAGAACTGGCTCAAGACCGGGCCGCTGCACCTCTCCGACGGCCAGCTCAACCGGTACATCGACGAGGCGCAGGGCTGGGTCAACGGCAACACCTCGAAGGTCACCAGTGGTGCCCTTTCCACCGCGGCCACCCTGGCCGAGGTGCTCACCGGCACCATCCTGGTGCTCTTCGCGACCTTCTTCTTCCTCCGCGACGGCAAACAGATCTGGCGGTTCCTGGTCCGGCTGCTGCCGGTCGCCGCCCGCTGGAAGGTCGACGACGCCGGCCGGGCGTCCTGGTCGACGCTGGGCGCGTACGTCCGGGCCACCGTCCTGGTCGCCTTCATCGACGCGGTCGGCATCGGCATCTTCCTGGTCGTCTTCGACATCCCGTTCGCCTTCCCACTGGCCGCGCTGGTCTTCCTGGGGGCGTTCATCCCGATCGTCGGGGCGGCCCTCTCCGGCGTCGTGGCGGTGCTGGTGGCGCTGGTCGACAGCGGGCCGATCAAGGCCCTGATCATCCTCGGCGTGGTGATCGGCGTGCAGCAGTTGGAGGGGCATGTGCTCCAGCCGCTGATCATGGGGCGCGCGGTGGCCATCCACCCGCTGGCCGTGATCATCGGGATCGCCGCCGGCGTCGTCCTCGCCGGGATCACCGGGGCGCTGGTCGCGGTGCCGCTGATCGCGGTGCTCAACACGGCCGTCCGGCGGCTCGCCGCCCGGACCGTGCCGGACACCCCGCCGGACGCGGTGGTCGTCGCCTCGCAGGCGCCCTGAGTTGACCGGAATTGACCGACGGGGACGGTCAGCGACCCATGTGGAGGGAGCGGGCGGACGGCCGACGGGGTCGTCCGCCTGCTCCCGTCAGCTCTTCCCGAGCCGTTCCAGGGCGCCCCGGGCCACGTCCGGCCGGGTGGTGTACCAGAACGGCGGCAGCGAGCGCCGCAGGAACGGGCCGTAGCCGCGGGCGGTCTCCAGCCGGGAGTCGAGCACCGCGACGACGCCCCGGTCCCCGGTGGCCCGGATCAGCCGCCCCACGCCCTGCGCCAGCCGCACCGCCGCGATCGGCACGCTCACCGCGGCGAAACCCGACCCGCCGCTCGCGTCCACCGCCGCGGCCCGGGCCGCCGCGAGCGGCTCGTCCGGGCGCGGGAAGGGCAGCCGGTCGATCACCACGAGCTGGCAGGCGTCGCCCGGCACGTCCACCCCCTGCCAGAGCGACATCACCCCGAACAGGCAGCTCGACCGCTCCTGCCGGAACCGGCGGACCAGCAGCGGCAGCGCCTCCTCGCCCTGGAGCAGCACCGGCAGGTCGGTCCGTGCGCGGAGCAGCTCCGCGGCCTGCTGCGCGGCCCGGCGCGAGGAGAAGAGCCCGAGGGTACGCCCACCGAGTGCCCCGGCCAGCGCGAGCAGCTCCTCGCCGGCCGCCTCGGGCAGCCCGGAGACGCTGGGGCGGGGCAGGTGCGCGGCGACGTAGAGGATGCCCTGCCGCGCGTAGTCGAACGGTGAGCCGACGTCGAGCGAACACCAGCCCGGCCCCTCGGTGGCCGGCACGGTGCCGGTGGCGGCCCGGCTGCCCGGCGTGGCGGCGACCGGCGCGGGCGGGACGGCGTCCCCACGCGCCGTGCTGGCGGCGAGGGCGGCGGCGGCCGGGGTCGGCGGGGCGGGCGGCGGCGCGTCGAGTCCGAGCGCTCGGGCCACCGTGTCGAACCGGCCGCCCAGCGCGAGGGTGGCCGAGGTGGCGACCACGGTGCGCTCGTCGTACAGGTGGGTGGCGAGGGTGCCGGCGACGGAGAGCGGGGCGACCACCAGGGCCCGGCGGCTGCCGTTGTCGGGCTTCTCCACCCAGGCCACGTCGTGGTCCGCCTCCTCCAGCAGCCGCTGGGCGGTGGTGGAGAGCTCGTCCAGCACCGCCTTCGCCTGCTGCTTGCGGACCGGGTCCGGGTCGTCGGCCTTGACCTCGCCGATCGCCTCCAGCGCTGCCCGGGTCGCCGCGTCGAGCAGCGTGCACGCCTCGCGCAGCGGCCCCGGCAGCCCGCCGGTCAGCCGCCCGGCGGGCACCTCGGCCAGCCCGACGGCGAGGGCGTCGCCGGCCTCGGTGAGCCGTTCGGCGACGTCCGGGCGCAGCAGTGGCCGGGCCCGCCGGGCGGACCGGTCGATCAGCTCCGGGGCCAGCTCGGCCTGGGCGGCCGAGGAGACCCGGTCGGCGAGCTCGTGCGCCTCGTCCACGATGAGCAGCTTGTGCGGCGGCACGATGTGCCGGCCGGCGAGCATGTCGACGGCGAGCAGGCTGTGGTTGGTGACCACGATGTCCGCCTCCCGGGCCCGGGCCCGGGACGCCTCGGCGAAGCACTCCTGACCGAACGGGCACCGGCTCGCGCCGACGCACTCCCGCGCCGGCATGGAGACCGTCCGCCAGACCTGGTCGTCCACGCCCGGGTCCAGCTCGTCCCGGTCGCCGGTGGCGGTCTCCTCGGCCCAGTCCCGCAACCGCTGGATCTGCTTGCCGAGCCGGCCCGCCTCGCCCAGCCACTTCGTGCCGCCGCCGCCGGGGCGGGCGGCCGGGGCGTCGAAAAGGGTCTCCTCCGGCTCGTCCTCGGTGGAGTTGTCCAGCCGGGCCAGGCAGAGGTAGTGGTGCCGGCCCTTGAGCACGGCGAAGGTGGGCCGCCGGCGGAGCAGCGGCTCCACCGCGTCGGCGAGCCGGGGCAGGTCGTGGTCGACCAGCTGGGACTGCAAGGCCAGGGTGGCGGTGGAGACCACGACCGGGCCGTCCACGGTCAGCGCCGGGGCGAGGTAGGCCAGCGACTTGCCGGTGCCGGTGCCGGCCTGGACGAGCAGGTGCTCGCCGGAGGCGATGCTCCGCTCGATCGCCTCGGCCATCTGCTGCTGGCCCGGGCGGGTGGCCCCGCCGGGCACCGCGCCGACCGCGGCGGCGAGCAGGTCGGCCCCGCTCGGCCGGGTGCCCCGACCCTTCCGGGACGCGGCGGGACCGGTGGCGGTGCGGGGCGGAGTCACCGTGCGACGGTACCCGTCGCCGCCGACACCGGGCGCGCCCATCCGCCGCGTGGCGTCGTCGCGGCATGCGTCCGCGCGGGTCGCGTCCGGTTACCTGCCGATCGCGTCGCGTGGCCGGAATCGGTTAGGGTGCCAGTCATGCCGAGCGACGTGGTCCGCGTGATCTACCGCAAGTACGACGGCAGCGCCCACCGCGACTACCCGGCCCGTCGGCTCGCCGAGGACGACCTCGGTGTCTGGCTCGGCGTGCCGGCCGGCACCGAGTCGGTCTACCACGGCCGGCCGTCGGTCGAGCAGATCCCCTTCGTCCTGCTGGTGCCGCACCACGGCTGGTGGACCGGCATGTTCAACCCGCCGCCGCGGACCAGCGAGGTCTACTGCGACATCGCCACGCCGGCCCGTTGGGAGGGCGACGACACGGTCCACCTGATCGACCTCGACCTGGATGTGGTGCGTCGCCGGGCGACCGGCCTGGTGGAGTTGCGGGACGAGGACGAGTTCGCCGAGCACCGCGAGCGGTTCGGCTACCCCGACGACGTGGTCGCCGAGGCCCAGTCGGCGGCCCGCTGGCTCTTCGGCGCGCTCGGCGACGGCACCGAGCCGTTCGCCACGTCGTACCGGAAGTGGCTGGCCCTGGTGGTCTGAGCCGACCTCACCAGCGCAGCGGCCAGGTCTCCTCGGCGCCCAGCGGTGGGAGGTCGCGCACCTTCTCCGGGTTGAGCTGGTTGAACACGCCGGTGATCCGGCCGGAGTGCACGGCGAACGCGGTCACCAGCCGGATCGGCCGGCCGTCCCGGTGCACGGTCTCGGCCTGCCAGCCGAGGGCGCCGTCGACCAGTGCGGGCCGGGCCAGCAGCCGGCCGCCGTACCGGCCGGCCTGGCCGAAGAGGCCGAGGATGAAGCGGGCCACCGCGTCGGCCCCGACGACCGGCCGGCGGGCCGCGGGGAAGTGCCCGCCGCTGTCGCCGATCAGCACCACGTCCGGGGCGAGCACCTGGACCAGCCGGTCCAGCTCGCCGGACTCCACGGCGGCGGCGAACGCGGTCAGCACCCGCCGCTGCTCGGCCAGGTCGGCGGTGTGCCGGGGGACGTCCGGGGCGGTGACCGCCCGGCGGGCCCGGGAGGCGAGCTGCCGGGCCGCGGCGGGTGTGGTGCCGAGCACCTCCGCGATGGTGGCGAACGGCACCGCGAAGACGTCGTGCAGCACGAACGCGACCCGCTGTTCCGGCGCGAGCCGTTCCAGCACCACCAGCAGCGCCGTGCCGACCTGGTCGGCGCGGACCGCCCGTTCGGCCGGGTCGGGGGCGAAGCCGTCGGCCGTCGGGACCGGCCGCACCACCGGCTCCGGCAGCCACTGGCCCGGGTAGGCCTCCCGGCGTACCCGCGCGGAGCGGAGCACGTCCAGGCAGATCCGCGAGCAGGTGGTGGTGAGCCAGGCGCGCAGGTCCCGGATCTGGGCGCGGGCCGCCGGGTCGGCGAGCGCGGCGGCGTACCGCAGCCAGGTCTCCTGGACCGCGTCCTCGGCTTCGCTCCGGCTGCCCAGCATCCGGTGGGCGACCGCCATCAGGTGCCCGCGCTCCGCCTCGAACTCGGCATCGAGATCCACTGCCATCACGTCCCTCCCCGCAGCCGCATTCTCCCCCTCCTCTGCACGTCCCGCCGCCCCGGAACGTGACGGCCACCGCGACTCGATGCCGAATCCTGCCCGACGAGGGCGCGGAACGGGTTGAACGGGTGTTCACACCGCCCTGGTTCGACCGGACGGGGGGCAGGGGAGGGGTTGTCGGGAGGCGGGGGCGGGTGGGCTGGGTGAGGATCGGGGGATGAGCGGAGTCGAAGGGGCCGGGGTCGTGCCGCCGCACGGCGGCACGATGCGGGAGTTGCTGCGGGTGCGGCCCGAGGGCGGCGCGCTGGACCTGGGGGCGCTCGACCCGCGCTCGACGCCGGGGCTGCCGGCGGCGGCGGGCAGCGGGAAGCGGCGTAGGGCGTGGGCCCACGAGCAGGTCGAGCTGCTCGGCGCCGACCTGGGCCGGCAGCAGGAGATGCTGTACGCGTCGGCGAAGGGCGCCGCCGGCCCGGATGCGCCGACCAGCGCTCCGACGGAGGCGGACGCCCACCTCGACGGCGACCGGCCGGGCCGGGTGCTGCTGGTGCTCCAGGCGATGGACTGCGGCGGCAAGGACGGCACGATCAAGCGGGTGGCCGGCGCGATGAACCCGCTCGGCCTGCACATCCGCTCGTTCGGGCCGCCCAGCGCGGAGGAGCTGCGGCACGACTTCCTGTGGCGGATCCGCCGGGCCCCGCCGCCCCCCGGTTACGTCGGGATCTTCAACCGCTCGCACTACGAGGACGTGCTGATCGCCCGGGTCGGCGCGCTGGTCGACGAGGCCACCTGGCGGGCCCGGTACGACGAGATCAACGCCTTCGAGCGGGAGCTGGCCGACGGCGCGGTGACCCTGGTGAAGGTGATGCTGCACATCTCGTACGCGGAGCAGGGCGAGCGGCTGATGGAGCGGTTGACCGACCCGCGCAAGTACTGGAAGTACAACCCGAGCGACCTGGAATCGCGGGCCCGCTGGGACGACTACCAGGCGGCGTACGCCGACGCCCTGGCCCGGTGCGACGCGGACGACGCGCCCTGGTTCGTGGTGCCGGCGGACCGCAAGTGGTACCGGGACTGGGCCGTCGCCCACCTGCTCCGGGAGACGTTCGGCGGACTTCACCTGGGGTATCCGGCTGCCGGTTTCGACGTGCAGCGGGAGCGCCAGCGGTTGCGGAGCGGGGACGAGGGGCTGAAGGTGAACGGCAGGTGAACGAGCGGTGAATCCGGCCTGACCAGGGGTGGGCCGGGGAATGCCCGCTCCCGCCGTGTCCTTAGCATGCCCAGAGCAGGCGCCCGGGGGCGTCGGCCACCCTTCCACCGACACGACGAGGTCCGTGCTGTGAAGTTTTCCTTCCGTCCCACCGAGGGCGCCTTCTACGAGCTCTTCACCAGGGCCGCGCAGAACCTGGTGCGGGGTACCGAGCTGCTCAACGAGCTGGCCCTGCCCGGCGTCGACGTCCAGTCGGTCAGCGAGCGGCTGACCGAGGTCGAGCACGACAGTGACCAGATCACCCACCAGCTGTACAAGAAGATCAACTCCACCTTCATCACCCCGTTCGACCGGGAGGACATCTACCGGCTGGGCTCGCTGCTCGACGACGTGATGGACCACCTGGAGGCAGTCGGCAACCTGCTCTACCTGTACGGCCTGACCAAGCTCCCCGCGCTGCCGCGCGAGCTGCACGAGCTGGTGAACGTCCTCGACCTGCAGGCCAAGCTGACCGCCGAGGCGATGCCCCGGCTGAAGTCGATGAAGGATCTCGAGGAGTACTGGATCGAGTGCAACCGGCTCGAGAACGACGGCGACCAGGCGTACCGGATGCTGCTGGTCCGGCTCTTCTCCGGCGAGTACGACGCGCTCACCGTGCTGAAGATGAAGGAGGTCGCCGACGAGCTGGAGGCCGCCTGCGACGCCTTCGAGCACGTGGCGAACACCGTCGAGACCATCACGGTCAAGGAGTCCTGATCCTGTGACTCCCGAACTCATCGCCGTGCTGGCGGTGATCGCGGTGGCCCTGGCGTTCGACTACACCAACGGCTTCCACGACGCCGCCAACGCGATCGCGACCAGCGTCTCGACCCGGGCGTTGACGCCCAGGATCGCCCTGCTGCTGGCCGCCGTCGGCAACTTCGTCGGCGCGCACTTCGGCGCCGGCGTGGCCAAGACCGTGGGCGACGGCCTGGTCACGCTCCCGACCGGCGTGGCCAGCCTCGGGGTGGTCTTCGCCGGGGTGCTCGGCGCCATCGCCTGGAACCTGATCACCTGGTACTTCGGCCTGCCGTCGTCCTCCTCGCACGCCCTCTTCGGCGGCCTGGTCGGGGCGACCCTGCTGGCCACCGGCGGCGTGGTCCAGTGGGCCAACATCGGCGAGAAGGTCATCCTCCCGATGATCCTGTCGCCGATCGTCGGCCTCACCCTCGGCTACCTCCTGATGCTGGCCATCCTCTGGCTCTTCCGGAAGGGGCAGCCGGGCAAGCTGAACCGCGGTTTCCGCTGGGCGCAGACCCTCTCGGCGGCGGCCATGTCGGTCGGTCACGGCATGCAGGACGCCGCGAAGACCATGGGCATCGTGGTGCTGGCCCTCTACACCGGTGGCTTCCAGGACGACAAGACGCACATCCCGGGCTGGGTCTTCTGGACCTCGGCGACCATGCTGGCACTGGGCACGTACGCCGGTGGCTGGCGGATCATCCGGACCCTGGGCCGCAAGATCATCGACCTGGGCCCGCCGGAGGGCTTCGCCGCCGAGACGGTGGCCAGCGCGGTGCTCTACTTCAACGCCCTCGTGCTGAAGGCGCCGATCTCCACCACCCACACGATCACCTCGGCGATCATGGGCGTGGGCGCGACCAAGCGGCTCTCCGCGGTCCGCTGGAACGTCGCCGGCAACATCGTGATCGCCTGGATCATCACGTTCCCGGCCGCCGCGGCGATCGCCTGCCTCTCCTACCTGGTGGTCCGGCCGCTGTTCTGACGCGCCGACCGCCCGTCGAGGGGCCCCCTGCCACGGCAGGGGGCCCCTCACGCGTGGTCGACGGGTTTGCTGCCACGGCAGTGGGCCTTCACGGGTAGTCGACCCCGATCCGCTCCCGGATCCCGTCCAGCAGCGCCATCACCTCCAGCGTCGTGGCGTGCGGGACCAGCGGGCTCTCGGTCAGCCCGGCGGCCAGGCAGCGCTGCACCTCGGCGGCCTCGTGCTGGTAGCCGCCGCCGGTCAGGTCGGCGGGAATGGTCTCCGGTTCGGTCCCGAGCCGGTGCAGCACGGCCGAGCCGGGCCGGTAGAAGGGCTCGGGCAGGTCGACGCGGCCGGTGGTGCCGGTGATCGAGGCGGTGATCGCGGTCGCGCCGACCATGCCGCAGCTCAGCGTGGCGACCGCGCCCGAGTCCCAGCCGAGCACGATGCCGGTGTTCTCGTCCACGCCCTCCGGGCCGAGCCTGGCCCAGGCGTGCACGTGCTGCGGCACGCCGAGCAGCAGGTGGGCCAGGCTCACCGGGTACACCCCGAGGTCGAGCAGCGCGCCGCCGCCCAGCGTCCGGGCCCGCATCCGATGCTCGGGCGGGAACGGCCCGGCCACCCCGAAGTCCGCCCGCACGCTGGTCACCTCGCCGATCGCGCCGTCCGCGATCAGCTCCACCACGCGCAGGATCAGGGGATTGGTCCGCATCCACATGGCCTCCATCAGGAAGACCCCGCGGGCCCGGGCCGTCTCCACCAGCTCGGTGCTGGTGACCAGGTCCAGCGTGCACGGCTTCTCCACCAGCACCGCCCGTCCGGCGGCCAGGCAGGTCCTGGTCGCCTCGTGGTGGGCGGCGTGCGGGGTGGCCACGTAGATCACGTCCAGGTCCGGGTCCGCGGCCAGGCCCGCCCAGGAGCCGTACGCCCGGGGGATGCCGTGCCGGGCGGCGAACAGCTCGGCGCTCGCCGGCGTACGCGAGCCGACCGCGACCAGTTCGGCTCCCGGCACCAGCCGCAGGTCCTCGGCGAAGCGGCCGGCGATGTGCCCGGTGGCCAGGATTCCCCAACGCGTCATGCCGGCACGCTATCCCGGCCCGCCCGGGCGCCGGGAGGATGATCCACCGGTCGGGAACTAGGCTCGCGGGATGACGATCGACGGCTTCACCGCACCCCCCGCCCTGGTGGAGCACGCCCGGCGGTTCCGCGCCGAGGGCGGCACCCCGGCGGTGCCCCGGGTCGCGGCCACCGTGCTGCTGCTCCGCCCCGCCGGCGCCGACTTCGAGGTGTACGTCATCCGCCGGGTCGCCGCGATGGCCTTCGGTGGCATGTACGCCTTCCCCGGCGGCGGGGTGGACCCCTCCGACTCCCAGATCCACCTGGACTGGGCCGGCCCGGAGCCGGCCGAGTGGGCCACCCGCCTCGGGCAGCCGCCGGACGCCGCCCAGGCGGTGGTCTGCGCCGCCGCCCGGGAGGTCTTCGAGGAGGCCGGCGTGCTGCTGGCCGGCCCGGACGCCGCGATCGTGGTGGGTGACGTCAGCGGCGACGACTGGGAGACCGCACGACAGGATCTGGAGGGCCGCCGGGTGGGCTTCGCCGACCTGCTCGCCGGGCGGCGGCTGACGCTCCGCTCCGACCTGCTGCTGCCGTGGAGCCGGTGGATCACGCCGGAGTTCGAGCCGCGCCGCTTCGACACGTACTTCTTCGTGGCCCTGCTGCCGGAGGGGCAGCGGACCCGGGACGTCTCCGGCGAGGCCGACCACACCATGTGGGTGCGCCCGGCGGACGCGCTGGCCCGCGCCGAGGCCGGCGAGCTGACCATGCTGCCCCCCACGCTGGTCACCCTGGCCCAGGTGGCGGCGGCCGGCGACCTGGCCGGCGTGGCACGCGCCGCCGCCGCCCGCGACGCCGCCACCCCGATCACCCCCCGCCTCGACCTCCCCGACGACGGCGAACCCCGCTTCGTCCTGGCCTGACCCGCACCGCCCTCCGCGATCTTGCACTTTCGGCCCGGGCGAAACCGGCTTTCCGGGCAACGGGCGGGCCCTGACTGCAAGATCGGCGGGGGAGGGCGGTCAGCCCGCCGCGCGGAGGTAGCGGGTGGCGAGGGTACGCAGCAGGTCGGCCAGTTCCGGTGGGTGCTGGACGGTGAAGTCGGTGTCGAGGAGGCCGAGCCAGACCGATCGTCTCCAGGCGGTCCGCGCCGGTGTGCAGCAGGCAGCTCCGCTGGTCGACCGGTTCCACCGTGCCGACGGCCGGGTTGATCTGTTCGGCGACCACCTCGGCGGGGGCGTGCACCAGGATCCGCGCCCGGTGCCGCCAGGCTGCCGCCGACACCCCGCGCCGGACCCGGTCGACCACGTCCTCGGGCAGTTCCCGGCGCGCGAAGCGGGGACCATTCGGAGTGCGCGGGGTGATCCGGTCGACCCGGAACGTCCGCCAGTCGTCGCGTTCCGGGTCGAAGGCCACCAGGTACCAGCGGCGCCCCCAGTTGACCAGCCGGTACGGCTCGACGTCCCGGCGGCCGGCGGAGGCTGGCCAAGCTCGCACAGTGGTGGCGGACGTCCAGATCGGCGGAGAGCGTCGAATCGGCGAATCGCCCGAGGTTTGGGGGGTCAGCAGCGTGCATGTGCAGGTCGTCAACCACAGTGCCATGCCGATCCTCAACCTCTACATCGTGGCCAGCCCACAAGACCACGATGAGGTACCAGGGGACTCGCTCCCAGTCGTCGGACCCGGCGAAAAGGTCTTGAGCATCATCGAACTGTCGCCTGCGGTGCCGCCTCCCACGGTGGGCCGCAAGGAGGACATGATCGGGTCGGTAATCCGCTTCACGGACGCGGCCGGCCTCCAGTGGACCGCGCGCGAGCCGGGTCACCGGCAGGGGAAGTTGCTCTTCGAGCAGGTGACACCGGTGTTGTACGCGTCGTTGAAGTGCGTGTAGTAGGCGTCGTAAAGCGGGTGGGCGGTGCCGGTCTCCGGGGCCATCTTCACGAAGATCTCGTCGTTCTCGCCGAGCGCGTCCTGCGTCCGTTCTGCGAGCCCGTGTAGACGCGGTACTGCAGGGCGATGCCGTACCTGCCGTACGCCGCGAAGAACTTGTCGTGCACCTTGTCCTTGCGGCGGATGGCCACACCGGCGTCGAGGAGTTCGTTGTAGACCGACTGGCTCATGGCGATACCGCCGTCGGCGTTCGTACCGATGGCCATCCAGACCTTGCACCCGGCGGCGCGGAACCCGGGTGGCGAGGTTGACGAGCTGCGGACGCCCGGTGGTCACCGACGCCATGCCGACGCGCAGCCGGCAGTCGGCGTCCGGGGTCAGGTCGTTGAGCCGGGTGACGATGGTATCGGTCTGCCCCGCGCCCTCCGGGGAGGCGTACGCGTCGGCCGCGGCCGCCTGGTAGTAGCCGCGGCCGGAGGCGGAGTCGTAGTAGTCGTTGCCGCTGTAGTGCCGGCGGTTCCACATGTCGGTGAAGTTCGCGTTGAGCCCCGCGGCGAGCGTGGCGTCGCCGTAGACCGTGACGGCGTTGTTGAACGCGTCGGGGCCGGTGGCGTAGGTGAGGTTGCTCGACCCGAACCAGACGACGTTGCCGCGGGCCACGCCGTTCGGGTCGGTGGTGCTGGTGAACGTGAAAATCTTCGTGTGCATGTCGCCGTCGGCGCTGGTGCTGATGCAGCCGTGGCCGCCGCTGCTGTTGAGGCAGAACTGGTGGTTGGTGAGCTGCTTGATCGTCGTGACGGCCGGGTCGGTCGAGGTGGCGTTCTTTCCGTCGAGGACCACCATCACGGTGACGCCGCGACTCTGGGCATGCAGCAGCGCGTCGGCCACGGAGTCCACGCTGAGGGAGTGAATCATGGTCATGAACGAATTTCCCGGTGTCAATGCCCGGGCGCCGGACGTCCCGTGAACGGCGGTGTCAGCGCTGCGTGCGGTCGTCGATCTCGGTGCCGGACTCGCCGGGCCGGGCCCCGATCGCCTCCTCGGCGGCCCGACCGCCAGTGCTCTCGTCACCCAGGTCCAGACTGCTGCGGGGCAGGCCGGACAACCCGGCCGGATCCTGCGTCGGCTGGTCGACGGCGGCGGCCGTCTGCGCGCCCGACCCGCCGGCCGACTCGCGGCGTCCGACGCCCTCGGCGCGGTACGTGCCCGAGGTCGGTGCGCCGCCCTGCTCGGCCAGGTTGGTGTCGACCGGCCGGCCGTCCGGCTCGGCCAGTCCGGCCCGGCGCAACATCTCGACCAGCTCGTCGTGCGGCATCCGGTCCGTGTCCGGTATCCCCGCACCGCGCGCGATCGACCGCAGGGTCGTGAGGTCCTGATCCGCGAAGGTCTCGGCCATGCCGCTGGCTTCCCCCGTGCCGGGGACGGAAACCCCGGATCAGGCCCGCGCCGCCGACGTCACTCCTCGTCCTGTTTGTCCATCCCGCCGGTGGCCTCGTAGTGCCAGCCGTCGCCGGCCGGGCGAACCTTGCGGTACTCCACGTACCAGGTGCCGTCGCGCGCCTCGTGGGTGAATTCCACGATGTCGCCGGGCCCGTCGGGCAGCTCCCGCTGCACACCGTCGAGCGGCCCGCCGTGCAGATGCGCCAGTGAAGCCTCCGTGCCCCACAGCGCCTCCCCGTCGTCCTGCTCTTCATGGCGGTGGGGCGCTGTCAGGTGCTTGCTGGTGGCCGACATCCGCCGGTTCTTCGCGGCGTTGCGGTGAAGACGCCGAGGGGCGTCGGTCGACGCGACCGACGCCCCTCGCAGACCGGGAACCAGCGGCTCAGCCGAAGCGGCCGGTGATGTAGTCCTCGGTCTTCTTCACGCTCGGGTTGCTGAAGATCTTCTGGGTGTTGTCGTACTCGATCAGCCGGCCCGGGTCGCCGGTCTTCTCGATGGAGAAGAAGGCGGTCCGGTCCGACACCCGGGCGGCCTGCTGCATGTTGTGCGTGACGATGACGATGGTGAACTTGTCCTTGAGCTGGAACATCAGGTCCTCGATGGCCAGCGTCGAGATCGGGTCCAGCGCCGAGCAGGGCTCGTCCATCAGCACCACCTGGGGCTCGACGGCGATGGTGCGGGCGATGCAGAGCCGCTGCTGCTGACCGCCGGACAGGCCGGCGCCCGGCTTGCCGAGCCGGTCCTTGACCTCGTCCCAGAGGTTCGCCGAGCGGAGCGCCTTCTCGGCCGCCTCCTCCAGGATCGACTTCCTGCGGATGCCGTTGAGCCGCAGGCCGGCCACCACGTTCTCGAAGATGCTCATGGTGGGGAACGGGTTCGGCCGCTGGAAGACCATGCCGATCATCCGGCGGACCGCGGTGACGTCCACGTCCCGGTCGTAGATGTCCTGGTCGTCGATCGTCAGGCTGCCCTCGACCCGGGCGCCGGGGAGCACCTCGTGCATCCGGTTGATGGACCGCAGGAAGGTGGACTTGCCGCAGCCGGACGGGCCGATCAGGGCGGTGACCGTCTTCGGTTCGACGGTCAGGTTGATGTTCTCGATCGCCTTGAAGGCGCCGTAGTACGCGGTGACGTTGGTGGCTTCGATGCGCTTGGCCATGATGGCGGTACCTCCGGGGTTCATCGGCCGAGCCGGTTGCGACGGGCCAGCAACTTCGCCGCGATGGTCAGGACGAGTACGAGGGCGACCAGGGTCAGCGCCGCGGTCCACGCCCGCGCCGGCGAGTACTTCGAGGCCTCGCCGGCCTGCTGGTAGACGAACAGAGCCAGCGACGACTGGTTGTTCTCGAACGGGTTGAAGTTGATCGCCGCGCCGCCGCCGGCGACGAGCAGTACCGGGGCGGTCTCACCGGCGGCCCGCGCGATGGCGAGCATGATGCCGGTGACGATGCCCGGCAGCGCGGTCGGCAGAACAACCCGCAGGATGGTCTTCCACTTCGGCACGCCGAGGGCGTACGCGCCCTCCCGCAGCGGCGCCGGGACGAGGCGGAGCATCTCCTCGGTGGAGCGCACCACGGTCGGGAGCATCAGCACGCTCAGGGCCAGCGCCGCGGCGAAGCCGGAGAATCCCGGCCGCCCGTCGTTGAACCACGGCGAGACGATCAGCACCCAGAACGCCAGCACGAAGAGGCCGGTGACGATGGACGGGATGCCGGTCATCACGTCGACGAAGAACCGGATGGCGAAGGCGAACCTGCCCCGGCCGTACTCGACGATGTAGATCGCGCAGAGCACCCCGAGCGGGACGGTGATCAGAGTCGCGATGCCGACCTGCTCCAGCGTGCCGATGATGGCGTGGTAGGCGCCGCCGTTCGCGTCCCGGGCCCCGATGTTGTTCATCGAGGTGCCGAAGAAGTTCCCGTCGAGCCGTTCGACGCCCTTGCTGACCAGGGTCCAGACCACCGAGGCCAGCGGCAGCACCGCCAGCACGAAGGCCGAGTGGATCAGCGCGCTCCAGGTGCGGTTGCGGGCCGCCCGCCGCCCCTCGACCGCGTTCGCGGCGGTGAAGAGCCCGGCCAGGTAGAACAGCGCGCCGAGGACCACCACCAGGACGGGGCCGCCGATGCCGAGGCCGTAGACGACCCCGGCGGCGACCAGCAGGGCCGCGACGGCGATGGCGGGCGCGGCGTACCTCGGCAGCCGCTTGGCCCGCAGCGTGGCCGGCTGCGCCGGCGGCCGCGGGCGGTGGGTGGTGACAGTCGTTGTCATGCGGCCGACTCCGTGAACTCGCGGCGGCGGTAGATGATCGCCCGGGCGGTGATGTTGACGATCAGCGTGATCGCGAAGAGCACCAGGCCGGAGGCGATCAGCGCGCCCCGACCGGTGTCGTTCGCCTCGGCGAACCGGTTCGCGATGTTCGCGGCGATGGTGTTGCCACCGCTTTGCAGGACGTTGAACGAGATGGCGTAGGTGGAGCCGAGGGTCAGCGCCAGCGCGATGGTCTCGCCGAGCGCGCGACCCAGGCCGAGCATCACCGCGGCGATGATGCCCGGGCGCCCGTACGGCAGCACGGCGGTGCGCAGCATCTCCCAGCGGGTGGCGCCCAGCGCGAGGGCGGCCTCCTCGTTGGCGGTCGGGGTCTGCAGGAACACCTCGCGGGAGAGTGAGGTGATGATCGGCAGCACCATGATCGCCAGCACCAGGGAGCCGAGCAGGATCGAGTTCCCGTACGGGCCGTCGCCGAAGATCGGGATCCAGCTGAAGTACTTGTTCAGCCAGGTCGACAGGTCCGTGATCGGTTCGACGAGGTAGTCCCGGCCCCACAGGCCGAAGACCACGCTGGGCACGGCGGCCAGCAGGTCGATCACGAAGCCGAGGCCGGTGCCGATCCGGCGCGGGGCGTAGTGCGTGAGGTAGAGGGCGATGCCCAGCGCGACCGGCACCGCGACGAGCAGCGCCAGCAGCGCGGTGAGCACGGTGCCGAAGGCGAGCGCGCCGATGCCGAACTTGGGCGGGTTGTCGTTCGGGAACCAGCCCTCGAAGGTCCAGAAGTCCTCGGTGTTCGCCCGCAGAGCCGGCACGGCCTTGGCGATCAGGAAGACCGCGATCGCCGCGATGATGACCAGCACGGCGGCGCCGGCGGCGAGGGTGAGGCCGCGGAAGGCCCGTTCCGCGCCGAAGGCCCGGGCCTTGGGCAGGCCACCGCCGCCGCCCAGTCCGTTCCCGATCGGGGTACGAGGGTTGCCTGAGGTCTCGGCCACACGCGCCGAGGCACCGGCGGGCCAGTCGTGACCGGAGGTCACGCGGGTCCCGCCGGTGCCGGCGTGTGCCGAGCGGTGAGGGGTTTCACCCATCTGCTCGCTCGCTTCGAATTGAGGAGGTGGTGTTGCTCGGAGGAGGTCAGGAGAGGTTCTTGACCGCGGCCTCGACCTTGGTGCGGACCGAGTCCGGCAGCGGGGCGTAGCCCAGCTCGACCAGGTCGGCCTGACCCTCGGCGCTGGCGGCGTGGCTCAGCAGGCCCTTGACCAGCGGCAGCTTGTCGGCGGCCAGGCCCTTGCTGCAGACGATCTCGTAGGTCGCCAGGACGATCGGGTAGGCCCCGGCCTCCTTGGTGTTGTAGTCGATCGACATCTTCAGGTCGTCGCCCTGGCCCTCGAACTTGGCCCCGGCGATGGTCTTGCCGGCCGACTCGGCGGTGAGCTCGGCCCACTCGCCGGCGCCGTTCTGCACCTTGGCCTTCTTCAGGCCGCCGTTCTCGGCGTACGACCACTCGACGTAGCTGATGGTGCCGTCGGTGCCCTTGACCTTGCTGGCGACACCGTCGGACTTGGCGGCGCCCACGCCACCCGGGGCCTTCCACGCCTTGGCGTTGCCGAAGGTCCAGTCCGCCTCGGCGGTCTTGGCGAGGTACTTGGTGAAGTTGTCGGTCGTGCCCGACTCGTCGGAGCGGTGCACCGCCTGGATCGCGGTGGCCGGCAGCTTGGCGTCCGGGTTGTCGGCCTTGATGGCCGCGTCGTCCCACTTGGTCACCGTGCCGGCGAAGATCTTCGCCAGGGTGGCCGGCTTGAGCTGGAGGTTGTCCACGCCGCTGACGTTGTAGACGACGGCCACCGGGCCGATCACCATCGGCAGGTTGAGCGCCTGGCCGCCCGCGCACTTGGCGTCGGCCTGCGGCTGCTCCTCCGGCTTGAGGGCCGAGTCGGAGCCGGCGAAGTCGGCGGTGCCGGCGATGAAGGCCTGGATGCCCGCGCCGGAGCCGGTGGGCTCGTAGTTGATCGTGGTGCCGGCGCACTTCTGCTGGTACGCCTTGATCCACTCGGCCATCGCGTTCTTCTGCGCGGAGGAGCCCTGCGCGTTCAGCGTGCCCTTGCCGCAGTCGACCGCGGCCGCGGAGCCGGAGGCGGAGGTGCCGGTCGGCTCGTTGTTGTCCGAGCCGCAAGCGCTGAGACCGAGCACCGCAGTGAGAGCGAGGCAGGCAATGGCGCCGTGCCGCTGGAGCTTCACCTGAGGGGTTTCCCTTCACGTCTTTGGTCAGTCGCCCGGACGAGGCCGGGGGCCGGCGCTGACCGGCTGACCTGAAAGTTAGAAGTGCCAGGTGGACGGTTCGCCGGTCGGAAGTGAACGGAAGATGAACAGGTCCGTCCGACGGGGTGACCGTGGGCTGAGTGGGGGTTGTCCGTTAAGTGAACTCGCGGCCCACTATCGCTATTAATGCTATTTATCAGGACAGCCGTTACCGGGCCGAGCCCACCCCGTGACACCATCGTGACCGATCTTCCGGACGCGACGGTCGCCCGGAGGGCCGGGGTGGGGAGTCAGCCGAGCTGGTAGTTGACGTGGCCGGACCAGCGGGCGAAGCCGAGCCGCTCGTAGAGCGCCATCGCCCCCGCGTTCGACTCGTCGACGTAGAGCATCACCCGGTCCAGGCCCCGCCGGTCCCGCAGGTACGCGAGCCCGGCGGTGGTCAGCGCCTTGCCGAGGCCGCCGCCGTGCGCGGACGGGTCGACCCCGAGCACGTAGACCTCCCCGGTCCGGGCGGACCCGGGGCGCTCGTGCACCTTGGTCCAGTGGAAGCCGAGCAGCCGGCCGGTGGCGGACTGCACGGCGAGCAGGAAGCCGGCCGGGTCGAACCACGGCTCGGCGAGGCGTACCCGCAGGTCGGCCGGGGTCCAGCCGCCCTGCTCCGGGTGCGCGGCGAAGGCCAGGTTGTTGAGCGCCAGCCAGGCCTCGTCGTCCACGCCCGGCTGGAAGGCGCGCAGCTCCACCCCGTCGGGCAGGCGTACCTCCGGCAGTGCGGCGGTGAGCGGCCGGCGGAGCTGCCAGAGCACCCGGGCGCGGGTGAAGCCCAGGTCGACCGCGAGCGCGGCGGCGGACGGATGGTCGCCGTGCGCCCACGCGCGCAGTGGACCGGACGCCGCGGCCAGCACACCCCGGGCCAGCGCCCGGCCGGTGCCGCGCCGCCGGTACGTGGGGTGCACCACCAGCTCCACCCCGATGCCGCCGGTGGCGTCGGTGGTGTCCAGGTGGGCGTAGCCGGTGAGCGTCCCGTCGGCGGCCCGGGCGGTGAGGTGCACCGCGGGCGCCTCCGGGTCCCGCAGCCGGAGCAGCACGTGCTCGTCGAGCGGGTCCGCGCCGTCGGCGTCCCCGGCCGTGCGGGCCAGCGCCAGCACCTCGGCCACCTCGACCGGCGCCAGCCGGTCGGCGCGGGCGACACGGTCGGCGGTCGGCGCGGTGCTGCTCATCCCGTCACCGTAGCGGCCGGCGCCCGGCCGCTCGCGCCGGACGCGGGGACCGGCAGCGCGACTCCCGTCACGTGGTGCCGGTGGGCAGCGCCTCCAGTTGGAACCGGCTCATCAGCTCGGGCAGGAGGTACCGCAGCGCCGCCACGGTGCCGGCACGGTCCCCGCCGGCGTCGTGCATCAGCACGATCGCGCCGGGCGCGGTCTGGGTCAGCACCGTGGCGGTGATCTTCGCGACGCCGGGCACGGTCCAGTCGGCCGGGTCGACCGCCCAGTGCAGCGGCGCCATGCCCAGCTCCCCGCAGACCGACGCCACCCGGTAGGTCCAGGCCCCGCCGGGCTGCCGGTAGTACGCGATCGGCGCGCCGGGCACCGCGGCCCGGATCGCCTCGTTGGTGCGGAGCAGGTCGGCCCGGATCTCGTCGGGCGGGCGCGTGCCCAGGTCGATGTCGTGGTTCCACGAGTGGTTGCAGAGGGTGTGGCCCTCGGCCACGATCTGCTGGACCAGGTCCGGGTGGCTCTCCACGTTCTCGCCCACCACGCAGAAGGTGGCCTTGACGTTGTACTCCCGCAGGAGCGCGAGCACCTCGGGGGTGTACAGCGGGTCCGGCCCGTCGTCGAAGGTGAGCGCCACCCGGGAGGAGCCGGTGGAGACCAGGCTGCCGAAGGGCCCCTCGCCGCCGTCGGCGGAGGGCCGGCGGTCCTCCCGAGTGGGGCTCGCCGAGGGGGCCTCCGGGGAGTCGGCCGGGCTCGGCGGCTGGTCGCCGTAGCGCGGGCTGTTGACGCTCGCCGTCACGCCGGTGCCGTGTCCCGGCTGGTCGGGGAGGAGGCTGCGGCCCAGCGCGTACGCCGAGCCGAGCAGCGCGGCCGCCACCAGCGTCACGACCCCGGTGGCCCGCAGCGTCGACCGGGGCATCAGAAGCCCCGACCGTTCGGATCGGGGCCCGGTCCTGTCGTCGCCCCCGTGATGATCACGCCCACCGTCGCCCCCTTTGTGTCGACCCGGCAGTCAGCCTAAAACTGGGCAGGTCGGGCAGAACGGGCGAACGTAAAATGAGCCCCTAAGGGGGTGTATTGGTCGAACAGCCGGTCAGACCGACAGCGGGGCGGGCTCCGACTCGGGCAACGAACGGGACGGCGGGACGACGAACTTGTAGCCGACCTGGCGGACGGTCCCGATCATCGACTCGTACTCCGAGCCGAGCTTGGCGCGCAACCGCCGGACGTGCACGTCGACCGTACGGGTGCCGCCGAAGTAGTCGTAGCCCCAGACCTCGCGCAGCAGCTGGTCCCGGGTGAACACCCGGCCCGGGTGCTGGGCCAGGAACTTCAGCAGCTCGAACTCCTTGTAGGTGAGGTCGAGCGGGCGGCCCTTGAGCTTCGCCGCGTAGGTGTCGGGGTCGATGGTCAGCTCGCCGGCCCGGATCGAGCCGCCGGCCCCCGCCGTCGCGTTGCTGATCCGGCCCACCGCGAGCCGCAGCCGGGCCTCCACCTCGGCCGGGCCGGCCCCGGCCAGGATGACGTCGTCCACGCCCCAGTCGGCGTTGAGCGCGATCAGGCCGGCCTCGGTGACCACCGCGACCAGCGGCACGCCGAGCCCGGTGGCGTGCAGCATCCGGCAGGTGGCCCGGGCCTCGCTCAGCTCGGCGCGGGCGTCCACCAGGACCGCGTCCGGGCTGGGCCCGCTGACCAGCGTGCGGACGTCGCGGGGCGCGGTGCGGACCGAGTGCGGCAGCAGGTCGAGTGCCGGCAGCACCGCCGATGGCTCACCTGCGCGCGCGGTCACCAGCAGCAGGAGCTCCACACGATCACCTCCGTCCCGGCGGCCCTTCGACCGCGCGCGAACAGCGGCACGCCCGACCGGGGTGGCGCTGAGAACTTGCGTGGGTCCCGGCGTCGCTGACGGGCGGGTAACGGCTTGAGCGTAACCGATCGCCCCGGCTTCACCTCCGTGCCCTTTCCGCTTTGTCTGATCTGCCCCTGATCGCGGCGCAGGTTTTAACGTTGCCGAAACCGTGACCTCCGCCGGGGCGGCCCGGTCTGGCACGATCGGGGCGTGTTTCCCTCCACCTCGCCCGAGACCGGCCGCGACCCCTGGGCCGGCGGCGCCCGTCCGGCGCCGGCCGACCCCTCCCGTGGCTACCCGCCGGGCCCGCGTACCGGCCCGGCCGCCGACGAGGGCGGGGAGCGGCGGGAGCGGAGTGGTCCCCGCCGGCTCCGCAAGGGCGGCCCGGCCCGGCGGCCCGACGACGAGCCCGCCGACGACACCGCCGAGGAGGAGGTGGAGCCGGTCGCGGTACGCCGACCGCTCGCGCTCACCGTCGCCGGGTTCGCCGCACTGCTCGGCGTGGGCCTGGTGCTCGGCGCGCAGACCGCCGGGCCCGGGCACCGGCTGCCGTTCGCGTTCATCATCTTCGGCGTCCAACTGCTCTTCGTGCTGGCCTGGACGATGGCCATGCGGCCGCCCGCGCTGCTGCTGGTCGCCCTGGTCAGCGCCGGTGTCGCCGCCGCGGCCGACACCGCCGCCGTGCAGTCGGAGATCGCCGGCCTGGCCCCCCTCGGGTACGCGGCGGTCGGCGGCTTCGTCCTCGGCGTGCTCGGTCAGCTCGTCCGCCGGGTCGACCGGGTCCGGGTGACCGACTCGCTCGGCGGCACGCTGCTCATCGTGGTCGGCGTGGTCGCGTTCGGGACCCTGATCGTGCTGAGCCGGATCCCGGCCGGCACCCAGGCCATCACCGTCTGCCTGACCGCGACCGGCGCCGCGCTCACCGTGGCCCGGCTGACCGACGCGGTGGCGCCCTGGCCGCGGCTCGCCCCCCAGGTGCCCCGGGGTGCGGCCGGCGTGGTCGTCGGCGCGATGGTCGGCACCCTGGTCAGCGCGGTGCTCGGCAGCTACCTGGTCGGCTTCACCCCGACCAGCGCCGCCCTGATCGGCCTGGTCACCGCGGCCACCGCGGTGCTGGCCGACCTCGCCGTCGGGTACGCGGAGGCGGGCCGGCTGATGGCCGGCGAGGCGCCGACCATGTGGGTGGCCCGGCACATGCAGGGCCCGCTCGGCGGTTTCGCGCTGGCCGCGCCCGCCGCGTACGCCATGTGCGTGCTCTTCCTCTGAGCCGGCGATTGAGCGATCCAGCCATCGGGTACTACCGGTGCGCCGCACCGCGGCGACCGACAGCGAACACAGGAGGCGGCGTGTCACAGGCCGAGGCGGCGTACGAGGAACGGCCCCGGCGGCGCGGGCGCAAGGTGCTGATCGGGTTCGTCGTCCTGCTACTGGTCCTGGCCGGGCTGCTGGTGGTCGCCGACCGGGTGGCGGCCGGCGTGGCCGAGCGGGCCATCGCCGACCAGGTGAAGCAGGAGGTCGCCAAGCAGGACGCGCAGTCCGCCGCGCCGCAGGTCCAGGTCGGCGGCTTCCCGTTCCTGACCCAGGTGCTGGCCGGGAAGTACGAGCACATCTCGATCGTGCTGACCGACGTGCAGGGTCCGGTGCGGGGCGACACGGTCAGCGTGCCGCGACTCGACGTGGACGCCCGCGACGTGCGGGCCTCGCTGGACACCATCCGTTCCGGTCAGGGCGAGGTGGTCGCCGAGCGCGTGGACGGTCGCGGCACCATCACCTACGACAGCCTGGCCAAGCTGCTCGACCGGCCCGGGCTGACCCTCGGGGAGCAGGGCGGCAAGCTGGCCGTCACCGCTCCGGTCGACATCCTCGGCGTCAAGCTCACCGTCGTCGGCACCGCCGACGTGACCGTCAGGGACAACAAGGTGGCGCTGCGCTTCAACAACCTGAACGCCGAGGGGCTGCCCAACGTGCCGCTGGCCCGGACGCTGCTGGCCAACTACGCCAAGGGCATCTCGGTCGACGTGCCCCTGCCCGAGCTGCCGTTCCAGCTCAACGTCCGCACGGTCGAGCCGAAGCCGGAGGGGCTGACGGTGACCGCCGACGCGCGGGACGTACCCATCAACTCGGCCGGCTGACCGGCCACGCCGCGCCCACCACCGGCCGGGAGCGGCGTCCCGGATGCTGGTCGGTCCGGTGGCGCCCCGAGGGCCGGCTGGTAGGCTGCCTGCTCATGGGGACACTCCTCACCAAACGGCGCGCGGTCGACCTGTGCCGCGTGGCCACCTGCCTGTGTCGCCCCGTCATCTGACGGCGGGGCTGTCCTCGGCCGCCTAGCGGCCACCGGCACGCAGGGTCCGCGTACCCTCCGGTGCTCCCCTGATCGCCCGGCAGCGGCGCCGTCGCACGAACCCGTGATCCCGTTCCTAGCTCTGGGTCCCGCGCGTGGTGCGACAATCATCGACTTCGACCTCCGCGCGCTGGCTCACCATCCATCCTCACCAGGGAGTGATCTGATGAGTCGCGACACCGCACTCGTCTCGGCCGAGTGGGCCGAGAAGAACATCGACGCCCCGGGCGTCGTCTTCGTCGAGGTCGACGAGGACACCTCGGCCTACGACACCGGCCACATCGCCGGCGCGATCAAGCTCGACTGGCGCACCGACCTCCAGGACCCGGTCCGCCGGGACTTCCTCGACAAGGCCCAGTTCGAGACGCTGCTCTCCGAGCGCGGCATCGCCAACGACGACGCCGTGATCCTGTACGGCGGCAACAACAACTGGTTCGCCGCGTACGCGTACTGGTACTTCAAGCTCTACGGGCACCGCGACGTGAAGCTGCTCGACGGCGGCCGCAAGAAGTGGGAGCTGGACGCCCGCCCGCTGGTCACCGACAAGGTCGAGCGCCCGGCGACGCAGTACGTCGCGCAGGAGCCCGACCGCTCGATCCGCGCCTTCCGGGACGAGGTGGTCGACGCCATCGGCACCAAGAACCTGGTCGACGTGCGCAGCCCCGACGAGTACGCCGGCCGGCTGCTCGCCCCCGCCCACCTGCCGCAGGAGCAGGCGCAGCGGGCGGGCCACGTGCCCACCGCGATCAGCGTGCCGTGGTCCAAGGCGGCCAACGAGGACGGCACCTTCAAGTCCGACGACGAGCTGCGCAGGATCTACGCCGCCGCCGGCCTGGACGACAGCAAGGAGACGATCGCGTACTGCCGGATCGGCGAGCGCTCCTCGCACTCCTGGTTCGTGCTCCAGGAGCTGCTCGGGCACCGGAACGTGAAGAACTACGACGGCTCCTGGACCGAGTACGGTTCGCTGATCGGCGTGCCGATCGCGCTCGGCGACGAGCCCGGGGAGGCCTGATTTCCATGACCGCTCCCACCGCCGCCGGTTGCGCGGCTCCCGACCAGGCCGCGCCGCTGCCGGCCAGCCTCGACCTGGAGAAGGAAACCGTCATCACCGGCCAGGTGCTGGCCGAGTCCGGCGAGGTCGTGCCGGGCGCGTACGTCCGGCTGCTCGACTCCACCGGTGAGTTCACCGCCGAGGTGGTCACCTCCCCGGCCGGCCAGTTCCGGTTCTTCGCGGCGCCGGGCAGCTGGACCCTGCGGGCGCTGTCCCGGCACGGCAACGGCGACACCGCCGTCACCGCCACCCGCGGGATCAACGAGGTGACCGTCACGGTCGCCGCCTGACCCACGCTCTGATCGGCCCACGGGGCCGGTCGCCCCGGCCCGGGGTGACCGGCCCCGTCGGCCGTCCCGCCGGGGCCCGGTCCCGTGACCGGGGTGGTCGTACCTGTGCACGGGCCGGCGCCGGGGGCGGGCCGCCGCGTGACACCATGGCCCGGTGAGTGGTGCTGTCCAGGCCGGGTACGCCCCGCCGACCGGTCCCGACCAGCCGGCCCCCGGCCGGCGGCGGCTGCGCTGGCTGCTGGCCGCGACCGTGGCGTGGGCGGTGCTGCTTGCCGTGCTGACCTGGATCTCCGTCCGCGACGACCCGCCGACCGTGCGCGAGCAGCGCAGCCTGGCCGAGGCCGGGCCGGTGGTCGACCGGGCGGTGGGTGAGCTGCTGGCGGCGGCGGGCGACGGCGGCGCGGCCTGGCTCGTGCCGGACGTGCTCCGGCGGGGCTGCCGGGTCACCCCGTTCGCGGACGGCGCCGCGCTGACCCGCGGGGTGGAGGTGCTCCTCGCCGACGACGACGCGCGCGGGCTGCTCCAGCGGGTGGCCGACCGGCTGCCGGCGGACTGGCGGGCCGGGGTCCGGGTGACCGGCGAGGGGCCGGTGCTGCGCGCCGACGCCGGTGAGTTCGTCGCCGTGGAGGGTCGCTCCACCGGGTCGGGCCGGGTCCGGCTCACCGCCGAGACCGGCTGCCGACCGGTGGGCGCCGGCTACCGCGCCCCCACCGCCGACGGCGGGTCGGAGGCGGCCATGGTCACCGAGCTGCTGGGTGGTTTCGGCGGCGCGGCGGGCCCGGTGGAGGTCTCCGCCGCGCCCTGCCCGGACGGCGCGACGGCCCGGACGGCCACGGCCGTCTCGGCGCCGGACCGGCCCGACCGGCCGACGCTGCCGGGCGCGCTGTCGCGGTTCAGCGACGGCACCCTGCAGGTCCGCGCCACCACCGAGCTGTACGCCTACCGGTCGAGCCGCACGGTGGTGGCCGAACGCGTCGACGGGCGGGTCCGGCTGACCGTCGCCGCGATCTGCCGCCGCTGACCGCGGCCCCTCCGGGTCAGTGGCCCCGGGTGTCGTCGTGCGGGCTACGGCTGCGGCCCAGGGCGTCCACGCGGCCCCAGCGACCGGGGATGTCGAGCAACTCCACCCGGCCCATCCCCTCGGGGACGGCGGGGTCGATGATCAGGTGTTCGCCCTGCGGTTCGAGGCCCAGCATCACCCGGAGCAGCAGCAGCGGGGTCCCGGCCGACCAGGCTTGCGGACTGCACGCGGTCGGGTACTGCACCGGATAATCGGTGAGGTCCCGCTCGTAGCCGGCGAACGCCTCCGGCAGCCGGCCGTCGAAGAACCGGGACGCGCTCACTACCGACTCGCAGATCCGGCCGGCCTCCTCGCGGAAGCCGTACTTCCACAGCCCCCAGGCGATGATCGAGTTGTCGAACGGCCACACCGTGCCGACGTGGTAGCCGATCGGGTTGTACCGCCCCTGGTCGTCGGCGAGGGTCCGCACCCCCCATCCGGAGAAGAGCCGGGGCCCGAGCAGGTGCTCGGCGACTGACACGGCCCGGGACTCGTCGACGATCCCGCTCCACAGCAGGTGTCCGATGTTGGAGGAGAGGGCGTCGATGTGCCGCCCCTCCGGGTCCAGGGCGAGCGCGTAGTACCCGCGCTCCGGGATCCAGAAGTCTCGGTTGAACCGCTTCTTCAGCTCCGCGGCCTCCCGCTCCAACCGGTCGGCGTACGCCGGGTCGTTCCAGATCCTCCGGGCCATCCGGGCGCCGCGGAGCTTCGCGTCGTAGGCGTACCCCTGAAGCTCGCAGGTGGCGCGGGGGAACGCGGGCAGCCGGCCGTCGCGGTAGGAGACCGAGTCCCAGGAGTCCTTCCAGCACTGGTTCTGCAGGCCGGTCTCCGGGTTGCGGGTCATGTACCAGACGTACCCGGTGCCGAGCAGGTCGCCGTAGGTGTCGATCCAGTTCAGTGCCGCCCGGGCCTGGGACTCGAGTTTACGGACCAGGCCGGCGTCCCCGGTCCACCGCTCGTACTCGTCGAGCAGGATGACGAAGAGCGGGGTGGAGTCGGCCGAGCCGTAGTAGGGGGAGTGCGGCTGCTCCTCGAAACCGGCCGTTTCGCCGTACCGGAGCTCGTGCAGGATCTTGCCCGGTTCCTCGTCCCGGAAGTCGTCCAACCGGCTGCCCTGGAGCCCGGCCAGCATCAGCAGGGTGGGCGGGACCAGTGCCGGCAGGAACGGCAGCAACTGCAACGAGGTGAACAGGCTGTCCCGGCCGAAGAGGGTCATGAACCAGGGCAGGCCGGCGGCGAGCAGGCGTACGCCGAGCGTGATCGACTCGTACCGGAGCGCGGCGAGGTCGTTCAGGCTGCGCCGGTACGCCCCCGCGAGCGACTGGCAGTCGCAGCCGAGCTTCGGCGCCCGGTCGATCAGGTCGTTCTGCTCGGCGTGGATGTCCGCGGCCCCGCGGCGGCCGCCGAGCGGCAGAGTGGCCCGGATGTCCTCGCCGCGGGCGCCGTAGATGTTGGTGGCGACGTGCAGCCGGGTGGTCCACTCGCCGTGCCGGCCGACCCGGATCCGGAAGGTCATGCCCCGGTCGTCGATCTCGCCGCGGGCGGAGGTGCTGATCACCACCTCCCGGTGGAACCCCTCCCGGCGGTAGCTGAGCCGGAGCTCGTTGTCGCCGACCGTCGGGCTGGTGCGCCCCTTCTTCTGCCGCTCGTGCTTGATCTCGAAGAGGTCGGCGAAGTCGGCGCCCATGTCGAGCCGGAGGGCGAACTCGACCTCCCGCTCCGAGTGGTTGAGCACGGTCAGCTCCTCGGCGAAGCTCCCGCCGATCGAGCGGCTGCGGATCACCGAGACCTTGGCGTCGAGGTAGTGCGTCGGCTCGCCCGGCACCAGGAAGAACCGGGTCCGGTACGACTGGGCGTCGTCGATGGACAGGGCGTGCAGCCGCTGCCCGTCGAGGGTGAGCAGCCAGGTGGAGAGGAACCGGGTGTCGAAGGAGAAGAGCCCGGTGGGAAAGTCGAAGGACGGCTCGATGTCCCCCTGCCGGTCGCAGACCAGGAAGGTGTTGCCGTCGAGGATGCTGACCCGCTCCTTCATGCCGGCCGTCCGGCCTGCTCGCGGGCGGTCTGTCGGGGGTCGCGGGTGCCGGGCGGGTCGGGGAAGAAGCGCCGGAAGGCGAGGAAGAGCAGCACCTGGCCGCTGAACGTGCACTCGTTGCGCAGCACCGAGGCGATGCCCTGGGCGCGCCCGGTGACCAGCCGCTCGAAGAGGCCGGCGCTGCTGGTCCAGACGGCGTCGGCCGGTCCATGCTCGTGCCTGACCCGGACGGAGCCGGGGGCCAGCTCGATCAGCCAGTGGTCGGTGCGGTTGCCGGTGGTCAGGTCGATCCGAAGGGTTCCGGCAATCGGACTGCGCAGCACCGCCGGGGCGCGCGCCGGCAGTGACGCGAAGAACTGTTCGATCACCTCGCCCACATCCGAATCGTAGGCAGTGACCCGACATGTCGGGTCACTATCGGTACTCCGCCCGAAAAGGACATGCCAGGCGGAGCTGGCCGGCCGGCGTCAGTAGACGAGGGCCTGGGCGCCCTCGGCCATCGCCTCCTCGACGAAGACCGCCGCCCCGGCGATGCGCACGCCGGGGATGACGTCGCCGGGACCGATGTCCCGGCGGGCCGCGCACTGGGTGCAGGCCGTCACCTTCCCGGTGGCCAGGATCACGTGCAGCAGCTCGGCCAGCGGCGCGGAGTGCGGCAACTCGAACTCCTGTGCCTTCCCGGGCAGCGCGAACCAGGTGGACTCGCCGGTCAGCCAGAGCGACACGTCGACCCCGGCGGCTGCCGCCGTGGCGGCGACCGTGAATGCCTGCGCGCACCGCTCCGGGGCGTCCGCGCCGGCGGTGGCCTTGACGACGAGAGTGCGGGCCATGGGGCCAGCATAGGATGGCCGGGATGGTCACCGAGATCGGGTTCGTCAGCCTGCTGGTCGCCGGCCTGGGCGCGCTCGCCGGTGGCCTGGTCTACCTTGCCGTACGCATGTCGAGAGGTAACTGGTGAGCGCGAGGAGTGAGCCGGGTTTGCGAGCCCCGCAGTCACGAACGGAGAGTTTCAGTGAGTGAGAACCCGCTGCAGCCGCCGTGGCTGAACGCGCCGCCGGTCGACCCATACCCGTACGAGGAGAGCCACGACCTGCGCGTCGGCCCCAAGCTGCACCCGAGCCTGGACGGCCTGCTGCCGTACATCGGGGTGTGGCGCGGTCGCGGGCGCGGCGGTTTCCCCACCATCGAGGACTTCGACTTCGCGCAGGAGATCCGGATCAGCCATGACGGCCGGCCGTTCCTGTTCTACGAGTCGCGGGCGTGGATCCTCGACGACCAGAGCCGCCCGGTGCGCCCGGCCGGCCGTGAGGTCGGCTGGTGGCGTCCGGTGCTGGACGGCGAGCGGGTCACCGACGAGCTGGAAGCCCTGATGGCCACGCCGACCGGCGTGATGGAGCTGCACATCGGCAAGCGCAAGGGCACCCAGATCGAGTTCGCCACCGACGCGGTGGTCCGCACGGCGACGGCCAAGGAGGTCACCGCCGGCGCCCGCCTGTTCGGCATCGTCGAGGGCGCGCTGCTCTACGCCCAGGAGATGGCCGCCATGGGCCACGCCCTCAGCCCGCACCTGTCCGCCCGCCTCGTCCGGGTGGCCGGCTGACCCGAGCCGTCACGGGACGGGGAAGGCCAGCAGGTTCCGGAGCGCGGCGGTCCGCTCGGAGCGGGGCACGGGCGTGCCGTCCAGCGCGGTCACCTCGGCGAGGCCGCGCAGGGACGAGGTGAGCCAGACCCCGCCGGCCCGCCGCAGCTCCGGGACGGTGACCATCCGTTCCCCGGGGGTGAGGCCCAGCTCGCCGGCGTGGTCGAGGAGCCAGCGGGCGGTGACGCCGGGCAGGATGCCGGTGGCCGCGGCCGGCACGGTGCACAGCGTCGAGCCGGCCAGCCAGACCACGTTCGCGCTCGGCCCCTCCAGCACGTACCCGTCGCTGGAGAGCCACAGCACGTCGTCCACCCCGTTGCGGGCCGCCCAGCGGCGGGCCGCGGTGCTCACCCCGTACGAGGTGGACTTGATCCCGGCCGGCAGCCAGCCCAGCGCGGTACGGGCCGCGGCCGGCACCCCGAGGGGGAGGGTGGCCACGGTCACCCCGTCCCGCCGGGCCTGCTTCGCCGCCGCCGGGATCTCGCCGAGGGTGGCCCAGACGGTCGGCGGCCCGCCGCCCTCCGGGCCCCGGGTGCAGACCAGCCGCAGCGCCCCCTCCACCTCGGCCGGCCAGCCCGCGCGTACCGCGTCCAGCAGCTCGACCAGGACGCCCTCGGGCGGCAGCGACAGGTCGACGGCCGCCGCGCCGGCCCGCAGCCGGGCCAGGTGGGCGTCGAGCAGCCAGGGCCGTCCGTCGCGCAGGTGCATCGTCTCGAAGAGCCCGTCGCCGTGCAGCGCGCCCCGGTCGTCGCCGCGCAGCACCGGCTCCCCGGCCGGTACGACGCCCCGCCCGAGCACGGCCACCCGCGATGCCACCACGACCGCCGAGCCTAGTGGCGTACGACATCGGCGGCCGGTCGGGCGCGGCGGCCGAACTATGATCGGACGGTGTCCGAATCCTCCCTCGCGGAACTGCTCCGCTCCCGCGGGCTGCGGCTGACGGCGCAGCGGCAGCTGGTGCTCCAGGCGGTGCTGGAGCTGGGGCACGCCACGCCGGAGCAGGTGCACACGGCGGTCCGGGAGGTCGCCGCCGGGGTCAACATCACCACCATCTACCGCACACTCGAGCTGCTGGAACGGCTCGGTCTGGTGACCCACACCCACCTTTCGCACGGCTCGCCGACCTATCACGCGGCCGGCGAGCACCAGCACGTCCACCTGGTCTGCCGGGAGTGCGGCGCGATCGACGAGATCGATCCGGAGCTGCTCCGCCCGCTCGCCGACCAGTTGGCCGCCCAGCGGGGATTCCAGGTCGACATCGGGCACGTGGCGCTCTTCGGCGTCTGCGGCCACTGCGAGGACGGGGAACAGAAATGATCGACATCGCGGGAGCGGTGGCCGCCGAGGCGATCGACGAGGAGACCCGGGACCAGCCGGAGCCCGCCCACCGGGCGGCCGGTGTGCGGGGCGTTGCCGCCCACTACGGCGACCCGATGCGCGAGCAGCGCACCCTGGCCACCGCCGTCGGCCTGGTCGACCGGTCGCACCGGGGCGTCGTCGCGGTGCCCGGCGCGGAGCGGATCGGGTGGCTGCACACCCTGACGAGCCAGCACCTGGCCACGCTGAGCGCCGGCCAGGGCACCGAGCTGCTGGTGCTCTCCCCGCACGGCCACGTCGAGCAGCACGCCATGGTCGCCGAGGACGGCGAGACCACCTGGCTGGACACCGAGCCGGGCGCCACCGAGGGCCTGCTGTCATACCTGGAGCGGATGCGCTTCTTCAGCAAGGTGGACCCGCGCGACGCCACCGCCGATTACGCGCTGCTCTCGCTGGTCGGGCCGGAGGCCGGCGGTGCGCTGGACACCCTCGGCGTCGCCGGGCTCGCCGAGCCCGACCTGGTCGCGGTGCCGGGCCCGAAGTTCCGCGCCGGCGAGCTGCCACCGCGGCCCACCGTCGTGTACGACGTGAAGCCGCTGCCGATCGGCGGTCTGGCCCGGCGGGTGGCGCTCGGCGTGGACCTGCTGGTGCCCCGGGTGATGATGACCCAGCTGGTGGATGAGCTGCGGGGGGCCGGGGTGCCGGTGGCGGGGCTGTGGGCGTACGAGGCGGTGCGGGTGGCCGCCCGGCGGGCCCGGGTCGGGGTGGACACCGACCACCGGACCATCCCGGCCGAGGTCGGCCTGATCGGTCCGGCCGTCCACCTGGACAAGGGCTGCTACCGGGGCCAGGAGACGGTGGCCCGGGTGCACAACATGGGGAAGCCGCCGCGTCGCCTCGTCCTGCTGCACCTGGACGGGGTGACCACCGACCAGCCCCCGGCCGCCGGCACGCCGGTGACCCTGGACGGCCGGGCGGTCGGTTTCGTCGGCACCGCCGTGCACCACTACGAGCTGGGCCAGGTCGCCCTCGCGGTGCTGAAGCGGAACGTGCCCGACAACGCCCGGCTGCTGGTGGGTGAGACCGCCGCCGCCATCGACCCGGCGTAAGGGTGCCGCACCGACCCCCGTATCGCGGGAAGGTTTCCTTTTTCGCGGGCAGCAATACGCGAATCTTCCTTCACGACGCGCGTCAGCCGTCGACTGGAGGTGGGCGGGCCGTCTAGGATCCCGGCATGACGACAGGGACGTTGATCACGGTTGCCCCCACCGGCGCGGAGTCGGCCAAGGCGGAGGTGCCGGCGCTGCCGGTGACCCTCGACGAGCTGCTGTTGACCGCCAAGGAGTGCGAGGCGCTCGGCGCCGCCGTGATCCACGTCCACATCCGGGACGACGAGGCGAAGCCCACCCTGGACCAGGGGCGGCTGCGGGCGACGGTTTCCGCGCTGCGGGAGAGCACCGACCTGATCGTGCAGCTCTCCTCCGGGGGCGCGGTGACCGACCCGGAGTCGGCCCGGCTGGCCGTGCTGGACGCCGGGCCGGACATGGCCTCCTGCACCATGGGCACGGTCAACTTCGGCGACGACGTCTTCCTCAACCGCTGGGAGTTCATCGTCGACCTGCACACCCGGATGCAGGAGAAGGGCATCGTGCCGGAGTACGAGATCTTCGAGCTCGGCCACCTGACCGCCCTCCAGCGGCTGCTCGGCAAGTACGGCCTGCCGCACGGCGGGCACGTGCACGTCGACTTCGTGATGGGCGTGCCGGGCGGGATGCCGGGCACCACCGCGACGCTGGTCGCCGCCCAGCAGATGCTCCGTGACCTGCCGGAGGGGACCACCTTCTCGGCGACCGGCATCGGGCGCGGCACCATCCCGGTCATGCTCGCCTCGCTGTCGACCGGCGGGCACCTGCGGGTCGGCATGGAGGACACCGTGACGTACGCCAAGGGCCGGCCGGTGGAGTCCAACATGCAGCTCGTCGCCCGGGCCGTCGGCTTCGCCCAGCTCGCCCAGCGTCCGCCGCTGACCGCCGCCGAGGCCCGGCAGCTGCTCGGCCTGTAAGCCCGCTCCGGCCCGGCACCCCTGTACGCCGGCGGTCGACGCCGCTGGTCACCCGGGTGCCGGGGCCGCCGGGCCCGTCGGTACCGTCCACCTCGTGGGAAAGACGTACGAGGGCGGCGTGCCGCTCGTCGAGGTGGTCCGGTCCGGCTTCGTGGAGGGGCTGCACCGCGGCTCGGTGGTGGTGCTGGACGCGGCCGGCGCGGTGGTGGCCGGCGCCGGGGACGGGGTCTCCCCGATCTTCCCGCGCTCGTCCAGCAAGCCGATGCAGGCGGTCGGGATGCTCCGCGCCGGCCTGCCGTTGACCGACCCGGCGGACGTGGCGCTGGTCTCGGCCAGCCACGCCGGCGAGGAGTTCCACCTGGAACGGGTCGGCGCGCTGCTCCGCCGCGGCGGGCTCGACGAGACGGCGCTGCACTGCCCGCCCGACCTGCCGGTGGGCGACGCGGCCCGGGAGGCCGTGCTGCGGGCCGGCGGCGGGCCGAGGCGGATCCAGATGAACTGCTCCGGCAAGCACACCGGAATGCTGTTGACCTGCCTGGCGGCCGGCTGGCCGCTGAACGGGTACTGGCGGCCCGACCACCCGTTGCAGCGGCGGTTGACCGCCGCGATCGAGGAGTTCACCGGCGAGGAGGCGGCGGCGGTCGGGGTCGACGGTTGTGGCGCGCCGGTGCTCGCCGTCTCGCTGACCGGGCTGGCCCGGGCGTACCTGCGGCTGGTCTCGGCCGAGCCGGGCAACGTCGAGCGGACCGTGGCCGACGCGATGCGGGCGTTCCCGGAACTGGTGGGCGGCACCCAGGCCGACGACACCCGGCTGATGCGGGGCGTACCCGGCCTCCTGGCCAAGGTCGGCGCCGAGGGCGTCATCGCGGCGGCCGTCCCCGGGATCGGCGCGGTCGCCCTCAAGATCGACGACGGCGCGGCCCGCGCCCGGATGCCCGTGCTGGTCTCCGCGCTGCGCCGGCTCGGCGTCGACGCTCCGGTCCTGACCGAGTACGCCGACGTGCCGCTGCTCGGTGGCGGCCTGCCGGTCGGGGCGGTCCGCGCCGTCTGGTGACTCCACGCGCCCCGGCCTGCCCCGGCCGCCCGGTGGCGGGCGCCGGCGGGCGCGGCGCGGCGCCCGTCCGGGGGCCCCTCCACGGTGCGGCCTTCCTCCCGTCCGGCGGCGGGTGCCGCGTCCCCGTCCGTCCGGTACTGGTCACCGGATTGGGCGACAGTCATGACGCTGTCCGGGCAGGTGACGCTGAGCCGGCGACACGCCGGTCGGGCGCCCGGTCGCGGCGGAACCGGCCGGCGAGGCGGTCATGGCAGGAAGTCGAGCAGGGCGGCGTTGACCGGCCCGGGGCGTTCCAGCGGCAGCAGGTGGCCGGCGTCCGGGACGTCGGGCAGGCGTACGCCGTGGGGTGCCTCGGCGGCGATGCGGTCGGCGAGCCGGCTGATGTCCGGCACGTCCGCCGCGCCGGCCCCGACCAGCACCGGCATCCGCAGCTCGCCCAGCCGGTCGATCGCCGGCGGGTCGAGTTCACCGACCTCGACGGCGCTCAACGCCAGTTCGGCGGCGAGCGCCCGCTGGTCCATCTCCTGGGCGAACCGGATCAGCTCCGGGTCCACGTCCTCGGGCCGGCGGGCCGGGCCGACCACCCAGAACCGCACCTCGCCGGCGGCGGACGCGGCGAAGTCCTCCGGGTCCACCTCGCCGACCAGGGTCTCCCAGAGCTGCTCGGTCTCCTCCGACCATTCGCTGCCGGACACGGGGGCGCCGAAGAGGGCCAGCGCCGAGACCCGCTCCGGATGGGCCAGGGCGGTGTCCACGGCGACCTTGCCGCCGAACGAGCACCCGACCAGGGCGGCCCGGTCGAGGCCGAGCGCGTCCAGCGCGCCGACCACGTCCTCGTGGTGGGCGAAGGGGACCGGCGGCAGCTCGGAGTCGCCGTAGCCGCGCAGGTCGAGGGCGACGACCCGGTGCCGGGCGGCGAGCGCGGGGATCTGCTCCCGCCACATCCTCCGGTCGGCGATGCCGGCGTGCAGCAGCAGCACGGGCGTCCCCGTCCCGGCCTCGTCGTACGCGAGCAGGGCGCCGTTGACTTCGATCTTGGTCACCCCAGGACGGTACGTACCGGACACCGAGCGCGCAACAGTCGATCTGAGACCTTGCTAACTCCGGTTAGCGCTTTGCTTGCAGTTGCTAGCATCCCGGGTTAGCGTCGAGTCATGGCCACCAGCAAGGACCTTCCCGACGTCGGCGGGTTCATTCGCGATCTGCGCCGCAACGCGAAGATCTCGCTGCGGCAGCTCGCCGAGCAGGCCGGCGTCAGCAACCCGTATCTCAGCCAGATCGAGCGCGGCCTGCGCAAGCCGAGCGCCGAGGTGCTGCAGCAACTGGCCAGCGCGCTGCGCGTCTCCACCCCGGCGATGTACCTGCGGGCCGGCCTGCTGGACGACAAGGAAGGCCAGGGGGTGCTCGCGGCCATCGCCGTCGACCCCGAGCTGACCATGGCGCAGAAGCAGTCGCTCACCCAGATCTACGAGACGTTCCGCCGGGAGAACGCGCGGATCGCGGAGGCCACCGCCGCCGCGAACACCGTCGCCGAGCCCGCGGCGCCGTCCGCCACCGGGCCCGCCGAGGCCCCGGAGGCGCCGGGCACCGTGACGCCGGCCGCCACCGGCCCCACGACGCCGGACGGTACCCCGACCGAGGCGGTCCTCGAGTCGGTCGCCGTCACCGAGGCGGGCCCCGCACCCGCCCCGACGACCAGCACCGCCCGTCAGAGGAAGACCGCGCCGAAGGCCGCCGGTGCGGCCGAGGAGGAGAAGTCATGACCCAGCCGAAGACCAACCGCATCCCCGCCCCGCTCTACGCCGCCGCCGGCGCCGGTGAGCTGGCCCTGCAGCAGCTGCGCAAGCTCCCGACCGTGGTCTCCGACCTCGGCACCAAGGTCGTCGCCGACCTCGGCGGCAAGGCCGTCGTCACCGGCTTCGAGCTGCGTCAGAAGGCCACCGAGACGCTGAAGACCGCGAACCTGACCGCGGCCGGGCTGCGGGAGAAGGCCGTCCCGACCGACCTCGACCTGGACAAGCTCCGTGAGGCCGCCACCCGGAACGCCGCCGCCGTGCTGTCCGCCGCCGAGGCCGCGCAGGAGCGCGCCCTGGCCGGCGCGCAGGCCGCGCAGGGGCGGGCCCTGGCCGCGTACGCCGAGCTGGTCGCCCGCGGCGAGCGGGTCGTCGGCGCCGGCGTGCTGGAGGCCGCCGACACGGTGAACGCGGACATCGAGGCGACGGAGGCCGCGCCGGTCGCGACCACCACTCCGGCCGCCCCGGTCGAGGCGCCGACCCCGGCCGACGTTGCCGAGGTCGTCGAGGCCAAGCCGGCCGCCGCCAAGACCCCGCGGACCCGGGCCACCAAGGCCACCGCCACGAAGGCCGCGACCGCCAAGCCGGCCGCCACCCCGTCGGCGAAGCTGCCGAAGGCCACCAAGCGGACCCGTCCGGCCGCCGAGTAGTCGAGCCTGGATCGACGGCCCCGGAAGCGTCCTGCGGGACGTTTCCGGGGCCGTCGGCATAAGCTTGCCGACATGGCAAACGCCGCGCCGATCTTCGCGTACGAAGTCCGCTATGTGATCGAGCTGATCCTGCTCGTCTTCGCCCTGGTCATCGAGGGCGTGGCCCTGGTGCACGCCATCACCCAGCGCTCCGACGCGTTCGCCGCGATCGGCACCCTGCCCAAGGGCGGCTGGATCGCCATCCTCGCGGTCTGCCTGGTGCTGACCCTGCTCGGCGTCGGGGGCGGCGTCCTGAGCATCTTCACCCTGATCGGCATCGCGGCCGGTCTGATCTACCTGCTCGACGTCCGGGTCGGGCTGCGCGACCTGCACGACGGCAAAGGCTTCTGGTGAGGGGTTTCCGCTGGCCCCCGCCGCCGGACGGCGGTCCCCGCACCTGGGGGCCCGGCCCGGGCGGGCCCCGCACCGGCCGTCCCGCGCTGCCGGAGCCGGAGACCGAGCTGGTCACCACCCCGCACGGGGTGCGGCTGGAGCGGCTGGTCACCGGCACCGGTGACCCGGTCACGGTGTTCGCGCACGGGCTGGGCAACGGCATCGCCACCACCCGCCCCTTCGGCAGCGCGGTCACCGGCCGCAAGGTCTTCTTCCAGTTCCGCGGGCACGGCCGCTCCGACTCGCCGCCCGGCCGGTGGACCTATCTGGACCTGGCCCGCGACCTGCGGGCCGTCGCCGACCTCGGCGGCGCCACCCGGGCCTTCGGCGCCAGCCTGGGCGCCGGCGCGCTCTGCCGGCTGCTGGTGGAGAGCCCGGAACGCTTCGAGAAGCTGGTCTTCTTCCTGCCCGCCGTGCTGGACCAGCCGCGCGGCGAGGTGGCCCGGGCCCGCCTGACCGACCTGCTCGACGCGGTGGAGAGCGGGGACGCCTCCGCCCTGGCCGAGGTCGTCTCGACGGAGCTGCCGCCCGCCGTGCGGAACACCCCGGCCGGGTGGGCGTACATGCGGCAGCGGCTGGACCAGCTGCTCCGGGACGGGCTCGCCCCCGGGCTGGCCAGCATGCCCGAGCAGGCGCCGCTGCGAGACGCGGCCGTGCTCGCCCAGGTCACCGCCCCGGCGCTGGTGATCGGCTGTGCGGACGACGACCTGCATCCGGTGCCGGTCGCCGAGGAACTGGCCGCCGCGCTGCCGAACGCCACCCTGCACGTCTACGACCGCCCCGGCGTGCTCTGGTCGGAACGCGCCGACCTGCGGGAGCGGATCTCCGGGTTCCTCAACGGGTAACGTCGCCTGTCATGGGCGTCACACACCACGGCCGTACCCACCGACTCGACCTCGCCGATCCCACCCTGCGCGAGTGGGAGTGCACGGTGCTGGCGGCCGACCCCGAGCAGGGCATCGTGCTGGACCGGTCGGCCTTCTACCCCGGCGGCGGCGGGCAGCCGCCGGACCACGGGGTGCTGCTCTGGCAGGGCGTGCAGACCCGGATCGTCGGCACCCGCAAGGGCGACGACCTCTATCTCATCCCCGCCGAGGGTGACCCCGTGCCGCCGGCCGGCACCACGGTCACCGGTGCCGTGGCGGACGACCGCCGGACGATGCTGATGCGTACCCACTCGGGGCTGCACGTGCTCTGCGGCGTGGTGTTCCGCGACTTCGGCGCGCTGGTCACCGGCGGCAACATGGAACCCGGTGAGGCCCGGATGGACTTCAACCTCCCCGAGGTGCCGCCGGACTTCAAGAGCCGGATCGAGGAACTGGTCAACGCCGAGGTGGCCGCCGACCGGTCGGTCGCCGTCCGGGTGCTGCCCCGGGCCGAGGCGCTGGCCCTGCCGGACATCATCCGTACCCAGTCGAACCTGATCCCGCCGGACGAGCAGGAGGTCCGGATCGTCGACATCGTCGGCCTGGACGTCCAGGCCGACGGCGGCACGCACGTCGCGTCGACCGCCCAGATCGGCAAGGTCCAGGTGGTCAAGGTGGAGAGCAAGGGCCGCGCCAACCGCCGGGTCCGCGTCCGGCTGGCGGACTGACCAGCACAGCCGCCGACGTGCGGTGACCGCCGGGGCCGGGGCGCGGCACCGGGTCAGCGCCGGGCGAGTTCCGGCGGCAGGAAGGCGGCCCGGACGTCGAGCAGCCACCGCTCCACGGTCTCCTCGTCGGGCCGCTCCGGCAGCGGGGTGCGGATCCGGTCGAAGTCCCGCTCCGCCTCGGCGACCAGCGCCTCCGCCTCGTCCAGCGCCCCGCCGGCGACCCGTTCGCCGAAGGCCCGGAACCACTCCGGATCGGCCAGCCGGATCTCCAGCACCCCGGTCGCGTAGAGCACCCGCCCCTGCTGCAACAGGCGGGCCAGGTGCCGGGCGTGCTTCGCCGAGCGCCGCCGGCCGCCCACCGACGAGTCCCGGGTGGTGAGTTTGCGGAACTGCTGGGTGGCGTACCCGAGATAGGCGTCCCGGGCCCGGGGCGCGCTGAGGAACGCCGACCGGACGGCGATCAGCCGCTCGCCGAGCTCCGTCCGCGTCTCGTAGCAGTCGTCCGGGAGCCACATCAGCTCGGTCGCGGTCGGGTTGCCGCTCAGCGCGAGCCGGCAGTACTTGGCCGCCTCGTGCAGGGTGACGTCCGGTTCGGTGGTGACCACCGACTCCCGGGGCGGGCGCAGGCCGTGGAAGGCCACCGTCGGCGCGGCGTAGACGCCGAGCCGGTCCACGTCCGAGCCGGGGCCGGCCAGCCCGTAGGCGACCGAGCCGACGATCCCGGAGAGCAGCAGGTGCATGCCGGCCATCATGGCGGATCCGGATCACCCGGGAAACCGGACTTCGGCTGTCAGGTATTGCTGACACCGTCGAGCGCATGACGACACCGCTGACAGGAAAGATCGCCCTCGTCGCCGGGGCGACCCGGGGCGCCGGCCGGCAGATCGCGGTCCAGCTCGGCGCGGCCGGGGCCACCGTCTACGTCACCGGCCGCACCACCCGCGAGCACCGGTCCGAGCTGGACCGGCCGGAGACCATCGAGGAGACCGCCGAGCTGGTCACCGCCGCCGGCGGCACCGGCATCGCCGTGCCCGTGGACCACCTGGAGCCCGACCAGGTACGCCGGCTGGTCGAGCGGATCGACGCCGAGCAGGGCCGCCTCGACGTGCTGGTCAACGACATCTGGGGCGCCGACCCGCTGATCACCTGGGAGAAGCCGGTCTGGGAGCAGCCCCTCGACGCGGGCTTCCGCACCCTGCGGCTGGCCGTGGACACCCACATCATCACCAGCCACTTCGCGCTGCCGCTGCTGATCCGCAACGCGGGCGGCCTGGTGGTCGAGATCGGCGACGGCACCAAGGAGTACAACGACTCCACCTACCGGCTCTCGGTCTTCTACGACCTGGCCAAGGTGTCGGTCAACCGGCTCGCCTTCACCCAGGCGCACGAGCTGGCGCCGCACGGCGGCACGGCGGTGGCGCTGACCCCCGGCTGGCTGCGTTCCGAGGCGATGCTGGAGCACTTCGGGGTCACCGAGGCCAACTGGCGCGACGGCGCGGCGAAGGACCCGCACTTCGTCATGTCCGAGACGCCGGCGTTCGTCGGGCGGGCGGTGGTCGCCCTGGCCGCCGACCCCGACCGGGCCCGCTGGACCGGGAGGTCCGTGGACAGCGGCGGGCTGGCCCAGGTGTACGGCTTCACCGACCTCGACGGCACGAGGCCGCACTGGTCGCGCTATCACGACGAGGTGGTGGCCGCCGGGAAGCCGGCGGACGACACCGGCTACCGCTGACCGGCGTCCGGCCCCTCCGGCGCGTCGGCGTAGAGCGCCGCCGACTGGCGGGCCGCCTCGGCGAAGCGCGCCCGCAGCTCCGGCGGGTCGAGCACCTCCACCTCCGGACCGAGCCGGAGCAGCACGTCGTACGCCACCGGGACGGACTCGACGGGCAGCCGGGTCAGCACCCAGCCCTGCCCGTCGGGCTCGCCCGCGCCGGTCACCGCCGCGTCGTACGCGAAGGGGGCCTCCGCGACGTGCCGCAACGCCCGCCGGCCGGCGGGGCTGAGCCGGACGGTGACCTCGGCCCGCAGCATGCCGCGCAGGAACGCCTCGGCCTGCTCCCGCCAGTACGCCCCCAGGTCGAAGCCCTCGTCCCGGGCGAAGGTCTCCTCGCCCACCTCGACGCCGACCACCCGGTCCACCCGGTACGTCCGGTGCCCGTCGCCGACCCGGCCCACCAGGTACCAGACCCCGCTCTTCAACACCAGCCCGTACGGCTGCACGGTGCGGCTGACCTCCCGGTCACCGCGCCGGTAGCGCAGCTCGACCACCCGGTCCCGCCACACCGCCCGGGCCAGCTCGGTCAGCCACGGCGGGGGTTCCGCCTCCCGGAACCAGCCCGGCACGTCGAGGTGGAACCGCTGGCCGGTGCGGGCGGGCGCGTCCCGCAGGCTCGGCGGCAGCGCGGCGAGCACCTTCAGCTCGGCGGCGGCCACCGCGTCGGCGAGCCCCATCTCCCCGGCCGGGCCGGGCAGCCCGGACAGGAACAGCGCCTCCGCCTCGTCCCGGGTCAGCCCGGTCAGCCGGGTCCGGTAGCCGCCGAGCAGCCGGTAGCCGCCCGCCCGGCCCCGGTCGGCGTAGACCGGCACCCCGGCGGCGGAGAGCGCCAGCACGTCCCGGTAGACCGTCCGCTCGGAGACCTCCAGTTCCCGGGCCAGCTCGGTCGCGGTCATCGTCTCCCGGGACTGGAGCAGCAGGACCAGCGAGATCAGCCGGGACGCGCGCACCCGTCCATCCTGCCCGCGTCGGGTCGCCCGGCGCGGGGCCGGGGGACCGTTAGGCTCTGCGGTCGTGAACGCACCCCGCCTCGCCGCCCCGGTCACCGGCGCCGTCGGCCGGTTCCTCGCCGGCGCCGGGCTGCTCCTGCGCGGCCTCGGCCTCTACGTCCGCAGCCCCGGGCTGATGCTGCTCGGCATCGTCCCGGCACTGCTCTCCGGCGTGCTCTTCCTCGCCGCCTTCGCCACCCTGGTGTACTTCGTGGACGACCTGGCCGCGCTGGTCACCCCGTTCGCGGACGACTGGTCGGCGACGCCGCGCGGCCTGGTCCGGGTGATCGCCGGGCTGGCCTTCCTGGGGCTGGGCGGGCTGCTCGCGGTGGTCACCTTCACCGCGGTCACCCTGGTCATCGGCGACCCGTTCTACGAGAAGATCTCCGAGCGGGTCGAGGAGCGGTACGGGGGCGCCCCGGGCGCGGTCGACGTGCCGTTCTGGGCGTCGCTGCGCCGCAGCGTCGTCGACTCGCTGCGACTGGTGGCGATCTCGGCGCTGGTCGGCGTACCGCTCTTCGCGGCCGGGTTCATCCCGGTGGTGGGGCAGACCGTCGTACCGGTGATCGGGGCGGCGGTGGGCGGCTGGTTCCTCACCCTGGAACTGGTCGGGGCGCCCTTCTACCGGCGGGGCATGCGGCTGCCGGACCGCCGCACCCGGCTGAAGGCGGACCGGCCCACGGCGCTGGGCTTCGGCGTGGCGGTCTTCGTCTGCTTCCTGATCCCGCTCGGCGCGGTGCTGGTCATGCCGGCCGCCGTGGCCGGGGCCACCCTGCTCGCCCGCCGGTCGCTCGGCCAGTCCATCGAGGAGCGCTGACATGGAGATCACCCTGGTGGCGGGGGACATCACCGCCCAGCGGGTCGACGCGATCGTCAACGCGGCCAACTCCTCGCTGCTCGGCGGCGGGGGAGTGGACGGGGCGATCCACCGCAGGGGCGGGCCGGCGATCCTCGGGGAGTGCCGGGCCCTGCGCGCCTCCCGGTACGGCCGGGGCCTGCCCACCGGCCAGGCGGTCGCCACCACCGCCGGTGACCTGCCCGCCCGCTGGGTGATCCACACCGTCGGCCCGGTCTTCTCCGCCGGCGAGGACCGGTCGGCGCTGCTGCGGGACTGCTACGCCAACAGCCTGGCGGTCGCCGACGAACTGGGCGCCGCGACGGTGGCCTTCCCGCTGATCTCCGCCGGTGTCTACGGCTGGCCGGTCGACGACGCGGTACGCCAGGCGCTGACCGTGCTCCGCGCGGCGACCCCGGCGCGGGTCACCGAGGCCCGGCTGGTCCTCTTCGACCCCGACACGTACGCCACCGCCGAGCGGGTCGCCGCCACCGGCTGAGCCGGCGGTTCGGCTCCGGCGGGTGGCACCAACCCCCGCCGGGGGCGGTCGGCCCGTCAGCTCAGTTCAGCTCGGCGAGGCAGGACCACTGGGCGGCCACCGGCCGGTAGCCGAGTCGCTCGTTGATCGCGAGCATCGGGGCGTTGGACTCGTCGTTCGAGGTGTAGGCGACGGTGACGCCGCGGGCGCGGGCGTGGTGCAGCGCGGCGAGCTTGGCCAGCCGGGCCAGCCGCCGGCCACGGTACGCCGGCACGGTGGCCGTCATGTCCGACCACATGCGGTCGCCGTCCCGCTTGACCAGGCTGAAGGCGACCAGCTCCCCGTCGACCTCGACGGCCGTGCTGGCCTCCCGGTCCAGCCCGAGGTTGTCCCAGACCTCGTAGCGCCAGCTCGCGTAGCCGATCGCGTCGGCGGGCGCGTCGCCCGGCTCGTCGGCGGCGGCCGCGACGTGGACGGCGTGCATCCGGCGCGGGTCGAGCCCGGCCAGCGGCAGCAGCCGTACCCCGTCCCGGGTGTCCGGCAGCGGCGGCGTCGCCCGCAGGTCCAGCGCGGAGTAGCGCAGCTCCCGGCTCGGCGTGAAGCCGTGCCGGCGGGCGAACGGCAGCGAATCGGTCAGCGCCCCGGTCCGCACCCGGCGGATCCCCAGCGGACGAAGGTGACCGAGCGCCTCGGCCAGCAGCGCCCCGCCGACGCCCCGGCCGCGTTGCTCGGGGTGGACGTGCAGCAGGGAGACCTCGCCGAAGTCCGCCTCCGACGTGCCGCCGTTGCGGTAGGCCGACACCCAGCCGGCCACCCGGCCGTCGACCTCGGCCACGAACGCGGTCCACTCCTCGCCCGGCGGCGGTTCGGTGATCATCTGGCGGGTCGACTCGACCCCGCGCACCAGGTACGGGTAGACCAGCGCGCGCAGAGCCACGACGGCGGGCGCGTCGTCCGGGTGGGCGGCACGGATCAGCATCAGCCCACCTCGCGGACGGCGGCGACCGCCTCGACCTCGACGAGCTGGTCCGGGTAGCCCAGCACGGTCACGCCCAGCAGCGTGCTCGGCGGGTCGTGGTCGCCGAAGGCGTCCCGGACCACCTCCCAGACGGCCACCAGGTCGGCCCGGTCGGTGGTGGCGACGTACACGGTGGTCTTGACGACGTCGGGGAGGCGCGCCCCGGCGGCGGCCAGCGCGGCCGCCAGGTTGGCCATTACCTGCCGTGCCTGGGCGGCCGGCTCACCGGGGGCGACGGTGCGGCCCGCGGCGTCCAGCGGGCAGGCCCCGGCGGTGAAGACCATTCGGGCCGGCGGGGTGACCCGAGCCGCGTAGGCGTACTCGGCGACGTCGGAGAGTTCGGGGGCGTGAATCAGGTGCAGGGTGCCGGTCACGGGGCGACCGTAGCTGCCCACCGCAGCGCACCGCGACGGGTTATCGGCGGGACCGCCCGGTCAGGCGGAGTCGCGGACGATCAACTCGGTGGGCAGGATGAACGCCTGCTCGACGTCCTCACCCGCCGCGATCCGCAGCAGCTGCCGGGTCATCGCGCGACCCAGTTCCACTATCGGCTGCCGGACCGTGGTCAGCGGCGGCTCAGTGTACGCCGCGGTCTCGATGTCGTCGAAACCGATCACCGCCACGTCGGCCGGTACCCGCCGCCCGGATTCCCGCAGGGTACGCAGGGCGGCGTGCGCCATCAGGTCGGAGGCGGCGAAGACCGCGTCCAGATCCGGGTGCTCGGCGAGCAGCTGGCGCATGGCGGCCCCGCCGGACTCCCGGGTGAAGTCGCCGAACGCGACCAGCTCCGGCAGCCCGGCGTCGGCCACCGTCTCCCGGTATCCGACGAGCCGCTCGATCCCGGCCACCATGTCCTGCGGCCCGGCGATGGTGGCGATCCGCCGCCGGCCGCCCTCGATCAGGTGCCGCACCGCCCGGCTCACGCCGCCGACGTGGTCCACGTCCACGTACGGCAGTTGGGCGCCGCCCAGGGGGCGGCCGCTGCACACCACCGGGATGCCGAGCCGGGCCAGCGTGCCCGGCAGCGGGTCCTCGCCGTGCAGCGAGGCGAACAGCACGCCGTCGACGTGCCGACCGGTGGTGTAGCGCTCGACCCGCTGGTGCCCGGCCGGCGACCCGGCCAGCATCAGCACGAGCTGCTTGTCGGCCGCCTCCAGCTCCTGGCTGACCCCCCGGATGATGCCCGGGAACACCTGGTCGTCGGAGAAGACCCGGGTGGCCTCCTCGGGCATGACCAGGGCGACCGAGTCGGTCCGCTGGGTGACCAGGCTGCGGGCGGCCAGGTTCGGCACGTACCCCAGCTCCTCGACCGCCCGGCGGACCGCGTCCCGGATCGACTCCGCGACCGTGGTGGAGCCGTTGACCACCCGGGAGACCGTGGCCCGGGACACCCCGGCCCGTCGGGCCACCGCCTCCAGGGTCGGTCGTTGTGCCGTCGTCATCCCCGTCACCACCACCTCGTCACAGCCCGTTCCGGGAGATCACCTCCTGGTACCACCGAGCACTCTCCTTCGGTGTGCGCCGCTGGGTCAGGTAGTCGACGTGGACGATCCCGAACCGCTTCCGGTAGCCCTCGGCCCATTCGAAGTTGTCCAGCAACGACCATACGAGATAGCCGCGCACGTCCACGCCTCGGGCGATCGCCCGGTGCACGGCGCGCAGGTGTCCGTCGAGGTACGCCACCCGGTCGGTGTCGGCCACCCGACCGGTCGCGTCCGGGTCCTCGGCACCGGTCTTGTCCGGGAACGCCCCACCGTTCTCGGTGATCATCAGGGGCAGTCCCGGGTAGTCGACGCCGATCCGCTCCAGCAACCGGGTCAGCCCGGCCGGCTCGATCGACCAGCCCATCTCGGTGAGCGGCCCGACCGGGGGCAGGAACTCCACCACGCCCGCCGTCCCCGGGTACGCGCTGCCGCCCGCCCCGCCCACGCGCCCGGCGACGTAGGTGGGCGAGTAGTAGTTGACGCCGAGCAGGTCGATCGGGGCCGCGATGATCTTCTCGTCTCCGCCCCGGACGAAGGTCGGCTCGACGTGCCGGGCGACCTGCGCCAGCACGTCGTCCGGGTAGCCGGCGCCGGTCAGCGGGTCCAGGAAGATCCGGTTCTGCAGGCCGTCGACCAGGCGTACCGCGGCGGCGTCCGCCTCGCTGCCGGCGTCGGCGGGCTGCACGTCCGCCGGGTTGAGGGTGATCCCGAGGGTCGCCACGCCGACCGCGCGCAACGCCCGGGTCGCCAGGCCGTGGCCGAGCAGCAGGTGGTGTACGGCGCGGAAGGCCGCCCCGGCGTCCTGCTCGCCGGGGGCGTGCACCCCGTTGCCGTACCCCAGGTAGGCCGAGCACCACGGTTCGTTCAGCGTGGTCCAGGTGCGGACCCGGTCGCCGAGCCGGCCGTGCACGGCGACCGCGTAGTCGGCGAAGTGCTCGGCGGTCTCCCGGTTGGTCCAGCCGCCCCGGTCCTGGAGCGCCTGCGGCAGGTCCCAGTGGTAGAGCGTGACGAACGGGTCGATGCCCCGGCTCAGCAGCGCGTCCACCAGCCGGTCGTAGAAGTCCAGGCCGCGCGGGTTGACCGGGCCGGTGCCGTCCGGCTGGATCCGGGGCCAGGCGATCGAGAAGCGGTACGTCCGGAGCCCCAGCTCCGCCATCAAGGCCACGTCGTCGGCGTACCGGTGGTAGTGGTCGCAGGCGACGTCGCCGGTGTGCCCCTGGAACACCTTCCCCGGCGTACGGCTGAAAATGTCCCAGATGGACGGACCGCGACCGTCCTCCCGGGCCGCGCCCTCGATCTGGTACGCGGCGGTGGCCGCCCCCCAGACGAAGGTCTCGGGGAACCGGAGCTCGCTCCTCGCGCTCACGCCTTGACCGCACCTTCCATGATGCCGCCGATGATCTGGCGGCCGAACACGACGAAGACCAGCAACAGCGGAAGGGTCGCGATCGCCGTCCCGGTGAACACCTGCGACATGTCCTGGTAGTAGCCGTCGGACAGCGCCCGCAGGGAGAGCTGCACGGTGGGGTTCTCCGGGTCGTTGAGGACGGCGTACGGCCAGAGGAAGTCGTTCCAGGTGGTCATGAAGGTGAGCAGGCCGAGCACGGCGGCGGCGGGGCGCAGCGCGGGCAGCACCACGTGGAAGTAGATCCGCGCGGTGTTGCAGCCGTCCATTCGGGCGGCCTCGATCAGCTCGGTGCTGACCGCCTGGCCCGCGTACTGGCGCATCATGAACACCCCGAACCCGGTGACCAGGGCCGGCACGATCACCGCCGGCAGCCGGTCGTTCCAGTTCAGCCTGGTCATCAGCAGGTACAGCGGGATGACGCCGAGCTGGGTCGGCACCATCATGGTGGCGACGACGAGCAGCAGCAGCGCGTTACGTCCCCGGAAGCGCAGCTTCGCGAAGGCGAACCCGGCGAGCGTGGAGAAGAAGACCACCGAGACGGTGACCGTGCCGGCCACGATCGCCGAGTTGATCAGACCGGTGACGAAGTACGCGTCGGTGTTGGCGAACAGCCGGGCGATGTTGGCGCCGAGGTTGCCGCCCGGGGTGACCGGCGGTGGCACCTGTCCCATCGCGTCGCTGGTCCGGCTGGCCACCACGAACATCCAGTAGATCGGGAAGATCGACAGGATTGCCGTGAGGGTCAACGCCAGGTAGGTGAGCCGGCCGGCCGACCAGATCCGGGACATCAGTCGTCCTTCTTCCGGACGCCGCCGCCGAGCCGGCGGAGGAGCAGTACGTTGCCGGCCGCGACCACCGCGATCAGCGCGAAGAGCAGCCAGGCGATGGCCGAGCCGTAGCCGAAGTTGTAGTGCGGCGCGAAGGCGTTCTCGAACATGTACATGGTCACCGTCTGCGACTCGCGCAGCGGGCCGCCCCGGATCGCGTTGGTGCCGGAGTTGAAGAGCCGGGGCTCGGTGAAGAGCTGGAGCCCGCCGATGGTGGAGATGATGACCGCGAAGACGATCGTCGGCTTGAGCAGCGGCACGGTGATCGACCAGAACTGCCGGGACCGGCCGGCGCCGTCGATCGAGGCCGACTCGTACAGGTCGCGCGGGATGGCCTGCATGGCGGCCAGGAAGATCAGCGCGTTGTAGCCGGTCCACCGCCAGTCGACCATCGCCGAGATCGCGGTCCACGCGGCGAACCGGTTCGCCTTCCAGTCGATCGCGTCCACGCCGACGAGGTCGAGCAGCCAGTTGATCATGCCGAAGTCGCGGCCGAACAGCACGGCGAAGACGATCGCCACGGCGGCGGTCGAGGTGACGTTCGGGATCAGCACCGCCATCCGCCAGGTGGTCCGGGCCCGGAGCCGGCGGTTGAGCAGGTTGGCCAGCCAGAGCGCGAGGAGCAGCTGCGGGACGGTGGAGATGACGAAGATGCCCAGGGTGTTGACCACCGCGTGCCAGAAGTCCGGGTCGGCCAGCAGCTGGGTGTAGTTGTCGAGCCCGATGAACGGGTGCTCGGCGCCGAGCAGGTCCCAGTCGTGCAGCGAGACCCAGAAGGTGTACATCAGCGGGTAGATCCCGAACACCCCGAAGAGCAGGAAGAACGGGGCGATGTAGAGGTACGGCGAGTACCGGGTGTCGAACCGGCTGAGCCGGGCGGCCCGGGCGGTGCGGGGGGTGCGGTGCGCCGGTGCGACCGGCGGCCGGGCGTCGAGCTGGACGGCCATGGCCCGGGACTCCTTTCCGCCGTGCGGGCGGCACCCCGTCACCGGGGCCCGCCCGCGCGGCTGGCTGCTCGGGCTACTTGGCGGCGGCCTTCTCGGCGTTGTTCACCGCGTCGGTCCAGCCCTGCTCGGGGCTGCGCTGCCCCAGCTCCACGGTGCGGACGGCGTTCTCCACCTCGGTCCGGACGGCCTGGTTCTTCGGGCCCATGTAGACCGGCTTCAGGCTCTTGGCCCCGGTGGCGAAGATCTTGCCGACCGGCGCGTCCGAGAAGTACGCGTTCTCGGAGTCGACGATCGCCGGGTCCTCCAGCGCCTGCGGCGAGGACGGCAGCGGGCCCTTGGCCTTGAAGGCGCCGATCTGGCCCTTGGCGCTGGTCAGGAACTTGGCCAGCTCGATCGCCTCGGCCTGGTGCCTGCTCTGCTTCGGCACGGCGAGGAAGGAGCCGCCCCAGTTGCCGCCGTTGCCGGGCACCTGCGCGATGTCCCACTTGCCCTTGGCGCCGGGGCCGGCGTTGCCCTCGATGACCCCGGTCATCCAGGCCGGGCAGGCGATGGTGGCGAACTTCGACTGCTTGAACGCCGACACCCACTCCTCGGACCAGGAGCCGTACTTGCCGGAGAGGCCGGAGTCGATGATGTCCATGGTGGTGTCGTACGCCTGCTTGACGGCCGGGTTGCTGTCGACCACCAGGTTGTTACCGGTGTCGTAGTAGCTGTAGCCCTGCGCGTTGCCGGCGGACTGGAGCAGGATGGTGTTGAAGGTGTTGGTCGCCGCGTCCAGGAACGCCGCGCCGGTGTTCTTCGCCTTGAACTGCTCACCGACCTTGATGTAGTCCTGCCAGGTCGGCCAGAGCTTGGACACGGCGTCCCGGTCGGTGGGCAGGCCGGCCTTGGCGAAGAGGTCCTTGCGGTAGCACATCGCCATGCCGCCGACGTCGGTGCCGAGGCCGATCAACTGCTTGCCGTCGGCGGTCAGGCCCTGGTTCCACTTCCACTCGAGGAAGTTGCCCTTGAGGTCGGCGGCGCCGTGGTCCAGCAGGTTGACGAAGTTCTGCGGGTTGGCCTTGTACTCGACCAGCAGGCCCTCCTCGATGGCGACGATGTCGCCGGCGCCCTTCCCCGCGGCCAGCCACTGGGTGAGCTTCGGCGAGTACTCGTCGAGGTTGCTGCCGGTGCCCCGCTCCACGATCTTCACGTCGGGGTGGCTGGCCATGTACTCCTTGTACAGCTCGTCGTAGCCGAACTGGCCGAAGACGTCGACGGTGAGCGTGATCGGCCCGTCGTCGGCGGACTTGTCGTCCCCGCCGCCGCAGGCGGCGGTGCCGAGCAGTGCGGTGGTGGCGACGAGGGCCACCGCCGCCAGGTGGCGGCGCGTGAAGGTAGCCATCTCTTATCTGACCCCTCTAGGTCGTACGGGTGGTGGAGGTGGTTCCGCTGATTCAGAGAGCGCTCTCACGAAAGGGTGCTGCCTGCCCCGATTCCTGTCAAGAGAGCGCTCTCAGACCGTTGTCACGAGGGGTCTGCGGTCCCGCGGGCACCCCTGAACGGCGAAGAGTGGCCTTCCGACGAGGGAAGGCCACTCTTCGCGTGGCGTCGTGCGAGCCCCGGTGGGTGCCGGGGCCGTCGGCTCACCCGACCCGCAGGCCGTCGAGCAGGCCGCGGTCGCCGGTCACCCCGAGGGTGTCGAAGCTGATCCGGCCCCAGAGGGCGAGCATCAGGTCGCTGGCGCTCGCGGTCACCTGCGCGCGGGCGTGGTGCTCCTCGTGGCCGAAGACGGTGGCGGTGTCCAACAGGGCCACACCCTCACCACGTAGCCGCAGGTACCAGTCCTGGGCGGCGTCCGTGGCGGTCAGCTGCACCACCCCGTGCCACTGGCCGGGCGTCCGCCGCCGGCCCGCCGGCAGCCAGGTGTCCAGCACCTCGCTCACCCCGTCGGCCGCGAGCTTCGCCTCGATCGGGCCGCCCGCGGCGATGGCGAGCTGGGCGTCCCACCGGTGCACCGCCGTCTCGTGCGCCAACCGGCGCGGCCAGAAGCCCGCCTTCTTCGGCTGCGGCGCCCAGTTCCACGCCGGCGACTCCGGGTCCAGGCCCTCGAAGAGGGCCATCAGCTGGTCGTACTCCTGCTGCCAGAACTGGAGCGGAGTCATCCCGGCGGGCAGCTCGGCGGCCGGCCGGGCCGGCAGGTTCGTCGAGCCGGAGGTGACGAAGGAGCGCACCCACTGGTAGACGCCGCCCAGGTGGCGGGTCAGGCCGGAGACCGTCCAGCCAGGACAGGAGAGCACCGGTGTCTCCGGGGGCGCCTCGGCGACGGCGGCGGCGAAGGCGGGTCCCTCGGTCCGCAGCGCGCCGATCCAGAAGTCCTTGGTGCCGTGCAGTCTGCTCATCGCAATCCTCCCGGGGGTGACCGGGCCACCAGTGGGTGCCGCGGCTACCCCTCAGCCTAGGGTGAAAGACGTGTCAGACGTCTACGCCGAATCGACGACCGGAGCCGACCCGACCGACCCGGCGACCCTGGCCAGATACACCACCCTCCGCCTCGGCGGCGCCGCCGGACGGTTGGAAACCGCCACCAGCGCCGATGAAATCGTACATAGGGTGCAGGAGGCGGAACGGCGGGAGGATCCGGTCCTGATCCTCGCGGGCGGCAGCAACGTGGTCATCGGCGACCGGGGCTTCCCCGGCACGGTGGTGCTGGTCCGCTCCCGGGGCCTCCGGGTGGTCGGCGAGGACGCAGACACGGTCACCGTACGGGTCGAGGCCGGCGAGCCCTGGGACGACCTCGTCGCCGCCACCGTGGCCAACGGCTGGTCGGGGCTGGAATGCCTCTCCGGCATTCCCGGCTCGGCCGGCGCGACCCCGATCCAGAACGTCGGGGCGTACGGCCAGGAGGTCGCGGAGACCGTCACCGGCGTCCAGGTGTACGACCGCACCGACGGCAGCGTCGGCCGGATCGACACGGCGGACTGCGGTTTCGTGTACCGGGGCAGCATCTTCAAGTACAGCGACCGCTGGGTGGTGCTCTCGGTCGACTTCCGGCTGGCCCGCTCGGCGCTCTCCGGCCCGGTGCGTTACGCCGAGCTGGCCCGGGCGCTCGGCGTCGAGGTGGGCGACCAGGTGCCGCTGGCCGACGCCCGCGCGACCGTGCTGCGACTGCGCGCCGGCAAGGGCATGGTGCTCGACGCCGCCGATCCGGACACCTGGTCGGTCGGCTCGTTCTTCACCAACCCGGTTCTCGAACTCGAGGCGTACGAGCTGCTCCGGGAGCGCGCCGCCGACCTCGGCGAACCGCCCGCCTGGCCCGGGGCCGGGGACGTGGTCAAGGTCAGCGCCGCCTGGCTGATCGACAAGGCCGGCTTCGCCAAGGGCCACCCCGGCCCGGAGGGCGTGGCCATCTCCAGCAAGCACACCCTCGCCCTCACCAATCGCGGCGGCACCGCCAGCACCGCCGCCCTGGTGGCCCTGGCGAGAGAGATCCGCGACGCCGTCCACGACCGCTTCGGCGTCACCCTCCACCCCGAACCCGTCCTCATCAACTGCACCATCTGACCCCCCACCCCCGGCCCTCTCCAGCCCTCCGCGCCCGCCGCCGCCCACCCGCCACCGCGATCTTGCACTTTGTGCCCCGGCAAAGCGGGCAGAAGCGGGCAAACTAGGGGCCCTAAGTGCAAGATCGCCGGGGCGGGGCGGGGCGGGGCGGGGCGGGGCGGGGCGGGGCGGGGCGGGGAGCGGGGAGCGGGGAGCGGGGACGCCGGGGGTGGGGCCGGGGGTCAGCGGGGGGTTATGGCGGGCCAGGGGACGGTGAGTTCGCCCTGGCGCCAGCGGCGGGGGCGGTCGAGGACGGGCCAGCCGGCGGCGCGGACGGCACGGACCGTTTCCAGCCACCGGTGGCGGGGGCCGAAGGGGGCGTAGCCGGCGGCGGCCCGCCAGGCGTCGTCGAGGGCGCGGATCAGGTCGTGGATGCGTTCGCCGGGGACGTTGCGGTGGATCAGTGCCTTGGGCAGCCGCTCGGCGAGTTCGGCCGGGCTGGTCAGCGTGGTCAGCTTCGCGGCCAGGGTCAGCGTGCGGGGGCCGTCCGCGTCGAGCAGCACCCAGCTGCCGAGCCGGCCCAGCTCGTCGCAGGTCCCCTCGACCAGCAGCCCACCCGGGGCGAGCCGGTCGGTGACCGTATGCCAGGCGTCGGCGACCTCGCCCTCGTCGTACTGCCGCAGCACGTTGAACGCGCGGACCAGGGCGGGGCGCAGGCCGGCCAGTTCGAAGCCGCCCCGGGCGAAGGTAAGCCCGGGCGGGTCGGCGGCGGGCTGGGCGGCGGCGACGCGTACCGGATCGATCTCCAGCCCGACCACCCGGACGTCGGCGCGGACCCCGGCCGCCAGTCGGGCCCGCAGCTCGACGGCGGTGACCGGCGTGGCGCCGTAGCCCAGGTCGACCACCAGCGGGTCGGCCGCCGCCCGCAGGGCGTCGCCGCAGGTCTCGGCGATCCAGTTGTCGACCCGCCGGAGCCGGTTCGGATTCGTCGTCCCCCGGGTGACCACGCCCAAGGGCTTCATCAGGTCACCCGGTGCACCTTGTGCTGGGCGGCCTGGGCCAGCGGGCGCACCACCAGCCGGTCCACGTTGACGTGGTGTGGGCGGGTGGCGCACCAGGCGATGCAGTCGGCGACGTCCTCGGCGACCAGCGGCTCAGCCACCCCGGCGTAGACCGCGGCGGCCTTGTCCGCGTCCCCGCCGAAGCGGACCAGGCCGAACTCGTCGGTCTTCACCATCCCCGGGTCGATCTCGATCACCCGCACCGGCCGCCCGCTGAGCTCCAGGCGCAGGGTGCCCGCGATCGCGGTCTGCGCGTGCTTCGCGGCGGCGTAGCCGCCCCCGCCCTCGTACACGGTGAAGCCGGCGGTGGAGCTGACGATCACGATGGTGCCGGCGCCGGAGGCCACCAGCGCCGGCAGGAGCGCCTGGGTGACCCGGAGCGTGCCGAGCACGTTCACGTCGTACATCCACTGCCAGTCGCCCACCGATCCGGACTCCACCGGGTCGAGGCCGCGCGCCCCGCCGGCGTTGTTGACCAGCAGGGTGACCGGCCCGGGCGCGGCGGCGGCCGCCTCGGCCAGCCCGGCCACCGACTCGTCGGAGGTGACGTCGCAGGCCACCGCGGTCGCGCTGCCGCCCGCCGCCGCGATCTCGGCGACCAGGTCGGTCAGCCGGTCGGTACGCCGCGCGGCGGCGAGCACGTGGAAGCCCTCGGCGGCCAGCCGGCGGGCGGTGGCCGCGCCGATCCCGCTGGACGCCCCGGTGACGATCGCGACTGAGGTCATCCGGTCATTCTGCCCCCGCCCGTGGTGCCCCGCGGTGATGAGGTCCGTCACCCCGGGGCCCCGGCGACACGCATTTCCGAAGCCCGATGGGGAAGATGACACCCGGCGTGGAGGTTGACCGAGAAGCGCCGGTCGTGCGGAACGGCATCAACCGTGGCAGAGGGAGCGGACGTGGCGGATTTGCACACCGGTGTCGGTCGTCAGCGAGGTGCCCTGCCGTGGCCCCGGCCGCGCCGGATCGCCACCCTCTCCGTGCACACCTCCCCCCTGCACCAGCCCGGCACGGGCGACGCGGGGGGCATGAACGTCTACATCCTGGAGGTCGCCCGCCGGCTGGCCGAGGCCGACGTCGAGGTGGAGATCTTCACCCGGGCCACCTCCGGTGACCTGCCCCCGGTGGTCGAGATGGCCCCCGGCGTGCACGTCCGGCACGTCACCTCCGGCCCCCTGGAAGGGCTCACCAAGGAGGAACTGCCCGGGCAGCTCTGCGCGTTCACCGCCGGGGTGCTGCGCGCCGAGGCGGCCCGCCCGCCCGGCCACTACGACCTGATCCACTCGCACTACTGGCTCTCCGGGCAGGTCGGCTGGCTGGCCAAGGAGCGCTGGGGGGTGCCGCTGGTGCACACCGCGCACACCCTGGCGAAGGTGAAGAACGCCCAGCTCGCCGCCGGCGACCGGCCGGAGCCGAAGGCCCGGGTCATCGGCGAGGAGCAGGTGGTCGCGGAGGCCGACCGGTTGGTCGCCAACACCCGGGTGGAGGCCCGCGACCTGCTCGGCCGGTACGACGCCGATCCGGACCGGGTGGCCGTGGTCGAGCCCGGCGTCGACCTGGAGCGGTTCCGCCCGGCCGCCGGGGATCGGGACCTCGCCCGGCTCGCCGCCCGCCGCCGGCTGGGGCTGCCCACCCAGGGGTACGTGGTGGCCTTCGTCGGCCGGATCCAGCCGCTCAAGGCGCCCGACGTGCTGATCCGGGCGGTGGCCGCGCTGCGCCACCGGGATCCCGCGATCGCCGACGAGCTGACCGTGGTGATCTGCGGCGGTCCCAGCGGCAGCGGCCTGGACCGGCCGACCGCCCTGATCGAGCTGGCCGCCTCGCTCGGAGTTGCCGACCGGGTGTGCTTCCTGCCGCCGCAGACCGGCGAGGACCTGCCCGCCCTCTACCGGGCCGCCGACCTGGTCGCGGTGCCGTCGTACAACGAGTCGTTCGGGCTGGTCGCGCTGGAGGCCCAGGCCTGCGGTACGCCGGTGCTGGCCGCCGCGGTGGGCGGCCTGGTCACCGCCGTCCGGGACGGGGTGAGCGGGGTGCTGATCGACGGCCACGACCCGGTCGACTGGGCCCGTACGCTCGCCAGGCTGCTGCCGGACCCGCTCCGCCGGGCGGCCCTGAGCCGGGGCGCGGAGCGGCACGCGGCCAACTTCTCCTGGCAGCGGACGGTCTCCGGCCTGCTCGCGGTCTACGGCGAGGCGATGGCCGAGCACCGCGCCCGGCTCGCCGACCGGCTGGCCGGTGACCCCGCGCTGTCCTGCTCCTGGTGAGGCGTCCGCCGCCCGTCGGCGGCCCGGTGCGGCCGTAAAGTGGGTCCGATGAGCCGTAGGAGCGACGTCGCCGCCCTGATCGAGTCGGTCTGCGCCGAGCGTGAGCTGGACTGGGAGTCGACCGGCGAGGGGTCGTACGCGGTCACCCTGCCGGGCACGCACAAGCTCAAGACGATCTGCAACCTGATCGTCGGCGAGCACGCGTTGCGGGTCGAGGCGTTCGTGATGCGCCAGCCGGACGAGCGCCGCGAGGAGCTGTGGGCCTGGCTGCTGCAGCGCAACGCCCGGATGTACGGGGTCTCCTTCTCCATCGACGCGGTCGGCGACGTCTACCTCACCGGCCGGGTCAACCTGGCCGGGATCGACGAGGACGAGCTGGACCGGCTGCTGGGCGCCGTACTGACCTACGCCGACGATTCGTTCGACAGCATGCTGGAGATCGGCTTCGGCACGGCGATCCGCCGCGAGTGGGAGTGGCGGGTCAAGCGGGGCGAGTCGACGGCCAACCTGGCCGCGTTCGCCCACCTCTTCGAGCCCTCCGCCGGGGCCGGCCGGGCGGCGGGCGCCGTCGGTTCGACCGCCGGAGGTTCGGAGCCGTCCTGACGGGTATGCCGCACCGCGCGGTGCGGTAATGGGACCCACCGCGGGCCGAGGACGGACTGTCGAGGAGCGTGTCCCATGGCTCAGCGCAACAGCTCAGGTCGCGGCGGGACTGCGACGAGGACCAAGCAGCAACCCGGCAACCAGACCCCGGGGACGCCAAACATCTCCGAGTCTGAGATCTCCCGGATGAGGGTGGACGACATCCGCGGCCAACTCCGCCGGCGCGGGGTCTCCGGGATCTCCGCCCTGCGCAAGCCGGAGTTGGTGAAGACGTTGGCCCGGACCATGCGGGCGGAGAGCCGGGGCGGCGCCGCCGCCCGCAAGGCCACCGGGCCAGCCGGCCGCGCCGCCCCGACGAAGAGGGCGGCCGCCAAGAAGGCTCCGGCGAAGAAGACCGCCGCGGCCCGGGCGAAGGCGGCGCCCGCCGCGAAGGCCACGGGCGCGCGGGCGAAGAAGGCGGCCCCCGCGAAGAAGGCGCCGGCCGCGAAGAAGGCGCCGGCCGCGAAGAAGGCGCCCGCCGGCAAGAAGGCGGTCCCCACCAAGAAGGCGCAACCGTCCCGGGCCCGCGCCGCGAAGGCGCCAGCCGGGGCGGGCGCGAGGGCGGCGCCCGCCCGGGGCGCCGGTATGGCGGCGGCGGCGACGCCGGTCCGGACCGGGCGATCCTCGTCCCGTTCGGTGCGGTCGTCCCAGCAGGTCACTTCGATCGAGGATCGTCCCGAACGTCCCGGTCGGAGCCTGGTGACCGCCAACCACGAGGTGATCCAGCGGTGGGCGCGGGCCCGCAACGCCAAGCCGGCCACCATCGCGGGCACCGAACGGGAGGGCCGGCCGGGGGTGCTGACGTTCAACATTCCGGGCTACCGGGAGAGCAGCCGGATCCGGGAAATCACCTGGGACGACTGGTTCCGGACATTCGACATCCGTGGGCTGAACCTGATCTACCAGGAGCAGATGCGGGACGGCCGGCAGAGCAACTTCTTCCGTACGGAAAACCCGGATCGGGAGGACGCCTGAGGTTTACGGGAATGGCCGGCGGGAACCCGCTGTTGCCACATCCATGGCCCGGAGCAAGGACAGCCGGATTTCCGACACGAATGCTGTGACGGGCGAGACACTGATCTGAGTTGAATCCAGAATCCGGGCGAACTAACTTTATTGCACCGCGCCACGCTTGGAATCGTTCGGGGGAGCGGCGGATCGATCAGATCCGCGCAAGCGAGGCGCGAGGGAAACAGGTGGAGCACACCGTTGGGGGACGGTGCCACCTGTGGAACCGGCGGCGCGAGCGGGCGACGCTTACGGGGGTGAGTGTCGCCCGCCGCCGCCGGGCGTACGGTGCGGGCGTCCACCACGACGGGGGTCGTGGTGGGCGCCCAGCGCCGTTTCCGGGCCAGGCTCAGCGGCCCGCGGCCACGGCTTCCGCCCGACGTTCCCGGTCGCGCAGCGCGGCCACCCGGCGCTCCCGGGGCGGACCCGCCAGCAGGTGGCCGACCGCCGCCGCCAGGCCCAGCCCGCCGACGACCAGCCAGTGCCGGTCGCCCAGGTACTGCAGGCTCAGGCCGCCCAGCGCGGGCGCCACGAACGACGCCGCCGGGAAGGTCAGGTAGAAGACCGACTGATACCGGGCGCGCAGCTCCGGCGGTGCCAGGTCGGCGTTGATCTGCGCGTTCGGCGGCGCGGCGAGCATCGAGCCGATCGTCCAGACCACCGCCGCGCCGAGGTAGAACGGCAGCTTGTCGGCGACGGCCAGCGCGCCGAAGCCGAGCGCCATCAGCCCGGTGGAGACCGACAGCACGGTCGCCTTCCGGTAGGGCTCGATCAGCCGGGGCACGAAGAGCTGCCCGAGCACGATCAGCGCGCCGCCGAGCGCCACCACCACGCCGTACGCCGAAGGGCCCAGGCCGTCCGCGCGCATCGCCAGCGGCATGATCGTCGAGGTCTGCATGGTGAGCACGGCCAGCACGAAGGTCAGCCCGACGAAGGCCAGGAAGGTCCGGTCGGTCAGCGCGGTGACCAGCCCCGGCCGCCGGGAGCCCGAAGGGGCCTCGTGGGCCGCCGGATCGGCCGTGCCTGCCGCGCCGGGACCGGCCGTGTCGGCCGCCGCGCCGCGCCGGCGGGCCCGGGCGAGCGTCTCGGGAACCTTCCAGGCGATGATCGCGGCGGCGGCCAGCGTGGCGCCGGCGTCCACCAGGAACAGGGCGACGAAGCTCGCCTCGGCGAGCACGCCGGCCAGCAGTGAGGCGACCGCCATCCCCAGGTTGAACGCCCAGAACTGCAGGTTGAACGCGCGCGAGCGGCGGGCCTCGGGCACCACGTCGACGATCGCCGCCACGAACGCCGGACTGGGCATCGAGTGAACCACCCCGACCAGCGCGGCGAGCACCGCGATCACCGCCAGGTGCCGGCTGAACGCCAGCGCCACCATCAGCCCGGCGGCGCCGAGGTGCGCGGCGAGCAGGGTGGCCCGCCGGCCCCAGCGATCGGCCAGCACCCCGCCGAGCAGCACGCCGACCGCCCCGCCGGCCCCGTACGCCCCGACCACCGCCCCGGCCAGCGCCTCGGAAGCGCCCCGCACGCCGGTGAGGTAGAGCGACAGGAACAGCATCGCGAACGCGCCGGCCCGGTTGATCAGCAGGCCGGACCAGAGGTACCAGAAGGTGGCAGGCAGCCCGCCGGCCGTGTCGTGCCACCAGCGCCGCAGCCCCCGCACCTGTCCTCCATGAAGGTTTGTCAACAGACCACACCCGACCGTAGGGAGGGGCAGGCCGGGTCGCCAGGGTGACCGCGGTCACCGCGCCCTGATCATGCCGCGGCACCGCAGGTCACGGCAGGAACAGCGGCGACCTCGCAGCGGCCGGGCGTATCTCAGGAGCGGGTCGGGACGGGCTCGGCCGGCGCGGTCGCGGCGGCCTCGGCCGCCTCGGGGGCCGGGGGCTGGATGACGGTGACCGGCCGGACCGGCACCACGGCCGTGCGGAGCTGGACGGCCCGCCGCTCCCGGGCCGGGCCCGAGACCAGGTGGGCCACCGCCATCACCGCGCCGATCGCGGCGCAGCCGAACCACAACGCGCCGTTGCCGACGTGCTCCCGCACCAGGCCGCCGAGGATCGGGGCGGCCGCCCCGGCGATCTGCCAGGAGAGCGAGAAGACGCCCTGGTAGCGCCCGCGCAGTTCGGCCGGCGAGAGCTCGGCGATCAGGGTGGAGTTGGACGGCGAGTTGAGCATCTCGCCGAGGGTCCAGATCAGCACCGTGACCCCGTAGAACCAGGCCGTGCCGGCGAACGCGGTCAGGCCGAAGCCCACGCCCATCACCAGCGAGGCCAGCGCCAGCACGTGCGACCGGCTGCGTCCCTTGATCAGCCGGGGTACGAAGAGCTGCCCGACCACGATCAGCACCCCGTTGAGCGCGATCACCGAGCCGTACGTGGCCGGGCTGAGGCCGGAGTCGCCCATGGCGATCGGCAGCATCGAGATGTGCTGGAGGAAGACCAGCGCGGCGAACAGGTTCAGCGCGACGAAGCCCAGGTAGACCCGGTCGGTGAGGATGGTCCGCAGCGCGCCCGCGGGCGCGGCGTCGCCCTTGGCGACGGGGGTCGCCGAGGCGGTGCGGGTCTCCTTCACCCGGGTGAAGATGATCAGTGCGGTGATCAGCGTGGTGGCCGCGTCGACCACGAAGAGCAGCAGATAGCCGGCCTGGGCGGCCATTCCGGCGAGCACGCCGGCGCAGGCGAACCCCAGGTTGATCGCCCAGTAGTTCAGCGAGAAGGCGCGCAGCCGGTCCTTCTCCGGCACCACGTCGATCATCATGGCGCCGAACGCCGGCCGGGCGGCCTCGGCGAAGGTGCCCAGCAGCAGCGCGCCCAGGGCCACCGCCCAGAGCGGCCGGGCCAGGCCGAGCGCGAGCATCATGGTGGCCGCGCCCAGGTGCGCGGTGAGCAGCGTGGGGCGCCGCCCCCACCGGTCGGCGAGGGTGCCGCCGACGGTGGTGCCGACCGCGCCGCCGACGCCCCATGCGCCGAGCACCAGGCCGGCCTGCGAGGCCGAGAAGCCGCGCTCCTGGGTGAGGTAGATGGCGAGGAAGACCAGGACGAACGAGCCGAGCCGGTTGATCAGCGTCCCGGTCCAGAGGTACCAGAAGGCCCTCGGCAGACCGCCCGTCGTGTCCCGGAACCAGCCCCGTACCGTCCGCACCGCGTCGCCCCCGTTTGTAATGACCGGCATATCTCAAGCGCCTTACAACCTAGTCCCGCCCCGGAACGCCGGTCATCAGCTTTTCCACGTGGTGGTCGTCACCGACCGGTCCCCGCGTGTCCACCGGCGGCGTACGGCAGGATGATCGGCATGACTGCGAGCGAGGGGCCCACCGTCGGGACGCTGGTCCTGCTGCGGCACGGCGAGAGTGACTGGAACGCGAAGAACCTCTTCACCGGCTGGGTCGACGTCGACCTGACCGCCAAGGGCGAGGCGGAGGCGCGCCGCGGCGGCGAGCTGATGCGCGAGCACAGCCTCCTGCCGGACGTCATGCACACCAGCGTGCTGCGCCGGGCGATCCGCACCGGCGAGCTGGCGCTCGACGCCGCCGACCGGCACTGGATCGCGGTGCGCCGGTCGTGGCGGCTCAACGAGCGGCACTACGGCGCCCTGCAGGGCAAGAACAAGAAGCAGACCCTCGACGAGTACGGCGAGGAGCAGTTCATGCTCTGGCGCCGCTCGTACGACACACCGCCGCCGCCGATCGACGACAACGACGAGTGGTCCCAGGCCGGCGACCCCCGGTACGCGCTGCTGCCGACCGAGCTGATGCCGCGCACCGAGTGCCTCAAGGACGTCGTCGATCGGATGCTGCCCTACTGGTACGACTCGATCGTGCCGGACATCCTGGCCGGCCGGACGGTGCTGGTCGCCGCGCACGGCAATTCGCTGCGCGCCCTGGTCAAGCACCTCGACCAGATCTCCGACGAGGCGATCGCCAAGCTGAACATCCCGACCGGGATCCCGCTGCGCTACGACCTCGACCCGCAGCTGCGTCCGCTGACGCTGGGCGGGACGTACCTCGACCCGGCCGCCGCCAAGGAGGCCGCCGCCGCGGTGGCCAACCAGGGCCGCTGATCCGACGACGAAGGCCCCCGGGTGACCGGGGGCCTTCGTCGTGTCCGGCTCAGCTCGCCGAGGGGCTGTTCACCCCGGTGATCAGGTAGACCACGTGCTCGCCGGCGTTCACCGCGTGGTCGGCGAAGCGCTCGTAGAACCGGCCGAGCAGGGTGGCGTCGATCGCCGTCTCCACCCCGTACGGCCAGTCGTCGCCGAGCAGCACGCCGAACAGGCTCTTGTGCAGGTCGTCCATGGCGTCGTCGTCGCGGTCCAGCTCCGCGGCGAGGTCGGCGTCGGGCTTGGCCAGCACCGAGCCGATCTTCTCGGCCATCCGGTCGGCGATCCCGGCCATGTCGGTGAAGACCGGCCGCAGCTCGGCCGGCACGGCCGGGGACGGGTGCCGGCGCAGCGCGGTCTTGGCGACGTGGTCGGCCAGGTCGCCCATCCGCTCCAGGTCGGCGGCCACGTGCAGGGCGGTGATCATGGCGCGGAGGTCGGAGGCGACCGGCGCCTGCCGGGCGAGCAGGTCGCACACCCGCTCCTCGACGTGCCGGTACAGCTCGTCGATCTCGGCGTCCCGCGCGATCACGGCCTCCGACGCCTCGCGGTCGGCGGTGAGCAGGCCGCGGGTGGCCTGGCGCATCGCGGCGCGCACCCCCTCCGCCATGTCCACCAGCAGTTGGCTGACAATCTGCAGGTCGGCCCGGAATTCGTCGCGCATCGTCACTTCCTGGGGTCGGTGGCCGCGCGCCGGCCCGGGGATCCGGTGCCGGTGCGGCTTGAGCAGGTGCGCGACAACCGTAGGCCGGGGGAGCGGACCCGAGGTGAACGAGGGTGAACGACGCGGGACCCGCGGGTGAACATTCCCGGAAGTGAGAGTGATTCGTCCCGGTCTGGGCGATCCCCAGGTTAACAATGACCCTACGATCGCCAGGTGGAATGGGCGGTGGCGATCGTGGTGGCCCTGGCTCTGGTGACCGGACTGGTCGCCGGGCTGCTGCTGTCCCGACCCCTCGGCGACCGGTGGCGCCGCTCGCGGCTGTCCGGGGACGGGGGCTTGCGCCCCAGTGCAGGGAGGCCGGAGATGCCCGACGACCAGCAGAGCGGGCTCTCCGGGCTCGGCCGCAAGACGATCGACTCGCTGCGGGCCGGCGTCGTGGTGCTGGATCCGGGCGACGTCCCGGTCCTGGTCAACCCCGCGGCGCGGGCCCTGGGCCTGCTCCGGACCGGCCCCACGCCCGGCTCCATCGCCGCCCACCCGCTGATCCGTACCCTCGCCGGGCAGGTCCGCCGCACCGGCGTACGGCGGGAGATCGAGCTGGACCTGCCGCGCGGACGGGACAACGCGGGGGACAACCCGCTCGGGGTGCACCTGCGCGCGATGGGGCTCGGCGCCGGCTACATCTCGGTGGAGGCGGCCGACGTCACCGAGTCGCACCGGCTGGCCCGGGTCCGCCGGGACTTCGTGGCCAACGTCAGCCACGAGCTGAAGACCCCGATCGGCGCGCTGCAACTGCTCGCCGAGGCGCTGGTGGACGCCACCGAGCCGACCGGTGGTGACGGGGCGCCGGACCTCTCCGAGGACCTGATCGCCGCCCGGCGGTTCGCCGAGCGGATCCAGCACGAGTCGACCCGACTCGGTCGGCTGGTGCAGGAGCTGCTGGAGCTGACCCGGCTCCAGGGCGCCGAGCCGCAGCCCCCGCCGGAGCCGGTGTCGGTGGACTGGGTGATCGCCGAGGTGATCGACCGGACCCGCACCGCGGCCACCGCGCGCCGGGTGGACGTCGTGGTCGACGGCGCGCGCGGCCTGACCGTGTACGGCAGCGACACCCAGATCGCCACTGCGGTGGCCAATCTGGTCGAGAACGCCATCAACTACTCGGGCGAGGACACCACCGTCCGGGTGACCGCCCGGGCCACCGACGAGCACGTCGAGATCGCCGTCGCCGACCAGGGCATCGGCATCGCCCCGAACGAGGTCGACCGGATCTTCGAGCGGTTCTACCGGGCCGACCAGGCCCGGTCGCGCTCCACCGGTGGCACCGGCCTCGGCCTGGCCATCGTCAAACACATCGCCAGCAACCATGGCGGCCGGGTGGAGGTGTCGAGCACTCTTGGTGGGGGGTCGACGTTCACCCTCCGGCTGCCCGCCAGCCCCCCGGACGACCTGGAGGCGACACTCTCCTCCGCTGGGATCGAGGCCGGCCCGGCCGGGTTCCGGCAGGCCTGACCACAGGAAAGGAAACACCCGTTGAGCCGCGTACTGGTGGTCGAGGACGAGGAATCGTTCTCCGACGCCCTGTCCTACATGCTCCGCAAGGAGGGTTTCGAGGTCTCCGTCGCCGCGACGGGTCCCTCCGCCCTCACCGAGTTCGACCGGACCGGCGCCGACATCGTGCTGCTCGACCTGATGTTGCCGGAGATGTCGGGCACCGAGGTCTGCCGGCAGCTCCGGCAGCGCTCGCACGTGCCGATCATCATGGTCACCGCCCGGGACAGTGAGATCGACAAGGTGGTGGGCCTGGAGATCGGGGCCGACGACTACGTGACCAAGCCGTACTCGCCGCGCGAGCTGGTGGCCCGTATCCGGGCGGTGCTGCGCCGGCAGAGCGCGGAGGTGGCCGAGTCGGGCGCCCCGACCCTCGCCGCCGGCCCGGTCCGGATGGACATCGAGCGGCACGTGGTGACCGTCGACGGGGCCGCCGTCCAGCTGCCGCTGAAGGAGTTCGAGCTGCTGGAGCTGCTGCTGCGCAACGCCGGCCGGGTGCTCACCCGGGGGCAGTTGATCGACCGGGTCTGGGGCGCCGACTACGTGGGCGACACGAAGACCCTGGACGTGCACGTCAAGCGGCTGCGCTCCAAGGTCGAGCCGGAGCCGTCCGCGCCGCGCTTCATCGTCACCGTCCGCGGCCTGGGCTACAAGTTCGAGCCGTGACCGGTCCGGCCCGTGGCGGGCCAGGTAGGCGCGATCACCGCCGCCCGCCGTCGGCTGCCCGCCCTCCGGCATCGCGGCCCGCCGCGGGGCGCGGTGGCCCGGGGCGGAAGGGTGGATGCCCGAGAGGCGATATGCCTGAGAGGCATATTTATGACGCTCAGGCATATCGCTCGTCGGGGTTGCCCTCTCGTGGGTCCGGGTTGACGGGCTGGCCGTGGGGTGCTCGACGGGGACCCGGCCGCCGCCGAGGCGCCAGGCGCCGCGCCTGCGCCCTCGTCGACGCCGCCCTGGCTCAACCCACCCAGCAGTACCGGCGTTCCGGCCGGCCGGCCGCGCCGTAACGCAGGCTCACCTCCGCCCGGCCGGTCCCCGAGAAGTGCTCCAGGTAGCGGCGGGCGCTGACCCGGGAGATGCCCACCCGGTTGGCGCACTCGGCGGCCGAAAGGGTGCCGGTGTGCTCACGGAGCGCGCGTTCGACCAGCTCGGCGGTCTCCGAGCTCAACCCGCGGGGCAGCGCCGGGTTGGCGACCGAGCCGCTGCGGGACAGCACCCGGTCGACATCGGCCTGGTCGCTGACCACCGTGGCGCGCAGCGTGTTGCGCCGGGCCGCGTACTGCTCCAGCCGGGTCCGCAGCTCCTCGAAGCCGAACGGCTTGAGCAGGTAGTTGACCGCGCCGTAGCGGACCGCCCGGCGGACCGCCTCCGCCTCCCGCGCGGCGCTGATGACCAGGACGTCGCAGTCGTGCCGGGCGGCCCGCAGCCGGGTCACCACGTCCAGGCCGAACATGTCCGGCAGGTAGAGGTCCAGCAGCACCAGGTCGGGGCGGAGCTCGTCGACCTTCGCGACGGCCTGCTCGCCGGTGCTGGCGGTCCCCACCACCCGGAAGCCCTCGATCCGCTCGACGAACCCGCAGTGGATCCGCGCCACCATGAAGTCGTCGTCGACGACGAGCACGTCGATCATCGAACCTCCTCCAGCGCAGGCGACACCGACATCCGGGCGGTGAACATCGCGCCCTCCTCGGTGTTCGTCACCGCGACCTCACCGCCGCGACGGTGGCAGACCAGCCGGGTGAGCGCCAACCCGATGCCCCGCTCGCCGCCCTGGGCCGCCTTGGTGGTGAACCCGTGGGTGAAGACCTCCTTGGCCAGCTCCGGGGCGACCCCGGGGCCGGAGTCGCGCACCACGATCTCCACCGACGAGGCGTCCTGCCGCAGCTCGACCTCCACCCAGGCGGGCCCGTCGCCAATTGTCTCCCGGCCACCGGCGATCGCCTCGACCGCGTTGTCCACCAGGTTGCCGACGACCGTGGCCACGTCCGCCGAGACCTCGGGATCCAGCCGGTCGAGTCCGGTCCGCTCGGAGATCCGCAGCTCCACCCGGCGCTCGGCGGCCACGGCCGACTTCGCCATCAGCAGGGCGGCCACCGCCGTGTCGTGGATCCGGCTGGTGACCGTCAGGTCGAGCGAGGCGCGGTGCCGGCTCAGCGCGTCGACGTACCGGACCACCTCGTCGTGCTCGCCGATCTGGATCAGCCCGGAGATGGTGTGCAGCTGGTTGGCGAACTCGTGGGTCTGCGCCCGGAGCAGCTCGGTGGTGCTGCGGAACGAGCCGATCTCCCGCTCCAGCCGGGCCAGTTCGGTCCGGTCCCGCAGGGTGGTCACCGAGCCCAGCCGGCGGCCGTCCTTGGTGATCGTCATCCGGTTCATCACCAGCACCCGGCCGCCCCGGACGACCACCTGGTCGCGCGCCTCCGGGCCGCTGCCGGCCAGCACGTCCCGCAGCCGGCCGGAGATCCGCAGCTCGGACAGGCTCCGGCCGAGGCAGTCCTCGGGCAGGTCGAGCAGGCGCCGGCCGACGGAGTTGACCAGCGTGACCCGCCGCTGCGGGTCCAGCGCGATCACCCCCTCGGCGATGCCGTGCAGCAGCGCCTCCCGGTGCTCGGCCAGGCCGGCGATTTCCCGCGGCTCCAGGCCGAGAGTCTGCCGCTTGATCCGCCGGGCCAGCAGCCAGGACCCGACCACTCCGAGCGCGCTCGCGATCCCGAGGTAGGTGAAGAGGTACGACGAGGCGCCGACCAGCCGCTGTGACCAGGTCCGCGAAACCTCGCCGATCACCACCACGCCCAGGTACCGGCCGAGGTTCTCTTCCCGGGCGCCGAGCACCGGCACCTGGGCCACCAGTTCGCGCGACCCGTCGACCTCCAGCTCGCCGAACCAGCTCCGGCCCTGCGCCACCTCGGGATCGCCGAGCACCACCGGGCTGTCCACCAGGGTGGGGTTCGTGGAGCTGACCACCCGGCCGCGGGCGTCGGCCACGGTCACCGAGGTGACGCCGGACTGGGTCCGCGTGTTCTGCACCAGCGGGGCGATCGCCTCGGCGGGCGCCACCCGGTTGAGCCGGTCCCGGAGCAGCGCGCTGCCGGCGAGCTGCTCGCCCAGGGCGGCGACCCGGCGCCCCTCAACCCGGTTGAAGGTGGCCGCCGACTGGGCGAGCGAGACAGCGGCCACGGCCACCAGCACCACGACGATGATCGCGAGCTGGAGGACCAGCAGCTGCCCGGCCAGGGTTCGGCGGCGGGACGTGATCGCGACCACAAAGACCTCAACTTCCGCTGGTGACACAACGCAGACAGGCGGCCCGCGCGGAGGTCACCATATTGCCGCTGGACTCATTCGAAACGGAAGAGAAACAAGATGGCAACTAGGAGAAACCTGCTGGTCATGGGGGTCGCCGCCGCCTCGGCGCTGGCCCTGGCTGCCTGCGGCGCCACCGCCGACAAGAACGAGGGCGGCTCCAGCAACGACGGCAAGCCGGTCAGCGGTCTGCGGATCATGGTGCCGAACACGCCCGGCGGCGGGTACGACACCACCGCCCGGACCGCCGCGAAGGTGATGGAGGACGCCAAGATCGCCACCGGTGTGCAGGTGTTCAACCTGCCCGGCGCGGGCGGCACGGTCGGCCTCCAGCGGACCGTGAACGAGAAGGGCAACGGCAAGCTCGCCATGCAGATGGGGCTGGGCGTGGTCGGTGCCTCGTACACGTCCAAGTCGTCGGCGACGCTGACCCAGACCACCCCGCTGGCCAAGATGATCGAGGAGGCCGGCGCCATCGTGGTGCCGAAGGACTCGCCGTACAAGACGATCGGTGACCTGGTCGCGGCCTGGAAGGCCAACCCCAAGGGTCTCGCGGTCGGCGGCGGCTCCTCGCCCGGCGGCCCGGACCACCTGCTGCCGATGCAGCTCGCGAAGACCGTCGGCATCGACCCCCGCCAGGTCAACTTCGTCTCCTACGACGGCGGCGGCGAGCTGCTGCCGGCCGTGCTCGGCGGCAAGGTGGCCTTCGGCGCCAGCGGCTTCGGCGAGTTCCTCGACCAGGTCGAGGCCGGCCAGATCCGGGTCCTCGCGGTGACCAGCGAGGCGCCCATCGACGCGCTCAAGGATGTGCCGACGCTCAAGTCCGCCGGCATCGACCTGGTCTTCACCAACTGGCGGGGCATCGTCGCGCCCCCCGGGATCAGCGACGCCGACAAGAAGGTCTGGATCGACGTGCTGACGAAGATGCACGAGTCCGAGGAGTGGAAGGCCGAGCTGGCCAAGCGCGGCTGGACCGACGCATTCGTCACCGGCGACGAGTTCGGCACCTTCCTGACCGAGCAGGACAAGGCCGTGGCCGACGTGCTCAAGCAGCTCGGGTTGGCATGAGCGGCATGACCATCCGACCGGACCGGGGCGGCGAGCAGCCGCCCCGGCCCCCGGCCGTGGAGACATCCGTACCGCCGATCCCGGAACAGCCGGGCGCGGAGCGTACGCCGGATCTGCCGGAGGCGGCGCGGCCCACGACGGCCGACGTGCCGCCGGCGGTCGGCGAGCCGGCGGTGGACGACGGTCCGGCGCCCAGGCCAGACCGGGCGCAGTACGGCGTCTGCGCGTTCCTCGCCCTGGTCGGCGGCCTGGTGATCCTCGACGCGACCACGCGCATCGGGCACGCGGTGAACAGCGCCGACCCGATCGGCCCCAGGCCGGTGCCGATCCTGCTCGGCGTGCTGCTGCTGATCGTCGCGGCGATCTACGGGTTGGACGTGGCCCGCGGCGGCACCGGCGAGCCGGAGGCCGGCGAGGACGTCGACCTGAGCAGCCCGATCGACTGGCGGACGGTGCTGCTGCTGATCGGCGCGTTCCTGGTCAACGCCGTGCTCATCGACCGGCTGGGCTGGGTGATCAGCGGGACGATCCTCTTCTGGGGCTCGGCCTACGCGCTGGGCAACCGCCACTACATCCGGAACCTGCTGATCGCCGTGGCGCTGTCGCTGATCACGTTCTACACATTCGCCATCGGGCTCGGTGTCAACCTGCCCGCCGGCGTGCTGCAAGGGATCCTCTAGATGGACAACTTCGGCAATCTGCTCGACGGGTTCGCCAACGTGCTGACCCCGATGAACCTGCTGATCGCGCTGCTCGGCGTGACCATCGGCACCGCCGTCGGGGTGCTGCCCGGCATCGGGCCGGCGATGACGGTGGCGCTGCTGCTGCCGGTGACGTACGGGATGGAGCCCACCCAGGCGTTCATCATGTTCGCCGGCATCTTCTACGGCGGCATGTACGGCGGCTCGACCACCTCGATCCTGCTGAACACCCCGGGCGAGTCGTCGTCGGTGGTGACCGCGATCGAGGGCAACAAGATGGCGAAGGCGGGCCGGGCGGCGCAGGCGCTGGCCACCGCCGCGATCGGCTCGTTCGTCGCCGGCACCATCGCCACCGTGCTGCTGGTGCTGGTCATCTCGCCGATGGTGTCGTTCGCGGTCAGCCTCGGCGCGCCCGACTACTTCGCGGTGATGCTGCTCGCGTTCGTGGCGGTCACCGCGGTGCTCGGGGCGTCCCGGGTACGCGGCTTCGCCTCGCTGCTGCTCGGCCTGACCATCGGCGTGATCGGGATCGACCAGACCGGTCAGCAGCGGCTCACCCTGGGCATTCCGCAGCTCGCCGACGGCATCGACGTGGTCGTGGTGGCGGTCGGCATCTTCGCCGTGGGCGAGGCGCTCTGGATCGCCGCGCACCTGCGCCGCAAATCCGGTGAGGTGATTCCGGTCGGCCAGCCGTGGCTGGGCCGGGAGGACTGGAAGCGGTCCTGGAAGCCCTGGCTGCGCGGCACCGCGTACGGGTTCCCGTTCGGCGCGGTGCCGGCGGGCGGGGCGGAGATCCCGACCTTCCTGTCGTACGTCACCGAGAAGAAGCTGACGAAGCACCCGGAGGAGTTCGGTCGGGGAGCCATCGAGGGTGTCGCCGGGCCGGAGGCCGCCAACAACGCCTCGGCCGCCGGCACCCTGGTGCCACTGCTGGCGATCGGCCTGCCCACCAACGCCACCGCCGCGGTGATGCTGGCCGCCTTCCGGCAGTACGGCATACAGCCCGGTCCGCTGCTCTTCGAGCGGGAGTCAGCGCTGGTCTGGACGCTGATCGCCAGCCTGTTCGTCGGCAACCTGCTGCTGCTGGTGCTAAACCTGCCGCTCGCCCCGGCCTGGGCGCGCCTGCTGCGGATCCCGCGCCCGTACCTCTACGCCGGGATCCTCTTCTTCGCCTCGATGGGCGCGTACGCGGTCAACTCCCAGCCGTTCGACCTGTTCCTGCTGCTCGCCCTCGGCCTGCTCGGCTTCGGCATGCGGCGGTTCGGGCTGCCGATCCTGCCGCTGATCGTCGGGGTCATCCTCGGCCCGCTCGCCGAGTTGCAGGGCCGGCGGGCGCTCCAGCTCTCCGGCGGCGAACTGCACGGCCTGATCGGCGGCTGGGTGTCCTGGCTGATCTACGCCGTCGTGCTGCTGGTGCTGCTCTGGCCGTTGCTCGGCCGGTTCGTGGTCCGTCCGCTGCGTGGAAGGTTGGTGACCGGATGACCGTGCTGGTGGGGTACGTGCCCTCCCTGCTGGGCGAGGCGGCCCTGCAGGCCGCCATCGAGCAGGCGAAGTTCCGCGACGAGCCGGTGCTGGTGGTGAACACGTCGCGCGGTGACGCGTACGTCGATCCGCGCTTCGCGCAGGAGCCCGACCTGGAGCGGGTCACCCGCGAGCTGACCGCCGCGGGCGTGCCGCACACCGTCCGGCAGCTCATGCGTGGGCGGGACGCCGCCGAGGAGATCATGGAGATCGTCGAGGCGGGGGACGTGTCGCTGGTGGTGATCGGCATCCGGCACCGGACCCCGGTGGGCAAGCTGATCATGGGCTCGACGACGCAGGAGATCCTGCTCCGGGTGCCCTGCCCGGTCCTCGCGGTGAAGGCCCCCGTAACCGAATGAGAGAGGGAAGACCATGGTGATCCCCACCGCCGACCTCTTCGACCGGTACGGCGACACGCTCGGCTCCTGCGACACCCAGCTGCGCCAGTACGGCGGCGTCGCCGCCTTCGCCGGGCCCGCGGTCACCGTGCGCTGCTTCGAGGACAACGCCCTGGTGAAGTCGATCGTCGGCGAGCCGGGGGCGGGGCGGGTGCTGGTGGTGGACGGCGGCGGATCACTGCACACCGCCCTGATGGGCGACCTCATCGCCGGCACGGCCGCGGAGAACGGCTGGGCGGGCGTGGTGATCAACGGCGCGGTTCGCGACGTCGCCGCCCTGCGGGCCCTGCCGATCGGTATCAAGGCGCTCGGCACGAACCCCCGCAAGAGCGCCAAGACGGGCGCCGGTGAGCGGGACGTGCCGGTGTCGTTCGGCGACTGCGTCTTCGCGCCGGGCGCCGAGGTGCACAGCGACGACGACGGCGTCGTGGTCGTGCCGCCCGGGGGACGGCCGTAGCGTCGGCCGCGCCGGGTCAGCCCTCGCTGGCCGGGTGCGGGGCGATCTGACCCTGCCGCAGCCGGGCCGCGCACAGCTCCGCCAGCTTCGCGTACGCGGGAGCGCCGATCAGCGCGGTCAGCTCCGGGCCGTACGAGACGTACATCGGCTCGGCGCCGACGTGCGCGTCGGTGGAGGAGGTGCACCACCAGTCCAGGTCGTGCCCGCCCGCGCCCCAGCCCCGCCGGTCGAACTCCGACAGCGTGGAGATCAGCACCTTGGTGTTGTCGGTCCGCTTGTGCCAGTCCTGGTCGCGGCGGATCGGCAGTTGCCAGCAGACGTCCGGCTTGTACTCCAGCGGATGCACGCCGTCGCGCAGCGCCTGGGCGTGCAGCGCGCAGCCGCCCCCACCCGGGAAGTCGGCGTCGTTGAGGAAGACGCACGGCGCGTCGACGTCCCGGGTGGCGGTGCGCCGGGCCGGGTTCTTGCCGTCGATGGTGTCGTTCTCGGTCCAGTTCTTGAAGCCGCGGCGGAAGTGCTGCCAGGTCGACGGGGTGAGCCGCTTGACCGCGGTGCGGACCCGCTTCTCGTCGTCGGAGTCGGTGAAGAACGCGCCGTGCGAGCAGCAGCCGTCGGCGGCCCGGCCGGCGACGATGCCGTGGCAGCCCTTGCCGAAGATGCACGTCCAGCGGGAGAGCAGCCAGGTCAGGTCGGCCCGGACCAGGTGCTTCTCGTCCGCCGGGTCGACGAACTCGATCCACTCCCGGGGAAAGTCGAGCCCCACCTCCCGGCTGCGCGGGTCGTCGGGGTCGTCCACGAGTCCCTGCAGCTCGATCTGGCCTGTCACCCGGACCAGCGTACGCGGGGTGCCTCCGGCCGGCTGGCGAGCCGGGAAAACGTGTTGGGCCTAGGGTCATCAGCATGCGACTGGGTGTCCTCGACGTCGGTTCGAACACGGTGCACCTGCTGGTGGTCGACGCCCACCACGGGGCGCACCCCTGGCCGGCGCACTCGGAGAAGGTGGTGCTCCGGCTGGCCGAGCAGATCGGCCCGGACGGCGCGCTGACCGAGGCGGGCGCGGACGGGCTGGTCAAGGCGGTCGGCATGGCCCGGGCGGCGGCGGCCGGGCTGGACGCCGACGACCTGCTCGCCTTCGCCACCTCCGCCGTCCGGGACGCCACCAACGCCGCCGAGGTGCTGGCCCGGGTCCGGGAGGAGACCGGCGTACGGCTGGAGGTGCTCGCCGGCGCGGACGAGGCGCGGATGACCTTCCTGGCGGTCCGGCGGTGGTTCGGCTGGTCGGCCGGCCGGCTGCTGGCCCTCGACATCGGCGGCGGCTCGCTGGAGCTGGCGGCCGGGATCGACGAGGAACCGGACGTGGCGATCTCGTTGCCGCTCGGCGCCGGGCGGTTGAGCCGGGAGCGGCTGCGGGTCGACCCGTCGGGCACCCTGGCGCCGCCGGCCGAGGCCGTGGAGGAGCTGCGGGAGTACGTCGACGAGCGGCTCGACCCGGTGGTGGAGAAGTTGGCGGCGGTGGGCTGGGAACGCCCGGTCGCCACCTCGAAGACGTTCCGGACGCTGGCCCGGCTGGCCGGCGCCGCGCCCTCCGGCGCCGGGCTCTGGGCCCGGCGCAGCCTGACCCGCACCGGGCTGCGGCAGGTGCTGGGCTTCGTCCGGCACATCCCGCCGGCGCAGCTGCCGGAGCTGGAGGGGGTGAGCGCCGCCCGGGCCCACCAGCTCCTGGCCGGCGCGGTGGTGGCCGAGGCGGTGATGCGCCGGCTCGACGTCGACGCGCTCGACGTCTGCCCGTGGGCGCTGCGCGAGGGGGTCATCCTCCGGCGGCTCGATCAGCTCGCGCCGATGTGATCCGGTCGGTCGTTCTGGGCTTTTTGCGGGTGCTCGTCCTGATGCCGTCCGACGGGCCGGGCTACCCTGAGGGGCGTGACTTCCCGCGTCCCGGTGCTCCTCTCCAGTTCCTCGGTCTTCCCTGAGCGGACCGCGGCGGCGTTCCAGCTCGCCGCCGCGCTCGGCTACGACGGCGTCGAGGTGATGGTCTGGACCGACGTCGTCAGCCAGGACCCGGGCGCGCTGCGCGGGCTCGCCGACCACTACGGCGTGCCGGTGCTCTCGGTGCACGCGCCCTGCCTGCTGGTCACCCAGCGGGTGTGGAGCCCGGACCCGTGGGAGCGGCTGCGCAAGGCCGCCGAGCTGGCCGAGACCCTCGAAGCGCCGACCGTCGTGGTGCACCCGCCGTTCACCTGGCAGCGGGACTACGCCCGGAACTTCACCGACGGCCTCGACGAGATCGCCCGGCAGTTCGGCGGGCTGCGCTTCGCGGTGGAGAACATGTACCCGGTGCGGATGGCCGGCCGGCAGTTCGTCCCGTACGTCCCGGGGTGGGATCCGACCGACACCGGCTACGCCGCGTACACCCTGGACCTGTCGCACTGCGCCGCCTCGCACACCGACGCCCTGGAGATGGCCGACCGGATGGGCGCCGGCCTGGCGCACGTCCACCTCGGCGACGGCACCGGTGAGGGACGCGACGAGCACCTGGTGCCCGGGCGGGGCGGCCAGCCCTGCGCCGAGCTGCTCCGCTCGCTCGCCGGGCGCGGCTTCACCGGCTCGGTCGCCGTGGAGGTCACCACCCGGGGCGCGAAGAGCCGCGCGGTGCGGGAGGCCGACCTGCGCGAGGCCCTGGAGTTCGCCCGCGCCAACCTCACCGCCCCCTCCCCGGTCGACGTCTGACGGGGAGGGCGCGCCCCGGTCAGCTGACCGGGGTGAGGGTCTCCGCCTGGGCGGGCACGGTGAGCTGGTCGCCGACGGCCGCCCGCTTGCGGGCCCGGTGGGCCGCCACGTGCGAGCGGGTGGCGCAGCGCTCCGAGCAGAACCGCCGGCAGCAGTTCGACGAGGTGTCCAGGTAGACGTTGCCGCAGCGCTCGTCCGCGCAGACGCCGAACCGGGCGCTGCCGTACTCGCAGAGCCAGACCGACAGCCCCCACACCGCGCCGGCCAGGTACTCCTGGCTGACCGAGGCGCCGCGGCTGGTCACGTGCATGTGCCAGTCGCTGGAGTCGTGGCCGGAGATCCGCGGCTGCACCGGGAACGCCTCCAGCAGCGCGTTCAGCTCGGCCACCGCCTGACCGTCCCGGCCCGAGGTGCCGTACTCGAAGACGTCACGCAGGCGCTTCTGCGCCCGCCGGAAGATCGCCAGGTCCCGCTCCGCGACCTCGTCGCGCATCCACGCGTTGTCGTCCGGGAAGAGGGCCCGCAGGTCGTCGAGGTCGTCCAGGCGGGCGTTGACGAGGTCAACGCCGGTCCGGGCGTACGCGTCGAAGTTCACGACACCAACGGTAGACGACTCACGGGGTACGCGGCGCATCGATGTAGTGCGGCAGGAACCGCGCGTAACCGTCCGTGATGAGGCTCTCGCTCTCGCGTACGCCGGCGCCGGCCGACTCGCCGTCGACGATCCAGCTCCCCAGCACCATCCGGCTGCCGGCGAACTCGGGCAGCGCCCGGAACTGCTGGTAGCAGAACCCCTCCTGGCCGTAGCTCCCCGGATTGGTGATCTCGGCGCCGCCGGCGACGATCCGCACCGAGCCGCCCTCCCGGCCGAGCAGCGGCTTCGCCACGTACTCGGTCATCCCGCGCGGTGAGTCCAGGTACGCCGGGAGCAGGTACTCGTGGTCCGGGTACAGCTCCCAGAGCACGGCCAGCAGGGCCTTGTTCGACAGCAGCAGCTTCCAGGCCGGCTCGATCCAGGTGGTCGGGGTGCCCGGGTCCAGCGCGAGCGGCCCGTACGGCTCGGCGAGCATCCACTCCCACGGGTAGAGCTTGAAGCAGGTGGTGACCGGGCGGTCGGCGGCGTCGACGAAGCGCCGGCCGTCCCAGCCGACCTGCTGGATGGGGAGCAGCTCGACGTCCAGCCCGGCCTGGCGGGCGGTCTCCGCCAGGTAGCCGGCGGTGATCTGGTCCTCGCCCGACTCCTCCTCGCCCGACCAGACCACGTGCACCCGCCGGTCGTGCAGGTCGGCGCCGATCTTCGCCCACGCCCCGACCAGGCGCTCGTGCAGGCTGTTCCACTGGTCCGCCGCGGGCCGGGTGTGCTCCAGCCAGTACCACTGGATGATGCTCGCCTCGACCAGCGCGGTCGGGGTGTCGGCGTTGTACTCCAGCAGCTTCGGCGGCCAGGAGCCGTCGTACCAGAGGTCGAAACGGCCGTAGAGGGAAGGCGGGGCTTCGCGCAGCGACCGGGCGACCGCCTCGGCGGCCCAGGCCGGGATGCCGAACTCGGCGTACCGGTCGCGGGCCACCACGTGCTTCGCCGCGGCCACCGACATCCGGTGCAGCTCCTCGGTCGCGTCCTCCAGCCGGAGCACCTCGTCCAGCGCGAAGGCGTACGCGGCGGTCTCGTCCCAGTACGACATGATCCCGCCGTCGGGCAGCTCGGTGTCGACGTACACCAGGCCCTGCGAGCGGATGGTGGCGTCCCAGCCGGGGCGGGGGGTGCTCGCCTCGCGCCGCACCTCAGCCCCCGCAGGCGGCGAGGTGGGTGCCGAAGCCGCCGCGCTCGGGCACCGCCGCGGCGACCGGCTCCGGGGCGGTCCGGGCGGCGGCCGGCGCGGGGACCCGCAGCGCCAGCGCCACCGTGTCCCCACCACCGCCGGCCGGGCCCAGCGCGCAGTCGTCATCGTCGTCGTCGGTCAGGTTGCAGCCGGAGAGGGCGAGCGCCAGGGCGGTCAGCGCGCCGAGCTGCACGGTGGCCGACCGGAGCCGGCGTCGGGGGCGTGGTTCCACGTGAACGTTGTAGCCGATCACCGCCACGTCGTCGGTCCCGACGGCCCGCTCGCAGCAGTGCGTGACGTACGCCCCGCCCCCCGGCGGGGGTGGCTCGCCGGGCGTTACCCTCGGCTCATGCTCCGTTCCGTCATCCTCGCCGCCTCCCGGTCATCCCAGGTCGAGCGGCTCGTCGCGACGGCCCCGTTCACCCGGGACGTCGTCCGCCGGTTCGTCGCCGGCGCCGGCACCGACGACGCGTTGCGCGCGACCCGCGAACTCGTCGCCGACGGCCTCGCGGTCACCCTCGACAACCTCGGCGAGGACACCGTCACCCCCGAGCAGGCGAACGCCACCCGGGACGAATACCTCAAGTTGCTGCGGCTGCTCTCCGCCGCCGGCCTCACCCCCGCCGCCGAGGTGAGCGTGAAGCTCTCCGCGCTCGGGCAGATGTTCGACGAGCAGCTCGCCTACGACAACGCGCGAGCGATCTGCGCGGCCGCCGACGCGGCGGGCACCACGGTCACCCTGGACATGGAGGACCACACCACCACCGACTCGACCCTGGACGTCCTGGCCAAGCTGCGCAAGGACTACCCGTCGACCGGTGCGGTGCTCCAGGCGTACCTGCGGCGGACCGAGTCGGACTGCCGGGAGCTGGCCGGCGCGGGGTCGCGGGTGCGGCTGTGCAAGGGCGCCTACAAGGAGCCGGAGTCGGTGGCCTACCAGTCCGCCCGCGAGGTGGACAGGTCCTACGTCCGCTGCCTGAACGTGCTGATGGCCGGCGACGGCTACCCGATGCTGGCCACCCACGACCCGCGCCTGATCGCCATCGGCGAGGACCGGGCGCGCTGGTTCGACCGCGGCCCGGACCGTTTCGAGTTCCAGATGCTGTACGGCATCCGCCCCGAGGAGCAGGCCCGCCTCGTCGGCGAGGGCTACACCGTGCGCACCTACCTGCCGTACGGCGAGGACTGGTACGGCTACCTGATGCGCCGCCTCGCCGAGCGCCCCGCCAACCTGATGTTCTTCGGCCGGGCCCTGATGTCCAAGAAGTGACCCACCGGTTCGACCAGGCCCGGGTGCTGAGCACCAGGCGGTAGCCGTCCGGGATGGCGAAAGGTCACCCCCGGCGGTAGCGCCTTGACGATTGAAGCTAATGGCATTAGCTTTGTGGCTATGACGATTAGCCAGGTGGCGCGGGACGGCGGAACCATCGCGTACGAGGTGCACGGGGAGGGGCCGCTGGTGGTCCTCTCGCACGGCATGGGGGAGAACCGGCGGTCCTTCCGCCACCTGATCCCGCTCCTGGTCCGGGCCGGTTACCGGGTGGCCTCGGTGGACGTCCGGGGACACGGCGACTCCAGCCCGCACTGGCCGACGTACGCCCCGGCCGAGGTCGGCGCCGACCTGCTCGCCGTGGTCCGGGCCCTCGGCGGCGGCCCGGCCACCCTGGCCGGCAGCTCGTCCAGCGCGGCCGCCGTGGTCTTCGCCGCCGCCGACGCGCCCGACCTGGTCAACGGCGTCGTGCAGCTCAGCCCGTTCGTCGCCGAGCCGACGCCCAACCCGGTCATGCGGGTCGCCCAGGCCGCGGTGCTGCGCAGCCCCCGGCTGTTCGGCATGTTCCACCGGACCCTGTTCCCCGCCGCGCGGCCGGCCGACGACGCCGCGTACCGCACGGAGCTGGTCGCCGGCCTGCGCGGGCGGATGGACGCCGTGCGCGGGGTGATCGCGCCGGCCGCGCCGCACTGGACCGCCCGGGCCGCCGACGTGCGGCAGCCGGTGCTGGTGCTGATGGGCACGAAGGACCCCGACTTCACGGACCCGGGCGCCGAGGCGCGCGCCGCCCGGCGGCTCTTCGCCACCGCCGAGGCGCGCATGGTCGACGACTCCGGGCACTACCCGCACGCCGATCAGCCCGAGGCCACCGCCGCCCAGCTCGTCGAGTTCCTGGCGGTGACCACCGGTGCCTAGGGCCGGCCTCACCCCGCAGACCGTCGTCCGGGAGGCCGCCCGGCTCGCCGACGAGGTCGGCTACGACCGGCTCACCCTGGCCGCGCTCGCCGGCCGGCTCGGCGTCGCGCTGCCCAGCCTCTACAAGCACGTCAAAGGCGCCGACGCGCTGCACCAGAAGCTGGCCGCGCTGGCCACCGCCGAGATCGCCACCGTGCTGACCGGTGCCGCCGCGGGTCGAGCCGGCGACGACGCGCTGCGCGCCGTCGCCACCGCCTACCGGGCGTACGCCCACCGGCACCCCGGCCGCTACCCGGCCACCCAGCGGGCCCCCGACCCCGCCGACCCCGACCACGTCGCCGCGGCCGAGCGGGCCGTCGGCGCGATCTACGCGATCCTGCTCGGGTACGGCCTGACCGGCGACGCCGCGGTGGACGCCACCAGGATGTTCCGCGCCGCGGTGCACGGCTTCGTCACCCTCGAGGCGGCCGGCGGGTTCGGGCTGCCCAGGGACATCGACCGCTCCTTCGACGAGCTGGTGGCCGGGCTGGACGCCGCGTACCGGAGCTGGAGGTCCCGATGAAGGGGCTGCTGTTGGCGCTCGCCTTCCTGCTGGAGCTGGCGATGCTCGTCGCCGCCGGCTGGTGGGGCTTCACCCTCGACGCCGGGTGGCCCGTCCGGCTCCTCGCCGGGCTCGGCGCGCCCCTGCTGATCGCGGTCGTCTGGGGCACCTTCTGCTCGCCGAAGGCGGCCGTGCCGCTGCCCGCGCCCGGCAAGCTCGCCGTCCAGGCCGCCTGCTTCGTGACCGGCGGCGCGCTGCTCGCGCTGGCCGGCCGCCCGGTGCCGGCGATCCTGCTGGTCGCGCTCTGGGCGGTGGACAAGGCGCTGCTCAGCCTGGCCGGCGACCCGATCTGCCCTACCCCTCGCCCGTCACCGGTCCGACGGGGGAGGGCCGCAGCCGACGCCGCCGGCGCGCGGCCCTGGCCCGATCGCCCGAATGGTCGTACCCTTCGCCGGTGACCGACGGTGACCAGCAGCCCGGCGAGACAGCCGCGGACCGCGAGCCGGGCGTTGCCCCCGTCGCCACCCCCGAACCGGTGCCGGCAACCGGCGAAAACGTCACCCAGGCGCAGGCGGTGCCGGAACAGGCAACGGCAGCGGTCCCGGCACGTCGGCGCCGGTGGCCGTTGTGGGCGGCGCTCGCGGTCGTGGTCGTGGTGCTGACCTGCGCGCTGCCCGCGGTGCTGCTGGTCGGGCTGGTCGGCGGCGCGGCCGGACGGACGGCCACCGGCGACGACCGCGCCACCGCCGCCGCCCGTCGTCTCGGCGCCCGGATGACCGCCCAACTCGACCGGCAGGCCGCCGCGCTGCTCGGCGGCGACCGGAACGGCTTCCTCGACGTCGCCGAGCCGGGGGCCCGCGCCGACCTCACCCGCCGGTACGCCGCGCTGCGGGCGCTCCGGGTGACCGTGTGGCGGCCGGCGGCGGACGGGATACCCCGCACGGTCACCGGCCGGCCAGGGGAGTGGCAGCTCGCGGTCCGGGTGGAGTACTGCTTCGTCGTCCCGGGCTGCACGGCGGCCGCCACCGTGTTCGGCACCCGCTGGCGGGAGGCCGGGGAGCAGCCCCGGCTGCTCGCGGTGGAGGAGTCCCGTACCGCCCCAGCCGGCGCCCGGCCCTGGGAGGTCAGCGACCTGGCGGTGACGTTCGGGAAGCGGACGATCGTCGCCACCACGCCCGCGCTGCGGGCCAAACTGCCCGGCCTGCTCGCCGAGGCCGAGGCGGCGGCGAAGGTCGCCGACCTGTACACGGTGGGGGGCGCACCCCCCGACCGCTACCTGGTCTACTACGCCGGTCGGGCGGAGTGGCGGCGCTGGTACGGCGGCGGCCGTCCCCGATGGACGGCCGGCTACGCGGTCGGCGTGGGCGGTGGCCACCACGACGTGGTGCTCAACGCGGAGAGCCTGTCGCCCACCGGGGTCGACGACCTGCTCCGGCACGAGCTGACCCACGCCGCCTCGCTGCCCGAGCGGGGCTACTCGGACCGGGCCACCTGGTGGCTGGTGGAGGGACTGGCCGAGTACGCGGGCGCCGACGGTCAGCCGGTGGGCCGCTACGACGGACTGCCCGAGGTGCGGGAGCTCGTCCGGGGCGGCTGGAACGGCCGGCTGGACGGGCTGGCCCCGGCCGACGACGCGGCCGACGACCGGGTCGGCGGCAGCTACGGGGTCGGCTACCTGGCCGTCCGGCACCTCGTCGACCGGTACGGGGAGCAGCGGGTGCTGGACTTCTTCCGCCTGGTGGTCCACGACCGGCGGTCCGCCGAGGAGGCCTCCGACCAGGTCTTCGGCGAGCAGTGGGCCACCCTGCACGACGACTGCGTCCGGTACGTGCGGACCGTCGCCGGCTGACCGGTGGCGGGCAGGTCGACGATCGCCGACGGGTCGTAGCATGGGCCAGGTGGCCCGCACCCACCCGCCGCGGCCCCCGATCGTCACGCGGCCCCGCCTGCTCACCGCGCTCCTCGCCGTCGTCGCCCTGACCGGCACCACCGCCGCCTCGTGCGGCGACGAGAAGTCCCCCGTCGCGCTGGCCCAGGTCGGCCGGTCCGCCGTCGCCGAGGTGATCGACGCTCCGGCCACGGTGACCGCCCGGGCCGCCGCGACCCTCACCGCACCCGCCGACGGCACCCTCGCCAGCCTGCGCTTCCAGCCCGGACAGCGGGTACGCCGAGGGCAGGTGCTCGCGGTCATCAGCTCACCGTCCGCGCAGGACCGGCTCCGGCAGGCCCGCGAGGCGCTGCGCGCCGCGAAACGGGCCGGCCGGGGCGTCGGCGTCGGCGACCTGGGCGGCAGCCGGCGCGGCACGGACCAGGCCGCCGTCGAGGCCTTCGACACGGCCCGGGCCGCCGCCGGGAAGATCGGCGACCCGCAGCTGCGGTCCGCGTTGCTGCTCCAGGTGGAGTCCGCCCAGCGGCAGTACGAGTCGGCCGCCCGCGCCGCCGACCGGGCGGTCACCGCGGTGCAGCGCGGCGTGGCCGGGCTGAACTCCGCGGTCGGCGCGCTGTCCAGCGCCCAACGGCTCCAGGCCCAGCAGGCGTACGACCTGGCGAAGGCGACCGTCGACGCGCTCACCCTGCGCGCGCCGGTCGACGGGGTGGTGCAGCCCGGGGGCACCCGGTCCGCGAGCGGATCGGCCGAGCTGGCCGGGCTGCTCGGGGCGGGCGGCGCCACGGGGCTCGACCCCTCGGCGTTCGCGCCGGCCCAGGGCGGCCCGCCGGCCGGTGTGGACGACGCCGTGCCGGCCGGTGGGCGGGTCACCGCCGGAACGCCGGTGCTCACCGTGGTCGACACCGGCGCGCTCGGCCTGCTCGCCGAGGTCGACGAGACGGACGTGCTCCTGGTTCGGGCCGGCCTGGCCGCCTCGGTCGAGCTGGACGCGGTCACCGGCGCGACGTACGACGCCCGGGTCCGCTCGGTCGACGTGCTGCCCAGCACCTCCGCCCGGGGCGGGGTCACCTACCGGGTGCGGTTGGCCCTGGGCGCGGGCCGCCTCGGCGAGGGGGAGGCCGCGCCGGCGCCCCGGCCCGGCATGAACGCCGTGGTCCACCTCCGGGTCCGCGAGGCGGCCGACGCGGTCGCCGTGCCCGCCTCGGCGGTCTTCTCCGCCGACGGTCGGGACGCGGTCTGGGTGCTGCGGGACGGGAAGGCGGACCAGGTGCCGGTCACCCTGGGCGTGCAGGGGCAGGACCTGGTGCAGATCGTCAGCGGCGTGCAGGCCGGTGACCAGGTGGTGGTCCGGGGCGCGGACCAGGTTCGCGACGGCCAGGAACTCCGGTGAGCGCGAGGAGTGAGCCGGGCCTGCGAGCCCCGCAGTCGCGAACGAAGACCGGCTCCGTGACGCCGCCGGCCGGGGTGCCGGCGATCGAGGCGGTCGACGTGTCCCGGACGTACGAGCTGGACGGCGTCTCGGTGCCGGCGCTGCGTGGGGTGTCGTTGACCATCGCGCCCGGCGACTACGTCGCCGTGATCGGGCCGTCCGGCTCCGGCAAGTCCACCCTGATGCACCTGCTCGGAGGCCTGGACCGGCCCACCGACGGCCGGCTGGTGATCGGCGGCCGGGACGTGGCGACGCTCTCCGCCCCGGAGCTGGCGACGCTGCGCAACGAGACCATCGGCTTCGTCTTCCAGGCGTTCCACCTGCTGCCCCGGACGTCCGCGGTGGACAACGTGGCGCTGCCGCTGGTGTACCGGGGAATCGGCGCGCGGCAGCGGCGGGAGCGGGCGGCGGCGATGCTCGGCCGGGTGGGCCTGGGGCACCGGCTGCACCACCGGCCCAACCAGCTCTCCGGGGGCGAGCAGCAGCGGGTGGCGATCGCCCGGGCGCTGGTCACCGACCCGGCGGTGCTGCTCGCCGACGAGCCGACCGGCAACCTGGACAGTGCGACCGGCGAGGCGGTGCTGGAGCTGCTGGAACGGTTGAACGCCGAGTCCGGGGTGGCCCTGGTGATGGTCACCCACGACCAGGAGGTGGCCGCGCGGGCCCGCCGGCGGATCGCCGTGCGGGACGGCATGGTCCGCTCCGACACGGTCGCGGCGGGCGGCGACCGGCTCCATGATCGACCGCTGTCCGACCGCGAGCGTCGACCTGAGACACTGGACCCCGCTCCCAGCGCGGAGCCCCGGTCCGTGTCCGGAAGCGGCCCGGGGCACCCGTCCGGTGGCTCCGGTGGCGCCGCCGGAGCCACCGGGCGCCTTCCGCGCCATGAGCAGCGCGGTGGGGGCGCGCCGTGAGGGTGGCCGAGGCCTGGCGGGTGGCGCTGGACGCGCTGCGGGCCAACCGGATGCGCAGCGCCCTGACCATGCTCGGCGTGATCATCGGGGTGGCCTCGGTGGTGCTGCTGGTCGCCATCGGCACCGGCACCAAGCAGAAGGTCGAACAGCAGGTCGAGGGGCTCGGCTCGAACCTGCTCCTGGTCGTGCCCGGCAAGATCGACGTGGGTACCGCCCCGGTGGTCTCGCCGCTGACGTTGCAGGACGTCGACGCGGTCTCCCGGGTGGTCGGCGACCCGGGCCGGGTGGCCGTCACCGTCGCCTCCGGGGCGACCGCGCGGGCCGGCAACCGGTCGGACTTCACCACCGTCCAGGGCGTGCTGGAGAACACCCCCACGGTCTTCACCCGGTCGCTGGCCCGGGGCCGCTACCTGACCGGGGCGGACGTGGACACCAGCCGTCGGGTGGCGGTGCTCGGCGCGTCCGTCGCGACCGCGCTCTTCCCCGGCCGCGACCCGCTCGGCCAGCAGCTCGCGCTGGCCGGGGTGCGGTTCCGGGTGATCGGCGTGTTCGCCCCGCTCGGGCAGAGCCTCGGGGTGGACCGCGACGACGAGGTGCACGTGCCGGTCACCGCGGCGCAGCGGCTCTGGGGCACCCAGCGGGTGGACGGCATCGCGGTCAAGGCGCCGGACCGGGAGCGGATCGGCGAACTCGGCGACCGGATCGTCGCCGAGCTGTCCCGACGCCACCCGGACACCGAGTTCAGTGCGGTCACCCAGCAGCAGATCCTCGGCGTGCTCGGCGACATCCTCGGCGTGCTGACCGGCGTGCTGGCCGCCATCGCCGGCATCTCGCTGCTCGTCGGCGGGGTCGGCGTCTCCAACATCATGCTGGTCTCGGTCCGCGAGCGGACCCGGGAGATCGGCCTGCGCAAGGCGGTGGGCGCCCGCCCCCGGGACATCGGCGTGCAGTTCCTGCTGGAGGCGGTGCTGCTCACCGCCATCGGCGGGCTGACCGGGATGGCGCTCGGCGTGGGCGCCGCGTTGCTGGTGGACGCGGTCTCGCCGATCCCGGCCGCGATCACCTGGTGGTCGCTGGCGCTCGCCTTCGGGGTCTCCGCCGCGGTCGGCATCGTCTTCGGGGTGGTGCCGGCCCAGCGGGCCGGCCGGCTCGACCCGGTGGTCGCGCTGCGCGCGGAGTGACCGTGGCCTGGCGGTCCCGGCAACGGGACGAGACGCGCATCGGGGAGGAAAACGCCAGGTCAACGCGGGGGAAAACAGCGGCCCGTCCATGATCAGTTGCAGGAAGGGATCGCGCCGGTCACAGCCGTCCCGTTACCGTACTGGTAACACGCGCGTTGCCCGTCCTGGCGGGAGCTCCCGTCCGGTGGCACGCGCCGGGCACGGGAATGGGTCGGTGAGCCATGGCCGCGTCGCAGTCCGACGGTCGACTGTCGGATGTCAGGTTCCTGACCGTCGCCGAGGTGGCGACGGTCATGCGGGTCTCCAAGATGACGGTCTACCGTCTCGTGCACAGCGGTGAGCTGACCGCGGTACGGGTGGGCCGGTCGTTCCGGGTGCCCGAGCACGCCGTGCACGACTATCTCCGGGGCGCGTTTCAGGAAACCGCCTGACGCACCGCCGAGTGCGACGTAACGGGCATCGACGGGGGCGCGTTGGTCCTGCTGATGCACTCCAGCTACCCTGGACCCCGACCGCACCCTGGTGCGCCCTGCCCACCACGCTGGTCCGGTCCGTTGTCCGCAAGCGGTCACCGACGCCACCCGCGGTGGTGTCTCCCGGTCCGCCCCGCACGTTGCATCGAAAGGCTGTCGTATGGGCTCGGTGGTCAAGAAGCGCCGCAAGCGCATGGCTAAGAAGAAGCACCGCAAGCTGCTGCGCAAGACCCGCGTCCAGCGTCGCCGTCTCGGCAAGTGACCGGGGCCGGGCCATGGCCCGGCATCCGGCACCACTTGCCAACTGTCGACTCTCGGAGGCTCAGGTGATCAGGCCGCGAACGTCCCGGCTCGATCCCGCCTGCCAGACAAGGCGCACGACATGACCCCCGGTGGCACCCCAGGTGCTCCGGGGGTCGTCGTCGTCACCGGGGTCGGCCGCTACCTCGGCGCCCACGTCGCCGCCCGACTCGCCGCCGACCCCCGGATCGAACGGGTCATCGGCGTCGACCCGGCCACCCCCGGCCCTGAGTTCACCGACCTGCTCGACCGGGTCGAACGGATCCGCCTCGACCTCGACTCGCTCGGCGGTCTCCTCGCCGACCTCGAGGTCGACGCCGTGGTACACCTCGCCCTGGTCAGCGCCCCCGACCAGCAGCACGGCGGCCGGGCGGCGATGAAGGAACAGAACGTCATCGGCACCATGCAGCTGCTCGCCGCCTGCCAGCGGGCGCCCCGGCTGCGCAAGCTCGTGGTCCGCTCGTCGACCGCCGCGTACGGCGCGTCGTTCCGCGACCCGGCGGTCTTCACCGAGGAGACCGAGCCGCGCGAGGTGCCACGCGGCGGTTTCGGCCGCGACATCCTCGACATCGAGGGGTACGTCCGCGGTTTCCGCCGCCGCCGTCCCGACGTCACCGCCACCGTGCTGCGCTTCGCACCGTTCATCGGCTCCACCGCGGACACCACGCTGACCCGCTACTTCTCCCAGCCGGTGGTGCCCACCGTCTTCGGCCGTGACCCGCGGCTGCAGTTCGTCCACTTCGACGACGCGCTCGAGGTGTTGCACCGGTCGATCGTCGAGGAACACCCGGGGACGTACAACGTCGCCGGCCCGGGCGTGCTCTCCCTCACCCAGGCGATCCGGCGGGCCGGCCGGGTGGCCATGCCGGTGCTGGAGCCCGGTCTCTCCGGCGCGGCGGCGATCGCCCGCAACCTCGGCTTCGGCCGCTACGGGTTGGACCAGGTCGACCTCTTCGTGCACGGTCGGGTGGTGGACACCACCAGGCTCGAGCGGGAGTACGGCTTCACGCCGCGCTCCACCGCCGCCGCGTTCGACGACTTCATCCGCGCCCACCACGGCGGTGTGGTGGTGAGCCGGGATCAGCTCGCCGCAGCCGAGCAGCTGGTGCTGGAGGGCATCCGGCAGGTCCGCTCGGCCGTCCGGGAGCGATCGTGAGCGGCCGGGACGAGCGGCGCGACGGCCGGTACGACGTACCGCTGACGGTGGCCGGGCCGGACGCGGAGCCGGCGCGGCGCAACGGACACCGCCGGACGACGGCGGCCGCCGCCGACCCGGCGGCGCACGACGAGCCGGACACCGCCACGGACGAGCCGGACACCGCCGCCACGGACGAACCTGCGACGGCTGCGATGGACGTGCCGTCCGCGGACGAGCCGGACCCGGCGGCGACGGCCGTGGCGGACGAGCCGTTCCGCATGGCGGACCAGCGGTCCGGCGGCCCGGAGCCGGCGGCGGTCGAGGAGCCGGCCGAGGCGACGCCGGACGACCACGGGGCGGTGGCGTTTGCCGGGCCGGCGGTGCCGGACCGGCGGGACCACTGGGACCGCCGGGTCGCGGGCGGGCTGGCCTTCCTGCGGCGACGGCTCGCCGGCGACTACGAGGTCGACGAGTTCGGCTTCGACCCGCACCTCACCGACGCCGTGTTCCACCCGCTGGTCCGGCTGCTGTACCGGGACTGGTTCCGCACCGAGGTCGGCGGCCTGGAGAACGTGCCGGCCGACGGGCCCGCCCTGGTGGTCGGCAATCACTCCGGCACGGTGGCGCTGGACGCGCTGATCCTCTCCGCCGCCCTGCACGACCAGCACCCGGCGCGCCGCTACCTGCGGCTGCTCGGCGCCGACCTGGTCTTCCGGATGCCGGTGGTCTCCGAGATCGCGCGCAAGACCGGCGGCACGGTGGCCTGTAACCCGGACGCCGAGCGGCTGCTCGGCAACGGCGAGCTGGTCGGCGTCTTCCCGGAGGGCTTCAAGGGCGTCGGCAAGCTCTACTCCGACCGCTACAAGCTCCAGCGGTTCGGCCGGGGCGGGTTCGTCTCGGCGGCGCTGCGTACCGGCACCCCGATCGTGCCGGTGGCCATCGTCGGTGGCGAGGAGACCTATCCCATGCTCGCCGACATCAAGCCGCTCGCCCGGCTGCTCAAGCTGCCCTACTTCCCGGTCACGCCGACGTTCCCCTGGCTCGGGCCGCTCGGCATGGTGCCGCTGCCGAGCAAGTGGCTGATCGAGTTCTGCCCGCCGATCCCCACCGCGCACCTCACCGACTCGGCCGACGACCCGCTGGTCGTCTTCAACCTCGCCGACCAGGTCCGGGAGACCATCCAGCAGACCCTGCACCGGCTCCTCGAACGACGCCCCGACCCGTTCGGCCCCTGAGGGGACCGCGCCGTCAGGGCGTCCGGCGGCGGCGGTGCAGCGCGAGGCCGGCGCTGACCGCCCCGGCGACCAGCCCGGCGGCGGCGGTGGACGGTACGGCGATCTTGACGGCCCGACGGCCGGTGCGGAAGTCCCGGACGTCCCAGCCCCGCTCGCGGGCCTGCCGCAGCAGGGCGGCGTCCGGGTTGACCGCCACCGGGTGCCCGACCGTCGAGAGCATCGGCAGGTCGTTCGCGGAGTCGCTGTAGGCGGCGCAGCGGGTCAGGTCCAACCCCTCGACCGCGGCGAGCTGGGTCACCGCCTCGGCCTTGGCCGGCCCGTGCATGAGGTCGCCGGCCAGCCGCCCGGTGTACGCCCCGTCGACCACCTCGGCCACCGTCCCGATCGCACCGGTCAGGCCGAGCCGGGTGGCGATCACCCGACCGATCTCCACCGGGGCGGCGCTGACCAGCCAGACCCGCTGGCCGCTGTCCAGGTGGCGCTGGGCCAGCTTGCGGGTGCCCGCCCAGATCCGCGGGGCCATCAGCTCGTCGAAGATCTCCTCGGCGAGGCGCTCCACGTCCTCCACCCGCCAGCCGTGGATGAAGGCGAGCGCGGCCTCCTTGGCCTGCGACATGTCCCCGGCGTGCTCGGTGGCGAGCAGCCGGAACCTCGCCTGCTGCCAGGCGAACCGGGCCAGGTCACCGGTGGTGAAGTACTTGCGGGCGGCCAGCCCGCGGGCGAACCAGTAGATCGAGGCGCCCTGCATCATCGTGTTGTCGACGTCGAAGAAGGCCGCCGCGGTGGGGTCGGGTGTGACCGGCGGGGCCTGCTCGGTCTCCGACCAGCCGGCGGTGTGGCCGTGGACGTCGGTGCTGACCGTGACCTTCCGGGTGCGGGCCACGCGACCTCCCTCCGCTCGACGACCGCGACGCGTGCTCCAGGGCGAGCGTATCCGGACGCCGGTGACGGCCGGTCGGACGAGTGGAGAACTGTGGCGTGGTCGGCTGTCGCGCCGGCCGCGGGTCAGCGCTCGGCGGGGCAGGTGCCCGGGGCGGGACCGAGCGCGTCGCTGGCGGCGGGCGTCGGCAACCCGCACGCGATCGCGTCGGCGCGATCGCGTGCGGCGTCGAGCAGCGCCAGCGAGCGCCGGGTGCGGTCCCGCTCGACGTGATCGGTCCGGTCGAGCAGCCCGCTGACCGCCCGGCGCTGGCCGGTGACGAAGACGTTGACCGCCTCCAGGCCGGCCGGGTCGGAGCGCTGCGCCGCGACAGTGGTGAGCAGCCGTACGCCCTGGCGGGTGTCGGCGTCCATGTCGTCCAGGACGGCGCCGAACCCGATCCGGTCGTCGCGCACCGTGTCGGCCTCGTCGAGCCGGGTCCGGGCGAAGTCGAGGAAGAGCTGGCCGCGGCTGATGTCCGAACTGGCCAGGGCGAGCTGGGCGCGTTCCGTGGAGCGCTTCATGCCGTAGAGCGCGTCGCCGGGCAGCGCGTTCTCGCTGGCCGCCGAGATACCGGAGAGGGCGACCGCCCCGGCCGCGATGCCGACCAGGATCGCGCCCCGGGCGCGGGCCCGCCGGGCGGTGACCGCCGGCAGGAGGGAACCCCGGATCCCGCTGCCCGCCGCCGCGGTGGTCTTGATCTTCGCCGCCGGGGTGCCGATGCCCTCCCGCTCGGCGGTGGCCACCAGCATCGCCCGGAGTCCGGTGCGGAACTCCGAATCGACCTTGACGTCCGGCCGGTCGGCGGTGAGCCGCTGGCTGACCGCGACGAGCGCGGCGAGTTCGTCGTCGACCCGGGAGCGCACGTGGTGACGCCGGCCGCCGCTGGCCTCGTCGAGAAGCTGTGCGAAGCGCTCGGCGCGCCGACGGGAGAAGAGGTCGCTGTCCACCGCAGGCACCTCCTCTCGCTGGTCACGGCCCGTCGGGCCGTATTCGTCACCAGCGACCGGTGGCAGCGTGACGCCGACGGGCGACCAGGTTGGTCGACCGTGCCCGCCGGACCGGGTGGCCCGGGGCGCCGGGACAACCACTGGTCGCACCCGGAGAAACGGTCCGCGCCGGGTGGCGGTTACGGGGCGGGCGGAGGCGAAATCACGAAGCGTGATCGTCGTCACGGACGGGCGGCGTCCCGCGCACCCGTCCACGGAGCGGGACGGGCCGGCGCGAACCAGGGCGGTCAGGGCTGGAAGCCGTCGGGCAGCAGCCGGGCCAGCGCCCGCACCGCCCGGTACTGCAGCGCCTTGATCGCGCCCTCGTTCTTGCCCATGGCGCGGGCCGTCTCGGCCACCGAGAAGCCCTGGAGGAAGCGGAGCACGATGCACTCCTGTTGCTCCGGGTTGAGCTGCTTCACCGCGGTGAGCAGGGCGACGTTGGTGATGTGCTCGACGACCGCGGCCTCCGGGCTGCCCTCCGGCCCGCGGTCCTCCCGGTCGGCGTCGAGCACGTCGCCGGTCGTCACCTCCAGCCGGTAGCGGCCGGACTTGAAGTGGTCGGCGACCAGGTTGCGGGCGATGGTGACCAGCCAGGCGCCGAGGTCCCGGCCCTGCCAGGTGAAGCTGCCGATCCGCTTGAGCGCCCGGAGGAAGGTGTCCGAGGTCAGGTCCTCGGCCAGCTGCCGGTTGCCGACGCGGAAGTACACGAACCGGAAGACGGTGTCGACGTACCGGTCGTAGATCAGGCCGAACGCCTCGGACTCGCCCGCCTGGGCCCGCTCGACCAGGGTCCAGACCTCGGTGGCCGGGTCCGACGGGTCGGGGCGGCTCGGGAAGCCGGTGGCGGTGACCGGCGCGGCGGGCACCGCGGGCAGCACGGCCGTGTCCGCGGCCGGCACCGCCGGCAGGACGGCGGTCTCGCTGGTCGACGGGTCGGCGGCCGGCGGCGTCTCCGCACCCCGGCGGCCCTGCGCCGGCATGGTCGGGCGGGACGGCGCGCCGACCCGGCTCGCGTTGCCGCCCGGCAGCGCCGGGCGGGGCGGCGCCTCGTTGTGGTGCGGGCGGTTGCGGACCCGACGGGCGCCCTCGCCGCGGACGGCGAGGCCCCACGAGCCCTCCGCCGCACCGCGCGGCGTCTGCTCCAGCCGCTCGTTCACCGGCGTCCTCGGTGTCGGACCGGTCAGGCCGGCCGGCCGCTCCGCGTAACCGAAGGTGGTCACCGGGCCTCCCCGATCGAGGCGGGGCACGGCCGCACCGGATGCCGCGGCGTCGCGGCGGGACCGGGTACGCCCCGGTCGGGCAGGGCCGTTCCGGGACGTGCCGACGGGCGGCAGATCCCCTTGAGGTGCTGGTCCAATGCGCTCACAGGCACGGGGGCCTCCTCGGGCTGAGGGGTGTCGACTCACGGCAAATGGGGTGAGCCGACCCGAGTGATGATAGGGGCCAACGTCACCCGCGCGTGGCAAGTCCGTTACACAGGGCGGAAGTATTTCCCTCCCCGTCGCACGAATGGCGGACCCGTTGTCCGTCGTGTGCGGTTGACTTTGCCGGCGAAAGCTGGTCGCAGTGGAAGGTCCTGGTCGGAGCGATTTCGACCCGCCGCTCGGCGTGTCGCGCCGGGCCTGCCGGGCCGGCGTCGACGGGGGGCGGGGGAAGGAGGTCGGGCGGTCGCCGCCCCAGTCCCGTGAGCGGGACCGGACGGACCGTCCCGGGCGTACGGACGCGCGGGCATGGTCGGCCGGCGGCCACTGTGCCAGACTCAGCCACCGTGCAGGACGCAGCCGACAGCTCCGCGCCCAACCTCGCCGACCGGCTCCGGCGGGCGGCGCTGGCCCACGCCGACCGCCCCGCGTTGCACTGGCGGGAGCAGACCCTCACCTGGTCCGAACTGGACGCCGCGGTGACCGCCACGGCCCGGGCGCTCGCCGCCTCGGTGCCGGCCGCCCCGCCCGGCGACCGGCACCCACCCCGGGTGGCCGTGTCGTTCGGCAACACGCCGGACTTCGTGGTCAGCTACCTGGCGGTGCTGCGCGCCGGGCTGGTCGCGGTGCCGGTCAACCCCGGGCTCACCGCCCGGGAGCTGCGGCACGTGCTCGCCGACTCCGGCGCCGCCGTGCTGATCTGCGCCCCGGAGGTCCGCGACCGGGTCGCCGGCCTCGCCGCCGAGCTGCCCGCGCTGACCGCCGTGCACACCGCCCCGCCGGTGACCGACGGCGACGCCCGGGAGGAGTTCCCGACCCGGGGCGGGGAGGAGCTGGCGGTGCTGCTCTACACTTCGGGCACCGAGGGCCGGCCCAAGGGGGCGATGCTGTCGCACCGGGCGCTGGCCGCCAACCACGAGCAGGTCGGCCGGATCACCCCGCCGGTGGTCGGGCCCGACGACACCGTGCTGCTCGCGCTGCCGCTCTTCCACGCGTACGGGTTGAACTCGGGGCTGGGGGCGGTCGTCCACCACGGCGCGACCGGGGTGCTCGTCGACGACCTCGGCCCGGCCGGAGCGCTCGCCGAGCTGGCCCGGCACCGGGTCAGCGTGCTGGTCGGCGTACCGTCGATGTTCCTGAACTGGGCCGACGCGGACCGCGAGGCGGTGGCGGCGGCGATGGCGTCGGTCCGGGTGGCGGTCTGCGGCGCGGCGCCGCTGCCGCCGGCCACCGCGGCGCGGTTCGCCGAGGTCGCCGGCCGCCCGTCGCACGTCGGGTACGGCCTGACCGAGACCGCCCCGGTGCTCACCTCCACCCTGGTCGGCGGGGAGCCGAAGCCCGGCTCGATCGGCCGTCCGCTGCCCGGCGTCGAGGTGCGCCTGGTCGGGCCCGACGGGGTCGACCTGTGGCGGGACGGAGTCGCCACGCCCGAGGAGGATCCGGACGAGCCGGACCTCGCCGACGACGGGCCGGGCACCGACCCGGGCGAGATCGTGGTCCGGGGCGCGAACCTCTTCGCCGGTTACTGGCCGGACGGCCGGGGCGGCCCGGACGGCGACGGCTGGTGGGCCACCGGCGACATCGCGTACGCCGACGAGGACGGTGACCTCTTCCTGGTCGACCGGCTCGGCGAGCTGATCCTGGTGAACGGCTTCAACGTCTACCCGCACGAGGTGGAGCTGGTGCTGGACGCGCATCCCCAGGTGGCCGAGTCGGCGGTCCTGGGGGTGCCGCACCCGCGGACCGGGGAGACTGTCCGGGCGTACGTGGTACGGGCGCCCGGCTCCGCGCTGACGGAGGCGGACCTGCTCGGCCACTGCGCCGCCAACCTGGCCCGGTTCAAGTGCCCGACCGGGGTCGAGTTCGTCGACGCGCTGCCGCACTCGGCGATCGGCAAGGTACGCAAGACCCAGCTCCGCCCGTCGGCGCCCCCGGTGCCGTCGCCGGCGCCGCCGACCGACACCCGCACGGAGGTACCCGATGTCCACTGACGCCCGGCTCACCCTGATCACCCGGCCCGGCTGCCACCTCTGCGACGACGCGAAGGTGGCGCTGGACCGGGTGGTGGCGGTCACCGGCGACCGGTGGGTCGAGAAGGACGTGACCGGCGACATCGAGCTGGAACGCGAGTACGGGGACCGGCTGCCGGTGGTGCTGCTCGACGGCAAGGAGCACGGCTACTGGCGGGTCGAGGAGGACCGGCTGCTGCGGGACCTGACCACCCCACAGCTCTGATCCCGTCGGCAGGCTCGATTATGGTGCTGCGATGACCCCTGCGCGGCGCCACCTGGTGTGGGACTGGAACGGCACCCTCCTCGACGACCTCGACCTGGTGGTCCGGGCCACGAACGTCGCCTTCGCCAGCGCCGGCGGGCCGGCCGTCAGCACCGCCGAGCACCGGGTGCGGTTCCGCCGGCCGATCGCCGACTACTACGCCGAGATGCTGGGCCGGGCGATCGACGACGAGGCGTTCGGTCGGCTCGACCGGATCTTCCACGACGCGTACCGCGCGGAGCTGACCAGCTGCGCCCTGGCCGCCGACGCGACCGCCGCGATCGCGGCCTGGCCGGGCAGCCAGTCGCTGCTCTCCATGTGGTTCCACGACGAGTTGGTGCCGACGGTGCACACCTACGGCCTGACCCCGCACTTCACCCGGGTGGACGGGCTGCGGTCGACGGTCGGCGGCGGCTTCAAGGCGCAGTGGCTGGAGAAGCACCTGGCCGAGCTGGGCCTCTCCGGCGGTGCGGTGGTGCTGATCGGCGACTCGCTCGACGACGCCGACGCGGCCGAGAGCGTCGGGGCCGCCTGCGTCCTCTACACCGGTGGCCTCTCCGACCCCGCCCGCCTCCGCGCCTCCGGCCACCCCACCGCCGACACCCTCACCGAAGCGGTAACCCTCGCCCGCACCCTCCCCGACCGCCCCTGACCCGGGGTCAGGCGCGGAGGTGGGTGAGGACGGCGAGGACCCGGCGGTGGTGGTGGGTGGCGTCCGGGGGGAGGTTGAGCTTGGTGAAGATGTTGCGGACGTGCTTCTCGACCGCGCCGTCGCTCACCACCAGGGCTCTCGCGATGGCGGTGTTGGAACGGCCCTCCGCCATCAGGGCCAGCACCTCGCGTTCGCGCGGGGTCAACTCCCGCAGCGGGTCGTCGCGGCGGCGCCGGACCAGCAGCTGGCCGACCACCTCCGGGTCGAGCACCGTGCCACCGGCGGCCACCCGGGTCAGCGCGTCCAGGAACTCGTCGATCGCGGCCACCCGGTCCTTGAGCAGGTAGCCGATCCCGCCGCCGCCGGCCCCGCCGGTGGTCGCCAGCAGGTCGTCGGCGTACGACACCTCGACGTACTGGGACAGCACCAGCACCGGCGTACGCGGCACCAGCCGCCGGGCCTCCACCGCCGCCCGCAGCCCCTCGTCGGTGTGCGAGGGCGGCATCCGGACGTCCACCACCGAGACGTCGGGCCGGTGCGTCACCACCGCCTCGACCAGCGCGTCGCCGTCACCGACGGCGGCCACCACCTCGTGTCCCGACTCGGTCAGCAGCCGGACCAGCCCCTCCCGGAGCAGTACGGCGTCGTCCGCGATCACCACCCGCATGGTTCCGGTGTCTACCACGCCGCCGCCACCGGGACAGCCCGCCCAGCCCAGGGCGGGGTCGGCGGGGGCCGCTTCACCGGGGCGGCTCGGCGCGGGATCTCGCTCGGGCGCGACGGGCCCGCCGGCCGCTTCAGCGGGGCAGTTCGGCACGGACCTCGCTCGGGCCGCCGGTCGGGCTGACCACGTCGAGCGTGCCGCCGGTGGCCCGGACCCGGTCGGCGATGCCGGCCAGCCCGTGCCCCTTGGCCAGGTGGGCGCCGCCCACCCCGTCGTCCCGTACGGCGATCTCCAGCCGGCCGACCCGGCGGGTCACCTCGACCTGGCACGAGGTGGCCTGGCTGTGCTTGGCGACGTTGGTCAGCGCCTCCGCCACCACGAAGTACGCGGTGTTCTCCACCGCCGGGTCGAGGCGCCCGCTGGGCGTGCCCAGCTCGGGTTCGATCATCAGCTCGACCGGGACCAGGGCGCGGGCGGCGAGGGCGGCCACGGCGCTGGGCAGGCCCCGGTCCACCAGGATCGGTGGGGCGATGCCCCGGGACAGGGCGCGCAGCTCACCGAGGGTCTCCCGGGTCTGGGTGACGGCCTCGTCCAGGGTCCGGCGGGCCGCCTCCGGATCCACGGCGAGCTGCTGGCGGGCCCGGCTCAGGTCCATGGCGAGCCGGACCAGGCGCTGCTGCGGGCCGTCGTGGATGTCGCGTTCCAGCCGGCGCAGGGCGGACGCCTCGGCCGAGGCGGCGGCGCGCTTCTGCTCCTCCAGCGTGGTGATCCGGTTGCGCATCTCGGCCACTCCGGTGAGCAGGGAGCGGGCCAGGCCCGCCTGGAGCAGGGCGCAGGCCCGGGCCAGCAGCGGCAGGGTGAACAGGCAGAACACGCCCAGCGCGGTGTTCAGGACGATCCGCGCGCCGGCCCGGTCGCCCATCCCGAGGAGCTGGCTGAGGTCCTGGTCGTCCGGGCCGCGCGGGATGGCCCAGTCGTACGCGCCGTAGAGCGTGCCGGCGACGGCGACCGCCCACCAGACGAGCAGCAGCACGAAGGTCGGCAGCGCCACCAGCAGCTTGAGCAGGCCGTGCGCCAGGTCGAGCCAGGACTGGGCGTCACGCATCGGCACGAAGACCCGGCGCCAGAGCTTCGCGCCCGGCTCGGGGACCAGGTACTCGGGGCGTACCCGGGGCTGGCGCAGCACGGCGGGGAGCCGCAGCCGCTCGATGTCGGCCAGGCCGCGGGCCACGTAGAGGGTGCCGGCGAGGACCGGCAGGCCGACGGTGGTCACCAGCAGGCCGGCGCTGAGTGAGATCCCCGCCACCACGATCACGAAGCCGGCGAGGGCCAGGGGGAGGCCGAGCAGCACGTAGCCGGAGTCGCGCAGGAGTTGACGGGTGACGCCGCGGGCGGGTGCCGGGGCCGGCGTGGTGGCCAGGGGAATGGCGGTCATGCCACGAGGCTATGGGCGACGGCGGGCCGGACCCATCCCGTGCGCGGGCCTGTCCGGGGTGGGGTTCTCCCTACCGTGACCGGGTCGGCCGGACCGGCGGCGGGGAGTGACCCTCGACCAAGATCCATCATGACACAGCGCGACGGAGCGCGCGCGATTGGTCAGAGAAGTCGGGATTGAGCAATAATCGCCGAGCGGCGCCGATGGAGTGCGTCAGATCGATCTTGTGGAATGGAGGGGCAGGTGGAGGCGCGTCGCGGGCCAGCAAGATCGCGATTTGTGCACGTCTTCACAAGCGCCTACTCTGTAGTTCCGACGCGCCCTGCTAGCACAGCCGGCAACATCGGTCGCCAGCGGGAGTCCCGAAACGACCGGCCGCCGACGCTGGTCGAGGATCGCACCGCACGGAGTCTCATGAGTCAGCACCGTCACCCTGGCGCGCCCGGCCGCGCCGGTGCCGTACCGGCGCTTCCGGACCTGCCCGAGGCGACCGTCGCGCGGCTCCCGGAATACCTTCGCGCGCTGCACAATCTCGCCGACGCCGGCCACGAGACGGTGTCCAGCGAGGGCCTGGCGAACGCCGCCGGCGTCAACTCGGCGAAGCTCCGCAAGGACCTCTCCCACCTCGGCTCGTACGGCACCCGCGGCGTCGGCTACGACGTGGCGCTGCTGATCGAGCAGATCGAGTCCGTGCTCGGGCTCACCCAGTGCCGCTCGGTCGCCCTGGTCGGCGTGGGTAATCTCGGTCACGCCCTGGCCGGGTACGACGGCTTCGCCAGCCGGGGCTTCCGCATCGCCGCGCTCTTCGACGCGGACCCGGCCCGGGTCGGCGAGGAGATCAACGGCCTGGTCGTCCGGCATGTCGACGAGCTGCCCCGGGTCGCCGCCGAGCAGCTGATCTCGATCGGTGTGATCGCCACCCCGGCGTCGGCCGCCCAGGCGGTCGCCGACCAGCTCGTCGCCGTCGGCGTGACGAGCATCCTCAACTTCGCGCCGTGCGTACTCTCGGTTCCGGAGGGGGTCGACATGCGCAAGGTCGACCTCGCGATCGAGCTGCAGATCCTGTCCTTCCACGAGCACCGCAAGGCGTCGCTGACCGCGCTCCCCGGCACCGCCGGGTCCGCCCTCACCGCCCTGCCCGGCGGGCTCGCGGCCACCGACACCCAGGAGGCGATCGGCACGTGAAACTGCTCGTCGTCGGCGCGTCCTACCGCACCGCTCCGGTCGCCACGCTGGAGCAGCTGGCGGTCGCCCCAGCCGATCTCACCCGCACCCTGGACCGCCTGGTCGCCCAGCCGTACGTCGCCGAGGCCGTGCTCGTCTCCACCTGCAACCGGGTGGAGGTCTACGCGGCCGTCTCCGGCTTCCACGGCGGCCTCGGCGACATCTGCGCCGTCCTGGCCGAGCAGGCCGGGGCCCCGCCGGCGGCGCTCGCCAACCACCTCTACGTGCACTACGACGCCGCCGCCGTCGACCACGTCTTCCGGGTCGCCGCCGGGCTGGACTCGATGGTGGTCGGCGAGGCGCAGATCCTCGGCCAGCTCCGGGACGCGTACCACTGGGCCAGCGGCGCCGACTCCGCCGGCCGGCTGCTGCACGAGCTGATGCAGCAGGCGCTGCGGGTGGGCAAGCGGGCGCACGCCGAGACCAACATCGACCGGGCCGGTCAGAGCGTGGTCACCGCCGCCCTGGACCTGGCCGCCGGTCTCCTCGACGGCGACCTCTCCGGCCGGCCCGCCATGGTGGTCGGGGCCGGCGCGATGGGCTCGCTGGGCGTGGCGACGCTCTCCCGGCTGGGCGCCGGGCCGCTCACCGTGACCAACCGCGGCGCCGACCGGGCCGTCCGGCTGGCCGAGTCGTACGGCGCGAACGCGGTCCCGATGGCCGAGCTGGTCGACGCGCTCTCCACAGTGGACATCGTAGTGGCCGCCACCGCGGCCACCGAACCGGTCCTCACCCGCGACGTGGTGACCCGGGCGTTGGCCCGCCGGGACGCCGACCGGGGCCCGTTGGTGCTGCTCGACCTCGCCGTTCCGCGTGACGTCGAGGAGGGCGTGGCCGAGCTGGCCGGCGTCGAGGTGATCGACATCGACCGGATGGCGGCGATCCTCGCCGACGGGCCGGCCGCCGCCGACGCCGCCGAGGTGACCCGGATCGTCGCCGGCGAGGTCGAGGCGTTCCTGTCCTGGCTGCGCGGCGCGGACGTGGCGCCCACCGTGGCCGCCCTGCGCGGCCGCGCCGACGACGTGGTCACCGCCGAGCTGCGCCGGCTCGCCCAGCGCCGCCCCGACTTCACCGACGACCAGCGCGCCGAGGTCGCCCGGACGGTGCACCGGGTGGTGCAGCGGCTGCTGCACCAGCCCACCGTGCGGGTCCGCCAGCTCGCCGCCGAGCCGGGCGGCGACCAGTACGCCGCCCTGCTGCGCGAGCTGTTCGACCTGGAGGTGCCGCAGACATCCCCGGTCGACAACGTCCCCGACGTGGTCGAGACCGACCCGGCCGGACGGCCGTCGTTCGAGGTCGCGGACGTGCCGGTGGCCGAATCCCATGTCCCGTCCACCGGAGGTGCGCGATGACCGCCCCCCTGCGCCTCGGCACCCGGGGCAGCGCCCTGGCGATGGCCCAGTCCGGCCAGACCGCCGAGGCCCTCACCGCGGCGACCGGCCGCGACGTCGAGCTGGTCGAGGTGGTCACCGCCGGCGACCGTTCCTCGGCCCCGGTGCACCGGCTCGGCGTGGGCGTCTTCGTCTCCGCCCTGCGGGACGCGCTGGCTGCCCGCACCATCGACTTCGCCGTCCACTCGTACAAGGACCTGCCGACGGCGGCGGCCCCCGGGCTGCACATCGCGGCGGTGCCGCCCCGGCAGGACCCGCGCGACGCGCTGGTCGCCAAGGGCGGCCGAACGCTCGCCGAGCTGCCGCCCGGCGCGGTGGTGGGCACCGGCGCGCTGCGCCGCATCGCCCAGCTGCACGCCCTCGGCCTGCAGTTGGAGGTCACCCCGATCCGGGGCAACGTCGACACCCGCCTCCGTCGGGTGCTCGGCCCGGACGCCGACCTCGACGCCGTGGTCCTGGCCCGGGCCGGGCTGGCCCGGCTCGGCCGGACCGACGTGATCACCGAGACGCTCGACCCGATGCTGATGCTGCCCGCGCCCGCCCAGGGCGCGCTGGCCGTGGAGTGCCGGGCCGACGACACCGACCTGGTCGAGCTGCTCGCGGTGCTCGACCACGCACCGTCCCGTGCCGCGGTCACCGCGGAGCGGGCACTGCTGGCCACCCTGGAGGCCGGGTGCACCGCGCCCGTGGCCGCCTACGGCGAACTCGCCGAGGGTGACGCCGGCGAGGAGATCTACCTGCGCGGGGCGGTGATCAGCCCGGACGGTACCCGTGACCTCCGGCTGTCCCGCACCGGAACGCCCGCCGACGCGGCGGAGATCGGCAAGGCACTCGCCGCCGAGCTCCTCGAACTCGGCGCCGACTCGATCCTCGGCCAAGAAGGACACGCCGCCCCGGGGACCCAGCAATTTGGGAGCAACGAATGACCCGCACCCGTAAGCCCGTCGGCCGCATCGCGTTCGTCGGGGCCGGCCCCGGCGACCCGGGCCTGCTGACCCGCCGGGCGCACGACGCCCTGGTCGACGCCGACCAGGTGGTGTACGACCGGGGAGTCCCCGAGTCGCTGCTCGACGCCGTCCGCGCCCAGGCCAAGTCCGACGCCCAGTTCAGCCCCGCCGAGGGCGCGCCGGGGGACGTGGCGAAGGTGCTGATCTCCGCGGCCCGATCCGGGCAGAACGCGGTGCACCTGGTCGCCGGTGACCCGTTCGGCCACGACTCGGTGGTCAAGGAGGTGCAGGCGGTCGCGCGGACCGCCGCGCACTTCGAGGTGGTCCCGGGCGTCGGCCAGGCCGAGGGCGTGGCCACCTACGCGGGTGTGCCGCTGCCGGGGGTGCGGACCGCCGCCGACGTCGAGGACGTCAGCACGCTGGACTTCGACGCGCTGGCCGCCGCCGTCGGCCGGGGCTCGCTCGCCCTGGCCGTGGACGCGGGTGACCTGGCCGCGATCCGGGACGGCCTGCTGGCCGCCGGGGTGGACGGCACGACCGGCGTCGGGGTGACCGGGGACGGCACCGGCGAGACGCAGTACACCACCACGTCGACCGTGGACTCGTTCGTCGCGGCGGCGCTCGGCTTCACCGGCCGGGTGGTGCTCACCATCGGCGAGGGCGTCGGCCAGCGGGACAAGCTGAGCTGGTGGGAGAACCGCCCGCTGTACGGCTGGAAGGTGCTCGTTCCCCGGACCAAGGAGCAGGCCGGCGTGATGAGCGCCCGGCTGCGCGCGTACGGGGCGATCCCGTGCGAGGTGCCGACCATCGCGGTCGAGCCGCCGCGTACGCCGGCCCAGATGGAGCGGGCGGTCAAGGGCCTGGTCGACGGCCGGTACGCCTGGGTGATCTTCACGTCGGTCAACGCGGTCCGCGCGGTCTGGGAGAAGTTCGCCGAGCACGGCCTGGACGCCCGGCACTTCGGCGGCGTCAAGATCGCCTGCATCGGCGAGGCGACCGCCGACGCGGTCCGCGCGTTCGGCATCCAGCCGGAGCTGGTCCCGTCGGGCGAGCAGTCCTCCGAGGGGCTGCTGGCCGAGTTCTCGCCGCACGACGAGATCCTCGACCCGGTGGGCCGGGTGCTGCTGCCGCGCGCCGACATCGCCACCGAGACGCTCGCCGCCGGGCTCACCGAGCGCGGCTGGGAGGTCGACGACGTGACCGCGTACCGGACCGTCCGGGCCGCCCCGCCGCCCGCCGAGATCCGCGACGCGATCAAGTCGGGCGGGTTCGACGCGGTGCTCTTCACCTCGTCCTCCACCGTCCGGAACCTGGTCGGCATCGCCGGGAAGCCGCACGCGCGTACCGTTGTTGCCGTCATCGGGCCCAAGACGGCGGAGACCGCGACCGAGTTCGGCCTGCGGGTCGACGTGCAGCCTCAGCACGCCTCGGTGCCCGACCTGGTGGAGGCGCTCGCCGCCTACGCCGTCGAGCTGCGCGAGAAGCTCGCCGCCATGCCGGCGAAGCAGCGCCGCGGCTCGAAGGTGCAGGGGCCGACCGCCCTGCGGTTCCGCTGATCGTCAAGGAGGCCCGCCATGCCGTACCCCGAGATCCGGCCCCGCCGGCTGCGCCGTAACGCGGCGGTGCGGCGGCTGGTCTCCGAGACCCGCCTCGACCCGGCCGAGCTGGTCGTGCCGATGTTCGTGAAGGAGGGGCTGACCGAGCCGCGCCAGATCGCGTCGCTCCCGGGGGTGCTCCAGCACTCCCGGGACTCGCTGCGCAAGGCCGCCGTCGAGGCGGTGCAGGCCGGGGTCGGCGGGATCATGCTGTTCGGGGTGCCCGCCGAGCGGGACGCCACCGGCTCCGGTGGCCTCGACCCGAACGGCATCCTCAACGTGGCGATCCGGGACGTGGTCGCCGAGGTCGGCGACGCCACGGTCGTGATGAGCGACCTCTGCCTGGACGAGTTCACCTCGCACGGGCACTGCGGCCTGCTCACCCCGGACGGCGGGGTCGACAACGACGCCACCCTGCGGGCGTACGCCGAGATGGCCGTGGCCCAGGCCGCCGCGGGCGTCCACATGGTCGGGCCGTCCGGGATGATGGACGGCCAGGTCGGCGTGGTCCGCCGGGCCCTGGACGCCGCGGGTCACCAGGACGTCGCGGTGCTGGCGTACGCGGTGAAGTACGCCTCCGCGTTCTACGGCCCGTTCCGCGACGCGGTGGAGTCGGCCCTGGAGGGCGACCGGCGGACCTACCAGCAGGACCCGGCGAACCTGCGGGAGTCGCTGCGCGAGGTGGAGCTGGACGTCGCCGAGGGCGCCGACCTGGTGATGGTCAAGCCGGCGCTGCCCTATCTGGACGTGGTGTCGGCGGTCCGGGCCGCGGTGGACGTCCCGGTCGCCGCCTACCAGGTCTCCGGCGAGTACGCGATGGTCGAGGCGGCCGCCGCGAACGGCTGGATCGACCGGGAGCGGGTGATCTTGGAGACGCTCACCTCGATCCGCCGGGCCGGCGCCCAGATCATCCTCACCTACTGGGCGGTCGAGGCCGCCCAGCTGCTCCGCCAGCGCTACTGAACGCTGACGGTCACCACCTTCAGCACTTCCTCCACGGAGTAGACCCGACGGGCCCCGGCGGGCAGCTCGGCCCAGGCCACCCGGAGCGACGTGTCGTCGGCCCAGGCGAGCCCCTGGACGCCGCCGGGCACGGGCAGCCGGCGGGGAGTTCCGATCGCCTGGTCGACGCGGAGCTTGCCGGTGCCGGTTTCGTAGACGGCCACCCGCTGCTGTCCGCCGTGGTTCAGGAGGAAGTACGGGACGGCGACCAATCGCCCGTCCGGGGAGAGCCGAAGCCCGTTCATGCAGATCCCGTCGGCCGTCAACCGCGCGATCCGCTTTCCGTCGGCGAGCCGGCGTACGTCGGTGCGGCAGGGCTGGTCGGTGCGCTGCTCGGCCAACCGGTCGGAACCGACCGAGGTCTGGCCGGCCGCGATCAGGTCGACGCCCGCGGCCGACGACCGGAGCAGGATCCGCTCCCGGCCGGTGGTCAGCTCGTGCGCGACGATCCCCTCGTCCCGGGCCAGGTAGGCGTACCGCTGGTCGGCGCCGAGCAGTTCGATGCTCTGGCCCTTGATCCGGACCTCCCGGCTGATCTCCACGGCGTCGTCCGGACCCAGCACCACCAGCTTGATCGACAGGCCCTCGACGTTCGGGCCGTCGGTGCGCCGTACCCCGGGCATCAGGTCGGTGTACAGGAGTCCGACCAGCCGCCCGTCCGGCAGCGCCGCGCCGGGGCTGAAGTCTTTCGGCGTCCGGTGCCGTCGCACCGACCCGTCCGGTAGCACCTCGCCCCCGCCGCGCAGGCCGACTTCCGGCCCCTTACCGCCGTCGAGCCGCCAGGTGGTCCAATCCACCGCGATCATCAGTCGCTGCGCCGGCTCGGCGGGCCGGATGGTGGGCGGTGGCGGCGCCGGCACGGGGCTGGCCGGCGCGGGTGCGGTGGTCGCGGGCCGTGCCAGCCGGCCCCCGGCCAGCAGCGGGACCGCACCGCCGGTGAGCGCGACCAGAACGACCAGGCCGCCCGCGGTCGCCGCGGCCCGACGCCGTCGCCGGGCACGGGCCCGCCGGCGTACGTTCGCGAGATCGCCCACGTGCGGCGGGGTCGCCAGCGCGGCGCGGTGCACCAGGTCGGCCAGATCCTCGGGTACGCCGTTCACGGTCACTCCTTCTCCTCCAGCGCGACCCGCAGCTCCGCCAGGCCACGGGAGAGCCGGCTGCGGACCGTGCCCTCGGCCAGGTTCAGCACGGCGGCGGTCTCCGCCGTGGAGAGGTCCAGCAGGACCCGGCAGACGATCACCGTGCGCTGGCCGGCGGGCAGTCGATCCAGGGCCGACCGGGCGGCCAGGCCGGCCGGGTCGGGCGCCGCCACCAGTGCCTGCCAGTCGTCGGCCGGTGGCCGTTCCCGCCGTACCTTTCGCCACCACGAGGTGGCCCAGTTCAGCCCGACCCGGAACACCCAGCCCGCCGGGTTGTCGAGCTTCCGAACGCGGTCCCAGCGCGCGTACGCCCGGGCCATCGCCTCGTCGGCGGCCTCCCGCGCCACGGCCGGGTTTCCGACGGCCAGCGCGAGCGCCCGGTGGATCCGGTCCACGTGCTCCCGGTAGAACTCTTCGAACGGCAGGTCCCGGTGGGTCCCGGGGGGCGCCGGGCGGTCGGGCGAGAGAGCTTCGGGGGCACGGGCCGGCGCTGCCGGGTGGTTTCCCATGCCAAGTACACGCGTGGCAGGGAGCGGCTGTTCCATCCGTTGCCCCCGTTTCTGGCACCTCGACGGCTGGCGGCCCTCGCCCCGCTTGGCGGTCCGCCCTGTGACTTGTTGGTTCTCGTCCTTTGCTCTGCTGCAGCCCACGCAACACCGAAGTGCTCCCAGTGTTGCGGTCGCTGCAGCAGAGCAAAGGGGGTCAGGTGGATCCCCGTGGTGGCGGGTCGGCACGTGAGGGGCGGTCGCACGCTCTGTCCACAGGGTTGTCCACAGGGGTTGCCGGTGGTGTGTCCCGCTGGGCAGGGTTCGGGCATGGCTTCCGCGCTCGATCCACCGCCGACCGGGCAGACAATCGGTCGTGTCCCGATCGCCGGTCTGGTCCGGCAGGCCCGCCGGATCGCCGGGCTCGGCCAGCGGCAGATGGCCCGGTTCGCCAAGGTGGCGCCGTCGACCGTGGGCAGGGTCGAGGCCGGGGGGATGACGCCCAGTCTCCAGGTGCTCGAACGGCTGCTGGGGGCGGCGGGCCTCTACCTCGTCGTGGTGGACCAGGAGGGCCGGGTGATCCAGCCGATGGAGGACTGGGACGACACCCGCGACGGCGCCGGCCGCCGGTATCCGTCCCACCTGAAGCTCATCCTCGACCCCGAGCCTGGCGAATGGTGGGCGGACATCTACGGCCTGGCCCGGCCGCCCGAGACCTTCCACCGCTGCCCGATCGACCGGGAGGCGCGCCGCCGGCGCAGCCAGTGGGAGGTGCGGGTGGCGAAGTACCGTGGCGTGCCGCCCCCGGAGGATCCGCGGCGGTGGACGTACTGAAACGGCCCGTCGTCCAGCCGGTGAGCTGGACGACGGGCCGCCTCGGGGCGGACCGCTCAGTCGTCGTTGGCGATGGTGCCGACGGCGACCGGGTCGGCGAGCTCAAGCCCCGGCACACCCGCCACATACAGCGTGAGCTGCTCGTCCGCCTCGACCTTCCGGTCACCGCGGACGGTCACCGGGAAGGTGAGCGACGTCTGGCCGGCGGCCAGGGTCTTGCAGCCGACGTACGGGTCGTAGTCGGAGCCCGCCTGGGCGGACGTGCCGTAGGTGGTGGCGCAGATCAGCGCCGACTCGGAGAGCGGCCGGGACACCGTCACCGTGAACATCAGGGCGCTGTCGCCCTTGTCGCCCTCGGCCACCGACGCGTCCGCCACGGCCAGCGACGCCCGGGAGCGGAATCGGGCCACCTGCGGGTCGTGGTCGCTGGCGCCCCGGTCGCCGAGACCCTCGGCGTCGGTCGGGTAGTCGGCGTTGATGTGCGCCGAGCGGATCTGCACCAGGTCGTCGTGGAGCTTGTCGTTGGTGAAGAGGTTGTCCAGCGTCTGCGCCTGCCCGCTGAAGGTGTACGAATAGGCCGCCGCCGGCACGTCCGCGACCAGGTCGTCCCAGAGGTTGTGCATGCCGGCCTGGTACAGCGGGCCGAGCTGGTCCGACGGGGTCGGGTTCGCCCCGGTGGCGATCGGGTCGTCCGGGCGCGGGAAGACGTTCAGATCACCGCCGTAGATCACCCGGGCGTTCGGGTCCCCGGCGTCGATGGCCTTGACCAGCGCGGCGCCGTACGCGGCCTGCTCCCGGCGCTGCCCGACCCGGCTGTCCGGCCCCGACGAGAAGTGGTTGCTCAGCGCCCAGAGCGTGTAGTGCTCCGACGAGCCGGGCGCGGCCGCCACGGTGAACTTCCCGAGCTGCGGGGCGCGCGTGTAGACGTTCGCGCCGTCCACCCCGGTGGACCGGTCCACGTCCGCCGGCAGCACCGCGTTGAGCGCCTTCGGGTTCTGCACGTCGGCGTTGGCCGGCAGCCCCGCCGAGCGGTACTCCACCGTCGGGGTGGTGCCGAGCAGCGGGTCGGTGGCGGTCGCCTCGGCCAGCGCCAGCCGGTCGGTGCGGTAGAGGAACGCCGAGGTGATGCCCCGGGCGTCCGCGCCGGTCCGGTCGTACGCGGCGGCGTAGGCGGGACCGCCGCCGGCCGCGATGGTGAGCGCCAACTCCTGGATGGTGTCCGGCGCGCCGTCGGCGTCGTTCGTGGTCCCGCAGACCAGCTTGCCGTCGGCGACCGAGCAGATGTCCTGGTCCTCGGCCTCCTGAACGAGCACCAGGTCGGGGCTGTGCAGGGCGTTCACGATCTGCCGCGCCTCGACACCCAGCCGCTCGGTGTACGCGGCCTCGCTGGCCGGCACGTAGTCGAACGGCGGGGAGACCCCGGTGCAGCCCGGGTTGCCGGCGAAGTCGCAGCCGTCGAACGGGTCGTCCCGGTAGTCGTACAGGTTCTCCAGGTTGTAGGTGGCAACCGCGACCTCGGTGTTCCGGTTCGCCGGCTGCGGCGGGTTGTTCGCCGACGGGTCGGCGCCACCGGTGAGGGTCAGCTGCTCGGGCTGGACGCTGTACTTGCTGAACGCGTACGAGATGGCGCCGTAGGCGTCCTCGGTCAGCGTGTCGAAGGTGCGGGCCTCCGGCAGCAGCGCGCCGGAGTCACCGCCGGTCGCCTTCACCCCGCCCGCGCCCAGCAGGACCCGCTGGTTGTTGCCGTTGTCGAAGAGCTGGCCAGGAATGTCGTCCAGCGGGTGCGCGTCCCGGAACACCCGGCGGGCGTACGGGTCGGCCCGCTGCATGATCGGGTCCTCGCGGTCCACCACGTAGATCTCCGAGTCGGCCGTGGAGGCGAAGATGTGCCGCGGGGCGGAGACCCCGCTGCCCGAGCGGACCCGCATCCGGGCGCCCTCGTGCCGCTCCCAGTACAGGTCGGCGCCCGCCGCGTCGGCCGGCGGCGTCGCGTCGTCGACCCGCACGGCGGTGTCGACGTCCAGGCCGGAGTCCAGCTTGCGCACCAGCGAGGCGCTGGAGAGCTGCGTCTGGTTGAAGAACTCGGACACCCGCCCGCGCAGCACCACCTCGTCGCCGACGGTGGGCGCGTAGCCCCCGATCAGCGTGGTGAAGGAGCCCATGAAGACGAAGATGCCGTCCGAGGTGAGCGGGTCGCCGTCCTCGGTGCCCGTGCGGCTCTGCAGGTAGAAGCCGTACTGGTCGGCCCCGGCGGAGCTGCGGGTGAGCGACTTCTGGGTGATCACGCCGCGCACGTCGTACAGGCTGGAGCTGGTGCCGTTGCCGCTGGCCGGGGCGAGCGGCGATCGGTCGGTGGCGCCCTTCTCGTCGTCGCCGGTCCGGCCCTGCACCTCGCCCACCGACAGCACCGTCGTGGCCTGCACGGTGAGCGTGCAGGTGGCGGTCGTGCCGTCGGCGTCCGTCGAGGTCACGGTGACCGTGTACGAGCCGGCCGGCAGGCCGGTGGCGGTGACCGTGGCGGTGGCGGTGCCGCCGACCCCGCTCGCCGGGGTGACGGCGGTACGGCTGATCGAGCCGGTCGCCGGGCTCGGGCTGACGGCGGTGACCGCGAGGTCGGTGACCGTGTCGTCGGCGTCGGTGGCGGTCACCTCGCGGGTCGCGGTGGCGCCCGCCTCGACGGTCAGCGTGCCGCCGCAGGTGAGCTTGGCCGGCTGGTCGACCGGGCCGCCGCCGTCGACGGAGTGGCTGCCCAGGCCGTCGAAGGTGTCGGTGGCGAAGCCGGCCCACTGGACGGCCGGGTCGAAGGCGTCCGACGGGTCGGTGTCCCCGGCGGTCACCGTGGGCAGCCGGCGCAGCGTGTTGTCGGCGGTGCTGATCACCCCGGTGCCCCACTCGGTGCCCGGGTCGACGCCGACCTGGCCGATCGAGTCGACCACGGCGCCGCCCTTGCGCAGCACGATCGCGTCGTCGCCGTTGTACAGCGAGCCGCCGTACGTCTGGTCGGCCTGGGCGAGGATCGCCGGCGCGGCCGAGGAGGCGGCGAAGACGAAGACGTCGCCGGCGGCCACCGTGCCGCTCAGGGCGACGTTCGTCGACGTGGTGGCGCCGTTGAAGTAGAGCTGGAGCTGGTATCCGGCGGCGGTCAGGTCGACCGGGGCGCCGGTGCCGTTGTAGAGCTCGATCGCCTTGTTGTTGGACAGGCCCTCGACGTACTCGGAGATGAACAGGTCGGTGGGCGCGGCGCTGGCCGCGGGGGGTGCGACGCCGATGGCCGTGATCGAGACGGCGGCGGTGGTCGCGAGCGCGGCTATTGTGCGGCGCGGGCGCATGAGGCCTCCACGATGGGCGGACGGGAACTAACGCACGTTAAGGGGCTTTCCTGTCCGGCGTCCATCCCCCGGCAGGCCGTTTGATGAATATCCGTCACGGGTGGGCGTCGAGGCGGTGCACCAGCTCGGCGACGTCCACGCCGTACTCGCACCAGTCCCGGTCGGGCCGGTAGCCCAGCTCGGCGTTCACCTTCAGCATCGCCTCGTTGGCCTGGGCGTTCCAGGTCTGCACCTCGGCCAGCTCCGGCTCGGCCGAGCGCAGTTCCAGCAGCATCCGCGCCTTGATCGCCCGGTCGATGCCGTAGCCCCGGTGGTCCTGCACCACGATCGTGTCGTACTGGTCGGCGCGGGTCGGGTGCTGGGCCGGCACGACCACCTCGGTCAGCCCGGCCACCTCCCCGCTCTGCTCGTGGATGGCCAGCACGATGTACGGCTTCATGCCACGCCGGTGCAGCGTGTCCAGGCTGTCCCGGAGCCGCTCCGGGTCGTACGAGCTGGGACGCAGCTCGCCGTCGTCGACGTCGCGCACCTCCGCCTTGGCCCGCGCGTACGCCTCGATCACGTCGTCGGGCGGGCCGCCCGGGCAGAACTCCAGGTGGTAGCCCGCCCCGATGCCGGTGGCCATCTCCGCCAGCGCCGGCCAGTCCACCGCGCCCAGGTCGAGCACGCTGCGGGTCTCGACGTACTCCCGGGCGAAGCCGAGCGACTCGTAGAAGGCCACCGCCGGGGTGTCCCCGACGACCTCGACGCCGATCGATCCGAAGCCCTCGTCCCGGATCCGGCGGGCGGCCAGCTTGACCAGGGTGCGGCCCAGCCCGGTGCGCCGGACCGACGGGTGCACCAGCACCTCCAGCACCCCGATCCCGCCGAGGAGCAGCACCTGGACCTGCCCGAGGATCCGCCCCGGGTTGCCGTCGGCGGCCGGTTCCTCCTGGGCGACCCAGGAGATCCGCCGTTCACCGGGCATCACCTCGGAGAGGTATTCCCGCAGGGAACTCTCCCGCCAGGGCGGATCCTGCGGGAGGTCGGCCGTGAGGACCGCGTTCAGCGTGTCCAGCAGCGACGCGATCTCGGCGGACGACGCGGTCCTGGGGTCCCACTCGCGCACCATCACCCGTCTAGCTTGCCGTCAACGGCTGCTGGGGGGAAGTGCCCAGTTCTCCAATGTATGCGAACGATCACCTTACGTACGGCTGAGCCGTCCGTACTCGTTCGCCCGGTCGAACACGCTCTGGGCGTACCGGCGCACGTCGTTGTAGGAGAGGATGGCGCCCCACCAGTCGCCCGGGATGGTCATGTTCCGGCCGCCCTTGCAGAGGTAGTTGCCGGCAGCGAGGGCGGCGTCGTCGATGTCGTGCGGGTCCCGGCGGCCGTCGTTGTCCGCGTCCGCGCCGATCTCCTGCCAGGTGCTGGGGATGAACTGCATCGGGCCGAGCGCCCGGTCGTAGACGGTGTCGTGGTCGAGCTGACCCCGGTCGGTGTCGAGGATCCGGGACCGGCCGCCCTGCCCGTCCAGCGGGTCGCCGACGATCTCCGGCTCGGCCCGGCCGGTCGACTCGAGGGTGGCGGAGTTGGCCGACCCGTGCCGGGACTCGACGTACCCGATCGCGGCGAGGGTGGTCCAGCTGAGCTGGCAGCTGCGGTGCGTCTCGGCCAGCACCAACTCGGCGTAGCCGTACGCCTGCATCGCCACAGCCGGGATCTCGGTCCGCGCGCTCATCTGCTGCGCCCACGCGGCCAGCGCGTCCGCCGGCCGGCCGGTGGACGCCGGACCGACGACCGGCCCGGTGGGCCGCCCCCCGCCGGGCAGCGTTCCCGTCGGCAGGGGAGTGCCGGGCAGTCCGGTGGCGCCGGGCAGACCCGGCAGTACGGCGGTGCCGGTCGGCCCGGGCAGCGCACCCCCCTCGGGTACGCCGGTGGCGGAGACGCTCGCGGTGGCGTCCACGGCCACCGGGCGGGACGTCCGGGTCGCCTGCGGCACCAGCAGCGCGCCCGCTGCCGCGGTCGCCCCGACCAGGGCGAGCAGGAACACCCCGGGCAGGGTGGCCCGCCCGCTCGGACGGCGGGACCAGGCCCGGGTGGCCCGGGCCGCGCCGACCGCGAGCTGCCGGGGCGGCGGCACCCGCACCGCGTGCGCGAACGGCACCCGCCGACGCCCACTGGCGGCGGCAGCCTGGCCGGCGTCCGGTTCGTCCGCCTTCGGTTCGTCCGCCTTCGGTCCGTCGGCCTCCGGCTTGTCGGCCTTGGCGCCGCCGGCCGTCGGCTCGACCTCGCCGGCCGTCGGCGTGCGGTCGACGGGTGGCGCATCCGCCGCCCTGGCCTCGCCCTCGGCGGGCTTCGGCACGGCGGGCTCCGGCGCGGCGCCGGCGGGCTCCGGCGGCGCGCCGGCGGGGGCCGGCTGCGTGGACCTCAGCCAGGGGCGCCGGGGGCGGGGGACCAGTGTGGACTCCGTTGCGGTCCCGGGGTCGTCAGGCGGTGCGGCCGGTCGCAGGGGCCGAACCCTCGATGTGTCCTCGCCGTCCACCACCCGTCGAGTATCACCCATGTCCGCCCGGGCGTCAGGCCCGGTCGTACCCTGGTGGCATGCCCCGGTACGAGTTCCGCTGCCGCGCCTGCGGCGGCACCTTCGAGGTCAACCGGCCGATGGCCGAGGCCGGCCAGCCCGCGTCCTGCCCCCAGGGGCACGCCGACACGGTGCGGCTGCTGTCCACCGTGGCGGTCACCGGTCGGGGTGGCGCCCGCCCGGCCGGTGGGTCGTCCGCCCCCGGCGGCGGTGGCTGCTGCGGCGGTGGCTGCGGCTGCTGACGGCGGCCCCGCCTCGTCCCGCCGGCCGACCCGTACCTTGCCGGTGACCGGATCCGGTGGCACCTTGGGTCGGAATGCGGCCAACCGTTCTCACGATGCGTGACGGGGTGACCATAGGGCAGCATGAAGCCGACGTCAGGGGCGGAGGTTCCACGCATGTCGCCACGGATCCACCTCCCGAGCGGATGGGTGACCTTCGTGTTCACCGACATCGAGGGCTCGACCCGGCTGGCCCAGCTGCTCGGTGCGGGCTACCGCCCGGTGCTGCGGGAACACCGCCGGCTGCTGCGCCACACGCTGGCCGGCACGGACGGCGCGGAGCTGCTGACCGAGGGGGACTCGTTCTTCCTCGCCTTCGCGGACGCGGCCGCCGCGCTCACCGCCTGCCTGACCGCCCAGCGGGCGCTGGCCAGTCACGACTGGCCCACCCCGGAGGCCGCGCCCCGGGTCCGGATGGGCCTGCACACCGGCTACGCCGAACCCCGGGACGGCGAGTACGCCAGCCCGGAGGTGCACCGCGCCGCCCGGGTGGCCGCCGCCGCGCACGGCGGGCAGGTGCTCTGCTCGGCGGCGACCGCCCGGCGCGCCGACCCGCTGCCGGCCGGGGCGTCCCTGCTGGACCTCGGGCTGCACCGACTGCGCGGCTTCGACGACCGGGAGCGGCTGTTCCAACTGCTCGCGCCGGGGCTGGAGCGGCGGTTCCCGCGACCGCGCACCGCCGACGCGGCGGCGCACAACCTGCCGACCCAGATCACCTCGTTCGTCGGCCGCGAGCTGGAACGGGCCGAACTGAGGCGGCTGGTCGAGACGTACCGGCTGGTGACCGTGCTCGGCGCGGGCGGCGCCGGCAAGACGCGGCTGGCGGTGGAGCTGGCCTCCGGGGTCGTGGAGTCCTACCCGGACGGAGTCTGGTTCGTCGACGTCGCCGCGGTGACCGACCCGGGGCTGGTGGCGTTCGAGATCGCCGCCGTGCTCGGGCTCCGCCCGGAGCCGGGCCGGCCCATGGTGGACACCCTGGTCGAGTACGCGGCCGCCCGCCGGATGCTGGTCGTGCTGGACACCTGCGACGCCCAGCCGGCGGCCTCGGCCGAGGTGATCTCCCGGCTGCTGGCCGGCGGGCGCGGCGTCCGGGTGCTCGCCACCAGCCGGGAGTCGTTCGGCGTGCCCGGCGAGGCGGTGTGGCGGATCCCGCCGCTCTCGGTGGACCCGCGGCCGGACGGGTCGGAGAGCGACGCGGTGGCGCTGCTGCTGGACCGGACGGCGGCGGCCCGGGGCGGCCGGCCGCCCGACCCGGCCGAGCAGGCCGACCTGCGCCGGGTGGTGCGGCGGCTGGACGGGCTGCCGCTCGCCATCGAGCTGGCCGCCGCGCGGCTGCGGGTGCTCTCCGCAGGTCAGCTCGCCGAGCGCCTGGACGACATGCTGGGCACCCTGGACGCCGGCCGGGAGGAGCCCGAGCCGCCGCCGGCCGAGGCGGGCTGGTCGGGCAACCAGCAGGACACCGTGGACCTGGTGGCCGCGGCGGCGGGGATCAGCCCGCCCACCCCGGCGACCCGGGCGGTGCAGCGGTCGGCCAGCGAGCGGCACCTGACCATGCAGGCCACCGTCACCTGGTCGTACCGGACGCTCGGCGCGCGCTCGGCGCGGCTGTTGCGCTGGCTGGCGGTCTTCGCCGGCCCGGTGGACCTGCCGGCCGTCCAGTGGCTGCTCGACGACGACCCGCTCGACCCGCTCTCTGTGCTGGTGGACAAGTCGATGGTGCTGGCCGAGCCGCACGCCTCCGGCAGCACCTACCGGATGCTCGACCCGATCCGGGCGTACGCGGCGCGGCGGCTGGTCGAGGCGGGCGAGGAGCAGTCCGCCCGGGACCGGCACGTCGCCTGGTCGCGGCACGCGTTGCAGCGGGCGCACCTCGGGCCGGACGGCCGGCCGGTCACCCTCTCCCTCTACGCGTTGGACCCGCTCGCCGGGGAGCTGCGGGCCGCGCTGCGCTGGTGCGCCACCGGCGGCAGCGCCCGTTCCGGGTTGGGCCTGGCCGGCGGGCTGGACCAGTGGTGGCGGGAGCGGGGGCTGGCCCGGGAGGGGCGGCTCTGGCTGTTCCGGCTGTACGGCCGGATCGCCGAGACCGGCGAGGTGATCCCGGAGGCGGAGCTGGCGGCGGCGTACCACATGCACTCGCTGCACGCCGGCGCGGACGGTGAGTTCGCCGAGGAGCTGCGCTACTCGCAGCGGGCGGAGGCCGCCGCCCGGCAGGCGGGCGACCTGGGCCTGCTCGCCCGGGTCCTGGCGGGCCGGGCGGCGCCGCTGGTCGACATGGGACAGTTCGCGGAGGCCGAGCGGGTCTGCCGCGAGGTGATCGAGTGGGCGCACGAGCAGGACGTGGTCTCCGACGCGCTGCTCGCCATCTACAACCTCGCCGAGCTGCTCTGGCGGCGGGGCGCGCTGGAGGAGGCGGCTGAGCTGCTCGGCGCGGCCCGCCCGGTGGAGGCGGCCCGCCCGGCCGAGCGGGGCCGCCGCTCGGTGGACATGCTGCTCGGCATGGTGGCGCTGGCGCGCGGGGATCTGGTCGCGGCGCACGAGCATCTGCTGGTGGCGCTCCGCTCCCGGATGAGCCACGGTTACCTCAATCGGGCCTGTGACACGCTGCACGCGATCGCGGTGCGCTGCGCGCTGGGCGGTGAGCCGGTGACCGCGGCCCGGCTCTTCGGGGCGGCGCAGGCGACCCGGGCGAACCTGCGGGCCATCCCGGGCATCTACGGCCCGTACTGGTTGGACCGGCAGGCGCAGCTGCGCCGGGTGCTCGGCGACGGGGCCTTCGACGCCGCGTACGGCGAGGGCGGCGAGCTGGGGCTGGAGGAGGCGGCGGCGCTGGCGCTCGGCGTGGAGCATCCCGACCTGGCGGTGGACTCGCCCCGGTTCGGCGAGCCCGGCGCCGCGCTGGCCGGGCGCGGAGTGGTCGACCCCGACCCGGGCGGTGAGGCCCCGGCGCCCCGCCTGCCCACGGCCGCCCCCGACCCCCGTCCCGCCCCCCGCCATCCCGCCTGACCGCCCACCCCCTTGTTGCGTTGGTCAAGAGGTTCGCGTCGGAAGCCAGCTCGACCCGGACGCGAACCTCTTGATCGACAAGAGCGGGTGGGTGGGTCAGGAACGGGTGGCGGCGCGGTGTTCGGCGTCGGCCTTCATCCGGGCGGCGCGGTCGATGTCGGACTGCCGCACGGCGGCGACCGAGCCGAAGACGTTGACCGCCTCGTAGTAGGTCCAGGCCAGGCTGTAGCAGGCCGGCCGGACCACGACGTTGTACGTGGCGCAGACCCGCTTCAGGTCGGCGTAGAAGGCGCTGTCCAGGCGGGACTTGTTGGCGGAGAACCGGCCCATCGCCTTGTAGTTGCGGTAGCCGAAGTCGTGCCGGTAGCAGGAGAGGCTGAAGTTGAAGCCGAGCGGGTTGTCCGGGCTGGAGGAGCAGTAGTCGGTCGACCAGTCGAAGGCGTACTCCGACCAGGCGGCCTTGTTCAGACGGCCGGCGTTCCAGGCGTTGTAGCTGGTGGCGCTGGTCTGGGTCCAGCTGGAGAGCAGCGAGAGCTTCTGCTCGGTGCTCACCGCGGCGGACGCGGGGGAGGCCACGCCCAGCGCGGTGAGCAGCGCGAACGTGCCGGAGATGAGGACGGTGGCGAGGCGTCTGGACACGGTTACCTCCGCGGGGTGTGCGGTACGGCGGTTACCGGCGGGTCACCGGATGTCGATCAGTGTCGATCGACGGCGGAACGTCGCGCGATGCTCGGCGCGAACTGTTGGTGACATACGTCCAAACAGACCAATGCCCCGGACGCCGGGGGCGTCCGGGGCATTCCGTCCGACGGGTCAGCGTACGAAGCGCGGCGGGCTGGCCGGCCCCTCGTTCCAGACCCGGTCCAGCGCGGTCACGTGGTACGTGTAGCGCTGGCCCGCCTCGGCGGTGGTGTCCACCCAGGACTGCACGTCGCCCGCGTCGCCTCGCACGGTGGCGACCAGGTGCGACGCGTCGGCGAAGTCGCAGCGGTCGGCGATGCCGGTCCCGTCGAACCGGTAGATCGCGTACGAGGTGGCGGCGCCGAGCGGGCCGGCATCGTCCGCCGGCTGCCGCCAGGTGAGGTGGACCCCGTCGGCCTGCCGCTCGGCGCCGGTGATCACCGGGGCGAGCAGCGGCTGCGCCGGCAGCTGCGCCATGGCCGGCACCAGCGCCGGGCGGGAGTAGTGCTCGGCGGCGTAGATGTCGGTGGCCCCGAGCCGGTTCGCCCGCACCTGCACCGCGGAGAAGTGCACGTTGCCGAGCACCTCCGGGTACGACCGGTTGAGCGTCAGGTGGTCCGACAGCTCCCGCGGGTTCTGCCAGAACGGCCCGTACGCCGGCTCACCGCTCTTGTAGTCGGCCTGTCCGATGTAGAGCTGCACCCGGGTGCCGCGCACGGTCTCCGCCCACCACGGCACCAGCCGGGCGTAGTCGGCGGCCGGGTACTGGCCGATGTACCAGTAGAGCTGCGGCACCACGTAGTCGATCCACTCCTCCTTGACCCACTTGCGGGTGTCGGCGGAGATGATGTCGTACGACTGCGAGCCGGTGGTGTCCGAGCCGTTCGGGTCGGCGGACTTGTTGCGCCAGATGCCGAACGGGCTGACGCCGAACTTCACCCACGGCTTGGCCGCCTTGATCTTGGCGTTCATCTCCTGGATCAGCAGGTTGATGTTGTCCCGCCGCCAGTCGGCCCGGTCGGTGAAGCCGCGGTTGTACTGGGCGAAGGTGGCGTCGTCCGGCACCTGGTACGTGCCGCTCGGGTAGGGGTAGAAGTAGTCGTCGAAGTGCACGCCGTCGATGTCGTACCGGTTGACCGCGTCCATCATCGCGGTCTGGACGAACTCGCGGACCTCCGGGATGCCGGGGTTGTAGTAGAGCCGGCTGCCGGCCACCCCGGCCGGCGGGTAGGCGAAGACCCAGTCCGGGTGCTGCCGGGCCGGGTGGTTCGGTGCGAGCTTCGCCAGGTCGGCGCCGGCCCCGCCGGGCGCCGGCATGGAGACGCGGTACGGGTTGAGCCAGGCGTGGAACTCCAGGTTCCGCTTGTGCGACTCCGCCACCAGGAAGGCCAGCGGGTCCCAGCCCGGGTCCTGGCCGCGCACCCCGGTCAGGTACTCCGACCAGGGCTCGTACGGCGACGGCCAGAACGCGTCGGCGGTCGGGCGGACCTGGACCACGACGGCGTTGTGGTTGAGCTTCTGGGCCAGGTCGAGCCAGCCCAGGTACTCCGCCTTCTGCTTGGCGACCTGGTCGGGCGCGGTCTGGGACGCCTTGCTGGGCCAGTCGATGTTCGTCACCGACGCGATCCACATCGCCCGGAACTGACGCTTGGGTGTGGCCGGGTCGGTGGTGCAGGTGGTCAACGGGTCGGTCGCCGCGTCGCTTTCCGCGGCGCTCGCGGGCGTGGCGGCGACGAGCGCGCCGAGCAGCGCCACGGCCAGCCCGGCGGCTCTGAGCCGAGTTGCCTTCATGCGGTGCGTCCCTTCTTGGGCTCCCGGGGCAGATGTCGGTCGACGACGGACGCCGGGCGCATCCGGCAAGAAGCGCCGCACTTTATCTGTCGTCGGTAGGAAACTTTCACCATTCCCCGGACGGCGCAAGACCTCCGGACGGATCGACGCGCAGGTCGGGCCGAACGTGCGACCCGTGAGCCGGCCCACACCGCCGAACGTGGTCTTCCCGACACGCACCGTCATGGTTCCTGCGCCGCAAGCGCCCCGACCTGGAGCGGCCGTTCAAGGTGCCGTTCTCCCCGGTGCTGCCGATCGTCTCGGCGCTGGCCTGCCTCTACCTGATGCTCAACCTGTCGGTGGAGACCTGGCTCCGGTTCCTGGCCTGGATGCTGCTCGGCGGGATCATCTACTTCGGCTACGGCCACCGGCGCAACCGGCTGGCCCGGCGCGAGGCCGCCCAGTCTCCTCCCGAGCGCGCCGTCGTGTGAGCTGTGGGATTGAGGTCCCGGTCAGGGCCTCGGCTGAGGGGCGGCGGTGGGGCCCTTGACGACCGGCTTGCCGTTCTCCCAGACCACCTCGTCGAGCCAGACCTGGCGGCCGGGGTCGGTGCTGCCCTCCTGGCCGGGCGGCCAGGCGTGGTAGAGCAGCCAGGTCCGGCCGTCCTTCGCCACGATCGAGGCGTGGCCGGGGCCGGAGGCGACCGCGTTGGTCTTCAGGATGGGGTTCTCGGGCGCCTTCACGCACGGGCCGGTCGGCGAGTCGCAGACCGCGTAGCCCTCGGCGTACGTGTCCCTGTCGTAGGCGTTGGCGGCGAAGAAGAGGTACAGCTGCCCGTCGTGCCGATGGAAGAACGGCCCCTCGATCAGGGTGCCCTCCCACGGCTCCGTCTGCTTGAGCAGCTTCGCCGGCTCGCCGACCAGGCGCAGCCCGTCGGCGCTCAGCCGCTGCGACCAGAGCCAGGTGTCCACCCCGATCGCGTTGCCGTCGTTCTTCCACAGCAGCCACAGGCTGCCGTCGGCGTCCCGGTACGGGCTGGCGTCGATCGACCCGCCCAGCTCCGCCTGGCAGACCAGCGCGGCGGTCGAGTCGTCCCGGTACGGCCCCAGCGGCCGGTCCGCGACCGCCCGGCCGACGCACTGCCGGCCCGACGCCCGGTCGGCGACGGTGTAGTAGAGCACGAACCGGTCGGGGGCGAGCTGGATCACCTCGGGCGCCCAGGTCTTCCCGGCGTCGGCCCAGCCGGGCAACTCCGGCAGGGCGTCCCCCGCCTCGCTCCACTCCACCAGGTCGGGGGAGGTGAGCACCGGGACGTTCCGGCCGCCGCTGTTGGTGTGGAACAGGTACCAGGTGTCGGCCACCCGGATCGCCTGCGGATCGGGGGCGTCGGTCCGGACCACCGGGTTGGTGAACATGCGCGTCTGGTCTCCCGTACCCGAAGGGGCTGGTGTGCTGCCGCAACCGGCGACGAGCAGCGCGGCGGCCAGGGCCGCCGCGCCGCGTCGCCGGGTCCTGCCGGAGATCATCCCTTCAGGCCGCTGCGGGAGACGCCCTGGATGACGTGGCGCTGCGCGAGCACGAAGAGGATCAGCACCGGCACGCTGGCCAGCATCGCCCCGGCCATGATCACCGGATAGTCGGTCACGTAGGCGCCCTGGAGCAGGCCCAGGCCCGCCGGCAGGGTCAGCCGCTCCGGGCTGAACAGCACGTAGACCGGCCAGAGGAAGTCGTTCCAGTTGGTCAGGAACGACAGCACCGCCAGGGTCGCCAGCGCCGGCTTCGACAGCGGCAGCAGCACCCGGGTGAAGACCTGCCAGTGGTTCGCGCCGTCCAGCACCGCGGCCTCCTCCAGCTCCCGGGGGATGGAGAGGAAGAACTGCCGGAGGAAGAACACCCCGAACGCGCTCGCCGCCCCCGGCACCACCACCACGGTCAGCGTGTCGATCCAGCCCAGCCGCTCGGCGATCACGAAGTTCGGGATGATCAGCGAGGTGGGCGGCAGGAACAGCGTGCCCACGATCAGCGCGAAGCTCAGCCGCCGGCCGTGGAACCGCAGCCGGGCCAGGGCGTACGCGGCCATCGACGCGGTGACCAGCACCAGCAGCGTGTGCAGGGTGGCCGCCAGCATGCTGTTGACGAACCAGCGCAGCACCGGGTTCGCGGTGTTGTTGATGATCGCGTCGTAGCCGTACGTGGAGAACGGGTTCGGCAGCCAGCTCGGCGGGTCCTGCTGCGCGTCGGCGTACGTCTTCAGCGAGGTGAGCAGCATCCAGACCACCGGGGTCACGAAGACCGCGGTGATCAGCAGCAGCACGGCGTAGCGCACGCCGCGGCGCAGACTCGTCATCGTCGCCCCCTCAGTCTTCCCGGTACCGGAACAGCCGGAAGTTGACGATGCTGACCACCGCCAGCATCAGCGCGAAGAGCACGCTCATCGCGGCCGCCCGGCCCGCGTCGTAGTCGCGCAGCCCCTCGTCCACGATCCGCCAGACCACCGTCCGGGTCTGCTCGCCCGGCGCGCCCTGGGTGATCAGGAACGCCTGCCCGAAGACGTTCGCCGAGGCGAGGATCGTGGTGGTCAGCACGAAGAGCAGCACCGGGCGCAGGCCGGGGAGCGTGACGTGCCGGAACCGGTCCCAGCCGTTCGCGCCGTCGACCCGCGCCGCCTCGTACAGCTCCGCCGGGATGTCCTGGAGGCCGGCCAGGTAGATCACCGCGTTGAAGCCGCAGGTCCACCAGACCGTCACCCCCACCAGCGACACCCAGGCCCACGGCACGTCCGTCACCCACGGGGTGTCCGAGGGCAGGCCGACCGCCCCGAGCAGCCGGTTGACCAGGCCCAGGTTCGCGTCGAGCAGGAAGCGCCAGAGCAGGCCGATCACCGCGACGCCCAGCACGTACGGGGCGAAGAACGCCGCCCGGAAGAACGTCCGTCCGGGGAACGACCGGTTCAGCAGCAGCGCCAACCCCAGCGGTACGACCACCAGCAGCGGCACCGACAGGACGGTGAAGATCGCGGTGGCCCGGACGCTGGACCACCAGTCCCCGTAGATCGCCGAGTCGCTGGAGAACAGGTCGCGGTAGTTGCCCAGCCCGATGAACGGCCGGTTCGGCAGCTGGAGGTCCCACTGGTGCAGGCTGATCCACACCCCGAAGAGGATCGGCGTCAGCCCGAAGACGCCGAACAGGACCAGGTACGGCGCGAGGAAGAGGTACGGGGTGGCCCGGTGCCCCCGCTCGGTGGCGCCCCGCCGGCGGAGCCGGCCGCCCGCCGGGGGCGGCGCGTCACCGCGCGCCGCCCCGACCTCGATCACGTCCGCCACGGCGGATCAGCTCCCGTACTTCTTGCGGTTGTCCTCGAGCTGCTTGTTCGCCTTGGCCACCCCGTCGTCCAGCGCCTGCTTCGGCGACTTCTTGCCCAGCGCCGCCTCGTTGAAGGCGTTGTAGAAGGTGGTCATCACCTCGCCGAGGCCCGGGGTGGCCGGCGGGAAGGCCGCGTACTCCAGCTCCGGGGCGAGCGCGTTGACCTCGGTCAGGGCCTTGAACTCGGCGCTCTCCCGGACCGCCTTGCGGGCCGGCACCTGGCCGCCCTTGGCCCAGTCCAGCGAGTGCTGGCTGAGCCAGTTGATGAACACCTTCGCCCCGGCGACCTTGTTGTTGTCCGCGCTGCGCTGCTTGACGATGGTGAAGTTGTGCGAGTTGGCCCAGGCCGCCGGCTGGCTGCCGATCTGCGGCAGCGGAGCGACGCCCCACTGCACGGTCGGGGTCTTCTTCAGGTCGTTGATCTGCCAGATGCCGTTGAAGTTGAACGCGTTCTTCCCGCTCTTGAAGGCGAGGTAGTCGGCGTCCTGGCCGACGTTGGCCGGCGAGTACCCCTGCTTGATCATGTCGACCAGCCAGGTACACGCCTCGACCGCCGGGTCGGAGTTGAAGGTGGCCTTCGCGACCTCGCCGTCGAAGAGCGTGCCGCCCCACTGGTGCAACAGGGAGTAGAAGGTCATCCCGCCGGTGAACTGGAACGGGCTCACCCAGAAGCCCTGCACGCCGGACTTCTTCAGCTCGGCCAGCGCGGCGGTGTACTCGTCCTTCGTGGCCGGCGGCTTGTTCGGGTCGAGGCCGGCCTTCTGCATGACGCCCTTGTTGTAGTAGAAGCCGAGGGGGTGCATGTCCAGCGGGATGCCGTACCGCTTGTCGTGGTACAGGCCGCCCTTCCACACCGTGGGGGCGAAGTCGCCCTCGCTCAGCTCCAGCGCCTTGGCCACGTCGTCCAGTTCGGTGATCACGCCGCGGGCGGCGAAGGTGGCGAGCTGGTCCATGTGCATGACCGCGATGTCCGGGCCGTTGCCGCTGGAGACGGCCCCCGGCAGCTTGCTGTAGTAGTCCTGCCACTCGTACGTGACGACGCTGACCGCGACGTTCTGGTGCTCGGTGTTGAACTGCTCGACCAGCTTCTTGAAGATGTCGCCGTCGCCGCCGGTGAACCCGTTCCACAGCTTCAGGTCGACCTTCGGGCCGGTGTAGTCCTTGCCGCCGTTCCCGGCGGCGGTCGAACCGCCGGTGCTGCTGCCACCGCCGCAGCCGGCCAGGGTCAGCGTGGCCGCGGCGCCGAGGCCGACGCCGAGGCCGAGCAGGCGGCGCCGGCTCATCTCGTTGATGATCATGCGGTACTCCTTGGGGGACGGGATGAAGTATTGCCTGGTCAGGGCTGAGGGGCGAAGCGCAGCAGGTTCCAGGAGCAGGCGGGCAGCGCAACGGTGCACCGGCCGCCGTCGGAGGTGGGGGTGGTGAGCTCCCGAGGCGTCACCCGCTCGGGCTCGGCCTCGGTGTTCGTGGCCGCCGGCGCGGAACCGGCGGCGAGGGTGAGGTGCTGCTCGGGGCGCAGGCCGGGCAGGCCGCGCAGGTCGAGGTCGAGCGGGAGGTCCGCGTCGCCCCGGTTGACCGCGAAGACGGCCAGGGCGCCGGTCTCCTCGTCGTGCACGGCGACGGTGTCCAGCACCGGCACGTCGCCGTACTTCTTGGTCTCGTAGCGGGGGGAGACCGGTTCGGTACGCAGCACGGTGCCCCGGGCGTACCGGGCGGTGAGGGCGAACGGGTGGAAGATGCTCTGCCGCCAGGCGGGACCGCCGGTGCGGGTGCGGATCGGGGCGATGACGTTGGCGAGCTGGGCCTGGCAGGCCACCCCGACCCGGTCGGCGTGCCGGAGCAGGGTGATCAGCAGGTCGCCGACCACCACCGCGTCGAGGGCGGTGAAGTCGTCCTCGATCAGCGCCGGTGCCTCGACCCAGCCGCGCCGGTCCAGGTCGGCCTGGAGGCGGGACTGGTACCAGACGTTCCACTCGTCGAAGGAGATCTTGAGCTTCCGCTTGTGCCGCTGCCGGGCGGCCACGTGGTCGGCGGTGGCGACCACGTCGGTGATGAAGTTGTCCATGTCGACCGCGGAGGCCAGGATGCTGGCCCGGTCGCCGTCGGACGGGTCGTAGTAGGTGTGCGCGGAGATGTAGTCGACGTGCTCGTAGGTGTGCTCCAGCACGGTCGCCTCCCAGGAGGCGAAGGTGGACATCGTCCGGTTGGAGCTGCCGCAGGCCACCAGGCTGATCGACGGGTCGATCATCTTCATGGCCCGGGCGGTCTCGGCGGCCAGCCGGCCGTACTCGTCGGCGGTCTTGTGGCCGACCTGCCACGGGCCGTCCAGCTCGTTGCCCAGGCACCAGAGCCGCACCCCGTACGGCTCCTCGGCGCCGTGCTTGCGGCGCAGGTCGGACAGCTGCGTACCGCCCGGGTGGTTGGTGTACTCCAGCAGGTCGCAGGCCTCCTGGACGCCCCGGGTGCCGAGGTTGACCGCCATCATCGGCTCCACGCCGGCCTCGGTAGCCCAGGTCATGAACTCGTCGAGCCCGAACGCGTTGGTCTCGATCGTCTTCCAGGCCAGGTCCAGTCGGCGGGGCCGGTCGCCGACCGGGCCGACGCCGTCCTCCCAGCGATAGCCGGAGACGAAGTTGCCGCCGGGGTAGCGGACCACCGAGACGCCCAGCTCGCGGGTGAGCTGGAGCACGTCGCCGCGGAGGCCGCGGGAGTCGGCGGTGGCGTGCCCCGGCTCGTAGATTCCGCCGTACACGCAGCGCCCCATGTGCTCGACGAAGGAACCGAAGAGCCGGCGGTCGGCCGGTCCGATCGAGAAGGCCGGGTCGATCGTCAGCTGTGCGCTCCGCAAGGGGTGCCACCTTTCCTCGTTACCGGTGCCCGGGTGACCGCGGTCACTCCGTACCACAGGTTTCTACAACGTTGTAAGCAACGTTGTAAAGGGGTCTGGACGCGGTACAGTGCCGGCAGTACCCGACACCGGGAGGGTTGGCAGTGCGGCACAGGCTCAAGGACGTCGCCGAGCGAGCCGGCGTGTCGGTGAAGACGGTCTCCAACGTGGTCAACGGCTACCTGCACGTCCGCCCGGACACTCGGGCCCGGGTCGAGGAGGCGATCGCCGAACTCAACTACCGACCCAACCTGTCCGCGCGCAACCTGCGCAAGGGGCGGACCGGAGTGATCGCGCTGGCCGTCCCGGAGCTGGACATCCCGTACTTCGCCGAACTGGCCCGGCACGTCGTCTCCGCCGCCGCCGAGCACGGCTGGACGGTGCTGATCGACCAGACCGGGGGCGGCCCGGAGCAGGAGCGCAAGGTCGCCAGCGGGATCGGCGACCACATGATCGACGGCCTGATCTTCAGCCCGCTGGCACTCACCGCCGACGACCTCACCGGCCTCGACGGCATGCCGATGGTGCTGCTCGGCGAGCGGGTCGACCACGGCCCGGCCGACCACGTCGTGGTCGACAACGTGGCCGCCGCGCGGGAGGTCACCGCCCACCTGATCGGGCTCGGCCGGCGCCGGATCGCCGCCATCGGCTCGCAGCGCACCCCGGAGGGGGCCAGCGCCCGGCTCCGCCTGGCCGGCTACACCGCGGCCCTGGCCGAGGCCGGCATCGGGTACGACGAGAAGCTGGTGGCGCCCGCACCGGCCTGGCACCGCGCGGACGGCGCCGCCGCCATGCGGGAGCTGCTCTCCTCCGGCGTACGCCCCGACGCCGTCTTCTGCTTCAACGACACCCTCGCCCTCGGCGCCCTGCGCGCCCTGCACGAGGCGGGGCTGCGGGTGCCCGACGACGTCGCGGTGGCCGGCTTCGACGACATCGAGGACGGCCGGTTCTCCATCCCCACCCTCACCACCGTCGCCCCGGACAAGGAACGCATCGCCCGGCTCGCGGTGGAGCTGCTGGCCGGTCGCCTCGACGGTGACCGGGAGGCGCCGCCCCGGGAACTCACCGCCCCCCACCGGCTGGCCACCCGCGAGAGCACCACCGGCCGCCCCTGAGACCGATCCTCCGAAGGTCGGCGGTCAGTCGAAGAAGCGGGCCAGGTGGGTCTTGGCGGGCGCCGGGTCGTCCAGGCCCAGCGGGGTCAGGTCGGCGAAGATCGAGGCGCCGTCGCAGCCAGAGTGCAGCGGATACCAGCGCGGGGTGCCCGGCGGGCGCTGACCGCAGATGCCCTTGATGGTCTGCACGTCCAGCAGCCGGACGTGGGTCGGGTCGGCGACCGCGTTCACGTGCCGCCACCACGGGCTCATCACGTGCAGCACGCCGCCCGGCCGGAGCACCCGGTGGCACTCGTCCAGCAGCGGCAGGAAGTCGATCAGGTGCTCCAGGATGTGCACCGCGAAGAAGACGTCCACCGAGTCGTCGGCCAGCGGCAGCGAACCGGAGAGGTCGGCCACCGCGTTCACCCCGGGCGCGGGGTAGATGTCCAACCCCAGGTTGCCCGGCCACTGCTTGGTCGCCCCGCAGCCCAGGTCCACCACCACCGGGGCGCGGCCGGCCACGCGTACCTTGCACCAGACGCCGAGCACCCCGGCGAGCCGGCCGACCAGGTCGCGGACCAGCCGCAGCTCGGCCGGGTCGGCGACCTCGCCGGTCAGGTGCGCGACGCCCCGGTCGAAGCGCACCTCGACCGCCAGCGGACGGAGCCGGTCGTCGTGCCGGGCCAGATCCGCCCACGCCTCGGTGAGGAATCCGTCGACCGTCCGCAGCCGCTCGGCCGAGGGCGCGGACTGGGCCATCGCGACCATGAGCCACCTCCGGGCCGCCCGTTACCCGCATCCCCGCCCGTTATGCCTCGATCATGCAGATCCGCCCCGCCGAACGCCGTCGATCCCACGGCCCGGGCCGGCTCGTCGCACCCGGACGCTCTCGGCGCGCCAACGAATCGGCTTACCGTGTTGCCCCAGCGGCGACCTCTCCGGTGAGCGATATGCCGGTCAGGCACACTTATGACTCTCAGGCATATCGCTCGCCGGGTAACTGCCCGCCGTAGCGGGACACGCCGGGCCGCCCCGGCCCCGGCCCCGGCCCCGGCCCCGGCCCCGGCCCCGGCCCCGGCCCCGGCCCCGGCCCCGGCCCGCATGGTCCGGCCGGGCTGCGCCGGGGCGGCACAGGTCAGCCGGAGATCGTCCGGCGGGCGGTCCGGCCCGCGCCGCGGATCCGCTGCCGGGGCGGTGGAGTGGTCGTCCGGGGCCGCTTCAGGTGGTAACGATGCAGCTCGTTGTTGCCGGGCAGGGACGGGTCCTCGCTCATCGCGACCAGCTCCCAGCCCTGATCACCGGCCCGGTTCAGGTGGGCCAGCGCGGTGTCGCCGTACGGGGTGACGTCGACCATGGAGCCGTCCGGGCCGTACCAGATGAAGACGACCTCCCACCCGATGTCGGTGGTGGCCGCCTGGCGGCGGCGGACCAGCAGCGCGTACTCCCACTTGAGCATGGCGTCATTGTCACCCCGCGCGCGCCCGCCGGCACGGATCAATCCTCGGCGATCCGTCCGGCGTCCACCCGCAGCCGTCGGTTGACGCTCACCGCGTCCAGCATCCGCCGGTCGTGGGTGACCAGCAGCAGGGTGCCCGGGTAGTTCTCCAGCGCCGACTCCAACTGCTCGATCGCCGGCAGGTCCAGGTGGTTCGTCGGCTCGTCCAGCACCAGCAGGTTGACCCCGCGCCCCTGGAGCAGGGCCAGCGCCGCACGGGTCCGCTCGCCCGGGGAGAGGGTCGCCGCCGGGCGCAGCACGTGCGCCGCGCGCAGGCCGAACTTGGCCAGCAGCGTCCGCACCTCCGCGGGCGTCAGCTCCGGTGCGGCGGCGCCGAAGGCGTCCAGCAGGGGCTGGTCGCCCAGGAAGAGCCCACGCGCCTGGTCGACCTCGCCGACCACCACCCCGGGACCGAGCGCGGCGTGCCCCTCGTCCAGCGGCAGCCGGCCCAGCAGTGCGGCGAGCAGCGTGCTCTTGCCGGAGCCGTTCGCCCCGGTGATCGCCACCCGGTCCGCCCAGTCGATCTGGAGATCCACCGGGCCGAGGGTGAAGCCGCCCCGGCGTACCACGGCTCCGCGCAGCGCGGCCACGACGGCGCCGGCGCGGGGCGCGGCGGCGATCTCCATCCGCAGGTCCCACTCCTTGCGGGGCTCCTCGACCGCCTCCAGCCGCTCGATCAGCCGCTCGGTCTGCTTGGCCTTCGCCGCCTGCTTCTCGGTCGCCTCGGCGCGGAACTTGCGGCCGATCTTGTCGTTGTCGGTGGCCTTGCGCCGGGCGTTCTTCACGCCCTTCTCCATCCAGGCCCGCTGGGTGCGGGCCCGGGCCTCCAGCGCGGCCCGGGTGTCGGCGTACTCCTCGTAGTCGGAGCGGGCGTGCCGGCGGGCCACCTCCCGCTCCTCCAGGTACGCCGCGTAGCCCCCGCCGTAGTGCCGGACCTGCTGCTGGACCAGGTCCAGTTCGAGCACCCGGGTCACCGTCCGGGTCAGGAACTCGCGGTCGTGGCTGACCAGCACGGTGCCCGTGCGCAGCCCGCCGACGAACCGCTCCAGCCGGTCCAGCCCGGCCAGGTCGAGGTCGTTGGTGGGCTCGTCGAGCAGGAAGACGTCGTACCGGCTGAGCAGCAGGGAGGCCAGCCCGGCCCGGGCCGCCTGCCCGCCGGAGAGACCGGTCATCGGGTGCTCCAGGTCCACGGTCAGCCCCAGCTCCGCGGCGACCTGCTCCGCGCGTTCCTCCAGGTCCGCGCCGCCCAGGCCGAGCCAGCGCTCCAGGGCCTCCGCGTACGCGTCGTCGGCGCCGTCCGCGCCGGCGGTGAGCGCCTCGGTGGCGGCGTCGAGCGCCACCTGCGCGGCGGTGACGCCGGTGCGCCGGGCCAGGAAGTCGCGGACGGTCTCGCCCGGCCGGCGCTCCGGCTCCTGCGGCAGGTAGCCGACGGTGGCGCTGGGCGGGTTCAGCGAGACGCTGCCCAGCTCCACCGGCTGCAGCCCGGCGAGGGTACGCAGCAGGGTCGACTTGCCCGCCCCGTTCACCCCGACCAGCCCGACCACGTCGCCGGGGGCGACCACCAGTTCCAGGTCGGAGAAGAGCAGCCGGTCACCGTGCCCGGCAGCGAGGTCCTTGACGATCAACGTGGCGCTCATGAGGAGGTCGAGCCTACCGGGGTGGCGGCCGGCGGCCGATCCGATGACCCGCGCTCCGCCGGCCACCGGGCTGAGGAAGACTCACGGGCGTGGTGACCACTCTGGCGATCGACTGTGGCGGGGGCGGGATCAAGGCGTCGGTGCTGGACGCCGCCGGGACGATGCGCGCCCGGCCGCTGCGGGTGCCCACGCCGTACCCGTTGCCGCCGTCGCTGTTCGTCAAGACCCTGCTGGATCTGGGCGCCCGGCTGCCCGCGGCGGACCGGGTGACCGTCGGCATGCCGGGGATGATCCGCCACGGCGTGGTGGTGGCCACCCCGCACTACGTGACCCGGTCCGGGCCGCGCAGCAAGGTTGACCCGGACCTGGTCGCCGAGTGGTCCGGCTACGACGTGCGCACCGCGCTCGCCGAGGCGTTCGGGATCCCGGCGCTGGCGCTCAACGACGCCGAGGTGCACGGCGCGGGCGTGGTCGCCGGGACCGGCTGCGAGCTGGTGCTGACCCTCGGCACCGGGCTGGGCAGCGCCCTCTTCGACGGCGGGGTGCTCGCCCCGCACCTGGAGCTGTCGCACGCCCCGGTGCGCTGGGGCACCACCTACGACACGTACGTGGGGGAGCCGGAGCGCCGCCGGCTCGGCGACGCGTTCTGGTCCCGCCGGATCCGGCAGGTGGTCGACGGCCTGCGCCCGGTGTTCCGCTGGGACCGGCTCTACCTGGGCGGGGGGAACTCGCGCCTGATCCGCCCGGAACAACTGGTCCGGATGGGCGATGACGTGGTGGTCGTCCCGAACACGGCCGGAATCGTCGGCGGTGTCCGGGCCTGGGACCTGATGGGCGACCGGTACGACCCGACGCCCTGACGCAACTTCCGCGAACGGAACACTCGCGGTACGGCCGGTGTTGTGTCAGCGTCGGACAAAGGGCGGCGCGACACGAGGAGGTGGGACGAATGGATCTTCTGGCGGACTACCGGCGGGCGACCATGTTCTTCGAAACGGGTGACCCGGCCGGGGCGGCCCGGCTGCTCGAGCCGATCGTCGAGGCGGAACCCGGCAACTCCTCGGTGCGGCAGCTGCTGGCCCGGGCGTACTTCCAGTCGGCCCAGCTCAACCGGGCCGAGGAGCACCTGCGCGAGCTGGTCGACCGGGACCCGAGCGACCACTACGCGCACCACGTGCTGGGCCGCACGCTGGAGCGGATGAACCGGTACGCCGACGCGCTGCGGCACCTGCGCATCGCGGCGGCCATGTACTCGACCAACACCGACTACACGACGGCGCTGCGCCGGGTGGAGAGTCGGGTCAGCGGCGGCCGCTGACGGCACACGCGTACGGACGGGGCAGCCCTGGTGGCTGCCCTGTTGCGTGTCCGCCGCGCCTACGATTGCGGAGTGAAGCTCAAGCTCGATCTCCACGACATCTTCAACAAGGGCCAGGACATCGACCGCGCGCTGCGCGGGATCATGGACGAGGCGGTCGCGAAGAAGGCCACCCTCGTGGAGATCATCCCCGGCAAGGGCTCCGGCCAGCTCAAGAAGCGGGTGCTGCGCTTCCTCGACCAGAAGGACGTCAAGCAGCTCTACCACCGCGTCGAGAAGGACTCGAAGAACTTCGGCCGCCTCTTCGTCCACTTCCGTTGGAAGTAGGAGCCCCGGCTACCCGACCTTGCGCGCTACCGCCGAGGTAGCTCCTGAGCTGCGGAAACGCCTTTCGTCGGCTTCCGGCATCTTCCGCCGTTACTCGCGCTCGGTTGTGCCGGATCTGTGCCCGATGATCATGAGGCTGTCGAGCCTACGCAGCCGGCCGGTGGTCGAGCAGCGCCACCGGGCTGACCTGGAGCGCACTGTAAATCCGTCGCGAAAGCTTCAGAGGTTCGCATCCTCTACCCGCCACCAGGTGCGAGAACGGCCCTTGACCAGCAGAAATGCGGTTGAGGGCCGATCTTGTCTGGTCCCGCTGAGTCCAGCCGTTACCCGCCGTCGCTCACGGTCCGGGGGCGAATCGGGGGGAGGGGATCGGGACGCGTGGCCCATGGGCCGGGAAAGGTGGCTACACCTGTAGACCATCCCGTAGACGTGACGCCCGGTCGGCCAGTGGGTCGGCCCGGCGCCTTTTTTGCTCGCTGACTTTCCTCAACACGCCGATGTGGTGGTGGACAGGCTGTACAGCCTCGATCAATTGGTCGCGGACTCTAGTCAGGATCCGGAACGGATGTTTGCAGCGGTTGTGCGCCTCGCCCAGGGTCGACTCGAAACGCTCGATCGTGCCTCACGTCTGGCCGGAGAGGACTGGCGTGATCTTCTGGTCGGAGCTGACGTCGGTAACGAAGACTGCCCCGCCCGCCTCTCCGCTTGGCTCGACGCTCCGGCGCCAGCCGGTGACAGCGCCCGTCGTGGCCGTCGGACCCCTCGCTTGTAAGCTCTGTGCCCCCGTGTGCCTGCGTCCCGGACCGTATCCCCGCCTCGGCCAACCGTCCATGTGGTGCCGGCCGTGGTCGTCCTCGTCCCGGCACGTTGCTGTCACCGTTGCTGTCGAGGCAGCAAAGCGGCCCAGCAGAGGCCCACAAGGCCCATCGCAGAGAAGGTCTCACCGAGCCCCCATGACGAGGGCGCTCCCCGGAATGGATGGTCGCCTACCCAGATCTCAAGCGGGAGCACCGCCAAGCCGAAGGCCAGGAACCAGGTACTCAACCCAGTGACCTGCTTCGCAGTCGGTCGGCCGTCCGTGTTGGTCATACCGTCAGGGAAGCACGCTTGCTTGCTGCCGGTCATCCCCGGTTCCCTGCTCCGACGGTCATCCGTTCGTAGGGCCGCGCTCGGCGCACCAGCGGAACTTGCCCCATAGCTGCTCCCGGGGTGTCTGAGGCTGCCATGGTTACTCGCTGGTCGACAACGTTTGATGGTGTCTTGTGCCCCCCTCTGTGCCCTACGCGGCCGAGACGTCTCTCGACGTTGTGGACCAGAATTCGCGAGTCATCTACAGTCGGCCGGTGGACGCCGGCGCCATCATCGAGTTTGCTCTGGTGGTCTTCGCAGGCCCTACCTTCCTCTTCCTCCTTGCCGTTCTCACGGCCTGGTGGAAGCAGAAGGACTGAACCACGATGCGCTGCGCATCCGAGCTGCCCGCGACCTCTCGTTTGTAAGCTCTGTGCGGATCGTCCGGCACTGTCTGTCCGCGTTCCCGACCTGGGGCGACTGTCCGCACGCTTCCGCCGACGGACGCCCTCGTCCAATCCGGTTGCTGTCGCCGTTGCTGTCGACAGTTGGCTTGTCACCCGATCCAGGCTGTCGTTCCAACTCCATGATCCGTTGATGCGCCCTGAAGGCGCTCGCCCGCTGCTGCTTGTCGCTGGCGGTGATCAAGACGAGAAGAGCGTCGAGCCCTTGGTCTTCTACGTAGCACCGAGGATGGAGGAGGTCCGGTGCGCTTGTACGGAGGTCCTCCACGAACGGCTGCCACATGTAGCTCCATGCGTTGTCCCGCCGGAACCGGAGCACCGCCGGCCCACGTGGGTCGACGTCGCTGGAGCAGAGTGGGCATGTCAGCACAGATCGATCATCGCCTGCTGTCCTGCCTCAGAACCAGAGCAAAAGACGACCCCCGTCGGGGGGAGCCTGGTCCGCGTTGTCGGCCAGTGTCAGCGGGTGTTGTTCCCTGTGGTCCTGCCCTCGGTGTCTGCCGGCCGCGACCGTCGCCGTCGATCGCGCACCATGGCGTTCGCTGACTTCCTGCTGACTCGTGGGGTATTGGGCCCGACGGCGCGTCGCGGTGTTTCCACCGCCGAGCTTCCGATTTTCAGATCCAGGCAACCGGACCTGTGCCTGCTTGCCTCATGAGTAGGCGGCCGATGCGCGTCCTGTCTGGCGGTCCCAGTGAGGGGTCGTTGTCGTCGGTCGAGGCCCTCCTCTTCTCCTCGTCCTGTCGAGGTCGGCCGGAGACGCAGCGCGAGGCGCGCCAGCCTCTCGGCTCCGACGGGGACAATCCGGCAAGAACCGAACCAGCATTACGGACAAGCAGTACCGTCGCACCCGTACCGGATTTTCAGTGCCGGCCACATGATCATGTTGGCTCGGGATCCATCTTCTGAGCGCACGCCGGAGGGGCGAGGGAATGGACAAGTTCGGGACGGTCTCAGCGGACGGGGCGGATCCCGTTCCCGACGAACTGAGGAGCCTGTTCAACAAGCCTGACAACGTACGGGTCCAGATGCTCCCGAATGAGCTGCCAGACTGGGGATCGTTGGCGGTGCATTTCGGCGCCGGAGCGAGGACCGTGCCGCACCTGCACCGCAACGGTCAGCACCTGATCGTCACCGACGGCGTCGGCGTGGTCGCCGACGAGCAAGGCGTGCATGTGGTCCGAGCGGGGGACGTCATCAGCAACCCACCTGGGACGTGGCACTGGCACGGTGCGACTCCGAGCACTGCGATGACTCATGTCACCGTCGAGACTCCCGGTGACTTCGACCTCGACGTGGAACGTCGGGACTGGGAAGAGAACTACTCTCCTGATCTCGGCAAGTGACCAGACGTCGTCCACATGCGCCAGCATGATCGGCCCGAATCCCCAACTTCGGTCGCACCGTCTCCAGTTCGCGTGCATCCGTTTGCTTTCCCGTGACTGCCTGGGCACGGGCGCGGTGGCGCACCAACCATCCGCCTGACTGGTGCGGTCGCCTAGGACGGACCTATCGACGGACGGATCATGGCGGTCGAGGTCGCGGCGGAGGGACTGTTACCCGACGTCGTCAGGGTGCCGCAAACGGGCATGTATGTCGGCGCAAGCGACGTCCCGGCACCCGCCGTAGAACACCTCTACGGCCGGGTCGGTGAGTTGGCCGGCGAGGTGGTGTACCAGTACCGCGGATGTCGTCCGTCGGCGGCGAGCTGATACCCGACCCGCACGCCGGTCCCGCACGCTGACCTCTTCGTCCCGAACTGCTGGCGGCGGCTTCTGGTGCGGTTCCGTCCGAGGCCAGGCGGGCGATACCGGTCGGCAGGGGTGCGGTACGGCCGGCTTCGTTGCTGTACTTCTCTGCTGTACGGCGCGCTAGTTCGACAGCCCTACATCGGGTCGCCTCGCTTCGGCGTCCAGACGTGTCGACAGCGCTGGCACATTTCCTGTGCGTTTGTGCCGGGCGGCCCCAGTTCGCTGGACGTGATCGCAAGTCCATCGGTGATGTCCTCGGCAAAAAGGTCTTCAGCACCGGGATACACGAGGAGGATGCTTGGCCCAGCGCAGACGGGGCAGTGCGGGCGACCGCGCAGCGCAGCATGCAGCGCGGCCAGCCACCGTTCCTCGATAGGGTCGTGCCACCGGTGGCGACGCGGGCACGACCAGTTCGGCGGATCCGTACCAGCTTTGCCTCCGTCGTACCCTCACGCTTCACATTCTCTCGGCAGGCTCTTGACCGGGGGTCGATGCTGGAAGATGGGCATCGAAGCAACGAGGGAGGTGCGTCAACGTGGGTTCGCCAGCGTTACGGCTTCGCGGCAGAGGCGACCGGGTACGGCTGCGCAAGATCGGAATGTGGAATCGCGATCCTCTGGCAGAGCTGACGGTTACCTGCCGTACCACGGTCGCTGTAGACAAGGCATTCGGCGAGTCCGTGCGCGCAGCCCGCCGGGCCGGGCGTAGCTGGTCGGAGATCGCCCACGCGCTGGGCTTGCCCTCGACCTTGTCGAGCTGGGAGGAGATCGCGGCGGCCCTCGCCACGCGCCGGCAGGCGGTGTGGTCGCACACTGCGGGCGAGGCCGGACGATAGTCTCGTGATCGAGATCCTGTACTTCGACGGCTGTCCCAACCACGAAGGTCTGGAAGGACACGTGCCTGCCCTGCTCACCGAGGCGGGCGTCGAGTTGCCCATCACCGTGCGGCGTATCGACTCGGATGCCGAGGCGAAGGCGGAGCGGTTTCTCGGCTCGCCCACCATTCGCGTCAACGGCATCGACGTCGATCCCACGGCGGCGCCCCGCGACACGTACGGACTCTTGTGCCGGGTCTACCCCACCGGCGACGGGCTGCGTGGCACCCCTCCGGACGCCTGGATCCTCGCCGCGCTGCAGCGCCAGCCACCCGGTGGGAGGGCCGGCTGATGGTTGCCCGGATCGACCTGCCGCGGCTGCGCTCGCTTCTGGGCACCGGCGCCCAGCTCGTTGAGGTGCTGCCCACCGCCGAGTATGCCGACCAGCACCTACCCGGCGCGGTCAACATTCCGCTCAAAACCCTCAACCCCGCGACGACCGCGGCCCTGGACCGCATCCGCCCGGTGGTCGTCTACTGCTGGGACGGCCTTTGAGACATGAGCCCACGAGCCGCGTGCCGGCTCGAAGCCCTCGGGTTCACCGATCTCTACGACTATGCCGCCGGCAAGGTCGACTGGCTCGCGCACAATCTGCCAACCGAGGGCGCCCGGGCCGACGCACCCACCGCCGGCAGCCGCCTGCGCCACGACGTGCCCACCGCCATGCCTGACGAGACCATCACCACCATCCGCGCCCGAGTTGACGCCTCTCCATACGGGTTCGCCCTCGTCCTTACCGCCGATCGCACCCTGCTCGGTCGTCTTCGGCACGCCGACCTCGCTGCCGACTCCGACACCCCAGCCCATGAAGTGATGGAACCGGGGCCTTTGACGCTGCGCCCTCACGAGGCCCTGGCCGACATCGAATCCGACATGCGCGACCACCACCTGACCTACACGATTGTCACTAACCCGGAAGGCCAGCTACTGGGCATCGTCCACAGCGACGACCTACGAGACACCAACGCGACTTCGTTCGACGAGGGGTCCAGGTCTACGGGCAGCGGACTGTAAATCCGTCGCGAAAGCTACAGAATCCTCTACCCGTCACCAGGAACGGCAAGGCCTCTGACCTGCGGAAACGCAGGTTGGGGGCCTTGCCCGTTTCTCGCTGAACTTGACCACTGTTGGCCCCAGCGACCCGACCCGATCCAGCGAACCGGGTGGGCGTATCCATGGAAGAAAGCCGTGGAAGCGGTCGACGGCGTACCGGAGGGGTTCGGCTGTCACGGGCTGCGCCACTACTTCGCCACCCTGTTGATCCACGGCGGGGCGAGCGTGAAGACGGTTCAGATGGCGCTGGGGCACGCCACGCCGATCATCACGCTGGACACATACGCGGGGGGAGTGGCGGAGGCGGTCGATCGCACGCGGAATCTGGTCGACGCGGGCCCTGTGCCAGCAGTCCGGCGCTCGGCAGGTGGCGACCCGGTGATGAGCCGGCCTGCCGTGACCCGACCGGTTTGTGACCCGAGGGTTGCAGATCTTCCGATTTCTCGCCCGGGCCTCGACCGACGACACGAAACTAGTTCATATGAGGAGAGTGTCGTCTGTCCTGCTTCTGTCGGTCGTACTCGTGGCTGGCTGTGGCGGCCCGCTCGGCCGCGCGGACACCAAGCGGCCCGGGCGAGCTTCGACCGCCAGCCAGTCGCCTGCGCCGAAATCCCAGCTCACCGTCGTCGCCGCCGGTGATCTCTTGGTGCATCCCGAGTTGACGGCGCAGGCCGCGACCGACGCCCGCGCCGCCGGCCGCGCCGGCCACGATTTCACCCAGGTCCTGGCCGCGGTACGGCCGGTGGTGAGCCGGGCCGACCTGGCGATCTGCCACATGGAGACCCCGCTGGCGGAGCCGTCCGGCCCGTTCACCGGTTACCCGATCTTCAGCGTGCCACCGGAACTGGCCGATGCCGCGGCATGGGCTGGTTTCGACACCTGCTCGACAGCGTCCAACCATTCCCTCGACACGGGTGTACCAGGCATCCGCCGCACCCTCGACAAGTTGGACCAGGCCGGATTACGCCATGCCGGGACCGCGCGGAGCCCACAGGAGGCAGCGCGGCCCAACATTCTCGACGTGGCCGGGGTGAAGGTGGCCCAGTTGTCGTACACCTTCGGTTTCAATGGCATCCCTCGGCCTACCGGCCAGGACTGGGTCGCGAACCTCGCCGACCGCAACGCCATCCTCGCCGAGGCACGGCGGGCCCGCGACCTGGGTGCGGAGATCGTCATCCTGTCGATGCACTGGGGCACGGAGTACCAGAACAAACCGAACGACGAGCAGCTCCAGCTCGCCCGGGATCTCCTCGCCTCGCCCGACATCGACCTCATCGTGGGCCACCACGTACACGTGGTACAGCCGTTTGAGAAGATCGGCACGAAATGGGTGGCGTACGGGCTCGGCAACCTGACCACGTACGGCTCTGAGGAGAGCACCCAGCAGGCGGTGGTGCCAGAATTCACCTTCACCCGTAAGGCGTCCGGCCGATGGGAGGTGAGCGGCGTCGAGGTGCACGCAACCTGGATGCAGTACCAGCCTGCCGCCCGGGTGGTCGACCTGGCCACCGCTGTAGCCGACGTCGGAGCGCCGGAGGAGCGCCGGGCCGACCTGGCCCGCGTCCAGCAGCAGATTGCCCAGTACGTCGACATGCGGGGTGCCCTGTCCGCCGGGCTACGAATGCGGCGCTGACCCTCGCCTGGCGACCCGGTCATGAGCCGAACTGTGCCCGATCTGTTCCCGCGATCTTGGGTCGGTGTTGCGTCGCAGGTCAACGCCGTGGTCTGGCCCGATTCGTGGATTTCCGTTGGAAGTAAGGGTGCCGGCTTCCCGACCTCCCACGCAGTCCCCGGCAGGGCTGCTGACCTGCAATGGTCCGGTGCTGCTGCACTTTCCTGCTGTACGGCCACCATCTCGACCGCGAGGTTTGCCTTGGCGGCGCCTGCGACTGTGGTCGTGTGAACAACCGCTTTCGCCGGCTGCCGCCGCGGATCGAGCCTCTGTACGAGACACAAGACGTCTCCGCCCCGCCGCCGTTGCCCGAGGTGCCGGAGACGATTGGATTGACGGCCGCTGGCCAGGTCGCGGATCTTGAGCGGCTGGCTAGCGCCATCGCCCGCCGCCCCGACCGGCGCGGGCCAGCCCTCCTTGTCCACGACCCGGCGCAGCGCGGATGGCGTCGCCGGGTGCTGGTCGTCGTCTTCGGCGCTCTGGCACTCGGAATGGTCGCCGTGGCGGTGCTGACCTGGATCGGTTGATCGGCCCTCGGATAGTTCCGCTGGAAATAGTCACCGCACTGCCCCTGACCTTCACTTCGGGGCGTTCACAGGACCGCTGAACCATGATCATGCGGTCTCCAGGCCGTCGCCGGTTTCGGTCCTCGCCGGTCGGAAGGCCAGGGACACCCGTCCAATGGCAGCGGAGCGCCATGGGATGACCTGCGTATGCCCGGGAATGCTGGTTCGGAATGACAGGTCCTGACCGCGGCTCGGCGGCGGTCTTCCGCTGCGAGCGACGCTCGGCATGGGCGGACCGACGACGTGAGGAGGTTCGGGTGACCGCGACATCACGGCGGCCGACGCCCGCCGACCCGATGCCGGACGCACCGACGGGGCCGGGGGTGTCCAGCGGCGCCTGCCGAGACCTGCCGCCCGAGTTGGGGCCGGACGCGGTCGGCGTGCTGGAGGGTCGCACGTTCATGTTCTCCGACGCCCGGGGAGACGTGCCGAGGGGCTCCATCGGCGGCCTGGTGCACGACGACACCCGGTTCCTCAACCAGTGGGAACTGACGATCGGCGACGCGCCGCTGCTGGTGCTCTCCTCGGGAACCGTCGACGCCTACTCGGCGGCGTTCTTCCTGGCCAACGCGGACCTGCCCCACCTGCCCGCCAACCGGGTGGGTGTACGCCGGCAGCGCTTCGTCGGCGACGGCCTCTACGAACGCGTCGAGCTGCGGTACTTCGGCGTCGAGCCCGTGTCGATCCGTCTGCGGGTGGCGGTCGGGACGGATTTCGCCGACCTGTTCGAGATCAAGGAGTCGGGCCGCGACCGTGCCACGGACATCGTCCGTCAGCACGAGCTGGACGGCTCGGCACTCGGGTTCGGGTATCGCAACGGCAGCTTTGCGGCGTCGGTACGCGTCGAGGCCGACCCGCCGGCCGACCTGGTGGACGGGGACGCCCTGGTGTGGGATGTGTGTCTCGAGCGGGGGCAGCAGTGGTCCTGCGAGTTGCAGGTTCCGCTGCGCTGCGGCGAGGAAGACTACCGACCGGCGGTCCGCGGGTTCGGCGAGGCGTTCGATCACGGGCCGGAGGACCCGTCGACCCGGTGGGCTGCGGAGAAGCCGCACCTGCACGCGGACGTCGATCTGCTCCGCGACGTCTACCACAGGTCGGCGGTCGATCTGGTGTCCATGCGGATCGAGAAGACCATCGCCGGCGAGCCGGTCGTCCTGTTTGCCGCGGGCCTGCCGTGGTTCCTGACCACCTTCGGTCGCGACACGGTGATCACCGCCTACCAGACCATGACCTGCGGCCCTGATGTCGCCCGCGGCGCCCTGATCGTGCTGGCGGCGCACCAGGCGAAAGGGTTCAACGACTTCACCGACGAGGAACCTGGCAAGATCTTCCACGAGTACCGCTCGGGTGAGCTGACCCAGCTCGGCCTCAAGCCTTACCACCCGTACTACGGCAGCGCCGACACCACTGCGCTCTGGCTCATCCTGCTCTCGGAGTACTGGCGGTGGACCGGGGACGCCGACCTCGTGCGCCGGTTGCGCGGCAACGCCGAGGCCGCGCTGCGGTGGACCGACCGTTACGGCGACCGCGATGGCGACGGATACGTCGAGTACGCCACCCGATCCACGCAGGGCTTGGGCAACCAGTGCTGGCGGGACTCCCCCGACGGCGTGCAGTACGCCGACGGGCGGATACCCGTCCTACCGATCGCCACCTGTGAGATGCAGGGCTACACCTACGACGCGAAACTGCGCATGGCCGAGCTCGCCGAGGGACCGTGGCAGGACCCGGCCATGGCCCAGCGACTACGCGCCGATGCCGCGCGGCTGTGCGAACAGTTCAACCGGGACTACTGGATCCCCGAGCGGGGCGGCTACTACGCCGTCGGCCTCGACGGCGACAAACGGGCGATCGACTCGATGACCTCCAACATGGGTCATCTGCTCTGGAGTGGGATAGTCCCCGAGGAACGCGCCGGACAACTCGCGCGACACCTGATGTCTCCCGAGATGTTCTCCGGGTGGGGGGTACGCACCCTGTCCACCGCCGATGTCGGCTACAACCCGATCGGCTATCACGTCGGCACGGTCTGGCCGCACGATAACTCGATCATCGCCGCCGGGCTGGCCCGCTACGGTTACCGCGACGAGGCCAACCGCATTGCGGTGGCGATGCTGGAAGCGTCCCGGCACTCCGAGCACCGGCTACCCGAGGCGTTCTCCGGCTACGACCGGTCCTTCGGCCGTCAGCCCGTGCCGTACCCGACCGCCTGCAACCCGCAGGCCTGGGCGAGCGGTGCGCCCCTGCTGTTCTTGCGCACGATGCTCGGCCTCGAACCGCGGGAGGGCGAACTCGTCGCCGACGCGCACGTCCCCGACGAATTCGGACGGATCCGCCTGCATCACGTAGCGGCGCTGGGGCGACGGTGGAACGTCGAAGCCGCCGGTTCCGAGTGCACGGTCGCCCCCGTCGACTAGGCGTTCCTTCCGCGATCTTGCACTTTGGGTCCCCGTTCTGCGGCGTTCGCCCGTTTGGCCCGGGCATCAAGTGCAAGATCGCGAGGAGGGGGTGGGGGTTAGAGGGGGTAGGTGCGGGCGACCGCGAGCATGTCGGAGCTGTGCGAGCCGGCCACGCCGACGCCGGCGGGCCGGGGGCGGAAGCCGGGCAGGCCGTCCAACCCGTCACTGACGTCCATGACGCGGACCCGGACCCGCTGGTCCTTGCGCAGCAGCTTCAGGGCGACCTCGATCCCCTGTGGCGGGGGCGCGTGGAAGGTCAACCCCGCGGTCCACGGCAGGTTGGGCGACGGCCCGGAGAACGAGCTCATCCGGCCTTCCGCCGCGGCGCTCAGCACCTCGGCGGTATCTCCGTCCACGTGCACCGTGAGCAGGCGCACCTGACGCTGAGGGGTCACCCGCAGCCGCAGCAGGCGCACGTCGCCGTCGCCGGTGTCGCTCAGCACCTCCAGCTTCGGAGCGGGCAGGTCGGCCGGCTGCGCGGGCCCCGAGCGCAGTTCCGCGTCGTCGAGGCCGGGGAACTCGCCACCGACCCGTTCCACCCCGCCGACGTACTGCGCGGTCCACGGCTGCGGGTGCTCCTCGTGACTGAGCCAGCGCGCCTGCCGGGTGTCGACGTCCATGGCGTACATCAGGTGGGTCGGCGCGGGATGCGCGGCGTCGAAGCGGTCGACGGCCAGCCCCACCCCGGCGAACACCGTCGCCGCGAGCGCGGCGGCGCAGACGGGCAGGGTGCCCAGCTTCCGGGCGCGGAGCGCGCGCATCCCACGCTGCCCACCGGCCTGCGGGTGCAGCAGGTCGACCACCGGGAGCGCGGCCAGGCCGAGCAGCACCGCGAAGAGGGCGGCGACCCCGCCCATCGCCATGCCCAGCGCGGGGAAGAGCAGCACCACGGTGGGCAGCAGCACGACCACGCCCACCGCTGCGGCCGCGGTCACCGCGACCACCGGCCACGGCCCGTCGATCCGGGTGTTCAGCGCGACGAAGCCGGCGACGACGCCGGCCAGGGCGGGCACGACGACCAGGTACGACCCACCTGGTGCGAACAGGGCGAGGGGCACCCCGAGCAGGGCCAGCCAGGCCAGCCCGCCGATCGCCAGCGCGATCGGCCCGGCCCAGCGCCGGACCAGCGCGTACCAGCCGAGGAGCACCGCCGCGGCCAGCGCCACCACGGCGAGCCGGTACCAGGTCGGCCGGTACGGGTCGAGCAGCTCGGCGTGGCCGGGGCGGATCGCCGTGACCGCCGCCCAGAACAGCTGGGCGGTCAGTGGGGCGAGAACGATCGGGACCAGCGCCAGGCCGAATCCGGCGACCAGGCGGCGCCCGGTGGTCCGGCCCCGCGACCGGGCGAACAGACCCAGCACGAGTACGCCGATCGCCGCGGCCAGCGCCAGCGGCCAGGTCAGCCAGCCCGGATAGCGGACCAGCCCACCCGGCACCGGGAAGTAGGTGGCGTCGTCCCCGGACCAGAGCGTCGGCAGGTCGGACCGACCCAACGCCCGGGCCAGGCCGAGCGCGTTGTCGCCGTGCTGCTGGAGGCTGCCCCGGTCCATCACCTCGGGGGTGTCCAAGGGCGTGTGGTAGATCGCGCCGCCGTCGATGTAGGCCGAGTTCAACCCGATGAAGCGCGGGCGGTCGTCGAGGCCGTGCTGGTCGCGGAACGGGGTGAAGTCGGTGTCGTTCGGCAGCAGCCGGTAGATTTCCACCGCGAACGAGGTGCCCACCGGATGTGGCGCCGCCCGGCCGAACAGCTCGACCAGGTTCGCGTTGTTCCGCGACGTCTCGAACATGATGACCGGCCCGGTCGAGCCGCGCGCCTCGAGGTTGAGCACCACCCCACCGTCCTTCGCCAGCGGGTGGCTGGAGACGAAGGCGGACGCGCCGCAGAGGCACGCCTCCTCGGCGTCGGTGAGCACGAAGACGATGTCGTTACGGGGACGGGGGCCGGTGGTCAGCGCGCGGGCCACCTCCAGGATGGTGGAGGTGCCGGCGGCGTCGTCGTTGCCGCCCGGCCCGGACTGCACCGAGTCGTAGTGGGCGACCAGGAATATTCTGCCGGTCGGGTTCGTGCCGGGAAGTCGGGCGACCACGTTGCGGACCCGGCCCATCGAGTAGTTGCCGTTGCCCCGCTGGAGCTGGCCGGCCTCCGGGGCGACGGTGTCCTGCACCTCGGTCTCCAGCCCCAGGCCGCGCAGCGCGCCGACCAGATGCTCGCGTACCTGGTCGTTGGCCGGGCTGCCGGCGACGTGCGGCCGGGCCGCGATCACCTCGACGTTCCGGTACGCCCGGGCGGCGCTGAAGTCGGCGGCCGGCGCGTCGGCCGGGCGGGGCGCCGGGGTACGCAGGTCGACCAGGACGCCGGCGCCGACCGCGAGCAGCGCGGCGAGCGCGGCGACGGCGGCGAGCGGCCGGCGACGCGGCCGGGCCAGCGCCCGATCGGCGGGGCGACTGGGGGGTGCGTCCACGGACACGGGGCGGGTGACGGATGCGCCCACGGGGACTCCTCGGGGGTGGGGCCAGGGGTGGGACCATCCTGCACTCCACCGGCCCCGAACGGGATCCCGCCCGCCGGATCCGCTCGCCGGGACGCGGATGCGATCCCGGGGCGTAACATCTGCCGTCCGCCGTGTCGCTGATCGAGTGGTAAGCCCGCCCGCCCCACCCGTCCCGCCCGTGCCGACACCGTCGTGTTGTGTGCGACCGTTGTCTGATACAGGATCAGCAGGGCACTCGGAAGGAGCCCGACATCACCAGCGACCTCCCGCGTCTCGCGGCGGTGACCCGGCCGTACCGGGGGGCCGGCATGGCCGGTTCCTCCGTCGTGCCGTACCCGCACGGTGGCCTGGCGCGGCACGCCAACCTGCCACCCGGTGAGCGGCTGCGGGTCCTGCTGGTCGAGGACGACGAGGGCGATGCCTTCCTGGTCGGCGAGCTGCTCGCCGAGACCAACTCGATGATCGACCTGCTGGTCGCCACCAGCCTCAGCGAGGCCCGGCAACGGGTGTTGGGCGTCGACTGCGTCCTGCTCGACCTCGGCCTTCCCGACGCACAGGGGCTGGACGGGCTGCGCCAGGTGCTGGAGATGTCCAGCGGCGCGGCGGTCTGCGTGCTGACCGGCCGCACCGACGAGCACCTGGGCATCGTCGCGGTGGCCGAGGGCGCCCAGGACTACCTGGTCAAGGGGCAGGTCGACGGGGTCCTACTGACCCGGGCGCTGCGCTACGCCGTGGAGCGCAAGCGGGCCGACGAGAACGCCCGCCGGCTCCGTGAGGTGGAGCTGCGCCAGGCCGAGTCCGCCCGCCTGGAGCGGGGCCTGCTGCCCCAGCCGCTGATGACCACGGACCAGGTGTCGGTGCACACGTTCTACCGCCCCGGCCGGCACGCCGCCCTGATCGGCGGCGACTTCTACGACGTGGTGCAGACCCGGCCGGACCGGATCGACCTGATCGTCGGCGACGTCTGCGGGCACGGCGTGGACGAGGCGGCGCTCGGCGTCGAGCTGCGGGTGGCCTGGCGGGCCCTGATCCTGGCCGGGGTGCCGGACGATGAGGTGCTGCCGGCCCTGGAACAGGTGCTGATGAGCGAGCGTCGACTCCAGGAGATCTTCGCCACGGTGGCGACCGTCCGGCTCGACCTCGCCGCCAACCGGGCCACCGTACGACTCGCCGGTCATCCGCCGCCGGTGCTGCTCAGCGGGGGTAAGGTCGCGCCGGTGCCGGCCAAGGGTGGCCTGCTGCTCGGCGTCCGGCCGTGCCGGCCCGTTGCCTTCGATCTGGAGTTCGACACCGATGACTGGTCCCTGTTGATGTACACCGACGGCCTGATCGAGGGTCGGGTGGGCAACGGTGACGACCGGCTCGACGTGCCGGGGCTGACCGAGCTGCTCGCCGACCCGGCCAACCAGGCGGTGCCTCTGGCCGAGCTGCCGGCTTGGCTGGTCGGCCGCGCCGAGCAGATCAACGGCGGACCGCTCGCCGACGACGTCGCCATGCTGCTGGTCACCCGCGGCGGCGGCCGTTGAACGCGTACCGGCAGGGCTGGACCCTGCGGCGCCGGGTGCTCGCGCTGCTCGGCGTGGTCCTGGTGCTGCTGCTCGGGCTGGCCGCCGCCGAGGCGGTGGTCGCCGCGAAGAACCGGCAGAACATCGATGCCGTCCTGGTCAAGACGGGTCCGCTCCGGGTGCAGGGCCAGGAGCTGCTGAGCGCGCTGCTCGACCAGGAGACCGCCGTGCGCGGGTACGCGGTGAACGGCGACCGCAAGGACCTGGCCCCGTACGAGGCGGGTCTGCGGCGGGAGCAGGACACCGTCACCGCGATGGAGCAGCTGGCCGCCGACTATCCGGGCGTGCTGCGCGAGCTGCGGGTGGTCGAGCAGCGGGCGGCGCGATGGCGGGCGGACGTGGCCGAGCCGGTGATCAGCACGACCGAGCGCAGCGGCCCGTCCGCCGGTCAGGCACTGATCACCGACCAGACCCGGCAGCAGTTCGACGGCATCCGCTCCGCGGTGAACCAGCTCCAGGCCGAGATCCTGATCGTCGGGCAGCACACCGCCGAGAAGGTCACCCGGACCGGCAACGTGCTGGTCGTCCTGCTGATCATCGCGGCCCTGGTGGTGGCGGTCGCGGGCGCGGTGATGGTGCTCTCCCTGGACCGGATCCTGATCCGGCCGCTGGCCGGGCTGGTAGGCCAGGTGCGGGAGGTCGCCGCGGGCGACTACGAGCACCACATCAGCGGCGCCGGGCCGCCGGAGTTCCGCCGGCTCGCCGACGACATCGACGGGATGCGGCAGAAGATCGCCCGCGAGCTGGCCGAGGTGCGCGAGGCCCGGGAGCGCATCGAGTGGGTCAACAGCCAGCTCCAGAAGCAGGCCGAGGAACTCACCCGGTCCAACCGTGACCTGGAGCAGTTCGCGTACGTCGCCTCGCACGACCTGCAGGAGCCGCTGCGCAAGGTGGCCAGCTTCTGCCAGCTCCTCCAGCGCCGCTACGCCGGCCAGCTCGACGAGCGGGCCGACCAGTACATCGCCTTCGCGGTCGACGGCGCGCAGCGGATGCAGCGCCTGATCAACGACCTGCTGGCGTTCTCCCGGATCGGCCGCCTCACCACCGGTTTCACCGAGGTCGACCTGAACAAGGTGATGGGCGACGTGGCCGGCCAGACCGAGGCCGCCCGGCAGTACTCGGACGCCGAGCTGACCTGGGGCGAGCTGCCGGTGATCCGCGGCGAGGAGCCGCTGCTGACCAACCTGCTGGCCAACCTCGTCAGCAACTCGATCAAGTTCCGCCGCCCGGACGTGCCGCCCAGGGTGCACGTCTCGGCCCGCCTGGTCGGCGACGAGTGGGAGATCAGCTGCCAGGACAACGGCATCGGGATCGAGCCGGAGTTCGCCGACAAGATCTTCGTGATCTTCCAGCGGCTGCACGCCAAGGACGCGTACCCGGGCACCGGCATCGGCCTGGCGATCGTCAAGAAGATCGTCGAGTACCACGGCGGCCGGGTCTGGGTGGACACCGGCACCGAGGAGGGCACCGCGATCCGCTTCACCCTCCCCGCCCTGCCCGAGGACGTCGACGCGGCGAAGGCGGCGGACGGGGCGGGCCCGGCGGACGGGACGGCGGTCGGTGCGGAGTCGACCGGGGACGAGGACCGGGACGGCGCCGACGCCGGGGACGCGCCGGTCGGTCGGCAGCCGGGCGGGTCGGAGGGCGAAGACACCCCCGACGGTACGGCCGGACACGGTACAACGGGTGGCATGAGGGAGACGGTGGGATGACCGCGCCGGCAGACGGCAAGAGCCCGATCGAGGTCCTGCTGGTCGAGGACGACCCGGGCGACGTGCTGATGACCCAGGAGGCGTTCGAGGAGCACAAGCTCCGCAACCGGCTGACCGTCGTCTCCGACGGCGCGGAGGCCCTGGCCTACCTGCGGCGCGAGGGCCAGTACGCGGACGCGGTGGCCCCCGACCTGGTCCTGCTCGACCTCAACCTGCCCCGCCGGGACGGCCGGGAGGTGCTCGCGGAGATCAAGAGGGACGAGCAGCTCTGCCGGATCCCGGTCGTGGTGCTCACCACCTCGCAGGCCGACGAGGACATCCTGCGCAGCTACCAGCTGCACGCCAACGCCTACGTGACCAAGCCGGTGGACTTCGAGCGCTTCATCTCGGTGGTCCGCCAGATCGACGAGTTCTTCGTCAGCGTGGTCAAGCTGCCGCCGCGTGGCTGACCCGCTGCTCGACGACGTCGGCGAGCTGCTGCGGGAGGCCGCGGCGAAGGTCGTGGTGCCGCTGTTCCGCCGGCTCGACGCCGCCGACATCGCCGAGAAGGCCCCCGGCGAGGTGGTCACCGTCGCCGACCGGCGGGCCGAGGAGCTGATCTCCGCCGGGCTGCGGCGGTTGCGCCCCAGCTCGATGGTGGTCGGCGAGGAGGCCGTCGCCGACGACCCGGGGCTGCTGCGGCACCTGCGCGGCGCCGGTGACGTCTGGCTGGTCGACCCGGTCGACGGCACCTCCAACTTCGCCGCCGGTCGGCGGCCGTTCGCCCTGATGGTGGCGCTGCTGACCGACGGCGAGCAGGTCGCCTCCTGGGTGTACGACCCGCTGGCCGGCATCCTCGCCACCGCCCGCGCGGGGGAGGGCACTTACCTGGACGGGAAGCCGGTGCGGACCACCGACGCGGTGCCGCCGGTGGGCGCGCTGCGCGGCACCGCGATGACCCGGTTCCTGCCGCCCGACGCCCGGCGGACCGCCGAGGCGGGCGGCCGGCGGATCGGCGAGCTGCTCCCCGGCCAGCACTGCGCCGGCCGGGAGTACCTCGACCTGCTCACCGGGGACCAGCAGTTCGTGCTCTTCTGGCGAACCCTGCCGTGGGACCACGCCCCGGGCACCCTGCTGGTCCGGCAGGCCGGCGGGGTGGCCCGCCGCTTCGACGGTGCCGAGTACCACCCGGCCGACGACGATCGGGGGCTGCTGGTGGCGGTCAACGAAGAGGTCTGGACCGAGGTGCGAGCCGCGCTGCTCGACGGCTGAGCGGCGCTCCGCGACGGCGTCGGCACGCTCCGTCGAAGATCGGTTTCGTCCGAGATCGGGGGCCTGGCCAGCCCGCGCCGGTCCGGTATCGTGACCGGCGGTTTCGCCAGCAGGCCGCCGTCCGGCGCCGGCGGAGCCGCCGCCGCGCAGTGGGCAACCCGGGGGGCCGGCGGTCGACGGAAGGACGCTTTCGTGCCCAGGACCAGGCTCATCCGGCGGCGGGTCCGCCGGCCGTTGCTCGCCCTGCTCGCCGCGACGGCCCTGCTGCTCGGCGCCGGCCTCGCCCCGGCCGGGGCCGCCGCGGCCGCGCCGACCCCGGGCGCCCCGAACGAGGGCGGCAGCAAGCAGTTGCGCGCGGCGCTCGACGCGGCCGCGCGGGGCCACATCGAGGCGAAGGCCCGGCTCGACAACTCGAAGCGCCGGCAGGTGGCGCTGACCGGGCAGCTCAAGGGGCTCGAGCTGCGCCTGGTCGAACTGAACTCGCAGGTCGGCGAGGTGGCCGCGCAGTCGTACCGGCTGGGTCGGCTGACCCCGGTGTCGATGCTGCTCGCCAGCTCCGACCCGAACGAGTTCCTCCAGCGGGCCGGTGAGCTGGACGTGATGGCCCAGCGGGACAGCAAGCGGCTGCGCGCGTTCACCGACGCCAAGGCCGAGGCCGTTAAGGCCAAGGCGGCGATCGACATCGAGGTGCGCGAGCAGCAGAAGCAGCTCGCGGTGCTGGCCAAGAAGAAGCGGGACGCCGAGATCGCGTTGGCCAAGGTCAGCTCGGGCAGCAGCTCCGGGTTCAGCGGCGGCTCGGCCTCCGCCAAGCCGGCCCCGCGCAACTCGGACGGCTCCTGGCCGTCGGAGTCCTGCTCCGTCAACGACCCGACCACCTCCGGCTGCATCACCCCCCGCACCCTGCACGCGCTCCAGCAGGCCCAGGCGGCCGGCTACAAGCGTTACGTCTCCTGCTTCCGCAGCGGCGGCGACGGCGAGCACCCGAAGGGCCGGGCCTGCGACTTCTCCGCCGCCAGCGGCGGCTTCGAGGACCGCTCGGCGACCGGCGGGGACAAGACGTACGGGGACAGCCTGGCCAACTACTTCAAGAACAACGCCAGCCGGCTCGGCGTCATGTACGTGATCTGGTATCGGCAGATCTGGATGCCGAACACCGGCTGGCGGTCGTACAGCGGCGGTGGCAGTCCCGCCGCCGACCACACAAACCATGTTCATCTTTCGATGTACTGACCCGGGCGCCGGAAAGGCTGCGTAGCATCGCGACGGTGAGCAGCTCATCGTCCGACGTCGTGGTGGAGTCCGCGCCGACCGTGCCGACGCCGCCCCGAGCCCTGCCGAACGGGCTCGCCGCCTTCCTGGTGTTCCTCTCCAGCGGGGCCGTGCTGGTCCTGGAGACCGTCTCGCTCCGCCTGGTCGGCCCGTACGTCGGGGTCACCCTCCAGGTGACCAGTTCGGTGATCGGCATGGCGTTGGCCGCGATCGCGTACGGGGCGTGGATGGGCGGGTTCCTGGCCGACCGGCGGGACCCGCGTACCCTGCTGGCCCCGGCCCTGGTGCTGGCCGGCATCGCCACCGCGGTCACCCTCCCCGTCGTCCGGTACGCCGGTGAGGCGTTGCGCGGCGGCGCGGCGAGCGCCGTGCTGCTGCTCACCGCGCTGGCGGTGCTGGTGCCGGCGGCGCTGCTCGCCGGGATCACCCCGCTGGTGGTGAAGCTCCAGCTCGCCGATCTGCGCCGCACCGGGCAGGTGGTCGGGCGGCTCTCCGGCATCGGCACCCTGGGCGGGATCACCGCCACCCTGGCCACCGGCTTCGTGCTGGTGGCGGCGCTGCCCAGCACGGTGATCGTGCTCGGCCTGGCGGCGCTGCTCGGGGTCACCGGGCTGGCCCTCGGGGCGTACCTGCGGCGGCGGGCGGGGACCGGGCTGCCCGGTCCGGCCCGGGCGAAGGCCGCCCTGGCGGTGCTCGGCCTGGCCGGCGCCGGCCTCGCCACGGTCGCCCCGAACCCGTGCGACGTGGAGACCGCGTACCACTGCGCGAGGGTCGAGGTGGACTCGCAGTGGACGGAGGGGCGGACGCTCTTCCTCAACTCCGCCGAGCACTCGTACGTCGACCTGGCCGATCCGACGCACCTGAAGTACGCGTACACGCAGTGGATCGGCCTGGTGGCCGACGTGGCGGCGCCGAAGGGGCAGCGGCTGGACGCCCTGCACCTGGGCGGCGGCGGCTTCACCATGCCGCGCTACCTGACCGCCACCCGGCCCGGCACCCGGAACCTGGTGTTCGAGATCGACGGCGGCCTGGTCGAGTTGGACCGGCGTGAGCTGGGCGTACGCACCGGCCCGGAGCTGCGCGCGGCGGTCGGGGACGCCCGGGTGCTGCTCGACGCCGAACCGACCGACAGCCGGGACCTGATCGTCGGTGACGCCTTCGGCCACCTGGTGGTGCCCTGGCACCTGGCGACCCGGGAGATGGCCGCCGAGATCCGCCGGGTGCTCCGGCCGGGCGGGGTCTACGTGCAGAACGTCATCGACTACCCGCCGGGCCGCTTCGTCCGGGCCGAGCTGGCCACCGTCGCCGCCGAGTTCCGGCACGTCGCGCTCATCGCACCGCCGGCGGCGATCAGCGGACTGCACGGGTCCAACTTCCTGCTCGTCGGCTCGGACGCGCCGCTGCCGTTGGCCGCGATCCGGGCCGGGCTGCCCGGCCTGCCCGAGCAGGCCACCCTCCTCTCCGGCGCGGAACTCACCGCTTTCGTCGGGGACGCGCTGGTGCTGACCGACGACTACGCCCCGGTGGACCAACTGCTCGCGACCGCCTGAACGGGTGACTTTCCTGACCGATTCCGACTGTTCAGGTGTAGGTGGGATCACCCCGGGCAACAGGACTGACCATGGGCGGAGCGGTCAGGAGCGGCGAACAACTGCTGGGTGAGCGGTACCGGCTGATCGAGCAGCTAGGCGCGGGCGGCATGTCGGTGGTGTGGCGCGGATACGACGAGGTGCTCGGCCGCCAGGTCGCGGTCAAGGTGCTCGCGTCCCGGCTGGCCAGCGACAAGGCGTTTCGGCACCGGATCCGGGTCGAGGCGCAGGCCGCCGCGCGGCTCTGCCACCCCAACATCACCAACGTGTACGACTACGGCGAGTCCGAGCAGGTCGGGCTGACCGTGCCGTACGTCGTGATGGAACTGGTCGACGGCGGGCCGCTGAGCAGCCGGCTCGGCCGCGGCGGGCAGCTGCCCTGGCGTGAGGCCGTGACCATCGGCGCGGAGGTCGCTTCGGCGCTGGCCACCGCGCACGCCCGGGGCGTGGTGCACCGGGACGTCACCCCCGGCAACGTCATGCTCACCCCCACCGGGGTGAAGGTCGTCGACTTCGGCATCTCGGCGCTGGTCGGGGAGAGCGAGCAGGGCCCCGACGGCGCCCTGCTCGGCACTCCCGCCTACCTCGCCCCGGAGCGGCTCGACAACGGCCAGGTCTCCCCGGCCACCGACGTCTACGGGGTGGGCCTGCTGCTGTACCGGATGCTCACCGGCCGGCTGCCCTGGCAGGCCAGCACCACCACCCAGATGCTCCGCGCGCACATGTACCACGACCCGGACCCGATGCCGCCGGTGGTCGGCCTGCCCGCCGAGGTCGAGGAGCTGGTCCGGCGCTGCCTGGCCAAGCGTCCCGCGGACCGGCCACCGACCGCCGAGGTGGCCCGGACGCTCGCCGACGTGGCCGGCATCGCGGCGATCGTGCCGGTGTCTCCGGCGCTCGGCCAGTTCGACCCGACGCTGCTGGAGAACGCCGGAACCACCATCCTGCCCTGGTCCTCGGCGACCGACGCGCTGCCCTTCTCGATCGGGCGGACCCGCACCCGCCGGGCGGCGGCGCGGCGGCGCAAGGTCGAGGCCGGGGTGGCCGCGGCGGGCCTGGTCGCGGTCACCGCGGCCATGTGGGGGCTGACCGCGCGGAGCCCGGCCAGCGGCGGGGCGGAGCCCACCGAGGCCCGGATGGGGCTGCCCCAGCCGGTGCCGTGCGAGGTCGACTACGTGCTGCGCCGGGACTCCGGCCGGGACTTCTCCGCCGAGCTGACCCTGACCAACACCGGCGACCGGGAGCTGCGGGACTGGAACATGAGCTTCACCTTCCCCGGCCGGCAGACGGTGACCGCCGCCCAGCCGGCGATGCGGCAGCAGGGGCAAACGGTGCTGCTGCAGCCGCCCGCGGCGGACGCCGCGCTGGCGCCGGGGGCGTCGAAGAAGGTCGCGCTGAGCGGCAAGTACACCGGGAGCAATCCGCTGCCGGTGCAGTTCAAGGTCGGCGAGACCGCCTGTGGCGTGCAGGTCTCCGGGGTGGCCGGGTCGACACCCACGACCGCGCCGCCGACGACCAGGGCGCCCGCGAAGCCCACCACCGCGAAGAGCAGCGGGTCGGGCAGTTCCGGCGGCGGGGGTGAGCGGGCGAAGTCGGTCAAGCCCGGCAAGGGCAAGGACGGTGGTAAGGGAAAAGGAAAGTGACCGAGGGGGCAGGGGGTGGTCACGGCAGCAAGAGCAAGAGCAAGGGGAAGTGACGGTCCGGACGGCGCTCAGGCCAGCGCGGCGAACCGCTGCACCTGCACGGTGCCGCCTTCCACGATGAGCACGCTCTCCTTCTGCAGGACAATGTCCGGCTCGGCATGGCGGAAGCGTTCGCCGGGCAGTTTGGCGCCGATCACCTGCACGCCGTACCGGTCGGCGGCCAGCTCGCGCAGCGGCCGGCCGACCATCCCCTCCGGCACGCGCACCTTGGCGATGGCGAAGTCGTCGCCGAACTCGATGAAGTCGAGCATCTTGCTGACGATCAGGTGCGCCACCCGTTCACCGGTCTCCGCCTCCGGGAAGATCACGTGGTGGGCGCCCACCGCCCCGAGGATCTTCGCGTGCTTCTCCGAGTTGGCCCGGGCCCAGATCTGCGGGACGCCCAGCTCGGTCAGGGCCAGCACGGTGAGCACGCTGGCCTCCACCGACGCGCCGAGGGCGACCACCGCCCGGCGGAAGTCCGCCACCCCGAGCTGCCGCAACACGTCCTCTTCGGTGGCGTCCGCCTGCACCACCCGGTCCAGCCGGTCCGACCAGTGCTGCACTCGCTCCTGATTGCGGTCGACGGCGAGCACCTCGTGGTCGAGTTTGGTGAGTGCGTCGGCCAGGTGCGAGCCGAACCGGCCGAGGCCGATCACCACGATGCCGCCGTCGTCCGTCTTCCTAGCCGACAATGGGTTGCTCCTCCGGGTAGCGGTACAGGCGTCGCCGGGCGTTCAACGCGATCGCGGACCCGAGGGTGAGCGGGCCGACCCGGCCGATGAACATGAGCGCGGTGAGGATGTACTGGCCCGGGCGCGGCAGCCGCGGGGCGAGCCCGACGGAGAGGCCGGTGGTGCTGAAGGCCGAGGTCACCTCGAAGAGTGCCTGGTAATAGGGAACGCCCACGGTGGTCAGCACCAGGACCACCGTGCCGACGACGACGAGGGCGACGCTGAGCAGGGCGACCGTGAGCGCCTGCCGTTGGCTGGCGCGGGCGACCTGCCGACGACCGACCGTCACCTCCGGCTCGCCACGCAGCTCCGCCCAGATGACGAAGGCGAGCAGGAAGAAGGTGGAGACCTTGATGCCGCCGGCGGTGCTGGCGCTGCCGCCGCCGATGAACATCAGGATGATGAGCAGGGGGTTGCTCGCCTCGGCGAGCTGGTCCACGTTGATCACGTCGAAGCCGCCGGTCCGGCTCAAGGCGATCTGGGTGAACGCGGCCAGCACCTTTCCCGGCATGGTGTACGTGCCGATGGTGGCCGGGTTGGTCCACTCGGCGAGCAGCAGGTAGCCGAAGCCGAAAGCGATCAGCGCCAGGCTGCCCCAGATGGTGAGCTTGGTGGCGACCGCCCACCGGCTCGGCCGACGCCATTCGCGCACGGCCTCGAAGAGGGCCGGGAAGCCGAGGCCGCCGATGATCGCGCCGAGGGCCAGCGGCAGCGCCACCCACGGGTCCTGCGAGAAGGCGAGCAGCCCTTCCGAGTAGAGCGTGAACCCGCCGTTGTTGAACGCCTGGATCGAGTGGAAGACGGCGGACCAGAGCGCCCGCCAGGGCGGGTAGTCGTAGGCCAGCCAGAGCCGGCCGGTGATGACCGCGGTCATCACCGCCTCGGTGATGAAGACGGTCGCGGCGATCCGCGTGAGCAGCCGGCGTACGTCGCCGATGCCGAATTCGGCGGTCTCTGCCTGGACGAGGAGCCGGTTGCGCAGGCCCAGCTGCCGGGACACCACCAGGATGACCAGCGCGGCGATCGTCAGGATGCCGAGCCCGCCGAGCTGGGTGAGGACGGTGATCATCGCCAGCCCGAAGCCGTTCCAGTAGTTCGGGGTGTCGTTGACCGCCATGCCGGTGACCGAGACGGACGAGGTGGCGGTGAAGAGCGCGGTGACGAACGGGGTGTAGTGCTGCTCGCTGGTGGCCCAGGGCAGCATCAGCGAGCCGGTGCCGAGCAGGATCACCGCCAGGAACCCGAACGGCACCAGTCGCACGGGGTGACGGAGCAGCCGACGCACCAGGCAATCTTCCGCCCGGAGTTTCACCGGGAGGTCAGGAACCGACCAACTGGTGGTCAATCGGGACCGGTCTGCTGGGCGCATCCCTCGACGACAGGGGACGGCGTTGCGACGTACCCTTTCCGCCCTCGGCGTGGCCGGCGCGCTGCTCGCGGCGGCCGTGGTGGTGCCGGCCGGTGGACTTCCGGATCGGCGCCGACCCGAACGCCCGCGGCGACATCACGTCCGAGTACGAGCTCTTCTTCGACCTCGGCCTGGACGGCGCCTTCGCCGACCAGCCGGACACCGCCGTGGCGGCCCGCGCCGGCCGCTGAGGCCGTCTCATCCGCGAAGTGGCGCTGGCACCCGGGAGGCGGGTGGGGTGTTGCGGCGCTACGAAGCTGATGACGTGAATGACTCAGCCAAGGTCCCCGCCGGGCGGATGATCCGTCTGGGTCATCAGGTTCGTAGCGTGTCCGGCACCCTCACCGGCCGAGGCCCTCGGCGACGTAGGGCCCCGTGTGGCGGTGGCGGGGCGCGACACACCGGCGTCGCGGGTGGTGGCGGTCGTGGCCATCAACCACGGGTGTCATCACCAGCCGCTACAGCAGCTTGTTACAGTCGGCCACCCCATCACGATTACTTGTGTGTTTCGGCCACATAGCCCGTGCGTGACGTCACTTCTAGCGTGAGCCGACAACTGAGTTAGCTTCCTGTCCTCACCTGGAGTCGCGATGACGTTCCGGCACACGCGGCGGGTGTTCCTCTCCGCCGCCACGATGATGGCGGCGGCGATTGCCGCCACGGCCTGTGGCAGCCCGCAGGACACCGCCTCCGGCGGCGGCGACGGCGCCGCGCCGGTCAAGGTTGGTCTGGTGTATTCCCAGTCGGGGCCGCTGGCCAGCTACGGAAAGCAGTACATCGAGGGGTTCAAGGCCGGCCTCGACTACGCCACCAAGGGCACCGGCAAGGTCGGTGACCGGAAGATCGAGCTCACCGAGGCGGACGACGCCGGTGACCCGGCGAAGGCGGTCTCCGCGGCCAAGGACCTGATCGGCAAGGGCTCGAAGATCATCGCCGGTTCCACCGCGTCCGGCGTCGCCCTCCAGGTCGCCCCGATCGCCGCCCAGAACAAGGTCCTCTTCATCTCCGGCCCGGCCGCCACCGACGCGGTGACCGGCGCGAACAAGTACACCTTCCGGTCCGGCCGGCAGTCGTACCAGGACGTGGTGACCGCCAAGTCGTTCATCGGCGACGCGACCGGCAAGAAGGTCGTCGTCTTCGCCCAGGACGGCGCGTTCGGCGACGCCAACGAGGCCGCGGTCAAGAAGGTCATCGGCGGGGCCGGCGCCACCGTCAGCAGCGTTCGCGCCCCCGCCAGCGCCACCGACTTCACCCCGTTCGCCAGCCAGATCAAGGCCGCCAAGCCGGACCTGCTCTTCGTCGCCTGGGCCGGCACCACCGCCCCGGCGATGTGGCAGACCCTCGACCAGCAGGGCGTCCTCGCCTCCACCACGGTCGTCACCGGCCTGGACATCCGCGCCTCCTGGCCCACCTTCGGCGCCGCCGGCAGCAAGATCTCCTTCCTGTCGCACTACTTCGACGGGGCCAGCGACACCGAGGCCGCCAAGGCCGCCAAGGCGAAGATCCCCGGCGGGACGCTCGACCTGTTCCACCCGGACGGCTTCGCCGCCGCCCAGATGGTCGTCCGCGCCGTCTCCGAGGGCGGCGACGACGTCGACAAGATGGTCAAGGCCCTGGAAGGCTGGCAGTTCGACAGCATCAAGGGCCCGATGACCATCCGCGCCGAGGACCACGCGCTGCTCCAGCCGATGTACCAGGCCAAGCTCAGTGGCAGCGGCACCACCTTCACCGCGGCCGCCCAGAAGAGCCTGACCGGTGACGAGACGGCGCCGCCGGTCACCCAGATGAAGGGCTGAACTGTGCTCGCCACCCGCGGTCTGACCTGGCGGATCGGTGAGGTCGCCATCGTCGACTCCGTCTACCTCGACCTCGCGCCCGGGGAGTTCCTCGGCGTGATCGGGCCCAACGGCGCCGGCAAGACCTCACTGTTCAACCTGATCACCGGCCTGCGCCGGCCCACCGAGGGGCGGATCCTGCTGGACTCCGAGGACGTCACCGCCCTCCCGCCGCACCGGCGGGCCCGGCTCGGCCTGGGGCGTACCTTCCAGGCGTCCTCGGTGTTCGGCTCGCTCACCGTGCGGGAGAACGTCCGGCTGGCCGTACAGGCGCACCGGGGTGGCTCGATGAAGCTGTGGCGGCGCGCGGCGGCCGACCGGGAGGTCGCCGCCGCCGCCGACGCGGCGCTCGACCGGGTCGGCCTGCACCACCGGGGTGCGGCGCTCGCCGGCACCCTGGCCCACGGCGAGAAGCGCAAGCTGGAGATCGCCCTGCTGCTCGCCGGGGAGCCCCGGGTGATGCTGCTGGACGAGCCGATGGCGGGGGTCAGCGCCGAGGACGTGCCCGAGCTGGTCGAGGTGATCAAGTCGCTGACCGGGGACAGCGGCCGGTCGGTGCTGATGGTGGAGCACCACATGGACGTGATCCTGGAGCTGGCCGACCGGATCGCCGTGATGCACCACGGCGCCCTGCTGGCCTGCGACACCCCGGAGACCGTGATGGCCAACGCCACGGTCCAGGAGGCATACCTGGGGGAGTCGCTATGAGTGTGGAACCGGTCCTCGCGGTCGAGGACCTGTCGGTGCGGATCGCCGGGCTGCACATCCTCCAGGGGGTGTCCTTCACCGTCGCGCCCACCGGGGTGACCGTGCTGCTCGGCCGCAACGGCGTCGGCAAGACCACCACGCTGCGCGCGATCGTCGGCCTCACCCCCCGCAGCGGCGAGGTCCGCGGCACCATCCGGATGGGCGTGCAGAGCCTGCTCGCCCGCCCCACCCACCGGCTGGTCCGCGGCGGGCTCGGCTACGTGCCGGAGGACCGCTGCGTCTTCGCCGGCCTCACCGTCGCGGAGAACCTGCGGCTCGCCGAACGGCGCGGCAGCACCCCGGCGTACGACAAGGTCTTCGCGCTCTTCCCCGAGCTGGACCGGCGCGGACGGCAACGGGCCGGCTCCCTCTCCGGCGGGCAGCAGCAGATGCTCGCCATCGGTCGCGTCCTGCTCAACGACAACCGGCTGCTGCTGGTGGACGAGCCGACCAAGGGGTTGGCGCCGAAGGTGGTGACCGAGGTGGCCGAGGTGCTGGAACGGGTGGCGGAGTCGGTGCCGGTGCTGCTGGTCGAGCAGAACCTGGCCGTGGTCCGCCGGCTGGCGAAGGACGCGGTGGTGCTCTCCGCCGGCAAGGTGGCCTGGACCGGGAACGCGCAGGAGCTGCTCCTGGAGACGGCGCTGACCAAGTCGCTGCTGGGTGTCGGCTCGGGCGAGGTGCACGCATGAGCACCCTCGTCCTGCTGACGCTGACCGGGCTCGGTTTGGCGGCGCTGTACTTCCTGGTCGCGTCCGGACTCTCCCTGGTCTTCGGCCTGGCCGACGTGCTCAACTTCGCGCACGGCCTCTTCCTCGGCGTCGGGGCGTACGCGACCTGGTGGGCCGCGGACAACCTGCCCGGCGCGGGCTCCGACGGGTTCGGCTTCGTGGTCGCGGTGGCCTTCGGCGTGCTCGCCGGGACGCTGGTCGCCGTGCTGGTCGAGCTGGTGCTGATCCGGCCGCTCTACTCCCGCACCATCGAGCAGGTGCTGGTCACCGTCGGCCTGTCGCTGGCCGGCGTGGCGCTGCTCCAGGCCACCTGGGGCGCCGACGCGCGGCCGTTCCCCCGGCCGTCGTGGACCCGGGAGGTGACCGGGGTGCTCGGCGCGAACGTGCCGAACGCCGGGCTGCTGCTGATCGTCGCCGCCGCGGTGGTGCTCGGCGGGCTGCTCGCCTTCCTCCACTGGACCCGGTACGGCCTGGTGATCCGGGCCGGCGTGGAGAACCGGGAGATGGTGACCGCGCTCGGCATCGACGTCCGCAAGGCGTTCACCCTGGTCTTCGCGATCGGCGGCGCGGCCGCCGCGCTGGCCGGCGCGCTCGGCGGGGTCTACTTCGGCACCGTGTCGCCCGGGCAGGGCGGTTCGCTGCTGATCTTCGCGTTCATCGTGGTGGTGATCGGCGGGATGGGCTCGGTGGTCGGGTCCGCGTACGCGGCGGTCGCGGTGGGGCTGCTGCAACAGTTCGTCAACTACTACGGCACGTCCGGCCTGGGCGACATCTGCGTGGTCGGGCTGCTCGCCGTGGTGCTGCTGCTGCGTCCGCAGGGCCTGGCCGGAAAGGTGGCAACGGCATGACCAACTCGGTGGTCGAGGCGCCCCCGGCGCAGGTGCCCGACGAGCTGACCCCCGGGCGTTCCCGTTGGCACGGGCTGCGGCCGTTCCTGCCGCTGGTGGCGCTGGTGGTGGCGGCGATCGTGCCGTACTCGACGGTGAACCTGCCGGGCTTCTTCGAGGGCCCGCTGAACTCGCCGGGCACCCTGCAACTGCTCGCCATCTGCCTGGTCTTCGGCGGCCTGGCCGCCGGCTACGACCTGCTCTTCGGCCGCACCGGGATGCTCTCCTTCGGACACGCCCTCTACTTCGCCGCCGGCGTGTACGGCACCGACGTCCTGGTCACCCGGGCCGGACTGCCGCTGTGGCAGGCCGCGCTGCTCGCGGTGACCGGCGGGACGATCCTCGCCGCGCTGCTCGGCGCGGTGGCGCTGCGTACCGTCGGGATCGCGTTCGCCATGGTGACGCTGGCCTTCGCCCAGGTCGGGGCGATCGTGGTGGCCCGGGACTTCAAGCTGGGCTCCGGCGAGGGGCTCACCGGCGGCGAGGAGGGGCTGCCGCTGGACGTCTCCGGGCTGCCGGCGGCCCTGGTCGGCGTGACGAACACCGTCAACCTGTACTGGCTGGCGCTGGCGTACCTGACGCTGGTGGTCTTCGTGGTGCACCGGGTGAGCGGCTCACCGACCGGGCGGGTGCTGGCCGGGCTGCGCGACGACGAGCGGCGGATCGGGGTGCTCGGGCTCGACCCGTACCGGTTCAAGCTGGTCGCGTTCACCCTGGCCGGTGGGCTGGCGACGGCCGGCGGGGTGGTCTACTGCCTGATCGTCGGCGGCGCCTCCCCGCACGTCACCTCCTCCGAGCTGACGCTGTCGCTGCTGGTCATGGTGGTGCTCGGTGGTCCCGGCACCCGCTGGGGCCCGGTCCTCGGCGGCATCCTCTACATGTACCTCGACCACCGCCTCACCGCCTTCGGCAGCAGCGACGCCGTCGACAACCTCCCGGCTTTCCTCAGCCACCCGCTGTCCCAGCCCCTGTTCGTCCTGGGCACCGTCTTCGTCCTCGCGGTCTACTTCTTCCCCGGCGGCCTGACCAGCCTCAGGTCCCGCCTGACCCCCCTCCTCACCGCCCTCCGCCGCCGCTGACCGTCCTCCGCCGCGCCGGGATTCTGAGCGCAGGGGAGGCGGCAGTGGGAGAGCGGTTGGCGGTGGTGAACAACGCGGGCGGGTACCTCGGCGGGGACACCGGCACGCCGCCGGGGTGGCGGCCACCCTGGTCGGCCGCGCCGGCCGGCCGGACGACACGCGGCGGCGGTCCGCTACCTGGTCAGCCCGGCCCGTCCAGTCCGCCCGGCCCGTCCAGTCCGCCCGGCCCGTCCGGTCCCGCCGGCCCATCGACGACGAAGGGGCGGCGACCCCCCGTGTGGCCGCCGCCCCCTGCGTCGTGGGTCAGCTGTTCAACATCTCGTACGCCATCGCCGGCGCCTTCGTCGCCTCGCCGCCGGTCGGCACGGTGATCTTCGGCGTGCTGCCGTAGTCGGCGTACGTGACCACGTAGTCGTACGCCTTCCGCTCGCCGGCGGCCGGGATCTTCAGCGTCAGCGAGGTCAGGTGCTTGTCCGGCCCGACCACCGCGGTGAACGGCACCCGCTTGGCGGCCTCGCCGAGCGCCGCCGCCTCGCTGTCGTCCAGCGCCTTCGCCGCGTTGCCGCTGCTCACGTCGATGACCCCGGCGTACCGCCCGGGGCCCTGCTCCTCGACGGAGGTGGCCGCCTCGATGAGCGGACCCGCGTTGCCCTGGTCCGCGCCGTCGTACGCCGGGACGCTCCCGCCGTCGGTCAGCTTCGCGCGGTCCAGCTTCATCCACTTGTTCGGGAACTTCGGCAGCCCCGGGTGGCCGCTGAACTTCGCCTTCATCCAGATCTCCTCGCCGATCAGCAGGAACGACATCTTGGTGGTGATGCCGTCCTTGTCCGGGGCCATCGCGGTGTTGATCTCGAAGGCCTTCGCGTCCGGGTCGATCCGGCCGGTGATGGTGCTGGACGAGTCCTTGCCGCTGAACCGGAACGCACCCTCCGTACCGTCCGGGACGGCGTCGAGGAGCGCCTCCTTCGGGCTGGTGGCCGGCGCGGCGGCCGGCTCGCTCTTCGGCCCGCAACCCCCGAGCAGGGTGGTCGCGGCCAGCATGGCGGCGACCGTGCCGACCGCCCGTCGGATGGTGCCGGCGCTGCCCGTTGCCTGTGTCATCGCACTTCTCTTTCTCGCTGCGTGGCTTCTGCCGGTGACGATGCTGCGGGCCGACACGGCGGTTCGGCTGCCGATATGCTGCCGTCCGGCTGCCGGGCACTGCCGTTCGGCGGCCATGGGGGTGTCAGGAGCGGAAAACTCGCATGTCAGGAACGCTGCGTTTCGAGCTGCTCGGGCCTCAGCGGGCCTGGTACGCCGACCGGGAACTGGACCTCGGCCCCGGCAAGCAGCGCGCCGTGCTGGCCGTGCTGCTGCTCTCCGCCGGCCGCCCGGTCCCCACCGGGCAGATCGTCGAGGCGGTCTGGCCCGACGAGCCGCCCGCCAACGGCACGAACGTGGTGCAGAAGTACGTCGCCGGGCTGCGCCGGGTGCTCGAACCCGACCGCTCCCCACGTACGCCCGGACAGGTGCTGAGCCTGACCGACGCCGGCTACCTGCTCCGGGTCGCCCCAGAGTCGGTGGACGCGGTCGGCTTCGAGCGCGGCGTCCACCGGGCCCGGCAGGGGCACGCAGCCGGGCGTACGGCGGATGCGCTGGCCCAGGTGACGGCGGCCCTGGAGCTGTGGCAGGGCGAGCCGTTCACCGGGTTCGCCGGCCTGGTCTTCGAGGCCGCGCGGCACCGGCTGGTGGAACTGCGGGCCGTCGCGCTGGAGACCCGGGCCGAGTTGGCGCTGGACCTCGGCCGGCACCGGGAGCTGGTCGGTGAGCTGGTGGAACTGGTCGCCGAGTTCCCGGTCCGGGAGCGGCTGCGGCACCAGTTGATGCTGGCGTTGTACCGCAGCGGCCGGCAGGCGGAGGCGCTCGCCGCGTACCGGGAGTTCGGCGACCTGCTGCGCGACGACTACGGCATCGAGCCGGGCGAAGCACTCCGCGAGCTGCACCGGCGCATCCTGCGCTCCGACCCGGCGCTGACCCCGAACTCGTCCAGGTCCGGCCCGCCCACTCCCCGGACCGACCCGGCCACGGCCACCGAAGGCCCGCTCCCCGCGGAACAACCGGCGCCCTCGCCGGAGCGTACGACCGGCGGATCGGAGCACCCGACGGTCGCGCCGGGACCGCGGGCCGCGCAGCCCCCAGGCCGTTCGCTGCCCGCGCCGCCCGAGCCGGTCGCCGCCGCCCGGGTTGCTTCCGTCGGCGGTCCCGGAGTGGCGGTCGGCCCTGTCTCCCCCGCGGCGGCCCGACCGTGGGAAGCGCCGCCTCCCGCCACACCGGCGTCACCCTGGCCCCCGGCCCAGGGCGGCTGGCCGGCCGCCACGAGGCAGCCTGGCCCCCTCGTCGGGCTGCACCAGCCGACCGGCGAATGGACGGAACAACGGTCGCCCGGTTGGGTCCGGGTCGTCGCCACCGTCACCGGCACCGCCGTCGCGCTGCTGTCGTTCGGCATGCTGACCTGGGCGGTGGTCCTCGGGTACGCGTTGTGGCGGCGTAGTCGGCGGCTCGCGCTTGCCGGAGTCGGCTACTTCCTGCTCGTCGTGAGCATGTTCGCGATCGCGCTCCAAGAGGTGCCGGACAACGAGGAACTTCCCGACTCCGAGTTCCTTTACCTCATCGGCGCGATGGCGTTCTGCTGGCTCGTGGGGGCCGGGCACGTGCTGCTCCTCAACCCGGCCCTGTGGTCGGGGGTGACCCGGCTGTTCTGGACGGACAGGCAGCGCGTCGCGGAGCAGCAGCGGGTACGCCGGGAGCAGGCCCGCTACCTGCTCCACCACTACCCGGCGGCCCGGCACGAGCTGTACATCGGCCGTCCCGACCTGCCCCGGACCTTCGACGACGGCGGTCTGGTCGATGTGAACACCGTCCCGGACCAGGTGCTGGTCGCACTGCCCGGGCTGACCGGCGAGCAGCGCCGCCAGATCGCCGTCGACCGCTGGCGGCGCGGCCCGTACGGGTCGCTGGAGGAACTGACCGGGCGGTGCCAGCTACCGCCCGCAGCGACCGAACCGCTCCGGGACCTGCTGCTCTTCCTGCCACCCGCACCGCCGCCACCCGGCCCGCATGATCCCGGGTACCGGCCGGGCGCCTGGTAGAAATGCCGGATGAGCCAGGATCGGGCGGCGGTACGGGAGCGAGCCGAGGCGGTGCTGCGCCGGCTGGCCGGCGAGCACGCCCGGCTGCGGGAGGACCAGTGGCGGGCGATCGAGGCGCTGGTGGTGGACCGGCGTCGGGTGCTCTGCGTGCAGCGCACCGGGTGGGGCAAGTCGGCGGTGTACTTCGTCGCCACCGCCCTGCTGCGGGAGCGCCCCGACGCCGCCGGCCCGACCGTGATCGTCTCGCCGCTGCTGGCGCTGATGCGCAACCAGGTGGAGTCGGCGGCGCGCGCCGGCATCCGGGCCCGCACCATCAACTCGGCCAACCTCGACGAGTGGGACGAGATCACCGGCGAGATCCACGTCGGCGCGGTGGACGTGCTGCTGATCAGCCCGGAACGGCTCAACAACCCGGACTTCCGGGACACCGTGCTGCCGAAGCTTGCCGCCACCACCGGCCTGCTGGTGGTGGACGAGGCGCACTGCGTCTCGGACTGGGGGCACGACTTCCGCCCGGACTACCGCCGCCTGCGTACCTTCCTGGGCAACCTGCCCGAGCGGACGCCGGTGCTCGCCACCACCGCCACCGCCAACGAGCGGGTCACCGCCGACGTCGCCGAGCAACTGGGTGACGCTCTGGTGCTGCGCGGCACGCTGGACCGGGAGTCGTTGCGGCTGGGCGTACTCGACCTGCCGAGCCCGGCGCACCGGCTGGCCTGGCTCGCCGACCACCTGGACCGGCTCCCCGGCTCGGGGATCATCTACACGCTGACCGTGGCGGCGGCCGGGGAGACGGCCGAGTTCCTGCGGGCCCGGGGCTGGTCGGTGGCCTCCTACACCGGCCAGGCCGAGGACGCCGACCGCCGCGCCGCCGAGCAGGACCTGCTCGACAACAAGATCAAGGCGCTGGTCGCCACCTCCGCACTGGGCATGGGCTTCGACAAGCCGGACCTCGGCTTCGTGGTCCACCTCGGCGCGCCGCCCTCGCCGATCGCCTACTACCAGCAGGTCGGCCGCGCCGGCCGGGCCGTGGAGCACGCCGAGGTGCTGCTCCTGCCCGGCGTGGAGGACGCGGCCATCTGGCGCTACTTCGCCTCCCTGGCCTTCCCGCCGGAGGAGCAGGTCCGTGCCGTGCTCGCCGCGCTGCCCACGGACCGGCCGATGTCGACCCAGGCCCTCGAACCGGTCGTCGACCTGCGCCGGACCCGGCTGGAGCTGATGCTCAAGGTGCTCGACGTGGACGGCGCGGTCCGCCGGGTCCGCGGCGGCTGGCTCGCCACCGGCGAGCCCTGGGTCTACGACGAGGCCCGGTTGCGCCGCGTCGCCCAGGCGCGCACCGCCGAGCAGCAGGCCATGCGGGAGTACGCGACCACGCCCGGCTGCCGGATGCGCTACCTGCGGGAATGCCTGGACGACGCCGGGGCGGGCGACTGCGGCCGGTGCGACCGCTGCGCCGGTCCGCTCTTCACCGCCGAGGTCTCCGACGCGGCGCTCACCGCCGCGCAGACCTTCCTGGGCCGCCCCGGCGTGGAGATCGCGCCGAAGAAGCTCTGGCCGACCGGTCTGGAGGCGGTGGGCGTACCGCTGAAGGGCCGGATCCCACCGACGGAGCAGGCACTGCCCGGGCGGGCCGTGGGACGGCTGTCCGACCTGGGCTGGGGTGGGCGGCTGCGCGGCCTGGTCGGGCCGGAGGCGGCGGACGGACCGGTCCCGGACGACGTGGCCGCGGCCGTGGTCGAGGTGTTGAAGGCCTGGGCGCACGGCGACGACCCCTGGCCGCGCCGCCCGGTCGGCGTGGTCGCGGTGGGCTCCCGGACGCGCCCCGCGCTGGTCGGCTCGCTCGCCGAGCGGATCGCCACCGTGGGCCGGCTGCCGCTGCTCGGCCGGGTGGTCCCCGCCGGTCCGGGCGGGGCCGGCGGGCCGCGCGGCAACAGCGCCCAGCGGGTACGCGCGCTGCACGACGCCTTCACCGTTCCGGACGAGCTGGCCGCCGCCCTCGCCGGGCTGGACGGGCCGGTGCTGCTCGTCGACGACCTGATCGACTCGGGCTGGACGGCGACCATGGTGGCCCGGCTGCTGCGCCGGGCCGGCGCCCCCGACGTCCTGCCCCTCGCCCTCGCCGTGGCCGGCTGACCCGGCTCGCCGGCACCGGGTGGCGGCGGGGTTCCCGGGGCGGTCGTCCGCGGCGCAGGAAAAGTTCCCGGCCGTCCCCGAATGCGAGCGTCACCACCGTCACCGACCGTGCGCGGGCCGGCACCACGTCCAGCGGTACCGTGGGCCCATGACCGAGCAGCGACCCGTCACGCAGACGTACGCCATCACCGGGATGACCTGCGAGCACTGTGTGCGGGCGGTCACCGGGGAGCTGTCCGCCCTGCCCGGCGTCGAGGAGGTCCAAGTGGACCTGACCACCGGCACCGCCACCGTCGCCAGCGCCGCGCCGCTGCCGGTCGAGTCGGTGCGGGCCGCCGTCGACGAGGCGGGTTACGAGTTGGCCGGCGGCGTTGCCTGAGTCGCCGCCCGCCGGACCGGCCGCCGCAGACCCGCCCGCGTGGCCGGTCGAGCCCGCGCCGGCGGTCGGTTTCGGCGTCCCGGTGGGGGGGCCGCCCCTCCGGCCGGACCGGAGCACCCTGCGGCTGGCGCTGGTGGTCGGCGGGCTGGTGCTCGCCGTACTCCTCGGCTTCGGCCTCGGCCGGCTGAACCCGCCGCCCAGCACGGCGTCCGGCGCGGCCCCGACGGCCGGCGGGCACACCCACCCGCCCGGCACCGGCGCGCACTCGCACGGCGGGGCGGCCGTCGACCAGGGCACCGCCGCGGACGCCGCCGGCCTGTCGGTCAGCGCGGCCGGCTACACCCTCACCCCGTCGGCCGTGGAGTTCCCGGTCGGCCGGGCCGGTGAGCTGCGGTTCCAGATCCGCGACCAGCGGCGGCGCGCGGTCACCCGGTTCGCCGTCGTGCACGACAAGCCGATGCACCTGATCGTGGTCCGCCGCGACCTCACCGGCTACCAGCACCTGCACCCGACGATGGCCCCGGACGGCACCTGGTCGGTGCCGCTGACGCTGACCGAGCCGGGCGTCTGGCGGGCGTACGCGGACTTCACCGCGGTCGCCGACGACGGCGGGCAGACCGCCGTCACCCTCGGGACCGACCTGACGGCCCCCGGCGGGTACGCGCCCCGCCCGCTGCCGGCGCCGGCCACCACCGGCACGGTCGACGGGTTCACCGTCGCCTACGAGGGGACCCCGAAGGCGGGGGAGCCGACTCCGTTGCGGTTCCGGGTCAGCGCCGGTGCCGCCACAGCACCGCTGGAGCGCTACCTGGGCGCGTACGGCCACCTGGTCGCGCTCCGCGAGGGCGACCTGGGCTACCTGCACGTGCACCCGCAGAGCGGGCAGGACGGCGATGCGGTGACGTTCCAGCTGACCGTGCCCGGCCCCGGCCGCTACCGGATGTTCCTGGACTTCCAGGTGGCCGGCGTGGTGCACACCGCCGGCTTCACGGTGACGGTGCCCTGACCGCTCGCCCGACCGCTCGGGTGGCCCGGTGGACCGGCAGGCTGACCGCTCAGCCGGCCCGGCGGACCGGGCGGCGGGCCAGGTAGCGGAGCAGGTCGCGGATGTGGTGCTTCTCCTCGGCGGGAACGCTGGGGTCGGCCAGCCGCTCCAGGATCACCCGGACGTCCGCCTCCACCGGCGCGTCCTCGGCGCGGCGGCGCGGCGTGGGGCCGGCGTCGGGCAACCCGAGGGCCCGGAAGGCGGCCGCCACCGGCAGGTCGAGGGCACCGCAGAAGCCGCGCACCTTGGCCAGCTCGGGGTAGTCCTGCCAGTCACCGGCGAGCCAGCGGAACACGGTGGAGCGGCCCACGCCGGTGTGCGTGGCCAGGTCGGTCACCGTCCAGCCGCGCACTTCACGGGCGTCGTCGATGGCGCGACGCACGAAACGCGCGAAGGCCATCTGCGGCGATACCTCTGCGGAACCCATTCCTGCGGGGTCTTCCTTCCCGACCGGAGCACCGGACGGTGCGCCTAAGAGGGTAGTACGGCGCGACGCGGAGGCAACCGACCGACCAGTCTGATCGTCTCGTGGGCGGGACTCGCGGGGCGTCCGGAAGCGCAGCGGCGGGCGGGGCCGCTAGGCCGCCGGCCCGTCGGTCCCCGCGCCGGACAGCAGGGTCTCCAGCCGCGGCGTGACCTGCCACTGGTCGACCAGCTCCCGGTACTCCGCCCGCTGCGCGTCGGTCGGGGCCGTCCCGGTCCGGCGGGCCCGAATCAGCAGGTTCCGCGGGGTGTGCCGGGAGTCGACGAACTCGACCACCTCCGCCCGGTAGCCGTGCAGCCGGAGCAGCCCGGCCCGCAGCGCGTCGGTCAGCACGTCGGCGAACCGCTCCCGCAGGATGCCCTGCCGGGTGAGCAGGTCGTACGGCGCGGGCGCCGGCCGGGCGCGCAGCTGGGCGGCGATGTCGTGGTGGCAGCAGGGCGCGGCGAGCACCCAGCGGGCCCCCCACCGGACGGCGCGGGCCAGCGCCTCGTCCGTGGCGGTGTCGCAGGCGTGCAGCGCCAGCACCAGGTCCGGGGCCGGCTCGACCACCGCGTCGGCGATGGTGCCGGCGACGAAGTGAACCTGGTCCGCCCAGCCCAGCCGCTCGGCCAGCTCGGTGTTGCGCCGGCGCTGGTCCTCGCGCACGTCCACGCCGACCAGCTCCACGTCCAGCCCGCGGGCGGTGAGGTACCGGTGGGCGGCGAAGGTCAGGTACGCGTTGCCGCAGCCCAGGTCGACCACGCGGAGCGGGCCGGTCAGGTCGTCCGGCAGGGTCGCGGCCAGCGCCCGGAGGAACGCGTCCACCTGTCGGCGCTTCGCGGCCGAGCCGCCGATCTCGGCGAAGATCGGATCGCCCGGGTCGAGCAGGTAGTCCTTCTCCCGGTCGTGCCCGCCCGGCTCGGCCGCCGGCCGGCTCGCCGCCGCCCGGTGCACCTGCGCCTCGCCCGACTTGGTCACCCGCAGCTGCAGCGTCGCGTCGGCCGTCTCCACATGCCAGTTCCCGAACGGCTCGGCCAGCAGCGCGTCGACCGCCGCGCCGGCCTCCACGCCCGGCGCCACGTTTCTGGTGTACGGCCGGGCCCCGTCGGAGGTGGAGATCTGTAGCCGCGGGCCGGCCTTGAGGGTGACCGGCCGCAGCTCGGCGCGGACCACCGAGGGCCGGTGCCCCCGGCGTCGTCCGGCGGCGACCGCCCGGGTCAGGGCGGGGTCGAGCAGCAGCGCCCGGACCTCGGTCAGGGCGGCGTCCAGCGGTTCCGGCATCGCTCCATCATCCTTCCCGGCCGCCGGCTTCCCCGGCGGTCCGGTCGTGGGTGTCCTGTGGCACCCCTCCGCCCCGCTCGCGGTGGCAGGGAGTGCCGGTGCTGGGTGTCCTCTCGACATCCTTTGCTCTGCTTCAGCCGCCGCAACACCTGGCGGGCGATGGTGTTGCCTCCGCTGCAGCAGAGCAAAGGGCGCCAGGTGGGGTGTCCCGCGTCCGAGCGCCGGCAGCCCGGCCCGGCTGCGTGGCCCCCGGACAGGGGACGTCCCCCGTACCGGGGACCGGTGCGGGGGACGTCGGAGTGTCGCAAGGGTCAGTCGGCGGTGGCCTCGGCCGGCGTACCGGCGCCCGAACCACCCGCACCACGGCGGCGCCGGCGGCGACGCGGCTTCGACGCCGCCTCGCCCTCGGCGGAGGCCGCCGCGGCCGGCTCGCTGCCGTCCTCGGCGGAGATCACCGCGGTGGGCTCGCCGGCGACCGTCTCGCCCGCCCGGCGGCGACGCCGCCGGCGCGGGGTACGGGTGCCCTCCTCGGCGGAGGCGTCGGCGGGCGTCCCGCCCTCGGGCGTGGCCGCGGCGTCGCCGCCCCGGCCGCGCTCGCGGTCGCCGCGCTCGCTCCGGCCGCGGCTCTCGCCGCGGCGGGAGCCCCGGCTCTCACCGCGCCGGGGCCGGCCGCCGAGGTCCTCCTCGACCTCCGCCGACAGCCCGGCCCGAGTCCGCTCGGCGGTCGGCAGGGTGCCGGTGACGTCGCGGGAGATGTCCAGGTCGGTGTAGAGGTGCGGAGAGGTGTGGTACGTCTCCGGCGGCTCCGGCATCTCCAGCCCGAGCGTCTTGTCGATGATCCGCCAACGGGGCATGTCGTCCCAGTCGACGAAGGTCACCGCGACACCGGTCGCCCCGGCCCGGCCGGTACGACCGATCCGGTGGGTGTAGGTGTCCTGGTCCTCGGGGCAGTCGTAGTTGATGACGTGGGTCACGCCGGTGACGTCGAGCCCACGTGCCGCCACGTCGGTGGCAACCAGGATGTCGATCTTGCCGGCGCGGAACGCCCGCAGGGCCCGCTCGCGGGCGCCCTGGCCCAGGTCCCCGTGGACGGCGGCGACCGCGAAGCCGCGGAAGTCGAGGTCCTCGGCGACCCGGTCGGCGGCCCGCTTGGTCCGGGTGAAGATCATGGTCAGGCCGCGCCCCTCCGCCTGGAGGATGCGCGCGACGATCTCGACCTTGTTCATCGAGTGGGTGCGGTAGACCAGCTGCTGCGTCTGCGGCGACGGGCCGGTCTCGGCGGTGTGCCCGGCGTGGATGGTCACCGGCCGGCGCAGGAAGCGCCGGGACAGGGCGACGATCGGGTCCGGCATGGTGGCCGAGAACAGCATGGTCTGCCGGTCCTCCGGCAGCATCGCGAGGATCTTCTCGACGTCGTCGAGGAAGCCCAGGTCGAGCATCCGGTCGGCCTCGTCGAGGACCAGCGCGCGCACCCGGTCGAGCCGCAGGTGCTTCTGCTTCTGCAGGTCCATCAGCCGGCCGGGCGTACCGACCAGAATCTCGACGCCCTTACGCAGCGCCTCGATCTGCGGCTCGTACGCCACGCCGCCGTAGATCGGCAGCACCCGGATGCCCCGGGTCTTGCCCGCGGCGGCGAGGTCCTTGGCGACCTGGATGCCCAGCTCGCGGGTGGGGACGACGACCAGCGCCTGCGGCACGCCGTCGCCGCCCTCGGCGGGGGCGAAGACGCGCTCCAGCAGCGGTACGCCGAAGCCGAGGGTCTTGCCGGTGCCGGTCGGCGCCTGGCCGATCAGGTCGACGCCGCGCAGCGCGATCGGCAGCGCGTACTCCTGGATGGCGAACGCGCGGGTGATGCCGGCGGCGGCCAGGGCCTCGACGGTCTCCTGGCGGGCGCCGAGCTCGGCGAAAGTGGGAGCCTCCGGACGGACCGGAGCGGTGGGGGCCAGTTCCTGGCCCACGTTGTCCTGAATCAGCTCGCTCATATGGATTTGGGGGTGCCCTCTCGTGGTGCGCCCCGTCATGTCCTCAGGGCGCGATCGGTATATGGCGCGGGCCACACGGTCGGGCGGAATGCCGAGCCGGACCGGGCCGCACGCGCGCCGCGGGTCGGGTGCGATCAGTTCACTGATCGGATCGACGCCCACGGCAACTGTTCCATACTACCTGAACCCCCTGGTGGCTGTCCTGATTCCGGGTGACCGGGCGACGTCCGGGGGTAACGGGTGTGACCTGCGCCACAAGGGCGTGGGCGGCCGGGTCACCTGGCCGGACGGTAGCCTGCGCTGGTGTCCGCCCCGACCGCGCCCGACCCGGCCCTCGTCGACCTGCTCGGCCTGGTGGCGTACGGGGAGCTGCTGGCGTTCGACCGGCTGGCCGCCGACGCCCGGCTCGCCCCGGACCTGCGCCGCCGGGCCGCGCTGAGCGAGATGGCCGCGGCCGAGATCGGCAGCTACCGGCGGATCGCCGACCGGCTCGCGGCGCTCGGCGTGCCGCCCGACGACGCGATGGCCCCGTACGTCGGGGCGCTCCAGGCGTACCACGACTCGACCGAGCCGAAGAACTGGCTGGAGGCGGTGACCAAGGCGTACGTCGGCGACGCCATCACCGACGACTTCCTCCGGGAGATCGCCGACGGCCTGGCCGAACCGGACCGCCGGCTGGTCCTCGATGTCCTGCACGACTCCCGGTACGCCGAGTTCGCCGCCGCCGAGATGCGGGCGGCGATCGAGGCCGACCCGCGGGTGGCCAACCGGCTCTCGATGTGGGCGCGGCGGCTCGTCGGGGAGGCGCTCTCCCAGGCCGGGCGGGTCGCCGCCGCCGACCGGGGCGGGCTGACCTCGCTGATCACGCGGCGGGAGGGCGCGGACGTGCCGGCGCTGTTCCGGCGGCTGACCGCCGCGCACACCGCGCGGATGACCGCCGCCGGGCTGAACAACTGAGCCGCTCCGGGCGTGCCGCGCGGCAGGGACGCGGGTGCGTCGCCTGCCGCGGCAACCGGATCGTCAGCGGACGGTGAACCCGACCGCGCGGGGCGCGGCCTCCGCGATCTCGACGTACGCGACCTTGTTGACCGGCACGATCACCCGTCGGCCCTTCTCGTCGGTCAGGGAGAGGGTGCCCTCGCCCTTGGCGAAGGCGTCGGTCACGATCTGCTCGATCTCGGCCGGCGTCTGCGCGCTCTCCAGGACCAGCTCGCGCGGCGCGTACTGCACGCCGATCTTGACCTCCACGGTGCCTCCTCAACCTCAACTGGGGCGAAAAAGCCGCCGTGCGAAGGCTATCCGATCTGACGGCCCGATGTTCAGGCTGACTCACCTTGCAGCGGGAAGCTGGCGATGCCCCGCCAGGACAGCGCGGCGACCAGCGCCTCCGCCTCCGCCTTCGGCACCTGCCGCCCGCCGGCCAGCCAGAACTGCGCCGCCGTCTCCGCCGCCCCGACCAGGCCGGAGGCGAGCAGCTCGGCGTGCGCCCGGCTGACGCCGGTGTCCGAGATGATGGTGTCGGTTATCGCCGCGATGCAGCCCTGCTCGACCCGCTCCACCCGCTGCCGGACGGCCGGGTCGTTGCGCAGGTCCGACTCGAAGACCAGGCGGAACGCCTCGCTCTCGTGGTCGACGAAGTCGAAGTACGCGCGCACCGACGCGCTCACCCGCTCCTTGTTGTCGTTGGTGCCGCGCATCGCGTCGTGCACCTTCGCCACGATGGCGTCGCAGTGCGTGTCCAGCAGCGCCAGGTAGAGCTCCATCTTGCCCGGGAAGTGCTGGTAGAGCACCGGCTTGGAGACCCCCGCCCGCTCGGCGATGTCGTCCATCGCCGCGGCGTGGTAGCCCTGGGCGACGAACACCTCCTGGGCGGCCGCGAGCAGCTGCTTGCGCCGCGCCGAACGGGGCAGGCGGGTGGGCCGGCCTGCGGTCTGTGCACCGTTCCCCACAGCGGTCATGGGAGCCTCCGAGTTTCGTCGTACGAGCCGGCACTTATCACCCGAACCGGTCCGGGTCGTGAACCCGTCCCGGAATTGGCCCGCCGCTGTAACTTATCGCCACTGTCACCACACGGTAGCCTCAGCGGGGGCGACCAAGGAGCGCGCGGTGAGTGAATCAGGGCAACCCGGAGCCGCCACCCCGGGAGAGCACGGCGACGGGACGGGTCAGCAGGACGACCTGGCCCGTTCCGCCGGCGGGTGGGCGCCCCCGGCAGCCGGCTGGTCCCGCGGCGGGGAGGCCGGCCGCGAGCCGACACCCGCCTGGCGGCAGCCCGACCCCGCCGGCGGCTGGGGCGCCTCGTCCACTCGACACGGTGACCTGCCGGCCCCGCTGGCCGGGCCGCCCGCCGAGGCGCCGCCGGCCCGGGTCAACGGCCGTCCCCACGTCAACGGCGTGCGCTACGCCGAGGAGGAGCCGCCCGTGTCCCGCCAGGCTCCGGTGAGTGCCCCGCCCGCCGCCGAGCCGCGGCGCGACCTCGACGGCGACCGGCTGGTCGTACCGGCCCAGCGACCGGCGCCCCCGGCGGAGCAGCCGTCCGCCGAGGCCGAGCCCGGCCCGGCCCGGCACGCCTCGGACGACCCGCCGACCGGCCGCGGGTCGCGCTGGGGGGAGGGGACGGTCCCGTCCTCCGCGCCGCCGGCCGTGCAGGTGCCGCCGGTCGGCACCGCCGCCGCCGGGTTCGAGGTACCGCCCGGCTTCCACGCCCCCATCGTCGAGCGTGGCGCCCCCGAACCGGCCCCCTCGCTGTCCCGTGGGTGGGCCGACCGGCCGGCGCCGCCCGCCGCCGGGCCGGCCGATCACCCCGCCGTGCCGGCCGAGGAGCCGGGATGGCGTGCCGAATCGGCCGAGCGCCGCGCCGGGCCCGCCGAGGAACCGGCATGGCGTGCCGAACCGGCCGAGCGCCGCGCCGGGCCCGCCGAGGAACCGGCATGGCATGCCGAACCGGCCGATCAGCGCGCCGCGCCCACGGACGAGCCGGCGTGGTCGGGTCCGAGCTGGAACCAGCCGAGCTGGGGCAGCGGCTGGGCACCGCAATGGGCCCGCGACGACGAGCCGGGGGGCCGCCGCGCCCGCGACGAGCGGGCCGCGGAGTGGGCGCCCGAGCCGACCCGGCCGTACGAGCCGGCGCGCGCCGAACCCGCCCGGGCGTACGAGCCGACGCGGGCCGAGCCGACGCGGGCCGAGCCGGCGCCGGCCTACGAGCCCCCGCGGGCGGAGCCGGCCCGGCCGTACGAGGCCCCGCGCGCCGAGCCGTACGAGGTCGCCCGGACCGACGTCGCGCCCCGCCCGACGTACGAGCGGGAGAATGCCGACCGGCCGTCCTGGGCCGGCGGGGCACCCGCCGCAACGCCGTTCAGCTCACCGCCGCACACCGCCCCGACCAGCGCCCCGCCGGTGTCGTGGGCGGCGCCGGCCAGCGCCCCGCCGTACCCGGCGCCCACCAGCGTCGCGCCGACGCCCCGGGAGGCGCCCGGCGCCACCCCGGCGTACGCCGGCCCGCCCGCCGGCTCCGACCCGGCCCTCCCCACGGCCGCCCGGCGCGCCGAGGAGCGGATCGTCCGGCCGTTCCGACTGCGTCCCGAGGCCGAGGACGTCGCCGCCGCACCTCCCGCCGGAACGGGCGGCCAGCCGCCGCCCCCCGCCACCCCGGGCCCCGCCACCGCCACGAGCGGGACGGCCCGCTTCGACCGCGCCCCCGCGCCCGCCCCCACGAGCGCACCCCCCTATGCGGCCCGCCGGTCCGCCCCCGAACCGATGCCGACGGCCGAGCCGGTCGCCGACACCCGGCCGGACGACCGGGCGACGGCGATACTGCCGCAGCGCGTCCCCGCAGAACCGGACGTGCCCGTCGTGCCGGAGCCGCCAGCAGTGGAGCCACCCGCCGAAACCCCGGAACTCGCCCGGATCGCCACCCACCTGCGCCGGGACGACGAGCCCGCGCCCCTGCGGGAGCGACCCGAGGGGTTCGACGTGAACGCCATCCTGGACGCCGTCCGGGAGGTCGCCGGCGTCCGGGACGCCGCCCTGCGCCGGACTCCGGCCGGCGCGCACAGCCTCCGGCTCGACCTGGCCGACGGCGCCGACCCGGCCGAGGTGAGCCGCCAGGTGGCGCGGCTGCTCCAGGATCGGATGGGGCTGGCCGCCGCCCCGCAGAACCTGCCGGGGATGCCTGCCACGCCGCCGCCTCCGGTGCGCCGTCGCTCCGAGCGGCGCGCTGCCGAGACGCGCCCCGCCGAGGAGCGCGCCGGCGCCTCGCGTACCGGCCCGGCTCCGGCGGACCCGCGGGCGACGGACAGCCGCGACCCGCGCGCCCCGGAGAGCCGCCCCGGCCAGGAGCCCGAGGGGCGGGCCGGCCGGCTGGCCGAGGCGTCCGACCCGGAGAGCCGGAACGAGGCACGGGCGGAGCCGGAGACGCCGCGCCGGAGACGCCCGGCCGCGCCGCACCGGGGTCGGGCCACGGTGGAGGAGACGTCGCTCGCTGCCGCACCGGCCGGCGCCGCCACCGGCAGCCCGGCGACGCTCGGCACGTCGTACTCGGGTGGTCAGATGACCACGACGGAGACCGCGCCCTCCCGACCGCTGGACACCGGCGGCGCGCCGGGGCCCCGGGTGGTGATCGACCACGTCCAGGTGAGCACCTTCGGCCTCGACGCCACCGTCGAGGTCCGCCTGATCGCCGCGGACGCGACCGCCGAGGGCCACTCCACCGGCCCGGCCGTCGACGGCTACGTGCTGCGGCTCTGCGCGGTGGCCGCCGCGGCCGCCGTGGACGAGCTGCTGCGCGGCGCCGTCCAGCCGGGGGACCGGGGGCGCTGTTTCGTGGAGCACACCGCCGTAGTGCCGTTCGGCAACTGCGAGGTCGCCACCGTGGTGGTGCTGCTGGTCTGCGACGGGTGGGTGGAGCAGCTGGCCGGTTCGGCGCTGGTCGCCGGCGACCCCCGGCAGGCGGTGGTCCGGGCGACCCTGGCCGCCGTGAACCGTCGGCTCGAGGCGCTGCTGGCCTGATCCGCGACCGGTGTCGGCCAGCGGTGGCGTGGGAAACACTGGGAGCATGAAGCGCGCCACCCTCTGGCCGGACCATCTCCTGCCGGCGCACCACGTGCCGCCACCCTGGCCCGGCCGCGCGGTACGCCTCGACGGCACGGTCACCTACGTACGGGACACCCCGGCCACCGCGCCCGGCGCGGAGCCGGGGCTCTACGTGCACGGCCTGGGCGGTTCGTCGCAGAACTGGACGGACCTGGCCGGTCTGCTCGCCGACCGGCTGGACGGCCAGGCCATCGACCTGCCCGGCTTCGGGCGCAGCGAGCCGGGCCGGCGCTACACGATCCCCACCTTCGCCGAGCGGGTGGTGCGCTGGATCGAGCACAGCGACCGGGGACCGGTGCATCTCTTCGGCAACTCGCTGGGCGGGGCGATCTCGGTGCAGGTCGCGGCGTCGCGGCCGGACCTGGTGCGGACGCTGACCCTGATCTCCCCGGCGCTGCCGTTCCTGGACTTCCGGCGGTCCCTCCAGGGGCGGATGCTGCCGCTGTTGGCGATCCCCCGGGGCGAGCGGCTGGCCGCCTGGCGGCTGGCCCAGCTCGCTCCGGAGGTGACGGCCCAGCAGGTGATGGAGGCCTGCGTGGCCGACCTGTCCCGGATCTGCGACCAGCGCCGACAGGAGGCGGTCGAGGAGATCCGGATCCGCTACGAGGCCGCGCACTACGCCGCCGCGTACGTCCGGACGTTCCGCGGTCTGGTCTCCAGCTTCCTGCGGTCGTACCTGCCGGGGTCGGGTTCGCTCTGGCGGCTGGCCGCCACGGTGCGGGCGCCCACGCTGGTCGTCGGCGGTCGGCAGGACCGGCTGGTCGACGTCCGGGTGGCGCCGCAGGCGGCCCGGGTCATCCCGGACAGCCGGCTGCTGATGCTCGACGGTGTCGGCCACGTGGCGCAGCTGGAGGTGCCGCGTACGGTGGCGCGGGCGGTGGTGGGGCTGCTCGCCGAAACGGGGGAGAGCGCGCGGGGCCACGACATGGCAGGCTGAGCCGGATGCCCAGTTCCCCCCGGCCGCGCCATGGCTCCGCGCGGCCTGCCCCCGCCGGCTACCGCACCGCTCGACCCGCCGCCCGCCGTTGGCGGCCGGCCATGGTGGTGCTCGCCTTCCTCGTCACCGCCGGGGTCGCCGTCGGCGTGGCGGTGCAGCGGCCGCCGGCCAGCGCCGAGGTGCTGGTGGACGACGCCTCGCCCGCCCGGCCGGCCGCCCAGCCGGCCGCGCTCGCGCCGCCCCCGTCGCCGTCCGGCCGGCCCCTGCCGAGCCAGTCGACCGCCGCCGAGCCGGTGCTGAGCCTGCCCGGCCCGGTGCCCTTCGCGGGCCGGGGCAGCTTCGGGTACGACGACCGCCCGGGCGGGGTGCTCGGCCGGTCGGGCACGCTGGGGCGCTTCCGGGTGGCGGTGGAGAACGGTTCCGGGGAGGACGTGCACGCCTTCGGCGACGCGGTGCAGACGGCGCTCGCGGGTCCGGGGAGCTGGGTGGACAGCGGTCAGCTGCGGTTGCAGCGGGTGTCGGCGGGTGTCGGCTACGACTTCACCATCTACCTCGCGACGGCCCGCACGGCGGGTCGGATGTGTCTGGCCGGGGGCACCGACATCCGGATCGGTGGGCGCCCGTACACCTCGTGCCGGGCCCCGGGCAAGGTCATCATCAACCTGGACCGCTGGCGGCTGTCCGTGCCGCACCTGGTGAAGGCCGGGTTGCCGCTGGAGCGCTACCGGCTCTACGTGATCAACCACGAGGTCGGCCACCAGTTGGGGTACCACCACGAGCGGTGCCCGGGCGCGGGCCGGCCGGCGCCGGTGATGCAGCAGCAGACGCTCTTCCTGAACGGCTGCACGCCCAATCCCTGGCCGTACGTGGCGGGGCGGCGGTACACCGGACCGCCGGTGTGATCGTCCCGAAGACAGTGGTGGGACGGGTTTTGCGCCAAGAGTGGTGAACCCGGCCGGATGCCCGGAATCGCATGGGACGCTGGGGTCATGACGCCGTCGTCCCCTTACGACCCGCCTGCCGAGCCCGACCGCGGCCCGGCCCGTCCCGCTGGCCCGGCCCGGCTCGACTTCGGCCGTCCGCCGGCGGCGACCGGTCACCCGGCGCCGGTCCGACCGACGAGGCGTCGGATGCGGGGTCGCCGTCGGCGCACGCTCCTGCTGCTGGTCGCCCTGCTGGCGGTGGCCGGCACGGCGGCCGGCCTGACCGAGCTCACCCCCCGACCGGCGGACCAGCGACCCGCGGCCGCCGGGAATCCACGGCCGGCCAGCGGGCTCGGTGCGGAACCCCGGGGGGAGCCCGGCCGGTACCCGACCGAGGCCTCCGGCAGCTTCGCCGCCGCCGACGGCCGCTCCCCGGTACGCGGCTACGGCGGCCCGCTGCGCCGCTACCGGGTCGCCGTCGAGCAGGGCGCCGGGCAGGACGTGGACGCCTTCGCCGCGACCGTGGACGAGGTGCTCGGCGACCGGCGCAGCTGGATCGGCTCCGGCGAGCTGCGGGTGCAGCGGGTGGCCGAGGAGGCCGACGCCGACTTCACCATCTACCTGGCCACCCCGGCGACCTCGGAGCGGATGTGCGCCGACGGCGGGCTGACCACCGAGCGGTACACCTCCTGCCGGCTTCCCGGCCGCGTGATCATCAACCTGGCCCGGTGGATGGAGTCGGTGCCCGACTACGGCGCGCCGTTGGTGGTCTACCGCACCTACGTGATCAACCACGAGGTCGGGCACGAGTTCGGCGAGGTGCACCAGGCCTGCCCCGGGCCGGGCGAGCCGGCCCCGGTGATGCAGCAGCAGACGTACGGGTTGGACGGCTGCGTCGCCAACGCCTGGCCGTACGTGGACGGCTCCCGCTACTCCGGGGAGCCGGTCGACGGCATCTGACTATTCCCGCTCCCGCATGTCGGGCGACGTGTCCCCCCTCATGGCCGACCGGTGCTCCGCCGAGCGACAATGGCGCGGTTCACCAACGCCGATCCCGGGGAGTCCACCGTGTCGTTGCCCCCGCTCGTCGAGCCCGCCGCCGAGCTGACCGTTGACGAGATCCGTCGCTATTCGCGCCACCTGATCATTCCGGACGTCGGGGTCGAGGGGCAGAAGCGGCTGAAGAACGCCCGGGTGCTCTGCGTCGGCGCCGGCGGTCTCGGCTCGCCGGCCCTGATGTACCTCGCCGCCGCCGGCGTCGGCACGCTCGGCATCATCGACTTCGACACCGTCGACGAGTCCAACCTCCAGCGCCAGATCATCCACGGCGTCTCGGACGTCGGCCGGTCCAAGGCCGAGTCCGCCGCGGCGTCGATCCGCGAGATCAACCCGCTGGTCCAGGTGGAGATCCACAACACCGCGCTGGACCGGGAGAACGTCAGGGAGATCTTCTCCCAGTACGACCTGATCGTCGACGGCACGGACAACTTCGCCACCCGCTACATGGTCAACGACGCCGCGGTGCTGCTCGGCAAGCCGTACGTCTGGGGCTCGATCTACCGGTTCGACGGTCAGGCGTCGGTGTTCTGGGCCGAGCACGGCCCCTGCTACCGCTGCCTCTACCCGGAGCCCCCGCCGCCCGGCATGGTCCCGTCCTGCGCCGAGGGCGGCGTCCTCGGCGTGCTCTGCGCCTCGATCGGCTCGATCCAGGTCAACGAGGCGATCAAGCTGCTCACCGGCATCGGCGAGCCGTTGGTGGGCCGGCTGATGGTCTACGACGCCCTGGAGATGGAGTACCGCAAGATCAAGGTCCGCAAGGACCCGAACTGCGCGCTCTGCGGCGACAACCCGACGGTCACCGACCTGCTGGAGGACTACGAGGACTTCTGCGGCGCGGTCTCCGAGGAGGCGCAGGAGGCGGTGGTCGACTCGACCATCACCGCGCTGGAGCTGAAGGAGTGGCAGGACGCCGGCAAGGACATCTTCCTGGTCGACGTCCGGGAGCCCGCCGAGTACGAGATCGTGCGGATCCCCGGCTCGACGCTGATCCCCAAGGGCGACATCCTCTCCGGCGAGGCCCTGGTGAAGCTCCCGCAGGACAGGCAGATCGTGCTGCACTGCAAGTCCGGGGTCCGCTCCGCGGAGGCGCTCGCCGCGCTGAAGACGGCCGGCTTCCGCGACGCCGTGCACGTCCAGGGCGGCGTGCTCTCCTGGATCAAGCAGATCGACCCGTCGTTGCCCGCGTACTGAGTCGTCCGTCGAAGGGGCCCTTCCGCTGCCGGGAGGGCCCCTTCGCGTACCCGCCGGGGCCGGGCCACGTCGGCCGAGCTACCGAGGGCGTAACCGCGTTTGCGCCGGTAGCGTTGCCTTCGTGGTCGACTTGGACGCCGCGATCGGCTTCGTCGTGGCTCATGGTGACGCGGTGGACCGCGCCCGCCTCTCCCGGCTGCGCACCGGCACGCCGGTGCCGGTCGAACTGCTCGACGCGGCCGAGGCCGGGCAGGCGTCGGGTGGCGGCTGGCCGGCCACCCTGGGCAGCGACGTCGCCTCGATCGACGCGACCTGCTTCCGCCTCGGCGAGCTGGACGACCTCGGCGCGCTCGGTCGCCCGGCGGCCCGGCACGCCCTCGACTGGCTGGCCGTCCGGCAGCGCCCCGACGGCGGCTGGGACGAGGACCCGGCGCTGGCCGGGTTCGCCCCCGAGTGGGCCCGCCCCGGCGACCCGGAGGCCCAGCTCTACCTCACCGCCAACGCCGGGTTCTGGCTGACCGTCGCCGGGTTGGACGCCCGCGCCGCCGGCCCGCTCGACCATCGCGTCGGCGGGGCGTACGCCGGGGTGGTGCAGGCCGCGGCGCAGGCGGTCGCCGTGCAGCTCGCCCCGGACGGGAGCTGGCCGTCGTTCCTTCCCGCCGGCTGGCTGAGCGCGGCGGTGCTGCACCGGCAGCAGATGTACTACGAGTCGGCGCGGATCCAGGCGGTGCTGGCCGAACGGATCCCGGAGATGTCCCCGGCCGACGTGGCGTGGCTGGCCGCGACGCTGCGCCGGGTCGAGGTGGGCGAGGAGCAGTGGCTGCTGGTGTCGGCGCGCAAGCGGCTCGCCGAGACGCAGCGCAGCGACGGCGGCTGGGACAGCGACGACGGCCACCAGTTCGACGTGCACACCACCCTGCGGGCGATCCGGGCCTGCCGGCCGGCGGTCCCGGCCGTCGTGCCGGCGCAGCGCTCCGCGACCCCGGCGGACCCCGCGCCGCCGCAGGCTGCCCAGCCGAGCGGCTGAGCGGCGCCGCAGTCAGCGCAGGTGCCCGTCCCCGGTGACCACGTACTTGGTGCTGGTCAGCTCGGGCAGCCCCATCGGGCCGCGGGCGTGCAGCTTCTGGGTGGAGATGCCGATCTCCGCGCCGAAGCCGAACTCGCCGCCGTCGGTGAACCGGGTGGAGGCGTTCACCATCACCGCCGCCGCGTCGACCCGGGCCACGAACTCCCGGGCGGTGGGCTGCGAGTCGGTGACGATCGCCTCGGTGTGGCCGGTGCCGTACCGCCGGATGTGCGCGACCGCCGCGTCCAGCGAGTCGACCACGGCGACCGAGATGTCCGCGGACAGGTACTCGGTGGCGAAGTCCTCCTCGGTGGCCGGGACGACCGCGGCGGAGTAAGCGGCGACCCGGACGTCGCCGTGCACGGTCACCCCGGCGTCGGCGAAGGCGGCCAGCGCCGGCGGCAGGAACGCGTCGGCGATCCCCGCGTGCACCAGCAGCGACTCGGCGGTGTTGCAGGTGGACAGGCGCTGGGTCTTGGCGTTCAGGGTGACCGCTACCGCCTTGCCGACGTCGGCGGCGGCGTCCACGTAGACGTGGCAGTTGCCGACCCCGGTCTCGATCACCGGCACCGTCGACTCCTCGACCACGGTCCGGATCAGCGACGCGCCCCCGCGCGGGATCAGCACGTCGACCAGGCCGCGGGCGCGCATCAGCTCCTTGACCGAGTCGCGCGAGCCGGCGTCGAGCAGTTGCACCGCGTCGGCCGGTAGGCCGGCCCCGGCGACCGCGTCGCGGAGCACCGCGACCAGCGCCGCGTTGGAGTGGGCGGCCGAGGAGGAGCCGCGCAGCAGCGCCGCGTTGCCGGACTTCAGGCAGATCCCGGCGGCGTCCACGGTGACGTTCGGACGGGCCTCGTAGATGATCCCGACCACCCCGAACGGCACCCGGACCTGCCGCAGCTCCAGGCCGTTGGGCAGGGTCGAGCCGCGGACCACCTCGCCGACCGGGTCGGGCAGCGCGGCCATCTGGCGCAGCGCGTCCGCGATGCCGGCCACCCGCCCGGGGTCGAGCGCCAGCCGGTCCAGCACGGCCGCGGTCAGGCCGGCCTCCCGCCCGGCCGCCAGGTCCGTCGCGTTCGCGGCGAGGATCTCCGGGGTACGCGCCACCAGCGCGTCGGCCATCGCGGCCAGCGCGGCGTCCTTGACCGTACGGGTGGCGACGGCCAGCGCCTCCGCCGCGTCCCGGGCCCGCCGGGCCTGCTCGACGACGCTCATCCTGCACTCCTCGGGTGTCGGTAGGGGATCCCGTGCGGCACGGGGTTCCGGTTCACAGCAGCACCAGGTCGTCGCGGTGGACGACCTCCCGTTCGTACGCCGGGCCGAGCGCCGCGGCGAGTTCTCCGGTGGAGCGGCCGAGCAGCCCGGGCAGCTCCACCGCGTCGTAGTTGACCAGGCCGCGGGCCACCGGGGCGCCCTCGGCGTCCACCAGGTCGACCGGGTCCCCGGCGGTGAACGCGCCGTCCACCGCGGTGATCCCGGCCGGCAGCAGCGACTTGCGCCGGCCCACCACGGCCTGCACCGCCCCCGGGTCGAGGTGCAGCCGCCCGCGCGGGGTGGTGGCGTGGGCCAACCAGAACAGCCGGGCGGCCGGGCGCTGCCGTTCGGGGTGGAAGAGCGTGCCGACCGGCTCGCCGGCCAGCGCCTGGGCGGCCAGCGGGGCGGCGGTGAGCACCACCGGGATGCCGAAGCCGGTGGCGATCCGGGCCGCCTCGACCTTGGTCACCATGCCGCCGGTGCCCACCCCGGCGCGGCCGGCGCCGCCGACGTCGATGCCGGCCAGGTCGCCTTCGCAGTGCACCTCGCCGATCCGCGCGGTCTGCGGCCGGGACGGGTCGCCGGTGTAGAGGGCGTCCACGTCGGAGAGGAGGACCAGCAGGTCGGCGTGGACGAGCGCGGCCACCAGCGCGGCGAGGCGGTCGTTGTCGCCGAACCGGATCTCCTCGGTGGCCACCGTGTCGTTCTCGTTGACGATCGGCACCGCCCGCAGGTCGAGCAGCTTGCGCAGGGTCCGGTACGCGTTGCGGTAGTGCACCCGCCGGGTCACGTCGTCGACGGTGAGCAGCACCTGCCCGACGGTCAGGCCGTGCCGGGCGAAGCTGGCCGCGTACCGGCCGATCAGCAGGCCCTGGCCGACGCTGGCGGCGGCCTGCTGGGTGGCCAGGTCGCGGGGGCGCCGGGCCAGCCCGAGCGGGGCGAGGCCGGCGGCGATCGCGCCGGAGGAGACCAGCACCACCTCGCGGCCGTCGGCGGCGAGCGTGCCGAGGGTGTCGACCAGCGCGTCGACCCGGGCGTCGTCCAGCCCGCCGGCCGAGGTGGTCAGCGAGGATGAGCCGATCTTGACGACGATCCGCCGGGCCGCCGTGACTGCTTCGCGCACCCGACCATTCTGCGCGGTCGGGTCCGCCGCACCGATCGGCGTTCCCATATCGTGGCTGGCCGTGACACCTGACGAGTACGTCGAGGCGGTGCTGGACCTGGTCGAGCGGATCCCGCCGGGCCGGGTGATGTCGTACGGGGCGGTCGCGGACGCGCTCGCCGAGCGCTCGGGGCGGGCATCGGCGCGACTGGTCGGCTCGATCATGGCGCGGTACGGGGGCGGGGTGCCCTGGCATCGGGTGGTGAACTCGGCCGGGCGGCTGCCGCCGGGACACGAGGTCGAGGCGCGGGCCCGGCTGCGGGCCGAGGGTTGCCCGCTGCGCCCGTCCGGGGTGGACATGGCGGCGGCCTGGTCGCCGGAGGAGGGGATGTGACCCGGGCCATAACGTGAGTAACATTCGGCCCCATGGACGCGACGGGGCCGACCGGGCGGCTGCCCCGCCGGGTGCACGCCGGCTACGCACTGGGCTCGCTGGTCACCGGCGCCTTCGGCACCGTGCCCGGGCTGCTGCTCCTGCCGTACCTGACCGACACGCTGGGCGTCGCCGCGGGCGTGGCCGCCCTGCTGGTGCTCCTGCCGAAGGCGTGGGACGTACTGGTCAACCCGGTCGCCGGGCGGATCTCCGACCGGACCCGGTCGAGGTGGGGCGCCCGCCGGCCGTACCTGCTGCTGGGCGGGCTCGCGCTGGCCGTGCTCTTCGCCGGGATCTTCGCCGCGCCGTTCGGCGCCGGGCCGGCCGCCGGGGCGTACGTGGCGGTGGCGTTCCTGGCCACCGCGACCGCGTTCGCCTTCTTCCAGGTGCCGTACGTGGCCATGCCCGCCGAGCTGACCGGCGACTACGCGGAGCGTACCCGGCTGATGAGCTGGCGGATCGCGGTGCTGGCGCTGGCCATCCTGGTCTCCGGGGCGGTGGCCCCGGCGGTGGTGACCGCCGGCGGCGAGGGGGTGGCCGGGCACCGCTGGATGGGGCTCTTCGTGGCCGCGCTGATCGTGGCCGGCGCGGTCGGCGCGTTCCTCGGCACCCGCGCCGCGCCGACCGGCACGGTGGGGGAGAGCGAGCCGAGCCTGCGCGCCCAGCTCGCGGTCGCCGGCCGCAACCGGCCGTTCCGGGCCCTGCTGGCCTGCTTCGTGGTGCAGTCCGCCGGGGTGGCCACCGTGCTGGCCGGGGTGAGCTACTTCGCCGACCAGGTGCTGCGCGACCCGGAGACCGGGCCCACCCTGCTCTTCGCCTGCTTCGTCGGGCCGGCGCTGCTGGTCATGCCGCTCTGGACCCGGGTCGGCGCCCGGGTGGGGAAGCTCGCCGCCCTGGTCGCCGCGTCGCTGATCTTCGCGGCCGGCGCGCTGGCCCTGGTCGCCGCGCCGGTGCTGCCGGCCGTCGGGGTCTACCTGCTGGTCGCGCTGATCGGCGTCGGCTACGCCGGCCAGCAGGTCTTCGCGCTGGCCATGCTGCCGGACTGCATCGCCTACGACACCGCGCGCACCGGCCGCCGCCAGGCCGGCGTCTTCACCGGCCTGTGGACCGCCGGGGAGACCTTCGGCCTGGCCCTCGGCCCCGGCCTGTACGGCCTGGTCCTCCAGGTCTCCGGCTACGTCTCGTCCTCGACGGGCGTCGCCGCCACCCAGTCCGCACCGGCCCGCCTCGGCGTCCTCCTCGGCTTCACCGTCCTGCCCGGCCTCCTGGTCGGCGCGGCCGTGCTCCTGCTGCGCCCCTACGACCTCACCGCCTCCCGCCTTGCCGCCGCCACCCCCACCCGCCCCGCCGACCACGGCGTCGTGGTGGGGGAGGAGAGCCGCTGACCGTCAGAAGAAGGGCGCCACCAGGCCATGATCGACAACAGGGCGGGCGCGTTGCCCGTCGAGGGAGTGCCCACCGAGCGGGTGCTCGACGAGATCCGCGGCTTGCGGGGGCTGGACCGGCCCACGCACGGGGGGCGGCTGTTCGCGTACGTGTACGACCCGGGGGTGCCCGGGCTGGACGAGCTGGCCCACGCCGCGTACGCCGGGAGCGCGCACGTGAACGGGCTCGACCCGACCGCCTTCCCGTCGCTGCTGGCGATGGAGAACGCCCTCGTCGGGGCGGCGGCCCGGCTGCTCGGCGGCGGGCCGGGCACCAGCGCGCCGGACGCCGTCGGCAGCGTCACCAGCGGCGGCACCGAGTCGCTGATCCTTGCCGTGAAGGCGGCCCGGGACGCCCGGCCGGAGATCGCCGAGCCGCGGATCGTGGTGCCGGTCAGCGGGCACGCGGCGTTCGCCAAGGCGGCCCACTATCTGCGGGTGGCCCTCGACCCCGTGGCTGTCGACCCGGCCACCCTCCGCCCCACCGTTGCCGACGTGGCCGCCGCGATCCGCCCGGAGACCGTGCTGGTGGCCTGCTCCGCCCCCTCGTACGCGCACGGCGTGGTCGACCCGGTCGCGGAGATCGCGGCGGTCGCCGCGGCGGCCGGGGTGCGCTGCCACGTGGACGCCTGCTTCGGCGGCTGGACGCTGCCCTGGCTGCGGCGCCTCGGCGCGCCGGTGCCGCCGTTCGACTTCGCCGTCGACGGGGTCACCTCGATCTCCGTCGACCTGCACAAGTACGCGTACGCCCCGAAGGGGGTGTCGGTGCTGCTGCACCGCGATCCGGGGCTGCGCGCATCCCAGTACTTCGCGTACGCCGACTGGCCCGGGTACACGATGGTCAACCCGGTGATCGCCTCCACCCGCTCCGGCGGCCCGATCGCCGCCGCGTACGCCACGCTGCGGCACCTCGGCGAGGACGGCTACCTGCGGCTCGCTGCGCTCACCCGGGACGCGGTGGCCGGGCTGGCCGACGCGGTGCGCGGGGTGGACGGCCTGCGGCTGATGGCCGAGCCGGAGTCGAGCGTGGTCTGCTTCACCAGCACCGATCCGGGGCTCGACCTGTTCGTGCTGGTCGACGAGCTGACCGCCCGGGGCTGGCACACCCAGCCCCAGCTCACCTACGCCGGCCTGCCGGCCAGCGTGCACCTGACGGTGACCGCGGCGGTGGCCCCCCGGGTGGCCGAGTTCGGCCCCGACCTGGCCGACGCGGTCGCCGCGGCCCGGCCGGCCGGTCCGGTCCAGCTCCCGCCGGAGCTGCTGGCACTCGCGGGCAGCCTCACCCCGGAGGCCCTCACCCCCGAGCTGATCGCCGGGTTGGCCGCCGGGCTCGGCCTCGGCGGCGGCGCCGGGCCCCTGCCGGACCGGATGGCGATGGTCAACACCCTGCTCAACGTGGCCCCGGTGCGGTTGCGGGAACGGCTGCTGGTGGAGTTCGTCGGACTGCTGCAACGCCCGACCTGGTGACCTTTCGCCGACGGCGAGGGCCCGGAACCGACCCGGTTCCGGGCCCTCGATCCGTTTGCGATACGCGACACAACCTGACGGATGTATCAATCGACATAAGTATCGACATTACTGGATAAATGGAGGTTATCCGGCATCCGCCCGCTGCATAGCGTTCCTGTCATCGGAACGACCAACACGGGAGGAACCCACATGAACCTTCGGAAGATCGCGATTGCCGCAGCGGTGAGCCTCGCGGGCCTGGCCCTGGGCCTCGGCAGCGTGACGGCTGCCGTCTCGGCGATCGGCCCGGGCCCCGGCGTCGCCGACCCCATCGGCCCCGGCCCCAGCGTGGTGACGGCGATCGGCCCGGGCCCCAGCGTCGCCGACCCGATCGGTCCCGGCCCCAGCGTCGCTCAGCAGTGACGAGCCGCGTCACCCGGCCGGGGAGGACGCCCCGGCCGGGTGACGCGTCGTTCAGCTCGCGTCGGCCGCCGTCACGTTGAACGTCGCGGCGTTGTCCGCCGGGTCGGCGTCAGCCACCGCGATGGAGTCCCACCGCGTGCTGAGCTCGAACGTGACGCTGCCCAGGTCGCCGGCGGTCGTGCCCGGCTCGGCGCGGAGCAGTACGTCGAAGCTCCGCTCCTCACCGGCCATGAACCGCCCGCCCGGCACCACGAAGTTCGTGAAGAAGCTCGGCAGGTCCTGCGGGTCGGTCCCCCAGATCGCCACCCCCGCCGGCAGCGAGGTCGCGTCGACGTAGAGGAAGTCGTGCGCCGCGTCGCCGGACCAGCGCACGGTCACCGGCAGCCGACCCTGATAGCTGCCGTCCTCCTGCCGTACCAGAGTGGCCGCGCCCGCCGTGGTGATCGACGCCCGCGCCTGGCTGTCCTGGACGTACGGGACCGGGTTGCGCAGCGAACCCGAGGTGGAGCGGAAGCGCGCGACGAAGCTCTCCCCGTCGGCGACCTCCGGGCTGCCGTCGCCGACGTTGACCGAGACCTGGCCCCCTGTCGCGGTCATCGCCACGTCGCGTGGCGTGGTGAGGGCCTGGAAGGCGACCGAGAACGTCCGCCGCTCGCCCGGCTTCAGGTTGGGACCGGGCACCAGGCAGTTGACGACCCGCCGGTTGTCCTGCAACCCCTGGAAGCCGCACGGGCTGTCCGGCGACAGGTTGCCGATCGAGCCGGCGACCGGCTCGACGATCGTGACACTGAAGTAGGTGTCGACCCGACCCAGGTTGGTGACTGTGATCGGCAGGTCGCCCCGGTAGCCGCGCTCGGTCGGGTCGAGCACCAGCCGGCCCACCGAGACGTCGGCGTCGAGGCCGCCACCGGCGGGTGCGGCCGCGGCGGGTGCGGCGAACGCCAGCAGCGCCGTGGCTGAGCCGAGCAGGACGGTCGCCAGCCGGCGTCCGGTACGTGTGGTCATGTTGATGTCCTCCCGTGTTCCCCGTTGCCGCGACGGTCGTCCGCCGCGGTGTCCCCGGTAGCACGCAATGGCCTCGGACCGGGTTGCGGCGGCTGCTGTCGGGAACGCGACTGGTCGAAAGTCTTGACGACGAACCTGCCGGCTGGAAGGCAGCGGGAACTGCGTACGGCCCGCCGGGCACCCGGCGGGCCGTACCGGAGAATCGCGATCACCGGTAGTGGTAGCGGTCCTCGTTGTTCTCCCGCGACGGATCCAGCAGCGGGTCGGCGTCGGTGCCGATCGGCGTGACCTCGGCGATGCCGGTGCCACTGCTGGTGTTCGAATTCCGGAGCCCGAACTGGAAGATGCGCGTCGCGCCCGGGCCGAGCGGGCCGAACCGGCAGGTGATGGGGCCCTTGGGCGGCGGCCCGCCCTGGCAGGCGGACCAGTCACCGCCGTCCGCCGTGGTCCCCACCTGCATCCGCAGGTGCACCTCGACCAGGTTGGCCGGGGCCTGGCTGAGGTTCCGGACGGTGACAGTGATCGTGCCGGTCCGCGTGCCGTCGGCGTTCTTCGGCCCCCAGGCCAGGTCGGTGGCGGTCACCGAGAGGTCGGCCAGGTGCGGGTTCGGGCCGAAGGAGGTGGGCCCGTCAACCTGGGTGAACCGCTCGCCGGTCCAGCGGTACCCCCGCCACTGGCGCTGGGACCAGTCGAGCGACCAGCCGCCACCGGGCGCCAGGTCCGCCATCTCCACGCGGATCGTCCCGCCGCCGGTGACCTCGACCGCCAGTAGCCATTCCGGGTTGGGGCGCGCGGAACGGGTCACCTGCCCGAGCGTGACGATCCGGCCGCGCTCGTCCCGGTCGAACGCCACCACCTGCGACGGCCCGTGCTGCCCCACGAGGCAGCGGAGCAGGGCGAGCGTCTCGTCCCGGCCGTCCCCGTCAACGTCCCCGTGGTCCAGCCCCTCCAGCAGCACGTCCCCCTCGGTGCGGTACGTGGCCGAGAGTCGCGTCGGGCCCGCCTCGCAGACCGGGTTGGGCAGCCAGGCGGGGAGGTCCAGCCGGGCGGCGAGGAGTTGGGCGCGGGTGATCCGGCCGTCCGGTGCCGCCGGGGTGGAGCTGGCGGTGCTCGGCGTCGGTGACGGGGCCGGCGAAGTCGGCGAGGCGGTCGTCGCCGACGGCGTCGGCTCGGCGGTCTGGGCCGGCCCGGGCCGCGGATCGTGCTGCCGGTCCAGGGCCGCGTGCGCGGCGACCGGGACGGCCACGGCGAGCACCACCGCCGTCGCGGTGGCGACCACCGCCCGCCGGCGCCGCCGCCGGACGGTCTCCCGTACGGCGCCCGGACCGGCCGGGTGCACCGCCGACACGACCGCCTCGCGGTACGCGGCGAACTCGCCGCTGACCAGCATCTCGTCGAACTCACTCATGGTGGTTCACCTCGTTCGTGGCGAGCTGGGCCGCCAGCGCCGCCCGGCCGCGGTGCAGCCAGGACTTGACCGTGCCCTCCGGCACCTGTTCCTGCTGGGCGATCTGTGTGACGGAGAGATCCGCCAGGTAGTGCAGCACCACGGCCCGCCGATGGTTGGCCGGCAGCAGCGCCAGGGCGGCGGCCAGCGCCACCCGGTCCGGGCCGGGCCCGGGCACGTGCTCCTCGCGCTGCCGCAGGAGCCACGTCTGGGCGGTCCGCAGCCGCCGCCACCGGCTGGTGGCCAGGTTCCAGGCGACCCGGCGTACCCAGGCGACCGGATCGTCGTAGCGGGACACCCGCGACCAGCGGGCGAAGGCCCGGCAGAACGCCTCCTGCACCAGGTCCTGCGCCTGCGGCAGGTCACCGCAGTACGCGGTGAGCTGGAGCGTCAGCGACCGGAAGTGCGCGTGGTACAGCTCGTCGAAACCGACCCCGTCGGTCCGCTCCCGGTCCTTCCGCCGGCCCGTGGCTCCCTCGGGTGGCGGCTCGTCGAGCCTCGGTTCCCCCGTCACCATCATCTGGTCCTCCCCGTGCCGTCGCCGCCGACGCGGTCGACGCTCGTCACACGTCTCGATGCTCCCGACGGTTGCGCCGGTTGCCGCCCGAGCGCTGTGGTTGACTGTCAGATCGGGGACACGCGAGGGAGGCCCGAGGTGCAGCTACCGGCGGTGCTCGGCGAGCCGATCCGGTTCGTGCTGAACTGGGGACGGCGCTACTCGCTCTGGGTGTTCAACTTCGGCCTGGCCTGCTGCGCCATCGAGTTCATCGCCACCAGCATGGGCCGGCACGACTTCATCCGGCTCGGCGTGATCCCATTCGCCCACGGGCCCCGGCAGGCCGACCTGATGGTGGTCTCCGGCACGGTCACCGACAAGATGGCCCCGGCGATCAAGCGACTCTACGACCAGATGCCCGAGCCGAAGTACGTCATCTCCTTCGGCGCCTGCTCCAACTGCGGCGGCCCGTACTGGGACTCGTACTCGGTGACCAAGGGCGTCGACCAGATCATCCCCGTCGACGTCTACGTGCCCGGCTGCCCGCCCCGGCCGGAGGCGCTGCTGCACGGCATCCTCCGCCTCCAGGAGAAGATCGCCGCCGAGCAGTCCGGGATCGGCGGCGTCAGCCGCCCGGACCGGCTCGCCTCGCCGGCCGACGCCGGCCCCGCGGAGGCCGCGCCGCGCCCGGTGGCATCCCTCACCGCGCCACCGGTACGTCCTCCGGCCGGCTGAGGCCGGCAGTGGCCGCCGGGGATTAGCCTGCGGACCATGACCCAGTCCGCGGACAAGCGCTCCGCCTTCATCGTCGACGTGCTGACCGAGGAGTTCGGCGCGTCGATGGCGCTCGACCCGGCGGCCTTCCGCCGCAAGTTCCGCAAGATGGCGGCGTCGCCGTTCGCCTTCTACCGGGGCAGCGCCTCGCTGTTCTACGCCGACCAGCGCGCCGACTTCGCCGACGACCTGTTCCTCGACGACCGGACCAGCCGGGTCTGGATCCACGGCGACCTGCACGCGGAGAACTTCGGCACCTACATGAACGCCTCCGGGCAGCTGGTGTTCAACGTCAACGACTTCGACGAGGCGTACGTCGGGCCGTTCTCCTGGGACCTGAAGCGGTTCGCGGCCAGCGTGGCGCTGCTCGGCTACGCCAAGGCGCTCTCCGACCAGGTGATCGGCGAACTGGTCAGCGGCTTCGCCCGGTCGTACCTCACCGAGCTGCGGGCCATCGCGGCCGGCGGGGACGACGCGATCGGCTCGATCACCCTGGACAACGCCGACGGGGTGCTGCGGCGGGTGCTCCAGCAGGCCCGGCTCAACACCCGGGTCGACCTGCTCGCCACGCAGACCACCATCGACGACTACGACCGCCGGTTCTTCCTCGGCGACGGCGTGTTCGAGGTCGACGGACAGACCCGGGAGAAGGTTCGCGCCGCCTTCCACGACTACCTCGGCACCCGGCCGGAGTCGGCGATCCGGCTGCGTCCGGTCGCGGCGAACATCAAGGACGTGGTGCTGCGAAAGGGCGTCGGAATCGGCTCGGCCGGCCTGCCGTCGTACAACCTGCTGCTGGAGGGGCACACCCAGGCGCTGGAGAACGACGTCGTCATCTACATGAAGCAGGCCCAGGTGCCGGCCGTGGCGCGGTACATCGACGACGAGCGGGTCCGCGGCTACTTCAAGCACCAGGGCCACCGGACCGCCGAGTCGCAGCGGGCGCTCCAGGCGTACGCCGACCCCTGGGTGGGCTTCACCGAGCTGGACGGGGTCGGCCAGCTCGTCGCCGAGGTCTCCCCGTACGCGGCCGACCTGGACTGGGCGGACGTCAACGAGCCGGAGGAGCTGGCCGGGGTCCTCACCGACCTCGGGCGGGCGGTGGCTCGCATGCACTCGGTCGCCGACGACGAGTCCAGCCACGACCTGGTCGACTACTCCACCGAGGAGGCGATCGTGGCCGCCGTCGACGCCGACGCGGACGGCTTCGGCCGGTACCTGGTCGACTTCGCGCACACGTACGGCGTCCAGGCTCGCCACGACCACCAGCTCTTCGTGGACCTGTTCCGCAACGGCAGGCTGCCCGGCGTCTGAGCCGCCCCGCCCGACTGCTCAGGCGGTGAAGTCGAGCACCACCTTGATGTCCTCCGGTCCGGTGGTGTACGCCTCGGCGTACGCCTCCACCGGCACCCGGCGGCTGATCAGCGAGTTCAGCCAGGCCTGGTCGGCCCGGGCGAGCGCCTCGGCGGCCAGTTCCCAGTGCCGCCGGTTGGCGTTGACCGAGCCGAGGACCACGTTGTTCTCCAGCACCAGGGCCCGGTTGAGCGCGCCCGCGTCGAAGTCGATGGTCCGGCCGCCGCTGGACACCCCGGTCAGGCAGACGATGCCGGTCGGCCCGGCCTTGAACATCGCGTCGAGCACCACGACCGGCGCGCCGGTGCACTCCACCACCACGTCCGGCGCGAAGTCCAGCTCGGTCACGGGCGTGGCGTGGTATGTCGCGCCGAGCGCCCGGACCAGGTCGGGCTTCGGCCCCTCGGTGGCCCGGTCCAGCACGTGCACCGACAGGCCACGCTGCGTGGCGAGCAGCGCGGCCAGCAGGCCGATCGGCCCGGCCCCGGTGACCAGCACGGTCTGTGGCTTCCACTCGGCGCGGCGGCCGATCCGCTCGATGTGGTCCCAGGCCTTCGCCACCACGCTGGTCGGTTCCAGCAGCATCCCGACCGGGGCGAGGACCGGGTCCAGGCCGACGGCGAACTTCGGCTGCACCCGCCACCGGTCCCGGGCGAACCCGGGCAGCGCCTTGATCCCGTGTTCGGTGTACTGCCCGTTGCGGCACATGTCCCACTCGTCCACGGCGCAGTTCGGACAGGGCACCGGGTCGGGGTGCCGGACGATGCCGGCCACCAGGTCGCCGGCCTGGAGGGTGCCGGTGGGGTCCTCCAGCACCCGGCCCAGCGACTCGTGGCCCAGCACCAGCCGGTCCTGGCCGGGTGGCGCTTCCCCGTAGGCCCCGGCGATGATCTCCTGGTCGGTGCCGCAGACGCCCACCGCGAGGGCCTCGACCAGAATGGCGCCCTCCTCGGGGGCGGGCTCGGGCCACTCCTCGATCAGCCGCAGCGAATCGGGAACCCGGGGAGACACAGTCACAGCGCGCACGGGTTCATCCTTCCCGTCCCGGAGCCCGCCCGCCGGCAAAGCGACCAGATCCCCGGACCGGGAGCGCGGGCGGCCCGACACGGGTGCGGGCCGCCGGCCCTAGGATCAGCGGCATGACTCCGGAAGAGGTCGGCCAGCGGGTGGTCGCGCTACTCGCGCCCGTGGCGGCCACCGCGTCGGTCTCCGGCGGTCAGGGGTACGCCCGCGCCACGGTGGACGTACCCCCGGCGAGCTGGCGGGACGTGGTGCGCGCGGCCCGCGACGACGCCGAGCTGGCCTTCGACTTCTTCGACTGGCTGTCGGCGGTCGACGAGCTGGCCGAGGGCTTCGACGTGGTGGTCCACCTCTGGTCGACCACCCGGCGGCACGGGCTGCTGCTGCGCACCCGGTTGCCCCGGGAGGCGGCGACCGTGGCGTCGGTGATCGACCTCTACCCGGGCGCGGCCTGGCACGAGCGGGAGACGTACGAGATGTTCGGCATCTCGTTCGACGGGCACGGTGAGCTGAAGCCGCTGCTGCTGCCGCCGGAGTTCGAGGGGCACCCGCTCCGCAAGGAGTTCGTCCTCGCCTCCCGGGTGGCGAAGCCCTGGCCGGGCGCGAAGGAGCCGGGCGAGTCCGAGGCCGGCGGCGGCCGCCGGCCGATCCGCCCGCCGGGCGTACCGGCGCCGGGAGAGTGGGGCACCACGCCGACCCCCGCCGGCGCGGCCGGTGTCGGCGAGGGCCCGCGCGGCGGTACGCCCGCCCGCCCGGCCCGGGAGCGTCCCGCGCGCCCCACCCCCGGCGACCGTCCGGCCCGGCCCGGTGCCGGCGAGCGGCCGACCCGCGCGGCCGACGGTCCCGCCCGGCCCACCCCCGGTGAGCGCCCGACCGGGCCCGGCCACGCCGAGCCGGCGGCCGGTGCCGAGCCCACGGCCGAGGAAGGGAAGGCCTGATGCCGACCTGGTTGGAGCTGGTCCTCCGGGTGGCTGGCGTGCTGGTCGCGTTCCTCACCCTGCCGCTGGTCGTCGGGCAGGTCGAGCACAAGGTGATGGCGCACATGCAGGGCCGGCTCGGCCCGATGTACGCGGGCGGCTTCCACGGCTGGGCGCAGCTGATCGCCGACGGGATCAAGTTCGTGCAGAAGGAGGACGTCACGCCGCGCGACGCGGACCGGGCCGTCTTCCGGCTGGCCCCGGCGGTGGCGCTGGTGCCGTACCTGCTCGCGCTGCTGGTGATCCCGCTCGGACCGGGCGACCTGGTGGGGCAGCCGCTGGACATCGGCCTCTTCTTCGTCCTCGCGGTGGTCGGCATCGGCGTGGTGGCGGTGCTGATGTCGGCGTGGGCGTCGGCCAACAAGTACAGCCTGCTCGGCGGCCTGCGCGGCGCGGCCCAGTTGCTCGGCTACGAGCTGCCGCTGGTGCTGGCCGCCGCGTCGGTGGCGATGGCGGCGGGCACGCTCAGCCTCTCCGGCATCGTCGAGGCGTGGCGGCCGTGGTGGCTGCTCTGGCAGGCGCCGGCGATGGTGATCTTCTTCGTCGCCGGGCTGGCGGAGATCCGGCGGCCCCCGTTCGACATGCCGGTCGCCGACTCGGAGCTGGTCTTCGGCTACATGACCGAGTACACCGGCCTGCGCTTCGCCTTCTTCCTGCTCGCCGAGTACGTCGGCATCGTGGTGATCGCCGCGCTGACCACCGTGCTGTTCCTCGGCGGCTGGCAGGGGCCGTTCGCGGACGCCCAGCTCGGCTGGCTCTGGACGCTGCTCAAGGTCTTCGCCGTCGCCTTCGTGATCATCTGGCTGCGGGTGTCCTACCCCCGGCTCCGCGAGGACCAGCTCCAGCGCCTCTGCTGGCTGGTGCTGGTCCCCCTGGCCCTGGCCCAGCTCGTCCTGACCGCCGCCGTCCGCCTCGCCCTCTGACCGGACGCCTCAGCGCAGCGGGGTGTGGGCGGGGTCGACCCGCTCGGCCGGTGGCGGAGGCGGGGGTGGGGTGCCGTCGCCGAAGGGGCGGCCGCCCAGGGACTCGCGGCCGTGCGGGGTGAGCCAGTTCGACAGGTCCGGCCCCGACGGGACCACGCCGGTCGGGTTGATGTCCCGGTGCACCTCGTAGTAGTGCCGCTTGATGTGGTCGAAGTCGACGGTGTCGCCGAAACCGGGGGTCTGGAACAGGTCCCGCGCGTACGCCCAGAGCACCGGCATCTCGGTCAGCTTCTGCCGGTTGCACTTGAAGTGGCCGTGGTAGACCGGGTCGAAGCGGGTCAGGGTGGTGAAGAGTCGCACGTCCGCCTCGGTGATCGTGCCGCCCACCAGGTACCGCTGCCCGGCCAGCCGCTCGCTCAGCCAGTCCAGCCGGTCGAAGAGCCGGTGGTACGCCTTCTCGTACGCCTCCTGGCTGCCGGCGAAGCCGCACCGGTAGACGCCGTTGTTCACGTCGGCGAAGACCACCGCGTTGACCTCGTCGATCTCGTCGCGCAGCCGCTCCGGGTACAGCTCCGGCGCCCCCTCGCGGTGGTACGTGGTCCACTCGGTCGACAGGTCCAGGCTCATCCGCGCGTAGTCGTTGGTGACCACCTGCCCGGTCGGCACGTCCACGATCGCCGGCACGGTGATCCCCCGCTCGTACCCCGGGAACCGCTTGAAGTACGCCTCGGCCAGCCGCTCGATGCCGAGCACCGGGTCCCGCCCGCCCGGGTCCAGGTCGAAGGTCCAGCTCCGCTTGTCGTGCGTCGGCCCGGCCACCGCCATCGAGATGGCGTCCTCCAGACCGAGCAGCCGGCGGACGATGACCAGCCGGCTCGCCCACGGGCAGGCGCGGCTGACCGCCAGCCGGTACCGGCCGGGCTCGACCGGCCAGCCGTCCCGGCCGTCGGCGGTGATCCGGGTGGCGATGTAGCGCTGGTCCCGGGTGAACTCGCCGCCCGGCTCGACGTACTTCCCGCCGGTCCGCTCCAGGATCTTGTCGCTGTCCGCGCCCACGCCGCCTCCTCGCCATCGCCCGCCGGTCACGCCGGCGTCCGACTCCCATCATGGTCGCTCCGGGGTCCCGGGGCAGCCCCGACGCGACGCGGGGCTAGGCTGCCGCGGTGACCGATCTGGAGGCGAGGGCCCGACGCTTCATCGCCGACGTGTGGAACGCCGGCCGCGAGGAGACGGCGTACGAACTGATCGCCGAGGACTGCCCGGGGCTGGGCGGGACCGGGCCGGCGGCGACGCTGGCCTGGCACCGGGACCGGCGGGCGGCCTTCCCGGACCTGCGCTACAAGGTCGTCGAGTTGGTGGCGGCCGGGGACCGGGTGGCCGTGCACTGGCGGGCCGCCGGCACGCAGGCCGGCCAGTTCGGCCCGGTGCCGCCGACCGGGCGGGTGGTCAGCTACTCCGGGGCGACCTTCCTGCGCTTCGACGAGACGGGCCGGATCCTCGACGTGTGGAGCGTCAACGAGCTGTTCCAGGTCCTCCAGCAGCTCGGCGTGGAAATGCTGCCCCCGCTGCCCGGCCTCATCGACCCCGGGGCCTGATCCGGTCGGCGGAGTCGTTCTCCCCACGATCCCCGTACCGCCGGTAAGAGCCGGGTGGTGGTCGCGCGCGCCGAGGGCACAGGGCAGGATGGGCGGCATGAGTGAGCGCAGCGGCATGCCCGGCGAAGGGCTGGTGAAGGGGCTGGCGGTCACGTTGAAGACGATGACCCGCCGCTCGACCACCCAGCAGTACCCGGACGTCGCCCCCGAGCTGCCACCCCGCTCCCGCGGCGTGATCGCGCTGCTGGAGGAGAACTGCACCGTCTGCATGCTCTGCGCCCGGGAGTGCCCGGACTGGTGCATCTACATCGACTCGCACAAGGAGGAGGTGGCGGTGCCCGGCGCCGCCCGCCCCCGCCAGCGCAACGTGCTCGACAAGTTCGACATCGACTTCTCGCTCTGCATGTACTGCGGCATCTGCGTGGAGGTCTGCCCCTTCGACGCGCTCTACTGGTCGCCGGAGTTCGAGTACGCCGAGCACGACATCAAGGACCTGCTGCACGACAAGGACCACCTCGGCGAGTGGATGGCCACCGTCCCGCCGCCACCCGCGCACGACCCGCACGGCGAGCCCTCCAAGGAGGAGACCACCGCCGCGCGCAAGGCCGCGGCCCCGGCCCGCCCTTCCGCCGTACGCCCCGAGCCCGGCCCCGCCGCCGACGGAGGTACGGCCCCATGACGGGTGCGGACCTGCTGCTGCTCGCCCTCGGCGCGGTGGCGGTCGGCGCGGGGGTGCTGGTGGTGAGCACGCAGCACCTGGTCCGGGCCGGTCTCTACCTGGTGGTCTGCCTGGGTGCGCTGGCCGGCGACTACCTCGTGCTCACCGCCGAGCTGGTGGCCTGGGTGCAGGTGCTGATCTACGTCGGCGCGGTGGTCGTGCTGCTGCTCTTCGCGGTGATGCTGACCCGCGCGCCGATCGGCGCCTCCGACGACCTGGACCGGCCGGGCTGGCCGGCCGCCCTGATCGGCGGCGGCAGCGGGCTGGGCCTGGCCGTGCTGCTGGTCGACGCGTTCCGCTGGTCCCGGGTGGAGCTGCCCACGGCGGGCACCGCCGACCGCCTCGGCGAGCAGGTCTTCCGCTCCTGGGTGCTGCCCTTCGAGGTGCTGTCGGTGCTGCTGCTCGCCGCCCTGGTCGGCGCGATCGTGCTCTCCCGCCCCGACATCGGGCGGCCCGGTCCGGTCAGGTCCGCCACGCCGGCCACCGGTGACGAGGGTGGGCGCGCGTGAGGCCGGTCGTCCCCTACGTCACCGCCGCGCTGCTGTTCGGCCTGGGCGTCTTCGGCGTGCTGCGCCGCCGCAACGCCGTGCTGGTGCTGATGGCCGTCGAGTTGATGCTGAACGCGGTGAACCTGATCCTGGTCACCGCGGACACCACGGTCCGGGCGCAGCTGCCGCACGCCGGGCAGGTCTTCGCGCTCTTCGTGATCGTGCTCGCCGCCGCCGAGATCGGCGTGGGGCTGGCCATCGTGCTCCAGCTCTACCGGCTGCGGGCCAGCGTCGCGGTGGACGAGGTGCCGCTGACCGAGGCGCCGACGCCCGTGCCGGCCGGCGTGGCCGGGGTGGCCGCCGACCGGTCCGCCGCGGGGACCACGGGCGGCGTCGATGGGCCGGAGGTGCGGGGATGAGCGAGGGCATCGGGCGACTGGCGCCGCTCGTACCGCTGCTGCCCGGCCTGCCGTTGGCCGCCGGCCTGGTGGGGCTGCTCCTGCCGCCGTCGCCGCGTGGCGCGGCGACCGGCGAGGACCGGGCCCGGCGGGTGGCGATCGCGCTCGGCGTGGCCGGCGCGGCCGGGGCGCTGCTCGTCGCGCTGGCGCTGCTGACCCGGGTGGACCACCCGGTCGAGGCTTCGACCACCTGGGTCGACCTGGGTGGGCTGCGGGTGACGCTGGGCTACCGGCTGGACGGGGTGGCCGTGCTGGTCGCCACGGCGGTGGCCGCGGTCGCTCTGGCGGTGCAGGTCTACTCGATCGCCTACCTGAAGCGCGGCCCGCACGACGACGTCGAGGTGGACCACCGCTACCCGCCGTACGCGGCGCAGATCAGTCTCTTCACCGCCGCGATGCTGGTCGTGGTGGTCTCCGGCGACCTGATCCTGCTGCTGGTCGGTTGGGAGGTGATGGGCATCTGCTCGTACCTGCTCATCGCCCACGACCGGCGGCTGCCCGAGGCGCCCGCCGCGGCGGTGAAGGCGTTCCTGGTCACCCGGGTCGGCGACGTGGGCTTCCTGCTCGGCATCGCGCTGCTCGGCGTCTCCGCCGGCAGCTTCAAGATCGCCGATGTGCTCGCCCACCCCTACTCCACCGGTACGCTCACCGCCGCCTGCCTGCTGCTGCTCGCCGGGGTGGCCGGCAAGAGCGCCCAGTTCCCGCTGCACACCTGGCTGCCCGACGCGATGGCCGGCCCCACCCCGATCTCCGCGCTGATCCACGCCGCCACCATGGTCGCCGCCGGCGTGTACGCGGTGGCCCGGCTCTTCCCGCTGTTCGAGCGCGCCCCGGTGGCGCTGACCGTGCTCGGCGTGCTGGCCGCGATCACCCTGCTGCTGGGCGCGTTCGCGGCCACCGCGCAGGACGACATCAAGCGGGTGCTGGCCTGGTCGACGGTCTCCCAGATCGGTTACATGACCGGGGCCCTCGCCGTCGGCTCGCCCACGGCGGCGCTGTTCCACCTGCTCAGCCACGCCGCGTTCAAGGCGCTGCTCTTCCTCGCGGCCGGGGCGGTCATCCACGCGGTGGGCACCACGCTGATGTCCCGGATGGGGGGTCTGCGGCGGGGCATGCCGGTGACCTTCTGGTGCACGGTGGTCGGTCTCGGCGCGCTCGCCGGGGTGCCACCGCTGTCGGGCTTCTGGAGCAAGGACGGCGTGCTCGCCGCCGCCGAGGCCGCCGCGCTGGACGGCGCCGGCCCGACGCCGCAGTGGGTCGGCTGGCTGGTCTGGCTGGCCGGGCTGCTCGGCGTCGCCGTCACCGCCTGGTACGCCACCCGCCTGCTGCTGCGCACCTTCTTCGGCGCCACCCGGATCCCGCTGGCGGACCCGCACGACCCGCCGGCGCTGATGCGCTGGCCGGTGCTGGTGCTGGCGGTCCCGGCCGCGCTGCTCGGCCTGGCCGGGTTCTGGGGGCCGTTCATCGGGCGGATCTTCGCGCCCGCCACCGAGGCGGAGCTGACCGACTTCGGCGACTCGCTGACCCACCTGGGCGCGGCGGTGCTGCTCCCGCTGGCCCTGCTGCTGGCCGGCGCGGGGGTCGCGTGGGCGGGCTGGCGCCGGGACCCGGCCGCCGACCCGGCCCGCTTCCTGGGTCCGCTCCGGCCGGTCTTCGCCCGGGCGTTCCGGCTCGACGACGTCCAGCACGCCCTCGTCGTACGCCCGACGAACGCGCTCGCCCGGGCCGCGCGGACCGGGGACGAGCTGGGGGTGGACGGCCTGGTGGAGGGCAGCGGCCACGCCGCGGTGGGTCTGGGCGGCGGCCTGGCCACGCTGCACCGCGCGGCCCTGCCCCGCGCGGCGGCCGGCGTACTCGCCGGCGCGCTGCTGATCGGCCTCGCCGTCGCACTGATGGGGGTGGCACCGTGAGCGCGTCGCGAACTGAGGTGGCACCGTGAGCGCGAGGAGTGAGCCGGTGTTGCGAGCCCCGCAGTCGCGAACTGAGGTGGCACCGTGAGCGCGAGGAGTGAGCCGGTGTTGCGAGCCCCGCAGTCGCGAACTGAGGTGGCACCGTGAGCGTCGGGCAGGTTCTGCTGGTCGCGGTCCTGGCCGTGCCGGCGCTCGGCGCGGTCGCGGTGGCGGCCGTCCCGCACGACCGGGCGGCCCGGCTGACCGGGGTGGTCGCCGCCGCGCTCACCCTGCTCGCCACCGTGCCGCTGGTCGGCGGCGACCACGGCTGGTTCGGCTACGGGCCCCGTCCCGCCGTGCAGCCCTGGCACCAGCTCGACCTGCCCTGGGTGCCCGGCCTCGACCTGCGCTTCCACCTCGGGGTGGACGGGATCTCCTGGCCGCTGGTGGTGCTCACCGCCCTGCTCACCCTGCTCTGCTGTGGGTACACGCTGTGGCGGGTGCCCGACGGTGGCAGCGGCCGGGCCCTGGTCGCGTTGCTGCTGGTGGTCGAGGTGGGCATCCTCGGCACCTTCCTCGCCCTCGACTTGGTGCTGTTCTTCGTCTTCTTCGAGGTCGTCCTGCTCCCGATGTACGCGATCATCGCCGGCTGGGGCGGCGAGGACCGGCGGCGGGCGGCCCGGAAGTTCGTCCTCTACACGCTCCTCGGCTCGGTGCTGCTGCTGGTCGGCGTCTACGTGGTGGTCGCCGCCGCCGGCACCGCCGACCTCGTGACGCTGACCGGCGGGGCCGGGCTGTCCCGGGGCACGCAGCTCGCCGCGTTCGCGCTGCTGGCGCTGGCGTTCGCGGTGAAGAGTCCGCTCTGGCCGCTGCACTCCTGGCTGCCCGACGCGCACACCCAGGCGCCCACCGTCGGCAGCGTCATCCTGGCCGGGGTGCTGCTCAAGATGGGGACGTACGGCCTGATCCGGGTGGCGGTCGGGGTGGCCCCGGAAGGCGCCCGCTGGGCCGCCCCGGTGCTCGGGGTGCTCGCCGTCGCCGCGATCCTGGTCGGCTCGCTGGTCTGCCTCGCGCAGGACGAGCTGAAGCGGCTGATCGCGTACTCCAGCGTCGGGCACATGGGCTTCGTGCTGCTCGGGGTGGCCACGCTCACGGCCACCGGCATCGAGGCGGCGCTGATCGGCAACATCGCGCACGGGGTGATCACCGGCCTGCTCTTCTTCCTGGCCGGGGCGGTCAAGGACCGTACCCACACCGGCTCCCTCGCCGAGCTGTCCGGGCTGCGGGAGACCGCGCCCCGGCTGGCCGGGCTGCTCGGCTTCGCGGCGGTCGCCTCGTTGGGGCTGCCCGGGCTGGCCGGCTTCTGGGGCGAGGCGTTCGCCGTGGTGGCGGCGGTCCGGCGGGGCGGCGGGTTCTGGGTCACCCTGGCGGTGCTGGCCGCGCTCGGCGGGGCGCTGACCGCCGCGTACTTCCTGCGGTTGCTGCGGCAGGTCGCCCACGGGCGACCCAGTCCGGCGGTGGGCCGGCTGGCGCCCGGGCTGGCCGGGGCCGAACTGACCGCGTGGGCCCCGCTGGTGCTCCTCGCGCTGGCCGTCGGCCTGGCCCCCGCGCTGGTGCTCGGTTACGCGACCGGCCCGGTGGACGCCCTGGTGGGGGTGCTCAAGTGAACGGGTCCCGGATTCGTCGGTGGGGCGGGGTGGCGGCGTGAGCCTGGTGCAGAGCGTGGACAACGTGGCGCTGCTGCCGGCGTACCTGGCCGCCGGCACCGCCGTGGTCGTGCTCCTGGCCGACCTGCTGGTGGCCCGGGCCGCCGCGACGGTGGCGGTGGCCGCCGTCGGCGCCGTCGCCACGGCGGTGGGCGCGGCGGTGGTCGGGGCGGGCAGCGAGCGGCGCACCTTCTGCGTGGGCGGTGACTGCTCTTGGCTGTTCAATGGCCGGGCGGCCCTGGTCGCGGCGGTCTTCGCGCTGCTCACCCTGGGGGTGCTGGCGTTGTCGGGGCCGCTGCTGCGGGCCGGCCGCACGCCGGTGGGGGAGTACTGCTTCCTGCTCGCCTGCGCGATGACCGGCGGCGTGGTGTTGGGCGCGGCCGGCGACCTGATCACCCTGATCGTGGCGCTGGAGACGCTCACCCTGCCGCTCTACGTCCTGGTCGGCCTGCGCCGGGGCAGCCTGGCCAGCGCCGAGGCGGCGGTGACCTTCTTCGTGGTCAGCGTGGTGGCGACCACGCTGACCCTGCTCGGCGCGGCGCTGCTCTACGCGGTGACCGGCGGGCTGCACCTCGACCGGCTCGGCGCCACCCTCGCCGAGCGGCCGGAGCTGTTGGACCTGCCGTTGACCACGGTCGCGGTGGCGCTGGTGGTGCTCGGGCTGGCGTTCAAGGTGGCGGCGGTGCCGTTCCACGCCTGGGCCCCGGCCACGTACGACGGCGCGCCGCTGCCGGTGGCCGCGTACCTGTCGACCGCGTCGAAGCTGGGCGGGGTGGTGGCCCTGCTCGCCGTGGTCCAGCGGGCGCTGCCGGCCACCGTCACCGGTCCGGTGCTGGCCCTGCTCGCCGTGCTCACCATGACCGTCGGCAACCTGGTGGCGCTGCGCCAGCGGCGTACCGTCCGGCTGCTCGCCTGGTCCTCGGTGGCCCAGGCCGGCTACATCCTCGCCCCGCTCGGCGCGCTCGCGCTGGCGGCCGGCCGCACCGCCGACGCCCGCGCCGGGGCGTATGCGGCCGCGGTCGCGTACGCGATCTTCTTCGTGGTGCTGGAGCTGGCCGCGTTCGCGGCGGTGGTGGCCCTGCGCCCGGCGGACGCCGACGGCGGCACCCTGGACGACCTGCGCGGGGCGGCCCGCCGGCACCCGTGGGTCGGGGGCGCGTTCGCGCTCGCGCTGATCGGGCTGGCCGGGCTGCCGCCGGGGCTGGCCGGGCTGTTCGCCAAGGTGACGGTGGTCCGGTCGCTGCTGGACGGCCACGCCGGCTGGCTCGCCCTGGTGGTGGCGGTCAACGCGGTGCTCGGCCTCGCCTACTACCTGCGCCTCGCCGCCGGCCTCTGGGCCGCCCCGGACGCCGCCGCCCGCCCCGCCGGGGCGGACCGACCGGCCGGCGCCCGCCCGGCGACGAGCGTCGGGCTGGCCCTGGCGGTCGCGACCCTGGTGGCCGTGGTGGTCGGTTTCGCCCCGCAACTCCTGTTGGACCTGGTCGCGCGCTGATCCGGCGCAGCCGGCGCACAGCCTTTTTCAGGCAACTCTCAGTCATGAGCAGGATGGTTGACGGGTACCGGGTTGTTGAACCGGTCAGCGGATTCCTGTGCGGGTCCGCGCACCGAAGGAGCGATCGTGCATCACAACCGTCTGAAGACCGCAGCGCTGCTCGGCCTGTTGACCTCGCTGATCCTCGCGGTCGGCTACTGGTTCGGCGGGAGCGGCGGCCTCGTCTTCGCCGTCGTCGCCTCGTTGCTGATGAACGGCGTGACCTACTTCTACTCCGACAAGCTCGCGCTGCGCTCGATGCGGGCGCAACCGGTCAGCGAGGCAGAGTTCCCTGAGCTGTACCGGATGGTGCGTGAGCTGGCCACCGAGGCGCGGCAGCCGATGCCCCGCCTGTACGTCAGCCCGACCGCGCAGCCGAACGCGTTCGCCACGGGACGAAACCCGCAGCACGCGGCGGTCTGCGTGACCCAGGGCATCACCGAGATCCTCGACTACCGCGAGCTGCGCGGGGTGATCGGACACGAGCTGTCGCACGTCTACAACCGGGACATCCTGATCTCCAGCGTGGCGGCCGGGCTGGCCGGCATCATCACCTTCCTGGCGAACATCGCCTGGTTCATCCCGCTGGGCTCCTCGGACGACGAGGACGGCCCGAACCCGGCCGTGCTGCTGCTCACCCTGATCCTCGGCCCGATCGCGGCGACCATCATCCAGCTGGCCATCAGCCGGAGCCGGGAGTTCCAGGCCGACCAGTCGGGTGCGGCGCTGAGCCGGGACCCGCTGGCCCTGGCGAGCGCGCTCCGGAAGATCCACATGGGCACCCAGGCGCGGCCGCTGCCGGCGCAGGGGCAGCTGACCAGCACCGCCCACCTGATGATCGACAACCCGTTCAAGCGGGGCGGCGGCATCGCGGCGCTCTTCTCCACCCACCCCAGGATGGAGGAGCGGGTCGCCCGGCTGGAGCAGATGGCCGCCAACAGCGGTCCGGTGCAGTTCCAGCGCTGACCCACGCCGACAACCTCCGCCCGCGTCCGGTCCGGACGCGGGCGGAGTCGTGTGTCGAGGCACAAACCGGTTCCCTCCCGTCCTGCCCGGCGTTAGGGTCGAAACGTCTCTCACCCATTACATCCGTCGGAGGTCGACCGTGGCCGCACTGCGCCAGTACCTGGGCGTCTGGCGGATCCCCGGCGCGCCGATGCTGCTGATCCTCGGCATCATCGGCCGGCTCGGGATCGGCATGACCCCGCTGGCGCTGCTGCTCGTCGTCGAGCAGGTGACCGGGCGGTACGCCCTCGCCGCGGTCGCCGGGGGCTTCTACGCGCTCTGCGGCGCCGCGCTCAGCCCGGTCGCCGGGCGGGTCGCCGACCGGGTCGGCCCCACCCCCGTACTGCTGGCCACCGCCGTCGCCCACCCCCTCGCGCTCTTCGGGCTGCTCGGGGCCAGCCGGTCCGAGGCCGGCAACCTGGGCCTGATCTACCTGGCCGCCGGGGTCGCCGGCGCCACCTACCCGCCGCTGACCGCCGCCATCCGGGGCGCCTGGAACGACCTCACCGGCCCGACCTCCGGCCGGTACCACCTGCGCAACAGCGCGCTCGCCGCGGAGACCTCGCTCTTCGAGATCGTCTTCGTGCTCGGCCCGCTGCTGGTGGCCGCGTTCGTGCTGGCCGCCGACGCCGCCGCCGCGCTCGTCGGCGCCGCCGTGGTCACCCTGGTCGGCACCGCCGCGGTGGCCCTCGGCCGGGTGATGCGCGGCTGGCGGCCACACCCCCGCGAGCACCACGCGAAGGGTCTCGGCCCGCTGCGGGTGGGCGGCTTCCCGGCGCTGCTGCTCTGCGTCGCCAGCCTCGGCATCGCGTTCGGCGCGGCCGGGGTCATCGTGCCGGCCTTCGCCGGCGACGCCACCGCCGACGACCCGGAGAGCCTCGCCGGCGTGCTGCTGGCCGTCTGGGGCATCGGCAGCGCCGCGGGCGGCTTCTGGTTCGGCGTACGCCGGCCGCCGGCCAACATGACCCGCCAGTTCGCCTGGCTGCTCGGCGCGGTGGCCGCCAGCTTCGCCGTCTTCGCGGTGATGCCCGGCCCGGCGGCGCTGGGCGTCGCGCTGATCCTCGGTGGCGCCACCATCGCGCCCGCCCTGACCCTGGAGAACACCCTGGTCGGGCGGATCGCCCCGGCCGGCATGCTGAACGAGGCGTACACCTGGGTGGTCACCATGTCGGTGGCGGCGAGCGCCGCCGGCGGCGCGGTGGCCGGCCTGATCGTCGACCACGCCGGCGGGGTGCCGTGGGCGTTCCTCTTCGCCGGGGCGGCGGTCGCCGTCGGCGCCACGGTCGCCGCGCTCCCCGGCGGCCCCATCGCCCGCGCGGAGGCCACCGCGGTACGCACCGAGCACCGGGTTGCCGCCTGAGTGCGGCTCACCCGCCGACCGCCACACCAGCCGGATACGCGTCGAGCGGTCACCCGATCGGGGTGACCGCTCGACGGCGTCTCAACGCGTCCCGGGCGGGTACAGCACGGGAATGTTCTTCTTCTTCTCGAACCGGGTCGGCTGCCTGGGCTCGATCCTGATCAGCGCGGTCCTGACAGTGATCCTGCTGCTGATCTTCTCGCGCTGACCGGGCTCGTCAGCGGTAGTTGGTGAACTGCAGCGCGACGCCGAAGTCCTCGCCCTTGAGCAGCGCGATGACGGCCTGGAGGTCGTCCTTCTTCTTGCCGGTGACCCGGAGCTGGTCGCCCTGGATCTGCGCCTGCACGCCCTTCGGGCCCTCGTCGCGGATCTTCTTGCTGATCGACTTGGCCTTGTCCGTGTCGATGCCCTGGATGACCTTGGCGTCGATCTTGAAGACCTTGCCCGAGGCGCGGGGGTCGCCGGCGTCCAGCGACTTGAGCGAGATGTTCCGCTTGACCAGTTTCTCCTTGAAGACGTCGAGCGCCGCCCGGACCCGCTCCTCGGTCTCCGCCTGGAGGCTGATCGCCTCCTCGCCCGACCAGGAGATCTCGGCGCCGGTGCCGCGGAAGTCGAACCGCTGCGCGAGCTCCTTCTCCGCCTGACGGAGGGCGTTGTCGACCTCCTGGCGGTCGACCTTGCTCACGATGTCGAACGACGGGTTGGCTGCCATGCTCATGCTCCTGCTGTTCGGCGGTCTGAAGGTCTTCCGTCGCCCGCTGACCAGCGGTACGACCCCCTGACGGTACCCGGTTGCGGCGGCCCCGGGGGCAACCGCTATCCTTGCTTCCGCTGCCGCGCACGGCGTGGTGGCGACGCCCTGGCGGGTTGCCCGAGCGGCCAATGGGAGCGGACTGTAAATCCGTCGCGAAAGCTACAGAGGTTCGAATCCTCTACCCGCCACCAGGTGCGAGAACGGCCCCTGACCAGCAGAGATGCGGTCGGGGGCCGATCTTGTTTGGTCCCGCTGAGTCCAACCGTTGCCCACCGTCGCTCACGGTCCGGGGGCGTATCGGGGGGAAAGACTGGGGCGTCTGGCCAGAGGAGCGTCGGTGCCCTGGGGCAGCGCCTCTGCCGGGCTGCAGAAGATCTGCTGGTGAGAGCAGGCGTGCACCACGTCGTCCCAGACTGCATGCATCGGCACCAGGAAGTGCGCGACTTCCGGACCGGCTGGCGGTTCGTGACGGTTGACGTTCCACGCTAGGGGCTTCTCGCAGTTCGGGCAGCGCGTCGCAACCAGGACGTTGGGCTCATCTGGGACGAGGTGCGGGATCGCGAAGGAGTCCCATGCGCATCCGCCCCACCACAGACGCGTCGCACCCATGACGGAGAATCCGATGTTCCGGGTGGCGAACGGATGGGCGAGCACGATCTCGCCGTCGTCGTCCAGCGCCAGGTGGCGAGCTTCTGCTAGCCGCCGGATACTCGCCCTCACCGACTGGTCATCGCGACCAACAGCTACGGCTAGCTCGCGAGTGCTAGCGCTCCGACCAGCTTGCGCGAACGCACGATATATCCCAAGCCGGGCATCCTCGTCGGCTTCGACCTCTGCGCTCATGGTCACCCTCCGTGATCGGCACCTCTCGACTGAGCTTGCTGCGGGTCAGACATCCTCAAGAGCGGCCTGACGATTGCGGGCGATTTCCTTGTGGTTGTCGACTGCCCAGGCGGCCAGGTCAAGCACGGTGCTCAGGAGGCTGCGTCCGAGGGTGGTCAGCTCGTACTCGACTCGTGGGGGGACCTCAGGGTATGCGGTGCGGGAGACGAGTCCGTCCTGCGTGAGCTGCTTCAGGGTGAGCGTGAGCATCCGCTGCGAGATTCCTGGGATGCCGTGGATGAGTTCGGTGTAGCGGAGCGGGCCGCCCTCCAAGGTGCCGACGATGAGGACGCTCCACTTGTCGCCCACGCGGTTGAGGACGTGACGGATGAAGTCCGCGTCATCGTCGTTCCAGTGCGCGCAGGGGCCGGGCACCTGCCTGACGGCTGCGCGTACACCGGTGTGAGTGCCTGTCATGAGACCTCCTCGCACACATGGATGTGCCTTTTGTAAGTGTTTCGATTCTGACTCATCATGGGGTTACACACAAATCGTGAGGAAGGAAGCATGATGCAGATCGAGATGTGGTCGGACATCATCTGCCCCATCTGCGGCATGACCCAGCAGCGCCTGCGCAACGCCGTGGCCGACTTCGAGCACGGCGACGAGGTAGAGATCATCCACCGTTCGTTCCAGGTGCACCCCGGCATCCCGCCTGAGGGCATCACCCAGACGCAGCTGAGCCTGAACGCGGGGATGACCATCGCGCAGATGAACAACGTGCTGCGACCGGTGGAGATCGCCGCCGACGAGGAGGGCTTCGGCGGGTACCACGCCATCGACCGCACCCTCGGCCCGACGGACCTCACCCACGAGCTCCTCGCGTACGCCACCGATCAGGGCAAGCACCACGAGGCGTGGACTGGGATGTTCAACGCACACTTCGGATACAACCGACAGCTGTGGACGATGGAGCAGCTGATCGAGTTCGCCGGTGAGATCGGCCTCGATCAGGACGAGACTCGCGAGGTGCTCATCTCCCGCAGGTACAAGACGCAGGTCGAGGAGGAGCAGTACCGTGCCCAGCGGATGGGCGCGCACGGCACCCCTTTCATCGTGATCGATCAGAAGTACGGCATCGGAGGCGGCGTGGACCGCGCCACCCTCACCCGCGCCCTGCGTCAGGCCTGGGACGAGAGCCACCCCACTCCCGCGTTGAGCATGCCCTTCGGAGAAGGAGATCAGTGCGGACCGGACGGAGCCTGCGCCGTCTGAGTGACAGACGTACCAAGAGAGATCGTCTTGCTCCGAGCCTGTAGTAGCTCGGAGCAAGACGATTAACTCTGCGGTAGCTCCCATCACTTCGCATCAAGATGATCTTCGTCAGAGGAGGCTCAGCGACTTCTGCCAAACCACGAAGAACAGGAGCGGTCGCCATCCCGTCTGCCATCGACCCGCCCTTCTGGGGGCGGGCCGCCGCCCGGCCCGCCACGTCAAGCGGACCTTGACGGCTCGTACGCGCGCTGGCGGGTCGGGCGGTGGTCTGCTCGGCTTGCCCGGGTCGATGGCAGGCGGGATGGCCTACCTCAACCAACCGCGGACCCGGCGGCTGCCGGCGATCTTCGGCCATCCTGGAGCCGGAGCGCCCCCGCCGGAGGCGCAGTAACCGCAACCCCGCGACCATCGCCAACTCGCCAACGCGGCGGCGGACGCTCCCCTACGCCGCGCGCGTCCTGGCCGCGCGGCCCGGCCGGCTGCCGGCCCACCACACCACCGGACAACGGCTGTCGTTCTGCGGCGGCCCACTGGGCTCCCCGCTCTCCGCGCCAGCCGCCGGGCGTTAGGCGTGTCGGCCGCAGAGCGACAGCGGCAGCGGCCGGCGCGCGCCCTGGCGGCGGCGCGTGCGGCCCGTTTCGGGTCGCCTTGAAGACGTACAGAAACTTTGAACCAACCGCCGGCAGCCGGCAGCCGGCCCGGTGATCAGGCGCCGGAGGCTACCGCAGGGCTTCCGCGAGCGCCTCGGCGTTCTTCTTGTCCACCCGGGGGAAGGTGAGAGCCACGCCGTCGCCCGCACTACCGAACGCGAGGCGCAGCAGGCTCACGACGCCCATCTTGGCCTCGGCCAGCGAGACTTGTTCACGGGGCACCTCACCGAGGACCTTCTTTCCGGGGCCGCCCAGAAACGTCTGCGGCAGGAAGATCAGTCGACGGTTGGTGAGCACGACGAACTGCTTACGGGTCGACGCCAGCGCCGCCCCCAACAACGCTCCGCCACCCTCAAGCCTGATCGCCTGGCTGACGACCGTCCCGAGTCGACCGGACGAGAACTTCCCGACCATGGCCCGCGTCGCCACGACCGGCTGCTCACCGGACTGCAGGATCGGCGTCACATGCTCGAACGCACGGGTCTGAAGCTTCTGCTGCACTGCGTCTCCGTTCCTTGGCCGCGAATCGTGCCGAGGTTAATGACTCGGAGGCCGATCTAGATCGGACGATCGGTCGACATCAGGCGGGAGAAGTGGACATTGAGCCTTTTGCGGGTACGGCTCCGGTCACCTTGTGTGCCCGGCACGCCACGGCCGGCCGAATCGAACGTGTGTTGACTGAGGTGCTGGGCGTGGAGATACGTGGTCGCTGGTGGAACGCATCGTGGGGCCGCATGGCCCGGCGGGACATCTGGCTGGTCTCCGACGGTCGGCTCTGGCGGGTCCGTGGCCGCCTCGGAGGTGACGGAGGACAGGAGGTCTCGTACGACTTCCCGGACGAAGCCTCCGCCCGCTCGATGGTCGCCCGGATGATGAAGACCTCCGCCAGCACCTGGCGGGACCTCACGGAGGCCGTCCGGCAGGAGTCCAACCGACGACAGATTCACTAGCTAGGCGGTCGCTGGCAGATAGCGCTCAACGGCAGGCGTCTGCCCGGACGTGCACACCACAAGATGGCGGCATGTCCGCTGCCCTCACCCGCCGGCCGCCAGCGTCTCGCCCAGCCTCGAATTCGCGGGCGGTGCCGTAAGCTCCTGCGCCGTGGCGCGCCGGTTCTGGCGCCGAGAGCGCCACCACGACGGGAAGGTCGGCGGATGCGACGGTGGCTCAGGGCGGTCGCGCTCGGTGCGGTGGCGGTGCTTGCGCTGGCCGGATACGGCGGCCCCGCCGGGCTCGACGGGAACCTGGTCGACGACTGGCCGGCGATGAGCGCCCCACAGGGCTTCGTGCCGGAGGCCGGGACCTGCCACGTCCACGCCGACGCGAGTCTCAACGCCTACGCTCCGGTGCCCTGCGAATCGGCCCACCGGCTGGAGACCATGCACGTCGGCGCGTTGACCGGCAGCCACGCCAGCCGCGGCACGCCACCTACCTTCGACTCGGCGGCCCACGCCGAGTGCGACCGCAAGGTGAACAAGGCGCTCGGCGGGGACTGGCGCTCCGGGCGGCTCACCCTCGACGTGCTGTTTCCGACTGCGCTCGGCTGGCAGGGCGGTGCCCGCTGGTTCCGCTGCGATCTGGCGGAGCTCGAGAGGTTCGACGACCGGGCCGTTGTCACGCGGACCGCGAGTCTCACCGGGGCGCTGCGGGGCGACTCCACACTGGCGCACCGGTGCTTCAACCCGAAGTTGGCGGAGTACGCTCCCCGCCGCGAACTGGCCGAGGGTGACCTCCAAGGTATGGACGCCGTCCCCTGCACGACGGCCCATCACGCCGAGTTCGTCGGCGTCTACCAGGCGCCACCCGACATCGACCTGCGCACGTACCGCAGGTCCACGGAACCCATCCGCCGGCAGTGCCTCGCACTCATCGCCAGGTTCGCCAAGGTGCCGAACGACGGCGACCTCAAGAACCGCACCGGCTGGCTGTACTGGCTGCCCAACGCGCAATCGTGGACCGACGGCAACCGGACGGTGCAGTGCTTCCTCTGGCTCGACGACCGCACGGTGACCCGCTCGGTCAAGGGCGCTGGCCCCAAGGCTCTGCCGGCCCGGTGACGACCGCCCGGGTCGGGGCGGATCCGGATCGCGCTGGTGCTGGCCGACTCCCAGGCGTCGTGTCTCAGACGGCGACTATCGAGGCCACGAAGACTCGCCTTGACGCCCGCGCGCCGAGGTTGAGGATCATGCCTAAAAACTCCCTCACCGAGAGTGCCTTTGTCTGGCGCGAGGAGAAGTGGGTCGCATGGACGGATCCGGCTGATGTCTTGCGACGCACGCGAGACGACGCTGTACGGATCAAGATTGGGGCTGACTTCGAGATCCTCAACGAGGGTAACGCCTCGGTGTATATCCGCTTCATTGGTCGCTACTTGCAGGCCGGAGAAGAATACCGATTCCTGGAGGGCGACGAGCCGCGCGTGTTCCTAGCACCCGGTGAGACGACCGTGCGGCGGTTGCAGGGTGAGGCGACTCTCGAAAGGTGGAGCAGGCATTGGAGCGGTCCTGACTCTGAAGCAAAACCCTTGAGGGTCCGTGCCACCGTTGTGTGCTCCGACCTGTACGACGATGGGGTCGTCGATAAGTGGGTGTTGGAGATAGTTGGGCGGCCTGTCGAAGCCGTCCCAGACGACCTGAGCGCGTGGCGTCCGCGGGATGTCTGAGACCTGCCCGATGTCGTACACGCAACTGGGGTTCACCAAGAGCGGGTGTATTTCGCGTCGAAGCACCGGCGGGACCGGCTGTCGCCAGCTGATCTGCTCGTGCCTCCGGATGATGCCCCCGACGACAGCTCAATCCCTGGCAAGTTGACGGTAAAACTGGTCAAGCAGACCAGGAAGGGGAGCTGATCTCCTCGTCGGGCAGTTGCAGACCTTCCAGCTTCCCCAAGGCGGGGACAAGGTGGAGCGCCCTGCCGGACGAGTCTCAATGGCGGCTGTCAAGCGACGGCGTGGACGACCCCCGCCAGGCCTTGGGATTAGAAGAAGATCAGGGCTGGCTGGTCGGGCGGCTGCGCCCCTGGCCAGCCCGTCCGTCGTTGTCGGGCGACGTCGGCATCAGTGGACCGCCTTGGCTGTACGGATGGCTGTACAACCAAGGTGCTACTTCCTGATCCGTAGATTCCCAAGACGATCACCGCTGCCGTCTGCACCCGTCTTGCCATCTGACGGCCGCCCACATCCGCCGAATTTCACCTTGCCTCGAACCGTGTCGGGCTACGGTGCACGTAACGGGCCGGCTGAGCCGAGGGTGGCCGGTCACGAGAGGGCGGTGGAAACGTGCCTGTCGGCTTTGGCGACCTCCTTTTCGGCGTAGCCCTGGCCGGGTTGGGGGTCCAACAACAAATCAACCGGCATCGGGCTACGCTAGGCCACCTTCCGGTCTTTGCGGACGGGGACCTTTCGTCCGCGGCGGGGCAGCACACGGCTGACATGGCGAACAATCCGTGGGTGTACAAGACGCCCGGCCGCAACGCGCACATCAGCTCCGATAACCACACCACGCCAGGCGAGCGCATCGTCACTGCCACCCTCCCCGAGTGGCGACCGGAAAAAACCGGCGAGATCCTCTACTGGGGCGGTGAGCTTCTCAACAGCGGCCCAGCCTTCAACTGGTGGATGGGCAGTCCACCCCACCGGCAGATCATCGAAGACGGCTCCTACACGCACATAGGCTTCTCGGCCCACTTCAATCACAGTGCCAACGAGTGGGTGTACGGCATGACTTTCGCCAGGACTACGCCTCGCCCCCTGTTCGCCAAGCACAGCGGCCGCGTGATCGACGTCCGGGACCAGTCGGTGGCGAACGGCGCCGCGATTACCCAGTGGGACTGGTGGGGTGGCGGCAACCAGCGGTGGCGGCTGGAGCCCGTGGGCGGTGGCTACGCCCGCATCGTGGCGCTGCATAGCGGCAAGGTGCTCGACGTGGCCGGTGCATCGATGGCGAACGGTGCGCCCCTCGTGCAGTGGGAGTGGTGGGGGGCGACAACCAGAAGTTCCTCCCCGAGGTCTACGGCTTCGGCGAACTGAAGCTGACCGCCAAGCACAGCGGCAAGGTGCTCGACGTCAAGGACGTAAACGGGAGCAACGGCGCGCTCATCCAGCAGTGGGACTGGTGGGGCGGTGCCAACCATGGCTGAAGGCACGATCATCGGCGTCTCCGTCAATGACCTAGGTCATCCGTAAGACATGTGCTGGGACGGATGTCAAGCATGTGGTGGGACTAGGCACACGCCGCAACGCGCTAGCTAGGGCGACGGGGCCTGCCAGACCATTGCGTGACGGCGGCGACCCTCTGGCGAGGCACTTCGTCACGGCGTCGGCACCTCGCCGACGCCGTGACGGAATGCCGACCTGGCGGATTCACCGCCGACGACACGGACCCACCTGGCGCGGGGCGGCTTCAGTCGTCGCGCCCGGCACCGCGATCGGGTGCGCTCATGTCCCCCGTCCCGGGCGTGCCATCGGCGAGCCCGTAGCGCAGGTACACGGTGCCCTTCGGATTGGCTACCGGCGGTTCGAGGAGTGTGACGTTCGTGGGCACCGCGCCACCGTCGAACACCTTCTTCCCGACGCCCAGCACGATCGGGTGCACCCAGAGGTCGAGACGGTCGAAGAGCTTCTCGCGCAGGAGGGTCTGCACCAGGTTCAGGCTCCCGACGACCTTCACGTGCTCGTGCCGGTCACGGATCTCGCGCACCGCACCGACCAGATCCGGGCCGAGCTGCGTGGACCCGGCCCACGAGAGGTCGGGCCTGCCGCGGGAGGCCACGTACTTCGGGACGCTGTTGAAGAGCGTGGCGATCTCGTTGTCCTCGCCGCCCTCCTGGTACGGCCAGTAGGCGGCGAAGATGTCATACGTCCGCCGGCCGAGCAGGAGGGCGTCCGTGCCCTCGTACGCGGCACCGACCTGCGCCCCGGCGACCTCGTCCAGCAGGGGCGCCTGCCAGCCGCCGAACGCGAACCCCACCGGGTCCTCGTCGGGGCCGCCGGGCGACTGCCCGACGAGGTCGAGGGTTGCGAACAGCTCGATGTGGATGAGGCCCATGCCTTACTCCCGGTGATTTGGTTGTCTCGGTCGGGGGGTAGACCTGTGGGCGCCGGCAGACTCATCGCTGCGACGGCACCCAGCTTCGTACTTGTCCACCGCCTCGCCCGGTGCATCGGTCACCACCCCGTCCCGCGGTCAGCGTCCTTGCGACGCCCGGCAGCAGGGCCCGGCAGGTATGCCGTGTGTCTTGATCCAGGCCCGTAGGTCCGATTCCTCGAACAGCACATGCCGACCGATCTTGAAGCGCGCAGCACGGTGCCCTGCTTACGCCACCAGGCCGGGACGCCGCACCGGCACTCCCCGCTCACGATAGATCACCGGGCGCGTGCAAACTGGCTGGCTGCCCTGCGTCCAGCGTCACCGCAGGTCACCGGCGAGATCTACGGCTGTGGTACTAGCCGCTCTCGGATCTGTCGAGCCGCTTCCGCGGGTGCGATCTCTGGGGTGTTGATGGACAGGTCTGCGCCGGGTAGCGGTGGCGTCTCGTCCCATGCCCGGAGTCGGTCGCTGGTGTCGCCGGTTGCGCGGGCTTCGTTGGCGAACATCGCTTCGGTTCGGCTGATTGAGGCTGGGTCACCGAACTCACGGATGAACGCCGCGGTCACGATGGCGCTGTTGCCACAGCCGACGTTCTCCAGCGCAGCGGCGCTTAATGCCTCGTACTCGCGCGGCCGGATCAGGTTGCGATACGTGTCGGACTCGCGGTCATGCGGCGAGAGTCCGAGGACTTCGAGGCGGCCTCCGCAACAGGCCGCGTCAACGTGTCCTTGTCGAGCATCGGCCAGCCCGTCTGCCGGGCTTGGACGGCGGGTACTCGCCGACGAGCCGGTGTTCCGGGGGGACCCACGCTCGCCGATGTCGATGTAGTGTGCGAGAGGTCCGATGGGCGACGGGGGCCTACGAATCCCACGACACCCAGGCCCTGGGCTGATCCATCCCTTTCCGGCGTGAGGTCGGGTTGTGCTCCTTCTGTAGCGCGCGCCGGACGCCCGGTGACCCTGAGGAGGGCCGCAGGGTCGGCGGCCGCCGTCGAACGGACGATTTCGCCCGCTACCCTGCTCGACCGAGGGTCTCTCCGCTTTTACGCGTGCTGCGGGTGTGGCACCATCGTGGAACCTCCATCATTTCTGACCCGCACGTGACAGGAGCGCACAATGTCTGCTCGAAGGTTGGGCCGGCTGCTCGGCACGCTACTCACGCTTGCCGCACTGGTCGCGCTCCCTGCTTCACTGATCACCACCGGGGCCCAGACAGCCGACTTCGACTGGCAGATGCCCGTCGTGCGGGTGCTCCTGCCGTAGGTGTGCCATCCGGCCGGATCGTCCATCCGGCCGTGATCTGACGCTGAGTCCGGAGGGGGCGAAGTGCCCGATCGCCAACCTCGCCCGCGTCGGTCGACCGAGAATGCCTGGCTGGTCGCGGGGCCGCTCGCCCTGTACGCCACGTGCTGCGCCACCCTGCTCGGGCTGCTCGTGCAGCCGGCGGTCGGGGACTGGTTGGCCACGTCGGCGATGTTCCTGGTCATGGTCGCCGCGGCCATGCCGACGATCAACATTGTGGTCCGGCGCCAGGCGCTGGGCGTGATGTTGACCGAAATTCCGCTCGTGGTGGCGCTGTATCTGCTGCCTCCGTTGTCGGTGGTTCTGGCGTACACGCTGGCCACTTTGGTGGTGCAGATCCGGCGGAATCTCGCTCCCGTCAAGTTCTGGTTCAACCTCATCCGTGCCGCGGCGGCCACGTCGACCGCCTGCCTTGTCCTCATGGCCCTGCCCGGTATGCGGGGGGTCGGGCCGGGTACCTGGGGGATCCTCTTCGTCGCGACGAGTGCCCACACCCTCGTCACGCTCGCGGCGGTGGTGGCGGTCATCGGGGTCGTGCAGGGTTGGCAGGCCGGCTGGGAACTGGTCCGTACCTCACCGCCGGCTCTCTTGGCGGCGGTGATCAACGTGGCGATCGGACTGCTGATCCTCATCACCCTGGTCACCACCACCTGGGGCTTCCTGCTCTTCATGGCGTTCGCCGCAGGACTCGTCCTGGTCTACCGCTCCTACACGCAGTTCCTCCGGCAGCACCGGACCCTCACGGACATGTACCAGCTCACGCGGGCGATGTCGGAGAGCGGGCAGGACGGCACGCTCATCGATGCCCTGCTCGGCCGGGTCAGGGCCCTGATGCAGGCGGAGTACGCCACGCTCTGGCTGCCCGGCCAGGGCCGCTATCCCGAGGTGCTGCTCACCGCCCGGGAGGACAACCGGGGTCTCCTCGACTTCGCCGTGACCCCCGCGCGGCTGCGGGAACGCGTGCTTGGGGAGTCCCGGATGGTTGCCTCCGGGGTCCGCCTGCCCGGCGACCCGGCGACCCGCGAACCACTGCGGGGCGAGCGGATCAAGGACTTCATCATCCTTCCGCTCCGATCCGGCCAGGTGGTGATCGGCACGCTGGAGGTGGTGAACCGGTTGGGCGACACCAACCACTTCACACCAGTGGACATCCCCATCTTCGAAACGGTCGCCGCGCACGCGGCGGTCGCCTTGGAGAATTCCCGGCTGGTCGACCGGCTGCGCCACGACGCGTACCACGACGCGCTGACCAAGCTGCCCAACCGGCGGCGGATCACCGGCGCGCTGGACGAGGCGGTGAAGATCCGGGCGCCCGGCGAGGTGGTCGCGGTGCTGCTCTTCGACGTGGACGGGTTGCGCCAGGTCAACGAGTCGCTGGGGCACGCCGCGGGCGACAAGGTCCTGGTCGAGGTGGCCGATCGCCTCCGCGCCTGCGCCCCGTCGTCCGCCCTGGTGGGCCGGGCGGGCGGCGACGAGTTCCTGGTGACCCTGCGGCTGGAGAACGCCGAGGCGGCCCTGGAGCTGGCGGCCGAGCTGCGCGAGCAGATCCGCGACGAGATGGTCTTCGACTCGCTCACCCTCGACGTGGACACCGCCGTCGGGGTGGCCCTACACCCGGATCACGGCAGCGACGCCGCGACCCTGCTGCAACGGGTCGACCTGGCCGCGACGGCGGCCAAGGCGGTGCCCGGCAGCGTGCAGCTGTTCAACCCGGCGCTGGAGTCCCGGTCGCTGCGCCGCCTCGGCCTCGCCGGCGACCTGCGGCGCGCCCTCGACGAGGGTGAGCTGGAGGTCTACTTCCAGCCCAAGGTGACGTTGCGGGACCGGCGGCTGATCGGGGTCGAGTGCCTGGCCCGCTGGGAGCATCCGACGCACGGCACGGTCGCCCCGGAGGACTTCGTCGCGGTGGCCGAGCACACCGGCCAGCTCGGCCGGCTCACCGAGCTGGTGCTCCGGGAGGGGCTGCGGCGCAGCCGGGACTGGACCCACGCCGAGCAGCCGCTCGCCGTCGCGGTCAACCTCTCCGCGCGTACGCTCACCGACCCGCACTTCCCGGACCAGGTCCGCGAGCTGCTCGACGAGTACGGCGTACCCCCGCAGCGGCTCACCTTCGAGATCCGCGAGGCCGGGGTGCTGGACGGCACCGACCGGCCGATACCGACCCTGCGCCGGCTGCGGGACCTCGGCGTGCGGCTGTCGGTGGACGACTTCGGGACGGGCTCCTCGTCCCTGGCCTACCTGCGCCGGCTGCCGGTGCACGAGGTGAAGGTGGACCGCTCGTTCGTGCAGGGCATGGCGACCGACCCGGGCGACCTGGCGATTGTCAACGCGGTGGTGACGCTGTCCCAGCAGTTCGGCCTGGCCGTGGTCGCCGAGGGCGTGGAGAGCGAACTCACCCTCGAACTGCTCCAGGACATCGGCTGCGAGATCGGCCAGGGCTTCCTGTTCAGCCGGCCGCTGCCGTACGAGCGGTTGGAGGCGTGGTTCGGCGCGCAGGTGGAGCCGGAGGCCGCCGCCGAGGCACCCCGGCTGCGGGTGGTCCCGGACCGCTCGGCGACCCTGCTCTGAGCTGGGACGACGGAGATCGCCCCCGGTATGGGGGGATCCGATTTCACCTCGGGCGGCGGGGTCGTGTACTGTTTCTCCTGCGCGACGCCCTCCGGGGTGATCGGGTAGGCCCCCTTAGCTCAGTCGGCAGAGCGTCTCCATGGTAAGGAGAAGGTCTACGGTTCGATTCCGTAAGGGGGCTCACAGGGTCCGGCTGGACCCGCCACGGCGGTGTAGCTCAGATGGCAGAGCAAGCGGCTCATAATCGCTGTGTCGCCGGTTCAAGTCCGGCCACCGCTACTCTCGTCCTCCGGGCTCACCGGCGGTCGATGGGATGGGCGCCACAGGCGCCCACTTTGCATGTCCGCGCCATCAGTGCGTAGGCTGATGCGCCGTAGTTGTTATCCGTTAGCGAGGAAGGCACTCCGCCGTGGCGAAGGCGACCGATGTCCGGCCGAAGATCACTTTGGCGTGTGTGGAGTGCAAGGAGCGCAACTACATCACGCGCAAGAACCGCCGTAACGACCCGGACCGCATCGAGCTGAAGAAGTTCTGCCCCCGGGACGGCAGGCACACCATCCACCGCGAGACCCGCTGACCCGCGGCCGGCTCGGCCGGCCCGGTCCCGCAGCAGTCCCGAACGCCGATCCGCAGGGACGACGGCCCCGAGCCGCCGCCCCGTACGGATCGGCGTTCGTGTTTTCCGTGTAGGTTCGCGGCATGTCCCTGGACCCGTCGTTCGTCGGCCGGACCTATCCGCCGACCGCCCCCTATCAGGTGGGCCGAGAAAAGATCCGCGAGTTCGCCGCGGCCATCGGTGCCACCGACCCGGCCCACCACGACCCGGAGGCGGCCCGCGCGCTCGGGCACCCCGACGTGGTCGCGCCGCCGACCTTCCCCGTGGTGGTCACGATGGCCGCCAGCCGGCAGATCATCGAGGATCCGGCCCTCGGCGTGGACTACAGCCGGGTGGTCCACGGCGACCAGCGGTTCGCGTACACCCGTCCGGTTGTGGCCGGTGACGAGCTGGTCTGCGTGAACACCATCGAGGAGATCAGCAACCGGGGCGGGCACGGCTTCCTGACCACCCGCACGGACGTGCGCAACGCCGCCGGCGAGCCGGTGGTCGCCGTCTGGTCCAAGATCGTCGTACGCGGGGAGGCCTGAGATGGAGCTGCCCACCCAGACCTTCCGGGTGACCCGCGCGGACCTGGTCCGCTACGCGGGCGCCTCCGGCGACTTCAACCCCATCCACTGGAGCGACCGGTTCGCCACCAAGGTCGGCCTGCCGGGGGTGATCGCCCACGGCATGTTCACCATGGCGCTGGTCGGCCGGGCGGTCACCGCGTGGGCCGGCGCACCGGACGCGGTGGTCGACTTCGGCGTCCGGTTCACCCGTCCGGTGGTGGTCCCGGACGACGACCAGGGCACCGAGATCGAGGTCGCCGCGGTGGTCAAGGAGGTCACCGAGGACGGCCTGACCAGGCTCGACGTGACCGCGACCTGCCTGGGGGAGAAGGTGCTCTCGCAGGCCCGGGCGACCATCCGGACGCCCCGCTGAGGGCGCTCCGACGCGCAGGTGGCAGACCGGTTGGGAAAGTCGTACGACTACCCGTACACTGGTCCGCCGTGGGGCAAGTGACCCCTGCCCAGCCGTGCATGGCTTGGTGGGGTGAGAGTTGCCGCACAGGGGTGTAGCTCAATTGGCAGAGCAGCGGTCTCCAAAACCGCAGGCTGCAGGTTCAAGTCCTGTCACCCCTGCGCCTCAGGCCTGACCGTTCCCGTGGGTCGCGCCGCCGAACGGCGGCGTCCGGCCCGTGGTGGTGGCACTGGCGGGGTGGTTCCGAGGCAATCGGGCCCTCCCGGTCGGTCCGCCGGCCGCGGCCCGTCGCGGGACGGTTTGGTCCGGCCGGCGTGACCAAACGCCGCGCACGCCCATCGGCGTGCGACCCGATACCCCGCACGGAGGGCGAAGTGGCCGAGAGCAAGCGGCGCGGCGAGGACGCCGGCGACGAGCGTCTGCGCGAAGATGCGGTCGTCGACGACGTGGCCGACGACGACGCCACCGACGCGGACGAGCCGGTATCCCGGGGTGGCACCGCGACCCGCGCGCGGGCCCGGGCCGAGTCGGCCGACGGTCGGAAGACCCGCAAGGACACCGACCGGGTGGGCCTCTTCGCCCGCATCGCGCGGTTCTTCCGCGAGGTCGTGGCCGAGCTGCGTAAGGTCATCTGGCCGACGCGCAAGGAGCTGCTGACCTACACCGCCGTGGTGGTCACCTTCGTCGCGGTGATGCTGACGATCGTGGGCCTGCTCGACTTCGGGTTTGCGAAGGGCGTGCTGTGGGTCTTCGGCAACCCCAGCTGACCGGCTGACTGTGCCGATAGTGACGGAAGTGAGCGAGCGTGCCTGAGTACGACGAGACCGCCGAGACCACGGACGAGCAGTCCACGGTGGCGACGGCGGCCAACGATGAGTCGGTCGAGGCCGCCAGCGAGCCGGAATTCCCGACCACCGAGCCCGCGGACGAGGAGTACGACCCGGTCGCCGAGCTGCGCCAGAAGCTGCGCTACGCGCCCGGCGACTGGTACGTGGTGCACTCCTACGCCGGCTACGAGAACAAGGTCAAGACCAACCTCGAGACCCGGATCACCTCCCTCGACATGGAGGACTTCATCTACCAGGTCGAGGTGCCGACCCGGGAAGAGGTCGAGGTCAAGAACGGCAAGCGGTCTCAGGTCCAGGCGAAGGTCTTCCCGGGCTACATCCTGGTCCGCATGGAGCTGACCGCCGAGTCGTACTCCTGCGTCCGGAACACCCCGGGGGTCACCGGCTTCGTGGGGGCCACCGACCGGGCCGACCGGCCGGCGCCGCTGAGCCTCGACGAGGTGCTGAAGTGGCTGGCCCCGGCGATCGAGACCGAGCAGAAGAAGGCCAAGCCCGAGGTCCGGGTCCTCGACTTCGAGGTCGGCGACTCGGTCACCGTCACCGACGGCGCCTTCGCCTCGCTGCCGGCCACGATCAGTGAGATCAACGCCGACCAGCAGAAGCTCAAGGTGCTGGTGTCGATCTTCGGCCGGGAGACGCCGGTCGAGCTGAACTTCAACCAGGTCGCCAAGATCTGACGTACGGTCGCACCGGCGGTGGGCTTCCGTCCCGCCGCCGGTGCGTCGTTTCGCCCGTCCGCCGGACCTCGGCGACGGGGGCGGCGCAGGTCTGCGCTACCCTAGAACGTCGGCTGTCGCATCGCGCTGACCGTGCGCGCCCGCTGCCGGCATCTTTCCCAGTTCCAAGCCCCAGGAAGAGACATGCCTCCGAAGAAGAAGCTCGTCAAGACGTTCACGCTTCAGCTGCCGGCGGGCCAGGCCACGCCGGCGCCGCCGGTCGGCCCCGCGCTCGGCCAGCACGGCGTGAACATCATGGAGTTCTGCAAGTCCTACAACGCGCAGACCGAGTCCCAGCGGGGCGACATCGTCCCCGCCGAGATCAGCGTGTACGAGGACCGGACCTTCACCTTCGTCCTGAAGACCCCGCCCGCGGCCCGGCTGCTGATCAAGGCCGCCGGTGTGCAGAAGGGCTCGGGCGTCCCGCACACGCAGAAGGTCGGCTCCGTGACCCGCGCCCAGCTGCGTGAGATCGCCGAGAAGAAGATGGCCGACCTCAACGCCAACGACATCGACCAGGCTGAGAAGATCATCGCCGGCACCGCCCGGTCGATGGGTCTGACCGTCGCCGACTGACGTCGGACACCACTCACCGGATCAGTTCGTGGGAGGGCGCGCGTCGACCGCGGGCCCGCCATAGACCACAGGAGTAACCAGAAATGCAGCGCAGCAAGAGCTACCGCAAGGCCGCCGACGTCATCGACCGGTCGAAGCTCTACACCCCCGCCGAGGCCGTCAAGCTGGCCAAGGACACCACCAACGTCAAGTTCGACGCCACGGTCGAGGTCGCGATGCGCCTCGGCGTCGACCCCCGCAAGGCGGACCAGATGGTCCGCGGCACGGTCAACCTGCCGCACGGCACCGGTAAGACCGCCCGCGTGATCGTCTTCGCCGCCGGCGCGAAGGCCGAGGAGGCTGCCGCGGCGGGTGCGGACGAGGTGGGCACCGACGAGCTGGTCGCCCGTATCCAGGGCGGTTGGCTGGACTTCGACGCGGCGATCGCCACCCCGGACCAGATGGCCAAGATCGGCCGGATCGCGCGGATCCTGGGCCCGCGCGGCCTGATGCCGAACCCGAAGACGGGCACGGTGACCATGGACGTCACCAAGGCCGTCCAGGACATCAAGGGCGGGAAGATCACCTTCCGGGTGGACAAGCACTCCAACCTGCACCTGATCATCGGCAAGGCGTCGTTCTCCGAGAACCAGCTGGTCGACAACTACGCCGCCGTCCTCGATGAGGTGCTCCGGGCCAAGCCGTCCGCGGCCAAGGGCACGTACCTCAAGAAGGTCACCCTCACCACCACCATGGGCCCGGGCGTTCCGGTCGACCCGAAGCTGGTGAAGAACCTGCAGGAGGGCTCGGCCGAGGCCTGAGCACGCCTGGAGTGAGGGGCCCCGCCACGACTCGTGGCGGGGCCCCCTTCGTCTGTCCGCTGTGGGAGGCTCGCGGCATGCGGCTGGAGGACGTCTGGTTGCGGTACCAGCGGCGCGGCCCGTGGGTGCTGCGGGACACGGACGTGCGGATCGGCCCGGGTGAGGTCGTGGTCGTCCTCGGCCGCAACGGGGTGGGCAAGTCCACGCTGCTCCAGCTCGCCGCCGGGGTGCTCCGGCCGACCCGCGGCCGGGTGGTCGACCGGCCCGCCGCCGTCGGCTGGGTCCCGGAGCGGTTCCCGGCCGACCAGCCGTTCACCGTGGCGCACTACCTCGCCGCGATGGGCCGGGTGGCCGGGCTCGCGGGCCCGGTCGCCGACCGGGCGGTGGCGGATTGGGTGGAGCGGCTCGGCCTGGCGCCGTTCCGCGGGGCCCGGCTGCCCCAGCTGTCGAAGGGCACCGCCCAGAAGGTCGGCCTGGCCCAGGCGATGCTCCGTCCGCCCGGCCTGCTGGTCCTGGACGAGCCCTGGGAGGGGCTGCCGCGGCCCGGGAACTGGTCCCCGAGCTGATCGACGAGGTGCTGGCGGACGGGGGAGCGGTGCTGGTCAGCGACCACCGCGGCGAGACGGTCCGGCTGCCCGGCGCGCGGCACTGGACGGTCGCCGACGGCGCGGTCACCGAGGACGCCCCGTCCGGGGCGGACGCGACGGCGGTGGTCGAGTTGGCGGTCCCGGCCGCGCGGGTCGCCGGCATCGTGGCGCGGCTGCGCGCCGACGGTCACCGGGTCCTCCGGGTACGTGCCGCCGACCCGCCGGCCGCGCCGGGCCGGGCCGAGGCGGGGTCGCCGCCGGTTCCGTCGATCACGGGTCCCGTCGGTGACGGCGCCGCGCCGGGCGAGCCGGGGGCGGCCGGTCCGGCCCGGGAGGCCGCCCGGTGACCGCGCTGGTCCGGCTGCGGCTGGCCGGCTTCCTGCGTACCGGACGGGCGTTGGCGCCGGTGCTGGCCGGCCTGCTCGCCCTCGGCGTCCTCTACGGCGGCGGCCGGGCCCAGCCGGCGGAGGCCTACGGCGTCTCGGCGGTGGTGCTCTTCCCCGTGCTGGCCTGGCAGACCAAGATCCTGCTGGACGTGGAGCCGGACGTGCAGCGCCGGCTGGCCCAGGTGGTGGTCGGGGCGGCCCGGGAGCGGGCCGCCGGGCTGCTCGCCGCGGCCCTGGCCGCGCTCGGCACGGTGGGCGTCGCGCTGGTCTTCCCGTGGCTGGTCGGCGGGGTGACCGGTCCGGTCGGGCCGGGTGACCGCTCGATCGTCGTCGGGGTCGCCCTCGGCCTCTGGGCGCACCTGCTGGCCCTGCCGGCAGCGGTGGCGCTCGGTGCCCTGGCCAGCCGGGCGGTCACCGGCAGCGCCGGGTACGGCCTCGCGGTGCTGTCCCTCGGCGCGGTCGGTGCCCTGGTCCTCGGCCTGAGCGGCTCGGTGGCGCCCTGGCTGGCGCCGCCGGTGATGGCAACTGCCCGGGCGCTGACCGGGCCGTTGGCCGGCCCAACGGCGCTGCTCTTGTCACTCTGGGCGGCGGTGTGGGCCGCGGTGGTGCTGGTCGGCTACGCCTGGCGGCGCCGCTCCCGGGCGTGAGGTGACCGGGCGCACTCCCGGGGCGATTTGGCGGTACGCGGACCCGTCGCGTAGCCTGATCCGGTAGTTCCACCCAGAGACCGCTGGTCACCGTGCCCCGGCACGGTCGAAGGTTCCGCGATGACGGGCGACCCGCGCAGGGCGGCAAGCGAAAATCGGTTCTCCCCGTGGTCCGCCGACCATGGTGATAGGCCCGGCCCTCGCCCCGCGCGCCCTGCGCCGGGGCTTTTCTCGTTGTCGTGATGCCTCCGGCGCCGTCGCAGAGCTTCCGCTCGTCGACGGCGACCAGCCTCGAGCAACGAGAGAGGAGGGACATGGCGGACAAGCCGATCCGGGCCGACAAGGCCACGGCCGTCGCTGAGCTGACCGAGAGCTTCCGCAACGCGGGCGCCGCGGTGCTCACCGAGTACCGTGGTCTGACGGTTTCCCAGCTCACCCAGCTGCGGCGCTCGCTCGGCACGGAGACCACCTACACGGTCGCGAAGAACACGCTGGCCAAGCGTGCGGCGACCGAGGCGGGCATCTCCGGCCTCGACGAGCTGTTCACCGGTCCTACCGCGCTGACTTTCGTTTCGGGCGACGTCGTCGAGGCGGCGAAGGGGCTTCGCGACTTCGCGAAGGCCAACCCGAAGCTGGTCATCAAGGGCGGTGTCTTCGAGGGCAAGGCCATTTCCGCGGCCGAGGTCACGAAGCTCGCCGACCTGGAGTCCCGCGAGGTGCTGCTGGCCAAGCTGGCCGGCGCGATGAAGGGCAACCTGAGCAAGGCCGCGGCCCTGTTCCAGGCTCCGCTCTCCAAGACCGCCCGTCTGGCGGCCGCCCTGCAGGACAAGCGCGAGAAGGAGGGCGCCGAGGCGGCCTGAGGCCTCCCGGCGCACCCACGTTCTTAGTTTTCACCTTTAGAAAGGACGCCAGACATGGCGAAGCTCAGCACCGACGAGCTGCTCGACGCGTTCAAGGAGATGACGCTGATCGAGCTCTCCGAGTTCGTGAAGCAGTTCGAGGAGACCTTCGAGGTCACCGCCGCGGCCCCGGTCGCCATGGGCGTTGCCGCCCCGGGTGCCGCGCCGGCCGAGGCCGAGCCGGAGAAGGACGAGTTCGACGTCATCCTCGACGCCGACGGTGGCAAGAAGATCCAGGTCATCAAGGTCGTGCGTGAGCTGACCGGCCTGGGCCTCAAGGAGGCCAAGGACCTGGTCGAGGCCGCTCCGAAGGCCGTCCTGGAGAAGGCCAACAAGGAGACCGCCGAGAAGGCCAAGGCCAAGCTCGAGGGCGAGGGTGCCAAGGTCACCCTCAAGTGACCTTGCGTACGACCTGACGCGCGTCCGGCTCACGTGAGCCGGGGCACAACCGCGTCGCGGCGGGCGGTGATCCGGGAACGGATCGCCGCCCGCTGTGGTTGGTAGTTCCGGTGGCAGCGGCGTGAGCAGGGCGTCCGGCGTCCGGCGTACCCCTGCACAGCGGGTCCTGTCGGTAGTCCGTCGGTGGGAAAGACACCCCGACCGGTAACCGGCCCTTGACGCGACACCGGGCTGACAGGCACGCTGACACCAGCAAGACCTTCCGCGCTTGCAACGGCCACCTCTCGGGTAATGGCAACGGCAGCACCACCGCCCGCGGCACCCGAGCGGACCGGCAGGAACATCGCGTTCCGAGCGGCCCGGTAGACCCGGTTTTCCGAGGTCCCGAGGCGTGTTCCGCGATGACCTGCGGGGTGGGCTGGACAGCGGTTAGCCTCTCGGCTACACTGCTAGTTTGCGCTGCCTTCCGACTAGACCCCTGCTCGGAAATGTCCGTTTACGGATATTTCTGGTGGGGTCATTGGAGTGCACGCGTACCAGCCGTTCTGCAGCACCGGTCCTCGGAAGGACGCATCTTGGCAGCTTCCCGCCCTGCGAAGACCAGTCGTACGTCGAGCGCTTTCGCTCCCCGCCGAGTTTCATTCGGCAGGATCACCGAACACCTCGAGGTCCCCAACCTCCTCGCCATTCAGAACGAGTCCTTCGACTGGCTCGTCGGCAACGAGGCTTGGCAGGGCCGGTCGGCGGACGACCCGCACGCACGCTCGGGTCTCGCGGAGATCCTCGAAGAGATCAGTCCCATTGAGGACTTCTCCGGCACCATGTCGCTCTCCTTCTCGGCTCCGCGCTTCGACGAGGTCAAGGCCTCGATCGAGGAGTGCAAGGAGAAGGACCTGACCTACTGCGCGCCGCTGTTCGTGACCGCGGAGTTCACCAACAACACCACTGGCGAGATCAAGAGCCAGACGGTGTTCATGGGTGACTTCCCGATGATGACGCCGAAGGGCACCTTCATCATCAACGGCACCGAGCGCGTCGTGGTCAGCCAGCTCGTCCGGTCCCCGGGCGTGTACTTCGACAAGCAGCCGGACAAGACCTCCGACCGCGACCTCTCCAGCGTCAAGGTCATCCCGAGCCGGGGTGCCTGGCTGGAGTTCGACATCGACAAGCGCGACACGGTCGGCGTTCGCATCGACCGCAAGCGCCGGCAGGCCGTCACCGTCCTGCTCAAGGCCATCGGGTGGTCCGCGGAGCAGATCCGTGAGAAGTTCGGCTGGTCCGAGCTGATGATGACCACGCTCGAGAAGGACCACATCGCCGGCCAGGACGAGGCGCTGCTCGACATCTACCGGAAGCTCCGCCCTGGCGAGCCGCCGACCCGTGAGAACGCCCAGACCCTGCTCGACAACCTTTTCTTCAACCCGAAGCGGTACGACGTCGCCAAGGTCGGGCGCTACAAGTTCAACAAGAAGCTCGAAGTCGACGTGCCGATCACCACCGGCACGCTCACCGAGGACGACATCGTCGCCACCGTGGAGTACCTCTGCCGGCTGCACGCCGGCGAGGACGGCTACGAGGCCGACGACATCGACCACTTCGGCAACCGGCGCCTGCGTACCGTGGGCGAGCTGATCCAGAACCAGGTCCGGGTCGGTCTTTCCCGGATGGAGCGGGTCGTCCGCGAGCGGATGACCACCCAGGACGTCGAGGCGATCACGCCGCAGACCCTGATCAACATCCGCCCGGTGGTGGCGGCGATCAAGGAGTTCTTCGGCACGTCGCAGCTGTCCCAGTTCATGGACCAGACCAACCCGCTGGCGGGTCTGACCCACCGGCGCCGGCTGAGCGCGCTCGGCCCGGGTGGTCTGTCCCGGGAGCGGGCCGGCTTCGAGGTCCGTGACGTGCACCCGTCCCACTACGGCCGGATGTGCCCGATCGAGACGCCGGAAGGCCCGAACATCGGTCTGATCGGCGCCCTGTCCACCTTCGCCCGGGTCAACCCGTTCGGCTTCATCGAGACGCCGTACCGGAAGGTCGTCGAGGGTCGGGTCACCGACCAGATCGACTACCTGACCGCGGACGAGGAGGACCGGTTCGTCAAGGCGCAGGCCAACGCGCCGCTGAAGGCGGACGGCACGTTCGCCGAGGACCGCGTCCTGGTCCGCCGTAAGGGCGGCGAGACCGAGGACGTCGCGCCGGGCGCCGTGGACTACATGGACGTCTCGCCGCGGCAGATGGTCTCGGTCGCGACCGCGATGATCCCGTTCCTCGAGCACGACGACGCGAACCGCGCGCTGATGGGCGCGAACATGCAGCGCCAGGCGGTGCCGCTGGTCAAGGCCGAGGCTCCGCTGGTCGGCACCGGCATGGAGTACCGCGCCGCCGTCGACGCCGGTGACGTCGTCGTCGCCGAGGTCGGCGGTGTCATCGAGGACCTCTGCGCCGACTACATCACCGTCCACCAGGACGACGGCCACCGCCGGACGTACCTGCTGCACAAGTTCCGCCGCTCCAACGCCGGCTCCTGCGTCAACCAGAAGCCGGTCGTCTTCGAGGGCGACCGCGTCGAGGCCGGTCAGGTCATCGCCGACGGTCCGTGCACCGACGAGGGCGAGATGGCGCTCGGGCGCAACCTGCTCGTGGCGTTCATGTGCTGGGAGGGCCACAACTACGAGGACGCGATCATCCTGTCGCAGCGCCTCGTGCAGCAGGACGTGCTCACCTCGATCCACATCGAGGAGCACGAGGTCGACGCCCGGGACACCAAGCTCGGCCCGGAGGAGATCACCCGCGACATCCCGAACGTCAGCGAGGAGATGCTCGCCGACCTCGACGAGCGCGGGATCATCCGGATCGGCGCCGAGGTCGTCCCCGGCGACATCCTGGTCGGCAAGGTCACGCCGAAGGGCGAGACCGAGCTGACCCCGGAGGAGCGGCTGCTCCGCGCGATCTTCGGTGAGAAGGCGCGCGAGGTCCGGGACACCTCGCTGAAGGTGCCGCACGGCGAGACCGGCACGGTCATCGGGGTGCGTACCTTCTCCCGCGAGGACGGCGACGAGCTGCCGCCGGGCGTCAACGAGCTGGTCCGGGTGTACGTCGCCCAGAAGCGCAAGATCCAGGACGGTGACAAGCTCGCGGGCAGGCACGGCAACAAGGGCGTCATCTCCAAGATCCTGCCGATCGAGGACATGCCGTTCCTGGAGGACGGCACCCCGGTCGACATCGTGCTCAACCCGCTGGGTGTGCCCTCCCGGATGAACATCGGCCAGGTCCTGGAGACCCACCTCGGCTGGGTCGCCAAGACCGGCTGGAGCGTGGAGGGCGACGACGCGGCGTGGAAGAAGCAGCTGCGCTCGATCGGCGCCCACGAGTCCGAGCCGGACACCAACGTGGCCACTCCGGTCTTCGACGGTGCCCGCGAGGAGGAGATCTCCGGTCTGCTCTCGTCGACCCTGCCCAACCGGGACGGCAAGCAGCTGATCGGCTCCTCCGGCAAGGCGCAGCTGTTCGACGGTCGCTCCGGCGAGCCGCTGCCGGACCCGATCGCGGTCGGCTACATCTACATCCTGAAGCTCAACCACCTGGTCGACGACAAGATCCACGCCCGGTCGACCGGCCCGTACTCGATGATCACGCAGCAGCCGCTGGGTGGTAAGGCGCAGTTCGGTGGCCAGCGCTTCGGTGAGATGGAGTGCTGGGCGATGCAGGCGTACGGCGCCGCCTACGCGCTGCAGGAACTGCTGACCATCAAGTCCGACGACGTCCTCGGCCGGGTCAAGGTCTACGAGGCGATCGTCAAGGGCGAGAACATCCCCGAGCCGGGCATCCCGGAGTCGTTCAAGGTGCTGCTCAAGGAGCTGCAGTCGCTGTGCCTCAACGTCGAGGTGCTCTCCAGCGACGGTGTGGCCCTAGAGATGCGCGAGACCGACGACGAGGTGTTCCGGGCCGCGGAGGAGCTGGGCATCGACCTGTCCCGGCGCGAGCCGAGCTCGGTCGAAGAGGTCTGAGGTGAGCGGTCGGGAGCCGGCTCGCCGGCTCCCGATCCGCCCACCCACTAGCTAAGCAGTACAGACGACGACATAGGGGACATAGTGCTCGACGTCAACTTCTTCGACGAGCTGCGCATCGGCCTCGCCACCGCCGACGACATCCGTCAGTGGTCGCACGGTGAGGTCAAGAAGCCTGAGACGATCAACTACCGCACGCTCAAGCCGGAAAAGGACGGGCTCTTCTGCGAGAAGATCTTCGGTCCGCAGCGGGACTGGGAGTGCTACTGCGGTAAGTACAAGCGGGTCCGCTTCAAGGGCATCATCTGCGAGCGCTGCGGCGTCGAGGTGACCCGTTCCAAGGTCCGTCGTGAGCGGATGGGGCACATCGAGCTGGCCGCTCCGGTGACCCACATCTGGTACTTCAAGGGCGTGCCGAGCCGGCTGGGCTACCTGCTGGACCTGGCCCCCAAGGACCTCGAGAAGATCATCTACTTCGCCTCGTACGTCGTGACGAGCGTGGACGCCGAGTCGCGTCACCGTGACCTCTCGACCATCGAGAACGAGATCCTGGCCGAGAAGCGGCAGGCCGAGAACAGCCGCGACTCGGAGATCGAGAAGCGGGCCGCCAAGCTCGAGGCCGACCTGGCCGAGCTGGAGGCCGAGGGTGCCAAGGCGGACGTCCGGCGCAAGGTCAAGGAGGGCGGAGAGCGCGAGATGCGCCAGATCCGCGACCGGGCCCAGCGCGAGATCGACCGCCTCGACGAGGTTCTCGACACCTTCCGCAAGCTCGAGCCGAAGCAGCTGGTCACCGACGAGCTGCTCTACCGCGAGCTGCGCGACCGCTTCGGCGAGTACTTCACCGGCGGCATGGGCGCCGAGGCCATCAAGGCCCTGGTCCAGAACATGGACCTGGATGCCGAGGCCGATAGCCTGCGCGAGACCATCCGCTCCGGCAAGGGCCAGCGGAAGATCCGGGCGCTCAAGCGGCTGAAGGTCGTCGCGGCGTTCCAGAACACCCGCAACTCGCCGCTCGGCATGGTGCTGGACTGCGTCCCGGTCATCCCGCCGGACCTGCGTCCGATGGTGCAGCTGGACGGTGGCCGCTTCGCGACCTCCGACCTGAACGACCTGTACCGCCGGGTGATCAACCGGAACAACCGCCTCAAGCGGCTGATCGACCTCGGCGCGCCCGAGATCATCGTCAACAACGAGAAGCGGATGCTCCAGGAGGCCGTCGACGCGCTGTTCGACAACGGCCGCCGTGGCCGGCCGGTCACCGGCCCGGGTAACCGCCCGCTGAAGTCGCTCTCCGACATGCTCAAGGGCAAGCAGGGCCGGTTCCGCCAGAACCTGCTGGGCAAGCGCGTCGACTACTCCGGCCGTTCGGTCATCGTGGTCGGCCCGAAGCTCAAGCTGCACCAGTGCGGCCTGCCCAAGCAGATGGCGCTGGAGCTGTTCAAGCCGTTCGTGATGAAGCGGCTGGTCGACCTCAACCACGCACAGAACATCAAGTCCGCCAAGCGGATGGTCGAGCGGCAGCGGCCGGTCGTGTGGGACGTGCTGGAAGAGGTCATCGGCGAGCACCCGGTGCTGCTGAACCGCGCGCCGACCCTGCACCGGCTGGGCATCCAGGCCTTCGAGCCGCAACTGGTCGAGGGCAAGGCCATCCAGATCCACCCGCTGGTCTGCACCGCGTTCAACGCCGACTTCGACGGTGACCAGATGGCGGTGCACGTGCCGCTGTCCGCCGAGGCCCAGGCCGAGGCGCGGATCCTGATGCTCTCGTCGAACAACATCCTGAAGCCGGCCGACGGCAAGCCGGTCACCATGCCCACCCAGGACATGGTCATCGGCCTGTACCACCTCACCCACCTCACCCCCGGTGAGAAGGGCGAGGGCCGGGCGTTCAGCTCGGACGCCGAGGCCCGGATGGCGTTCGACAACGGCGAGCTGCACCTGCAGGCTCCGGTCAAGATCCGGCTGCGCGGCGTCATCGGTGTCGACAACGGCGCCGGCGCCGAGCCGTGGACCGCGCCGGAGGGTTGGGTCGAGGGCGAGCCGCTGACGGTGGACACCACCCTCGGTCGGGTGCTGTTCAACGAGACGCTGCCGCAGGGCTACCGCTTCGTGAACTACGAGATCCGCAAGGGTCAGCTCTCCGCGATCGTCAACGACCTCGCCGAGCGCTTCCCGAAGGTTGCCCTCGCGGCCACCCTCGACGGGCTCAAGGAGGCCGGTTTCCACTGGGCCACCTGGTCCGGCGTGACGATCGGCATGGAGGACGTCATCGCTCCGCCGCGCAAGCGGGAGATCCTGGAGCGGTACGAGGCGGAGGCCGACCGGATCGACAAGCAGTACCAGCGTGGTCTGATGACCGCCGAGGAGCGTCGCGGCGAGCTCATCGAGATCTGGACCAAGGCGACCAACGAGGTCGCCAAGGAGATGGACACCGCGCTGCCGCAGGAGAACCCGCTGTGGAAGATGATCAACTCGGGTGCCCGCGGTAACCTGCTCCAGCTCCGGCAGATCGCGGCGATCCGTGGTCTGGTGGCCAACCCCAAGGGTGAGATCATCCCGCGGCCGATCAAGGCCTCGTACCGGGAGGGTCTGTCCGTGCTGGAGTACTTCATCTCCACGCACGGTGCCCGTAAGGGTCTCGCGGACACCGCCCTGCGTACCGCCGACTCGGGTTACCTGACCCGTCGTCTGGTGGACGTCTCGCAGGACGTCATCATCCGTGAGGAGGACTGCGGCACCGACCGCGCCATCCCGATGCAGATCGGCGAGCGGCTCGACGGCAAGCTGGTGGTCCACACCCACGCCGAGACCAGCGTGCACGCCCGGACCCTGGCCGACGACATCAAGGGGCCGGACGGCACCGTCGTCGCCGAGCGGGGCCAGGACCTCAACTCGATCCTGGTCGACAGGATCGTCGCGGCCGGCGTGGAGACGGTGCGGGTGCGCAGCGTGCTCACCTGCGAGTCGAAGCTGGGCGTCTGCGCGGCCTGCTACGGCCGTTCGCTGCCGACCGGCAAGTCGGTCGACATCGGCGAGGCGGTCGGCATCATCGCCGCCCAGTCCATCGGTGAGCCGGGTACCCAGCTGACGATGCGTACCTTCCACACCGGTGGTGTCGCGGGTGAGGACATCACCCAGGGTCTGCCGCGTGTCCAGGAGATCTTCGAGGCCCGGGTCCCGAAGGGTAAGGCGCCCATCGCCGACACCCCCGGCCGGATCCGGATCGAGGACGGCGAGCGGTCCCGGAAGATCATCGTGGTGCCGGACGACGGCAGCGAAGAGATCGTCTACGACAAGATCTCCAAGCGGGTCAAGCTGCGGACCCACGACGGCGGTCACGTCGAGGTCGGCGAGAAGCTCACCGAGGGCACCATCGACCCGCACGAGCTGCTGCGCATCCTCGGCCCGCGCGCGGTCCAGGTCCACCTGACCCAGGAGGTCCAGGAGGTCTACCGCTCGCAGGGTGTGCTCATCCACGACAAGCACATCGAGATCATCATCCGCCAGATGCTCAAGCGGGTGACGGTCATCGACTCCGGCTCGACCGAGTTCCTGCCGGGTGTGCTGGTCGACCGGGCGCTCTTCGAGTCGGAGAACCGCCGGCTCGTCGGCGAGGGCGGCGAGCCCGCCGCTGGTCGCCCGGTGCTGATGGGTATCACCAAGGCCTCGCTGGCCACCGACTCCTGGCTCTCGGCGGCCTCCTTCCAGGAGACCACCCGGGTGCTGACCGACGCGGCGATCAACTCGCGCAGCGACTCGCTCGTCGGCCTCAAGGAGAACGTGATCATCGGTAAGCTCATCCCGGCTGGTACGGGCATCAGCAAGTACCGCAACGTCCGGGTTGAGCCGACCGAGGAGGCGAAGGCCAAGGTCTACTCGATGACCGGCTACCCGGAGACCGACTACGGGTTCGGGCCGGCCAGCGGCCAGGCGGTGCCGCTGGACGACTTCGACTTCGGGTCGTACCGCTAACCAGCAGTAGACGACGAGGCCCCCGGCACCCGCCGGGGGCCTCGTCGTGTCCGTGGAGTTCATGCGACGCGTGGGGGAGCGGGCGGGCGGTCCGGGCCGCCGGCCGGGCCGGCGGGGCATGATGGGGACATGACGACCGCACCCGGGCCGGCACCGGTCGCCCAGCACGGTCCGCGCCACCCGCTCGACCCCGAGCCGGCCCGGTCGACGAAGGCCCGCGCGGTCTTCGCCCTGGGCCTGATCGGGGCGTTGACCGGGCTCTTCGTCGGTGGCGTGGTGCCGTCGACGATCGCCCTCCAGCTCGCCCGGCAGGCGCGTCGGGAGGCGTACGCCTCCGGCGGCTTCCTGACCGGCGGGGAGCGGCTGCGGCGGGGGGAACGGCTGGCCCGGACGGGCCTGGTGCTGGCGGCCGTGGCGGTGGTGGCGGCGGTGGTGATCGGGGTCGTCCGGCTCGCCGACGCGCCTTTCGGGCACGACTACGCCCCGAACGTCGACTGACCGCCCGGGCGGAGGAGCCGTCCGTGCCCGGACCCGCCCGCAGGACCCGCGACGGTAGCCTGACCCGTGTCCGCCGCGCGGCGGGTGAGCCACTTCCCCAGGAGGACCCCGTGACGGAACCGGCCCCATCGCCGGCAGGCGACCCCACCCGGCCCGCCGCCGGTCCGGATGCCGCCGAGCCGGACGCCGGCGGGCCGACGCCGGGCGGGGAGCCCACCAGCCCGTGGGCCGCGCCGGGGGCCGGGCTCGACGAGGGGCCGAGCGTGCCGCCGGAGGTCGCCACCGTGGGGTACGCCCCGCCGCCGGTCGCCCCGCCGTCCGCGCCGGCGGGCCCGTATCCGCCGGTCGGGCCGTCGGGTGCCGTGCCGGCCGGGCCACCGCCTCCCCCCGGCGCTCCGCCGCATTACGTCGGATACGCCCCACCCACCGGCCTCGGCACGTACCCCGGATCGCCGTCCGCCGCCGGCGGGTGGGCGCCCCACGGGGCGTACTCCGGCAACCCGTCGGCCCCCGGCGGCTGGACGGCTCCGGGTGCCGGCTGGGGTCCGATGCCGCCGGCGGTGGGTCCCCGGCCCGGGCCGGTGCCACCGCCCCCGCGCGAGCCGGCCCGCCCACCGAAGCGGGTCGATCCGGTCCCCGGCACGCCCTTCGGCGTGGTCCACCTGGACGTGCCGCCGGTGACCTCGGGGCTGGCCGTGGGGTCGCTGGTGACCGGGATCGCCGCCATCCTGGTCTCGTTCCTGGTGCTCTGCTTCGGGGTTGCCGGCCCGGACTATGGCGGAGCCTGGGCCGCCGGGGCGTTCACCGTGCTCGGTGGCCTGGCCGGGACGGCGGCGATCGTCGCCGGTCTGTTGGCGCGGCGGCAGATCCGGCGGCCGGCGCCGCCGCCCGCGGTCCGCTTCACCGGCAACGGGCTTGCCATGGCCGGCCTGAGCTGTGGCGGGGTGGGGTTGCTGCTCAGCCTGCTCGGGCTCGGCCTGGCGCTGGCGGTCCAGCTGGTGTGACCGGATTCACCTTCGGCCCGGCGCGTCGATGACCTCGGCGGGCGGGCGGGCCCGGCGGTCCGGCCCCCGGGCGGAACCGGGGCCGCCGGGCCGTCCCGCGGGGAAGCCGGTAGACTTGTCACCGTAGGTGCCCATTGCGGGTGGGCGGGCATGACGGGTTCGGCCGGCGGGCTACGACGCAGGTTCTTCCGGACCGCTCCGTTTTGACCTGCGCGGCTGTGGTAGGTACTCTTTCCCCTTGTGCCCGGGCCAGCCCGGGCAATGCGTGCGTGCGCTGGAACCGGTCCACCGGTGATCGCGCGGAGCACGATCAAAGCCAAAGATCCGGCGCTCGGTGATCTGTGTGCCGGTGACACACCCGGTACGACGCGCGAGCGCCGCGATCGGAACCGTGATTCGGGCGACACGCCCGACCGCGGGTGCTGGGACCTCCGTCAGGTGGCCCTGGTTGGAATGTAAGAGAGCCGTCCATCAGGCCGGCTACGAGCAGACGGTGCGGCCGCGACAGCGGCCGAAGGGAGCGGAGAAACCCGGTGCCCACGATCCAGCAGTTGGTCCGAAAGGGCCGCCAGGCCAAGACGACCAAGACCAAGACCCCGGCGCTGAAGGGCAGTCCTCAGCGGCGCGGTGTGTGCACCCGCGTGTACACCACCACCCCCAAGAAGCCGAACTCGGCGCTCCGCAAGGTCGCTCGTGTCAAGCTCAGCAGCCAGATCGAGGTGACCGCCTACATCCCGGGCGTGGGTCACAACCTGCAGGAGCACTCGATCGTGCTCGTCCGCGGCGGCCGGGTGAAGGACCTCCCCGGCGTGCGTTACAAGATCGTCCGCGGTTCGCTGGACACCCAGGGTGTCCGCAACCGCAAGCAGGCGCGCAGCCGTTACGGCGCGAAGAAGGAGAAGAGCTGACATGCCGCGTAAGGGACCCGCTCCGCGGAAGCCGCTGGTCGCTGACCCGGTGTACAACTCGCCGCTGGTCACCCAGCTGGTCAACAAGATCCTGATGCGCGGCAAGCGTCAGCTCGCCGAGCGCATCGTGTACGCCGCCCTCGAGGGTTGCCGTGAGAAGTCCGGCACCGACCCCGTCGTCACCCTCAAGCGGGCGATGGACAACGTGAAGCCGACCCTCGAGGTCCGCAGCCGTCGCGTCGGTGGCGCCACCTACCAGGTTCCGGTCGAGGTCCGCCCGTCCCGGGCGACCACCCTCGGGCTGCGCTGGCTGGTGACGTACTCCAAGGCGCGTCGCGAGAAGACCATGGTCGAGCGGCTGATGAACGAGCTGCTGGACGCGAGCAACGGCCTCGGTGCCGCCGTCAAGCGGCGCGAGGACACGCACAAGATGGCCGAGTCCAACAAGGCCTTCGCGCACTACCGCTGGTAACACCTTGGTTCCGGTGCCCATGCGGCGCCGGAACCGCCACCAGTTGTGTCGAGACGACGATAAGTAGGGATTGAAGTGGCCGCCGCAGACGCGCTCGCCAACGTACGCAACATCGGCATCATGGCGCACATCGATGCCGGTAAGACCACGACCACCGAGCGGATCCTGTTTTACACCGGTATCACGTACAAGATCGGTGAGGTCCACGAGGGCGCTGCCGTCATGGACTGGATGGAGCAGGAGCAGGAGCGTGGTATCACCATCACCTCCGCTGCTACCAAGTGTGAGTGGAAGGGCCACACGATCCAGATCATCGACACGCCCGGTCACGTCGACTTCACGGTCGAGGTCGAGCGGTCGCTGCGGGTGCTGGACGGTGCGGTCGCGGTCTACGACGGTGTCGCCGGCGTGGAGCCGCAGACGGAGAACGTCTGGCGTCAGGCCGACAAGTACCACGTCCCGCGGATGTGCTTCGTCAACAAGCTCGACCGGACCGGTGCCGACTTCTTCCGCTGCGTCCAGATGATGATCGACCGGCTCAACGCCACCCCGCTGGTGCTCCAGATCCCGATCGGGCTCGAGGGTGACCACATCGGCGTCGTCGATCTGATCAACATGCGCGCCCTCACCTGGCGTGGGGAGACCCAGAAGGGTGAGGACTACGCCATCGAGGAGATCCCGGCCGAGCTGGCCGACTCCGCGGCGGAGTGGCGCGAGAAGCTGATGGAGACCCTGGCCGACGTCGACGACTCGGTGATGGAGAAGTACCTGGAGGGCGAGGAGATCTCCGTCGAGGAGATCAAGGCCGCCATCCGGCGGGCCACCATCGCCAGCAAGGCCAACCCGGTGCTCTGCGGCTCGGCGTTCAAGAACAAGGGCGTGCAGCCCATGCTCGACGCCGTGGTCGACTTCCTGCCGTCGCCGCTGGACGTCCCGGCCATCGAGGGCACCGCGACCGACGGCGAGACTCCGCTGCAGCGGAAGCCGTCGAAGTCCGAGCCGTTCTCCGGCCTGGCCTTCAAGATCCAGACCGACAAGCACCTCGGCAAGCTCACCTACGTCCGGGTCTACTCGGGTGTGGTCGAGACCGGTACCCAGGTGGTCAACTCCACCAAGGACCGCAAGGAGCGGATCGGCAAGATCTACCAGATGCACGCCAACAAGCGGGAAGAGCGCGGTTCGGCCCAGGCTGGCGACATCATCGCGGTGCAGGGTCTCAAGCAGACCACCACCGGTGACACCCTGTCCGATCCGGCGAACCCGGTCATCCTGGAGTCGATGACCTTCCCGGAGCCGGTCATCGAGGTCGCCATTGAGCCGAAGACCAAGGCCGACCAGGAGAAGCTCAGCACCGCCATCCAGCGGCTGGCCGAGGAGGACCCGACCTTCCGCGTCAAGCTGGACGAGGAGACGGGTCAGACCGTCATCTCCGGAATGGGCGAGCTGCACCTGGACATCCTGGTCGACCGGATGCGCCGCGAGTTCAACGTCGAGGCGAACATCGGTAAGCCGCAGGTGGCGTACCGCGAGACCATCCGCCGCAAGGTGGAGAAGGTCGAGTACACCCACAAGAAGCAGACCGGTGGTTCCGGCCAGTACGCCCGCGTGATCGTGAGCATCGAGCCGCTGCCGCTGGACAACGACTCGCCGACCTACGAGTTCGCGAACGCCGTCACCGGTGGCCGCATCCCCCGGGAGTTCATCCCTTCGGTGGACGCGGGCGCCCAGGACGCCATGCAGTACGGCATCCTCGCCGGCTTCCCGCTGGTGGGTGTCAAGCTGACCCTGCTGGACGGCCAGTACCACGAGGTCGACTCGTCGGAAATGGCATTCAAGATCGCCGGCTCGATGGTGATGAAGGACGCGGCCCGCAAGGCCGACCCGGCGTTGCTCGAGCCGATGATGGCCGTTGAGGTCACCACTCCTGAGGAGAACATGGGCGACGTCATCGGCGACCTCAACTCCCGCCGCGGCATCATCCAGGCGATGGAGGAGCGCAGTGGCGCCCGCATCGTGAAGGCTCTGGTGCCGTTGTCGGAGATGTTCGGCTACGTCGGCGACCTGCGGTCGAAGACCCAGGGCCGGGCTAGCTACAGCATGCAGTTCGACTCCTACGCCGAGGTTCCGCAGAGCGTCGCGAAGGAGATCATCGCCAAGGCGACGGGTGAGTGACGCTCACCTGAGTTCGATCCGATGATCCGGGGCTGGTCGCGGGAGGGATTCCCGCCCGTGGCCACCTCGTCGGGTTGTGTGAGACCGGGCCTGTAGGCTTCATCGCCGCAGAACCCACAAAAGCTCTCCGGCCGTCAGGCCGGAAAGGCTGTCGACAGAGTCCTAAGCGCCGACCGGCGCGCCGGGGCGAACGAACCAAGAAGTCCACAGGAGGACACCAGTGGCGAAGGCGAAGTTCGAGCGGACTAAGCCGCACGTCAACATCGGCACCATTGGTCACATCGACCACGGTAAGACGACGCTGACGGCGGCCATCACCAAGGTCCTGCACGACAGGTATCCGGATGTCAACCCCTACACGCCTTTCGACGAGATCGACAAGGCGCCGGAGGAGAAGGCCCGCGGTATCACGATCTCGATCGCACACGTCGAGTACCAGACCGAGGCGCGGCACTACGCACACGTCGACTGCCCCGGTCACGCCGACTACATCAAGAACATGATCACCGGTGCCGCGCAGATGGACGGCGCGATCCTGGTGGTGGCGGCGACCGACGGCCCGATGCCGCAGACCCGCGAGCACGTGCTGCTGGCCCGCCAGGTCGGCGTGCCCTACATCGTCGTGGCGCTGAACAAGAGCGACATGGTCGACGACGAGGAGCTCCTGGAGCTCGTCGAGCTCGAGGTCCGCGAGCTGCTGTCGGCGCAGGAGTACCCGGGCGACGACCTGCCGGTTGTGCGCGTCTCGGCGCTGAAGGCGCTCGAGGGCGAGCCGGAGTGGACCGAGCGGCTCATGGAGCTGATGAACGCGGTTGACACTGCGATTCCGCAGCCCGAGCGGGAGACCGAGAAGCCGTTCCTCATGCCGATCGAGGACGTCTTCACGATCACCGGTCGTGGCACGGTCGTCACCGGTCGCGCGGAGCGTGGCATCCTCAAGCCGAACGAGGAGGTGGAGATCGTCGGCATCCGCGAGAAGTCGCAGAAGACGGTCTGCACCGGCATCGAGATGTTCCGCAAGCTGCTCGACGAGGCCCGCGCGGGCGAGAACGTCGGTCTGCTGCTGCGTGGCATCAAGCGCGAGGACGTCGAGCGCGGCATGGTGGTCGTCAAGCCCGGCACCAGCACCCCGCACACCGAGTTCGAGGCGACGGTCTACATCCTCTCCAAGGAGGAGGGCGGCCGGCACACCCCGTTCTTCCAGAACTACCGTCCGCAGTTCTACTTCCGGACCACGGACGTCACCGGCGTCGTCACGCTGCCCGAGGGCACCGAGATGGTCATGCCGGGCGACAACACCACGATGACCGTGAAGCTGATCCAGCCCATCGCGATGGAGGAAAACCTCAAGTTCGCGATCCGGGAGGGTGGCCGTACGGTCGGCGCGGGTCGCGTCACCAACATCATCAAGTGAGCTGGGTAACCCCGATTAGCGTCGCCGCCGGTCGTGCGGCATACTAGTCAGGTTGCGTAACGACGGTTAGTTGCCCGCGTCCGGTGGAAGCTGGACCTCCGGGAGACGAACAGTCGCGCGTAGGGTGGTTGATCGCCCCAGGCGGTCAACCACCCTCGCACGGCGTCCAGGTCGCGGGTTCGCGATCGGCGCCTTGACCCACCGCGTGGTCAGAGAATCGCTCCGGAGTCCCGGGGCGGAGCCTGGTCCGAGGGCGCGACACGCCCGACCGCGGGGGTCGGCGAAGTGGGCCTGTACCAGCCGGTACAGGTGCCCGCAACACAGCGGCATCGAGAGAAGGAACAGAAGCCACCATGGCGGGACAGAAGATCCGCATCCGGCTCAAGGCCTATGACCACGAGGTCGTCGACTCCTCGGCTCGGAAGATCGTCGAGACGGTGACGCGTACCGGGGCGCAGGTCGCTGGCCCGGTGCCGCTGCCCACGGAGATCAACCGTTTCTGCGTTATCCGCTCGCCGCACAAGTACAAGGACTCGCGCGAGCACTTCGAGATGCGCACGCACAAGCGTCTGATCGACATCATCGACCCGACCCCGAAGACGGTCGACTCGCTCATGCGCCTCGACCTGCCGGCTGGCGTCGACATCGAGATCAAGCTGTAGGGACCGGACAAATGGACAGGCAAGTCAAGGGGATCCTGGGCGCAAAGCTCGGCATGACCCAGGTCTGGGACAACAACCGAGTTGTCCCCGTGACCGTGGTTCAGGCCGGCCCGTGCGTCATCAGCCAGGTTCGTAGCGCCGAGAAGGACGGTTACTCCGCGGTCCAGCTGGCGTACGGCACGATCGACCCGCGCAAGGTCAAGAAGCCGATCAGCGGGCACTACGCGAAGGCGGACGTGGCGCCGCGCCGGCACATCGTCGAGCTGCGCACCGCGGACGCCGCGGACTACTCGCTGGGCCAGGAGGTCACGGTCGAGGAGTTCCCGGCCGGCGTCACCATCGACGTCACCGGCAAGACCAAGGGCAAGGGCTACGCCGGCCCGATGAAGCGGCACGGCTTCCACGGCCTGCGCGCCAGCCACGGTGTCGAGCGAAAGCACCGCTCGCCGGGCTCCATCGGCGCCTGCGCCACCCCGGGTCGCGTCTTCAAGGGCACCCGGATGGCGGGCCGGATGGGTGGCGTGCGCTACACCGTCCAGAACCTGACCGTCCAGGCGGTCGACACCGAGAACAACCTCCTGCTCGTCCGCGGTGCCATCCCCGGCCCCAAGGGCGCGCTGGTCCTGGTCCGTACCGCGGCCAAGACCAAGGTGAAGAAGGGCGGTGCGGCCAAGTGACCACCGTTGACGTCCGCAACGTCGAGGGCGCCAAGAGCGGCTCCGTCGAGCTGCCGGCCGACATCTTCGACGTCCAGGCCAACCTCGCGCTGATGCACCAGGTCGTGGTGGCCCAGCTCGCGGCGGCCCGGCAGGGCACGCACAAGGTCAAGACCCGCGGCGAGGTCGCCGGCGGCGGCAAGAAGCCGTACAAGCAGAAGGGCACCGGTCGTGCCCGCCAGGGCTCGATCCGCGCGCCGCAGTTCGCCGGCGGTGGCGTGGTCCACGGCCCGGTGCCGCGCGACTACAGCCAGCGGACCCCGAAGAAGATGAAGGCCGCCGCCCTGCGTGGCGCCCTCTCCGACCGGGCCCGCGCCGGGCAGGTGCACGTCGTCGAGGCGTTCGTCTCGGGCGAGAAGCCGTCGACCAAGGCCGCTCTGGCCACGCTGACCAAGCTGACCGAGGCCCGTCGGGTCCTGGTCGTGCTGAGCAGCACCGACGAGCTGAACTGGGTGTCGCTGCGCAACGAGCCGCGGGTGCACCTGATCGAGGCCGGCCAGCTCAACACGTACGACGTGCTGGTGGCCGACGACGTGGTCTTCACCAAGGACGCCCTGGACGAGTTCCTGGGTGTTCCCGCCGAGACCACCGAGGAGGGTGGCAAGTGAGCACGATCGCCGATCCGCGCGACATCATCGTCGCGCCGGTCGTCTCGGAGAAGAGCTACAGCGAGCTGAACCGCAACTGGTACACCTTCCTGGTGCACCCGGACGCCAACAAGACCGAGATCAAGATCGCTATCCAGCAGATCTTCAACGTCCGCGTCCTGACGGTCAACACGCTCAACCGCGAGGGCAAGCGCAAGCGCACCAAGACCGGCTTCGGTCAGCGCAAGTCCACCAAGCGGGCGATCGTGAAGCTGGCTGACGGTGACCGTATCGAGGCCTTCGGCGGCCCGGTCAGCTGAGGGGTGTAGACAATGGCTATCCGTAAGTACAAGCCGACGACGCCGGGCCGGCGTGGCTCGAGCGTCGCCGACTTCGCCGAGATCACCCGGTCGACTCCCGAGAAGTCGCTGCTGGCTCCGCTGCCGAAGAAGGGCGGACGCAACGCCCACGGCCGGATCACCACGCGGCACCACGGTGGCGGTCACAAGCGCCAGTACCGCCTGATCGACTTCAAGCGGGTCGACAAGGACGGCGTGCCGGCGAAGGTCGCCCACATCGAGTACGACCCGAACCGCACCGCGCGCATCGCGCTGCTGCACTACGCCGACGGCGAGAAGCGCTACATCATCGCGCCGAAGGACCTGAAGCAGGGCGACGCCGTCGAGTCCGGGCCGGGCGCCGACATCAAGCCGGGCAACAACCTGCCGCTGCGCAACATCCCGGTCGGTACCACCATCCACAACGTGGAGCTGCGTCCGGGCGGCGGCGCCAAGCTGGCCCGTTCGGCCGGCGTCGGCATCCAGCTGCTCGGCCGTGAGGGCGTCTACGCGACCCTCCGCATGCCGTCCGGTGAGATCCGGCGGGTGGACGTGCGCTGCCGCGCCAGCATCGGCGAGATCGGCAACGCCGACCAGTCGAACATCAACTGGGGCAAGGCCGGCCGGATGCGGTGGAAGGGCAAGCGCCCGACCGTCCGTGGTGTCGCGATGAACCCGGTCGACCACCCGCACGGTGGTGGTGAGGGTAAGACCTCCGGTGGTCGCCACCCGGTCAACCCGCAGGGTAAGCCCGAGGGCCGCACCCGTCGTAAGGGCCAGCCGAGTGACCGGCTGATCGTCCGCCGCCGCTACGCCACGCGTAAGCGCGGCTGAGGGAGATAAGACATGCCTCGCAGCCTGAAGAAGGGCCCGTTCGTCGACGACCACCTGCTCAAGAAGGTGGAGACGCAGAACGACAAGGGCTCGAAGAACGTCATCAAGACCTGGTCGCGGCGCTCGACGATCATCCCGGAGATGCTGGGTCACACGATCGCCGTGCACGACGGACGCAAGCACGTCCCGGTGTTCGTGACCGAGGCGATGGTCGGGCACAAGCTCGGCGAGTTCGCGCTGACCCGCACGTTCAAGGGTCACGAGAAGGACGACCGGAAGAGCCGTCGGCGCTGACGCCGCGGGCATACGGATAGAGGAACAAGGGGTTACAGCGATGCCAGGAAAGGGCGACGCTCCGGTGCTTCCGGGCGCGCGGGCGGTTGCGCGGCACGTGCGCATCTCGCCGATGAAGGCGCGCCGGGTGGTCAACCTCGTCCGCGGCCTGCCCGCGAAGGAGGCGCTCACGGTGCTGCAGTTCGCGCCGCAGGCTGCGAGCGAGCAGGTGTACAAGGTGCTCGCGAGCGCGATCGCCAACGCGGAGAACAACGAGCGGCTGGACCCTGACGCGCTGCTCGTCAGCGAGGCGTTCGTCGACGAGGGCCCGACCATGAAGCGGTTCCGGCCGCGGGCGCAGGGCCGGGCGTTCCGGATCCGCAAGCGCACCTGCCACATCACCGTGGCGGTCGAGGCGGTCGCGCCGGCCGCGCCGAAGAAGTCCGCGGCGAAGAAGGCCGCCCCGGCGCAGCAGGCCGAGGCCGCTGAGACGGAGAGCAAGACGGAGGGTGCCGAGTAATGGGTCAGAAGGTTCACCCCACTGGGTTCCGGCTCGGCATCTCGACCGACTGGAAGTCCCGCTGGTTCGCGGACAAGCTCTACAAGGACTACATCGGCGAGGATGTCAAGATCCGCCGGATGATGTCCAAGGGCCTCGAGCGTGCCGGCATCTCCAAGGTCGACATCGAGCGCACCCGGGACCGGGTCCGCGTCGACATCCACACCGCCCGGCCGGGCATCGTCATCGGCCGTAAGGGTGCGGAGGCCGACCGGATCCGCGGCGAGCTCGAGAAGCTCACCGGCAAGCAGGTGCAGCTGAACATCATCGAGGTGAAGAACCCCGAGTCGGACGCGCAGCTGGTCGCGCAGGGCGTGGCCGAGCAGCTGTCCAGCCGGGTCAGCTTCCGTCGGGCGATGCGCAAGGCGATGCAGTCGGCCATGAAGAACCCGGTCGCCAAGGGCATCCGGGTGCAGGTCTCGGGCCGTCTCGGCGGCGCCGAGATGAGCCGGACCGAGTTCTACCGCGAGGGTCGGGTTCCGCTGCACACGCTGCGGGCCAACATCGAGTACGGCTTCTTCGAGGCCCGTACCACCTTCGGCCGGATCGGCGTGAAGGTCTGGATCTACAAGGGCGACGCCGTCCCGGGCCGGGAGGCTCCGGCCGAGGCCGGTCCGTCCCGCCCGCGCCGCGACCGCGGCGACCGCCCCGAGCGGCCGCGCCGTGGCCGGTCGGGTTCGTCCGGCACGACCGCCGGTGGCACCGAGGCCGGCCGGGCTGCCGCGACCACCATCGCGCAGCAGGCCGAGACGCCGAGCGGCGAGCCGGTCGACAGCGCTGCTGTCGCCGCCACGGCTTCCGCTCCGGCAGAAACTCAGCAGGAGGGCTGACAGATGCTGATGCCGCGCAAGCCCCCGAAGGGCTTCCGCAAGCCGCACCACCCGGACCGCCACGGCGCGTCCAAGGGTGGTAACCGGGTGGTGTTCGGCGAGTTCGGGATCCAGGCTCTCGAGCCGGCGTACGTGACCAACCGGCAGATCGAGTCGGCGCGTATCGCGATGACCCGTCACATCAAGCGTGGCGGCAAGGTCTGGATCACGATCTTCCCGGACCAGGCGCTGACCAAGAAGCCGGCCGAAACCCGGATGGGTTCCGGTAAGGGTTCGCCCGAGTGGTGGGTCGCCAACGTCAAGCCGGGGCGGGTTCTCTTCGAGATGTCCTTCCCCAACGAGCAGATCGCGCGAGAAGCGATGCGTCGCGCGATCCACAAGCTCCCGATGAAGTGCCGCATTGTTACGCGCGAAGTGGGTGAATCCTGATGGCAGCGGGCGTCAAGCCTTCCGAGCTGCGTGAGCTCTCCGAGGAGGAGCTGGTCACGAAGCTGCGTGAGGCCAAGGCGGAGCTGTTCAACCTCCGCGTGCAGGCCGCAACCGGGCAGCTGGACAACAACCGGCGGCTGCAGGTCATCCGTCGGGAGATCGCCCGGATCTACACGATCATGCGTGAGCGCGAGCTGGGTCTCTCGGCCGCGCCGACTGAGGTGACTTCGTGAGCGAGCGGAGCGAGGGTAAGGGGGCTCGAGCATGAGCGAGAACACCACGGCGAGCGCCCAGCGCTCGCGTCGCAAGGTTCGTGAGGGCCTCGTGGTCAGCGACAAGATGGAAAAGACCGTCGTGGTCGAGGTCGAGGACCGGGTCAAGCACGCGCTGTACGGCAAGATCATGCGCCGGACCAGCAAGCTGAAGGTGCACGACGAGCAGAACTCCGCCGGGATCGGCGACCGGGTCCTGATCATGGAGACCCGGCCGCTCTCCGCCACCAAGCGTTGGCGGCTCGTGGAGATCCTCGAGAAGGCCAAGTAGCGAAGGCTCGAGCTCGGCCGGCATGGTCGGGCGCAGGTTCCGCCAGGCTCCGGCCGCTTCCGGGCGGCCGGAGAACCGGCAGACATAGGAGATAGACGTGATTCAGCAGGAGTCGCGACTGCGCGTCGCCGACAACACGGGTGCCCGGGAGATCCTGTGCATCCGGGTTCTCGGTGGCTCCGGTCGGCGCTACGCGAGCATCGGCGACGTCATCGTGGCCACCGTCAAGGACGCGATCCCCGGTGCCGGTGTGAAGAAGGGCGACGTCGTCAAGGCCGTCGTCGTTCGCACCGCCAAGGAGAGGCGGCGGCCGGACGGGTCGTACATCCGCTTCGACGAGAACGCCGCCGTCATCATCAAGGACGGTGGGGACCCGCGCGGTACCCGTATCTTCGGCCCGGTGGGTCGCGAGCTGCGGGACAAGCGGTTCATGAAGATCATCTCTCTCGCGCCGGAGGTGTTGTGACCGTGAAGGTCAAGAAGGGCGACACGGTCGTCGTCATCGCCGGCAAGGACAAGGGTGCCAAGGGTAAGGTCATCGCGGCCTACCCGCGGCAGGACAAGGTCCTGGTCGAGGGCGTGAACCGGGTCAAGAAGCACACCCGCATCAGCACCACCCAGCGTGGCGCCAAGACCGGTGGCATCGTCACCCAGGAGGCCCCGATCCACGTCTCGAACGTGCAGGTCCTGGACTCCGACGGGAAGCCGACCCGGGTCGGTTACCGGATCGACGACAACGGCCAGAAGGTCCGCATCGCGCGTAGCACCGGTAAGGACCTGTGATGACCACGGCTACCGAAACCAAGACCATGCCGCGCCTCAAGGAGCGGTACCGCAACGAGATCGTGGCCGAGCTGCAGAAGCAGCACAACTACGGCAACCCCATGCAGGTGCCGCGGTTGGTCAAGATCGTCGTCAACATGGGTGTCGGCGAGGCCGCTCGGGACGCCAAGCTGATCGACGGCGCGGTCCGCGACCTCGCCACGATCACCGGCCAGAAGCCGCAGGTGCGGCGGGCGACCAAGTCCATCGCGCAGTTCAAGCTGCGTGAGGGCATGCCGATCGGCGCGAAGGTGACCCTGCGCGGCGACCGGATGTGGGAGTTCCTGGACCGGCTGCTGTCCATCGCGCTGCCGCGTATCCGCGACTTCCGCGGCCTGGACGGGCGCAAGCTCGACGGGCACGGCAACTACACGTTCGGTCTGACCGAGCAGTCGGTGTTCCACGAGATCGACCAGGACAAGATCGATCGCCAGCGGGGCATGGACATCACGGTGGTCACGACCGCCACGACCGACGACGAGGGCCGGGCGCTGCTCAAGCTCCTGGGCTTCCCGTTCAAGGAGAACTGAGATGGCCAAGAAGGCGCTGATCATCAAGGCGGCCGCGAAGCCGAAGTTCTCGGTTCGCGCGTACACCCGCTGCCAGCGGTGCGGGCGTCCGAAGGCGGTCTACCGCAAGTTCGGTCTCTGCCGGGTGTGCATCCGGGAGATGGCCCACCGCGGTGAGCTGCCCGGCGTGTCCAAGGCTTCCTGGTAATAGCTCGGCGCGCTCTGCGCGTTGGCTGAACTGTCTCTTCGCCGTAGGCCCCGGGCAATGCCCGGGGAACCCCGGCGAGAAAGGTTGACGAATTCATGACGATGACCGACCCGATCGCAGACATGCTCACGCGTCTGCGTAACGCCAACCAGGCGTACCACGACCAGGTGAAGATGCCCTACTCGAAGATCAAGGCGAACATCGCCGAGGTCCTCAAGGCCGAGGGTTACATCGCCACCTGGTCGGTCGAGGAGCCCGAAGAGGGCGCCGTCGGCAAGCGACTGGTCGTCGAGCTGAAGTACGGCCAGAACCGCGAGCGGAGCCTGGCCGGCATCAAGCGCGTGTCCAAGCCCGGTCTCCGGGTGTACGCCAAGTCGGACGGGCTCCCGCGGGTGCTCGGCGGGCTGGGCGTGGCGATCATTTCGACGTCCCAGGGGCTGCTCACCGACCGGCAGGCCCGCAAGCGGAGCGTTGGCGGGGAAGTCCTCGCCTTCGTCTGGTAACGGGAGACAGGTAGAAATGTCGCGTATTGGACGTAAGTCGATCCCGGTGCCAGCCGGCGTCGAGATCACGATCGAGGGCCAGACCGTCAAGGTCAAGGGCCCGAAGGGCGAGCTGAGCCACGTCCTGGCCGAGCCGATCACGGCGGAGCGGGGCGAGGACGGCGAGCTGCACGTCAACCGGCCGAACGACGAGCGCAAGGCGAAGGAGCTGCACGGCCTGAGCCGTACGCTGGTCGCCAACATGATCGTCGGGGTCACCGAGGGCTACCGCAAGAGCCTCGAGATCGCCGGCACCGGTTACCGCGTCACCGCCAAGGGCAAGGACCTGGAGTTCGCGCTCGGGTTCTCGCACCCGGTGCTGGTGCCCGCCCCGGACGGCATCACCTTCACGGTGGAGCGGCCGACCCTGTTCCACGTGGCCGGCATCGACAAGCAGCAGGTCGGCGAGGTCGCCGCCAACATCCGGAAGATCCGCCCGCCGGAGCCCTACAAGGGCAAGGGCGTCAAGTACCAGGGCGAGATCATCCGCCGCAAGGCTGGAAAGGCAGGTAAGAAGTGAGCGCCACGCTGCTCAAGCGCCGCCGCGGCGTCGCCGCCAAGCGCGCCGTCGGGCGTGCGCGCCGGCACTTCCGGGTCCGCAAGAACATCAGCGGCACCACCGAGCGTCCCCGCCTGGTCGTCACCCGCTCCCTGCGGCACATCGTCGCCCAGATCGTGGACGACACCAAGGGTCACACCCTGGCGTCGGCCTCGACCCTGGACGCCTCGCTGCGCGGCGCCGAGGGCGACAAGAGCGCCCTGGCCGGCAAGGTCGGCGCTCTGCTCGCCGAGCGGGCCAAGGCCGCCGGCATCTCGAAGGTCGTCTTCGACCGCGGTGGCAACCGGTACGCGGGGCGGGTCGCCGCGCTTGCCGACGCCGCCCGCGAAGCCGGGCTCGAGTTCTAGAAACCCCGTCACGAGAGAGAAGGAAGGCTGCTGATGCCAGGTCAACAGCGCCGTGGCGGCGGGTCCGGTGGCAACGAGGGTGGTCGCCGCGACAACCGCCGTGAGGGCGGCCGCGGAAACGCGCCCGTCGAGAAGACCCCGCACCTCGAGCGGGTCGTCGCGATCAACCGCGTCGCCAAGGTCGTGAAGGGTGGTCGTCGCTTCAGCTTCACCGCCCTGGTGATCGTGGGCGACGGCGACGGCACCGTCGGTGTGGGCTATGGAAAGGCCAAGGAGGTGCCCGCGGCGATCGCCAAGGGTGTCGAGGAGGCCAAGAAGCACTTCTTCAAGGTGCCGCGGATCGGCCAGTCGATCCCGCACCCGGTGCAGGGCGAGGCCGCGGCCGGTGTGGTGCTGCTCAAGCCGGCCTCGGCCGGTACGGGCGTCATCGCCGGTGGTCCGGTGCGTGCCGTGCTGGAGTGCGCGGGCATCCACGACGTGCTCTCCAAGAGCCTCGGCTCGTCGAACCCGATCAACATCGTGCACGCCACGGTGGCGGCCCTGAAGGGGCTCGAGTCCCCGGAGCAGGTCGCGGCCCGTCGTGGTCTGCCGGTCGAGGACGTCGCGCCGGCCGCCATGCTGGCGTCGCGGGCGGGGGTGGCTTCCTGATGGCTCGCCTGAAGGTCACCCAGGTCCGGTCCGAGATCGGGACCAAGCAGAACCAGCGTGACTCGCTGCGTTCGCTCGGTCTCAAGCGGATCAACGACGTGGTGGTCAAGGAGGATCGTCCGGAGATCCGCGGCATGATCTTCACGGTCAACCACCTCGTGAAGGTCGAGGAGGTCGAGTAATGACGATCAAGGTCCACCACCTGCGCCCGGCGCCCGGTGCCAAGACCGCGAAGACCCGCGTGGGTCGCGGTGAGGGCTCCAAGGGCAAGACCGCCGGTCGCGGCACCAAGGGCACCAAGGCCCGCAAGAACGTCTCGGCGGCGTTCGAGGGTGGGCAGATGCCCATCCACATGCGCCTGCCGAAGCTGAAGGGCTTCAAGAACAAGTTCAAGGTCGTCTTCCAGGTGGTCAACCTGGACCGGCTCGCCGAGCTCTTCCCGAACGGCGGCCAGGTCGGCCCGATCGAGCTGGTCGAGGCCGGCGCGGTCCGCAAGGGCCAGCCGGTCAAGGTCCTCGGCACCGGCGACCTCGGCGGGGTGGCCCTCCAGGTGTCGGCGCACGCGTTCAGCGCGTCGGCCAAGGAGAAGATCACCGCCGCCGGTGGCTCCGTCACCGAGCTGTAAGGCAGGACCCGTGGCGCCCGCTCAGTTGTGACCAACTGGGCGGGCGCCATGGTCTACCTGGTGCGTGTGCGCCGGGTAACATCGGATTCGGTTTATGTAGCCGGGCACATCTGCCCGGACCGGGGGCGGACTGTTAGAGTCCCATCCCAGCTATGGATATCGGGCACTCGCCCGGCACCCACCCCGCTCCGCCAGGGATCATGACCGGCGGCCCGCGTCGCGCAGGAGGAAGAAGTTGCTGTCCGCCTTTCTCAGTGCGTTCCGTACGCCTGACCTGCGCAAGAAGCTGCTGTTCACAGTAGGCATCATCGCGGTCTACCGGCTCGGCGCAACGCTGCCGAGCCCGGGTGTCTCGTACGGCAACGTGCAGAAGTGTCTCGACACCATCCAGGGCAGCGGCACTGGCGTGCTGAACCTGCTGGACCTCTTCTCCGGCGGCGCGCTGCTGCAGCTCTCGGTCTTCGCGCTGGGCATCATGCCCTACATCACCGCGTCGATCATCCTGCAGCTGCTGACGGTGGTCATCCCGCGGCTGGAGCAGCTCCGCAAGGAGGGCCAGGCCGGTCAGGCGAAGATCACCCAGTACACCCGCTACCTGACGCTGGGCCTGGGCATCCTCCAGTCCTCGGCGTTCGTGGCGCTGGCCCGCTCCGGGCAGCTGTTCCAGAACCGCTGTGACCAGTTCCCGATCGTCCCCCGGGACACCGGCATCCCGGACTGGCTGACCCTGACCATCCTGGTCATGACGATGACCGCCGGCACCGGCGTGGTGATGTGGCTCGGTGAGCTGATCACCGACCGGGGTGTCGGCAACGGCATGTCCGTGCTGATCTTCACCTCGATCGCGGCCCGGCTGCCCAGCGAGGGCTGGAAGATCAAGACCACCAAGGGCTGGGGGATGTTCGCCCTGGTCATCGTCCTGGTCCTGCTGGTCATCACCGCGGTCACCTTCATCGAGCAGGCCCAGCGCCGGATCCCGGTGCAGTACGCCAAGCGCATGATCGGCCGGCGGATGTACGGCGGCACCTCCACCTACATCCCGCTCAAGGTGAACCAGGCCGGTGTGATCCCGGTCATCTTCGCCTCGTCGCTGCTCTACCTGCCGCAGCTCGCGCTCCAGTTCTTCAACCAGACCAACCCGGGCAAGACCCAGGCCTGGATCCAGAACCACATCGTCAAGGCGAGCGCGCCGGAACACATCGCGATCTACTTCCTGCTGATCATCTTCTTCACGTACTTCTACGTGTCCATCACGTTCAACCCGACTGAGGTCGCGGACAACATGAAGAAGTACGGCGGTTTCGTGCCGGGCATCCGCCCCGGCAAGCCGACCGCCGAGTACCTCGACTTCATCCTCAGCCGGATCACCCTGCCGGGCGCGCTCTACCTGGGCATCATCGCGATCCTGCCGAACTTCTTCTTCATCTGGCTGGACAACCAGCAGTTCCAGAACTTCCCGTTCGGCGGCACCGCTGTGCTCATCATGGTCGGCGTCGGTCTGGAGACCGTGAAGCAGATCGAGAGCCAACTCATGCAGCGGAACTACGAAGGGTTCCTGCGGTAGATGCGACTCGTTCTGGTTGGCCCGCCGGGCGCGGGCAAGGGCACACAGGCGGAGTTCATCGCCGCCCACCTCTCGGTGCCGAAGATCTCGACCGGTGACATCTTCCGGGCCAACGTCTCCCAGGGCACGCCCCTGGGAGTCGAGGCCAAGCGCTACATGGACGCCGGCAAGCTGGTCCCGGACGAGGTCACCATCAACATGGTGCGGGACCGGCTCGCCGAGCCGGACGCCGCCGAGGGTTTCCTGCTCGACGGCTTCCCGCGCACCACGCCGCAGGCCGCCGCGCTGGACAAGCTCCTCGCCGACCTCGGCACGGCGCTGGACCTGGTGCTGGAACTGGTCGTTGACGACGACGAGGTGATCCGACGGCTCTCCGGCCGACGTACCTGCCGGGGCTGCGGCAAGATCTGGCACGTCGAGTTCGACGCGACCACCCGCGAGGGCGTCTGCGACCGCTGCGGCGCCGAGCTGTTCCAGCGCGACGACGACAAGCCGGAGACCATCGCCGCCCGCCTCCGGGAGTACGCGGAGAAGACCGCGCCGCTGGTCGACTACTACGGCGCCCAGGGCAAGCTCGTCGGCATCGACGCGACCGGGCCGGTGGAGGACGTCACCGTCCGCGCCATCGACGCCCTGCGCTCGTACGGCGGCTGACGTCCCGCCGGATCTCCGGCGGATAGAGTGCGAACAGCGGGGTACGTCCGACGTGCCCCGCTGTTCCGCGCGACGAAAGGTTACGGCTCCGATGCGTCGTCCCCAGCTGGACATCCAGCTGAAGACCCCAGACCAGATCGAGAAGATGCGGGCCGCCGGTCTGGTGGTCGCCCGTGCGCTGCGTCTGATGCGGGAGGCGGTCGCTCCCGGGGTCAGCACCGCCGACCTCGACGCGATCGCCGAGTCGACCATCCGCGGGGCCGGCGCGATCCCGTCGTTCAAGGGCTACCACGGCTTTCCGGCGTCCATCTGCTCCTCCGTCAACGAGCAGGTCGTGCACGCGATCCCGTCGTCGCAGCAGATGCTCCGCGAGGGGGACCTGATCTCGATCGACTGTGGCGCCGTGCTGAACGGCTGGCACGGCGACGCCGCCATCACCGTCGGCGTCGGCGAGGTCGACCCGGCCCTGCTGAAGATGGCCGCGGTCGCCGAGGACGCCATGTGGGCCGGGATCGCCGCCGCCGCCCGGGGCGCGGCGAGCGGCAAGGGCCGACTCACCGACATCTCGCACGCCGTGGAGAGCGCGGTCCGCAAGGGCGGCCGGTACGGCATCGTCGACGGGTACGGCGGCCACGGCATCGGCACCGAGATGCACCAGGACCCGCACGTGCTCAACCACGGGCGGCCGGGCAAGGGCCCCCGCCTCGTCCCCGGGCTGGCGCTGGCGATCGAGCCGATGATCACCATGGGTTCGCCGCGCACGGTGGAGCTGGGCGACGGCTGGACGGTGGTGACCCGGGACCGGTCGATGGCGGCGCACGTCGAGCACTCGATGGCGCTGCTCGACGACGGCGTCTGGGTGCTGACCGCGGAGGACGGCGGCCGCGCCCGCCTCGGCGACCTGGTGACCGCTCGCCAGTCCGCCGACTCCCCGGCGCGCTGACGGCCGACCGTCGGGCCCGGGCTGCCGTCGGGCGCCTGCCGTGGATCAGGGCCCGGGCTGCCGCCGGCGCCTGATCCGGTGAGCTTCACCCGCCGGCACTAGCGGCGGAGAGGGTTGGCCGCCGTCCCGGGACGCTCCTGTCGCGGGCGCTGTGGAGCTGATGTCGCGAACGCATCGGCCGCGCCGCGGCGATGGGGTCTCGGGGCCCCTTGGCGCCCGTTGTCCGGATCCGGCTGCGGCCGCGGCCGCCGGTTGCCCGCGGGTGGCGGAACGGTGGCATGCTTGCCGGCATGGACTGGCGGGACGGGATGCGGGCGGCCGACGCGGACCGGCAGGAGACGGCGGACCGGCTCCGGGTCGCGCTCGAAGAGGGCCGGATCGACCTGTTCGAGTACGACGAGCGGCTGCAACGGGCCTACGGCGCGAAGACGTACGGGGAACTGGGCCAGGTCCTGGCCGACCTCCCCGGACCGGCGCCGGTGGACCGGTCGGCGCTGGCTCCGCGCCAGCCGGGCCCGGCCGACGTGGCCGCGCCCGCGCCGCCGCCGGCCGCCCCGACCTCGGGTCCGGTGCCGTCCGGCGCACCGAGCGGCTGGCTGCTCGAGGTGTGGATGCCGTGGCTGCGGGTCGCCGCGATCCTGACCGCGATCTGGGGGCTGTCCGCCGTCGGCGCCCGGGAGTTGGTCTTCTACTGGCCGCTGTGGGTGCTCGGGCCGTGGGGCGCGCTGCTGCTGATGCGGACGGCGGGCGGCCTGGCGGCCGGTGAGCCTCGCCACCGGGACGACCGGCGGGAGCGCCGCCTGGCCCGCCGGCAGGCCCGACGGGCGGGGGAGCGGTAGCGTCTTCGCTCGTCACGGCACGGATCCGCCCCGGCTGTCCGTTTTCCCGGGCAGGTGACGTGCGGGGTGGTCGGTTTGGCGACGGACCGCAGGCGGGCGTACACTTTCAGATCGGCGCACAGCGTCCACTCCGGCATGCCCACCCTGCGCTTCGGTGGGAGTCGGAGCCGCGGCTGGCTCGGGCCCGACGATTTCCGTCGGAGCCCGTGTAAGACGTTGTGGGCCGTCCGGAGTAACCGACGTCAGGACAGCGGAGGACATGCCGAAAAAAGACGGAGCCATCGAGATCGAGGGTCGGGTCATCGAGCCCCTGCCGAACGCCATGTTCCGGGTGGAGCTCGCGAACGGTCACAAGGTGCTGGCTCACATCAGCGGCAAGATGCGGCAGCACTACATCCGCATCCTGCCGGAGGACCGGGTCGTCGTCGAACTCTCGCCGTACGACCTGACCCGCGGGCGCATCGTCTACCGCTACAAGTAAGCCTGACGGCGGCCGGGACGTCCCCGTGTCCGTCTTCGACGTCCGGCGTCGCGCGTGGTCGCGCCTCCGGGCCAGATGGGAAGTAAGGCAACCGTGAAGGTCAAGCCGAGCGTCAAGAGGATCTGCAACAACTGCCGGATTATCCGCCGGCACGGCCGGGTCATGGTCATCTGCAGCAGCGACCCGCGCCACAAGCAGCGCCAGGGCTGAACCAGTCCCACCGGTCGTGACACGGCCGGTCGGATCGGCCCGGGCGTCGTAGATCCCGACAGCACATCACCAGCTCGTCCCAGCCGCGAGCGGTACGCAGCGCGTACTCCCTCGTGGTTGACCCCCGGTCGGAGGCCGGGGCCCGCTCGGGCAGCGACCGATCCCGGTCGCCGGCGCTGACAGCGTCGGAAAGACGGGACGGCCGGTAGCGGGGTGGGACGGGTCCACACCTCCGCAACAACATCACGAGGAGTACGCCCGCACATGGCACGTCTAGCCGGCGTGGATCTCCCCCGCGACAAGCGGATGGAGATCGCGCTCACCTACATCTTCGGGGTCGGCCGTACCCGCGCCCTGGAGACGCTCGCCGCCACCGGCATCTCGCCGGACAAGCGCGCTCGGGACCTCACGGATGAGGAGCTGGTCCAGCTCCGCAGCCACATCGAGGGCAACTACAAGGTTGAAGGCGACCTGCGCCGCGAGGTCGCCGCTGACATCCGCCGCAAGGTCGAGATCGGCTGCTACGCGGGTATCCGGCACCGCCGGGGCCTGCCCGTCCGTGGCCAGCGGACCAAGACCAACGCGCGGACCCGGAAGGGTCCGAAGCGGACCGTCGCCGGCAAGAAGAAGCCCGGCAAGAAGTAACTAGGAGCGCACAGACTTATGCCACCGAAGGCTCGTGCCGGAGCCGCCGTCAAGAAGGTCCGGCGCAAGGAACGCAAGAACGTCGCCCACGGGCAGGCGCACATCAAGAGCACCTTCAACAACACCATCGTGTCCATCACGGACCCGACCGGTGCGGTCATCTCCTGGGCCTCCTCCGGCCAGGTGGGCTTCAAGGGCTCCCGCAAGTCGACCCCGTTCGCCGCTCAGCTGGCCGCCGAGGCCGCCGCGCGTCGGGCGATGGAGCACGGCATGCGCAAGGTCGACGTGTTCGTCAAGGGCCCCGGCTCCGGCCGGGAGACCGCCATCCGTTCACTGCAGGCCGCCGGGCTGGAGGTCGGGCAGATCTCCGACGTCACCCCGCAGCCGCACAACGGATGCCGTCCGCCGAAGCGTCGCCGGGTCTGAGAGGTAGAGAGAGATGGCTCGTTACACCGGTGCTGACTGCCGCCGTTGCCGGCGGGAGAAGATGAAGCTGTTCCTCAAGGGCAGCAAGTGCGATGGCCCGAAGTGCCCGTTCGAGTCCCGGCCGTTCCCGCCCGGGCAGCACGGCCGCGGCCGCACCAAGGAGACGGAGTACCTGCTCCAGCTCCGTGAGAAGCAGAAGGCCCGCCGTGTCTACGGCGTGCTGGAGAAGCAGTTCCGCGGTTACTACGAGGAGGCCGTGGGCAAGCAGGCCAAGACCGGTGAGGTCCTCCTGCAGATCCTCGAGTCGCGGCTGGACAACGTCGTTTACCGGGCTGGCTACGCCTCGTCCCGGGACATGGCCCGCCAGCTGGTCAAGCACGGCCACTTCACGGTGAACGGCAAGAAGGTCGACATCCCGTCGTACCGCGTCAAGGAGCACGACATCATCGAGGTGCGGGGGAAGAGCAAGGAGCTGACCCCGTTCATCGTCGCGCAGGCCCAGGCCGGTTCCCGGTCGGTGCCGGCCTGGCTGGAGGCCATCCCCAGCCAGATGAAGATCCTCGTGCACTCGCTCCCGGCCCGCCAGGTGATCGACACCCAGGTCCAGGAGCAGCTGATCGTCGAGCTCTACTCCAAGTAAGGGCTCGTTGCGGTGGCCCGCCCTCCGGGGCGGGCCACCGGAACAGTTTGTGTCGTGGGCGTCATATAGCGGGCGCCCCGGAAGAGAAGAGAAGAAATGCTCATCAGCCAGCGACCGTCTCTCTCCGAAGAGTCGATCAACGAGACCCGCTCCCGGTTCACCATCGAGCCGCTGGAGCCGGGCTTCGGCTACACCCTGGGCAACTCGCTGCGGCGTACGCTGCTGTCGTCCATCCCGGGTGCGGCGGTCACCTCGATCAAGATCGACGGTGTCCTGCACGAGTTCACCACCATCCCCGGTGTCAAGGAGGACGTGGTCGAGCTCGTCATGAACATCAAGGAGCTCTGCGTCAGCTCCGAGCACGACGAGCCGGTCAGCATGTACCTGCGCAAGCAGGGCCCGGGCGACGTGACCGCCGGTGACATCCAGCCCCCGGCCGGTGTCTCGGTGCACAACCCGGACCTGAAGCTCGCCACCCTGAACGGCAAGGGCCGGCTCGACATGGAGCTGACCGTCGAGCGGGGCCGGGGCTACGTCACGGCCGCGCAGAACAAGCAGGCCGGCGCCGAGATCGGCCGGATCCCGGTCGACTCGATCTACTCGCCGGTGCTCAAGGTGACGTACCGCGTCGAGGCGACCCGCGTCGAGCAGCGGACCGACTTCGACCGGCTGATCATCGACGTCGAGACCAAGCCGTCGATGGGCCCGCGCACCGCGCTGGCCTCGGCCGGCTCGACGCTGGTGGAGCTCTTCGGGCTGGCCCGGGAGCTGGACGAGACCGCCGAGGGCATCGACATCGGGCCGTCCCCGCAGGACGCGCAGCTGGCGGCGGACCTGGCCCTGCCGATCGAGGAGCTGGACCTCACCGTCCGCTCCTACAACTGCCTCAAGCGCGAGGGCATCAACTCCGTTGGTGAGCTCATCGGGCGTACCGAGGCCGACCTCCTCGACATCCGGAATTTCGGTCAGAAGTCGATCGACGAGGTCAAGATGAAGCTCGCCGGGATGGGTCTCGGGCTGAAGGACTCGGCCCCGAACTTCGACCCGGCGCACGTCGTGGACGCCTTCGGCGAGGCCGACTACGACACCGACGACTACCGCGAGACCGAGCAGCTCTAGTCCGCGCTGCCGCCACACCTGAGGAGCACCAAGCATGCCCACGCCCACCAAGGGCCCCCGCCTCGGCGGCAGCCCCGCGCACGAGCGGCTGATGCTGGCCAACCTGGCCACCGCGCTGTTCCAGCACGGCAAGATCCAGACCACCGAGACGAAGGCCCGGCGGCTGCGTCCGCTGGCCGAGCAGCTCATCACCAAGGCGAAGCGGGGCGACCTCGCCGCGCGGCGGCGGGTGCTGGGCGTCGTCAAGGACAAGGACGTGGTCTACGCCCTGTTCGACCAGATCGCGCCCCGGTACGCCAACCGCAACGGTGGCTACACCCGGATCGTGAAGACCGGTCCGCGCAAGGGTGACGCCGCTCCGATGGCGATCATCGAGCTGGTGGAGGAGCTTCAGGTCGCCGAGCCGAAGGCGAACAAGAAGACCGCCGCCCGCAAGGCCGCCCAGCAGGACAAGGTCGAGGCGCTCGCCCCGGCCGAGGAGACCCCGGAGTCGACCCCGGTCGACCAGGACTCCGAGGCGCCGGTGTCGGCGTCCGGTGACACCGACGCCGCCCGCGAGGACAGCGACGAGGCCACCGAGAACAAGGCCTGAGCACAGGCAGCATCGTCGGGCCCGGCATCCCTTCCTGGGGTGCCGGGCCCGACGCCGTGAACGGGAGGTACGAGGTGGACGAGCGGATCCGGCTGCGGCTGGACGTCTCCTACGACGGCACCGACTTCTCCGGTTGGGCCGCCCAGCCGACCCGGCGCACCGTCGCCGGGGTGCTCGTCGAGACGCTGGACCTGGTGCTCGGCGCGGGGACCGCGACCGGGCTGACCGTGGCCGGCCGCACCGACGCCGGCGTGCACGCCGCCGGCCAGGTCTGCCACCTCGACCTGCCCACCGCCGTGTGGCGGGAGCACGAGGGCCGGCTGCTGCGCCGGCTGGCCCGGCTGCTCCCCACCGACGTGCGGGTCCGGGCGATGACCGAGGTCCCCGCCGACTTCGACGCCCGCTTCGCGGCGACCTTCCGCCGCTACGAGTACCGCGTCACCGACGCCCCCTGGGGTGCCGAGCCGCTGCGCCGGCGCGACACCCTGGCCTGGCCCAAGCCGCTCGATCTCACCGCGCTGAACGCCGCCGCATCGGGCCTCGTCGGGGAGCACGACTTCGCCGCGTACTGCCGGCGCAAGGAGAACGCCACCACGCTGCGCGAGGTGACCCGGCTGGACTGGCGGCGGGACCCGGACGGCATCCTGGTCGCCACCGTACAGGCCGACGCGTTCTGCCAGGCGATGGTGCGCAGCCTGGTCGGCGCGATGCTGGTGGCCGGGGACGGCCGCCGGCCGGTCGAGTGGCCGGCGAGCCTGCTCACCCGCCGGGAACGCTCCAGCGAGGTCACCGTGGCGGCCGCGCACGGGCTGACCCTGGTCGCGGTCGGCTATCCGGAGAATCCGGCCGAGTACGCCCGCCGCGCCGACCTGACCCGCCGACTCCGGGTGCCGGTGGTCGAGGGCTGACCCCGCCAACCGCGGAGCGGGGGAGCGACCGCCGTCCGGAGCCGGGCGGCGAACGGCCCGCCGTCCCGGTGCCGGACATCGCCGGCGGGGACGGCGGGCCGCCTGGTCGCTGCTCAGGTGCCGGGCGACTCCCGGACGTCGCGGCCGCCCTCCTGGCCGGCGGTGCCGTCCGTCGGGGCGTCGGTGGGCTGGCTGGCCACGCCGGCGTTCGCCCGCCGCTCCAACACGCCGCGGTTGAGGTGCACCTCGATCATGTCGTACAGGATCTCGCCGACCTTGGCGTCGTCGGCGCTGATCCGCTGCCCATCGGCCCGGGTCACCACGCAGTACGCGAGGTAGTGGCCGCGTACCTGCCAGCCGACCCGGGCGGCGGCGTTCGCCACGGCCTCGGTGTCGGCCCCGGCGGACATGCCCTGGAGGCGGCCGTGCCGCTCGTCGAGCATCTGCCGGATCCGGTCCCGGGCCCGCTGGGCGCTGGCCAGGTCGGTCAGGTTGAACAGCCCGGCGGTGAGCAGGTGGCCGCCGTCCGGGGAGCGGAGGGTGGCCCGGACCACCTGGTTGCAGCCGAGCCGGACCAGCAGGTCGGCGACCTCGCCGGTCGCCGCGACCGCGCAACTGCCGCTGGAGTGGGTCTTGAGCACCTGGTAGCCCGGCTGGCCGTCGGCGACCACCAGCGCCTTGCCGGGGAACACCTCCTTGGCGCTCAGCCCCAGCGGGTCGGTGTCCCGGGAGTTGAGGTCGGGACCGTCGTGCGGCGCGGCCGACTGCTCGGCCATGGGCTGGCCGGTCGGCGCGGCGCCCTGCGGGGTGGCGGTCCGGCTCTGGAGCAGGGCGGCGGCGGCCAGCCCGCAGAGGGCGAGCAGCATCAGGACGGCCGCGCCGCCGATCAGCACCTGCCAGGTCCGGCCGCCCCCGCGCTTGCGGTCGCCGTGGCGGGACCGGGGCAGGTCGAGCGGCTGGCTCGGGTCGGGAACCTCGGTCGGCGGCGTCTCCGTGGCGATGTCCGACGTAGCGGCCGGGGCGATGCCGGGCGCGCTCGCCGGGGGCTGCGGCGCCTGGGTGGGCGCGGATTGCGGCACTGGCACAGCGGCCCGGGCCGGGGCCGGGTCGACCGCGGGTCGGGCCGGGCTCGGGCTCGCTTCGGCCGCCGGCGGCCGGGTCGGCCGCACGGTCCGGGCCGGTGGCGGCAGCGACGGGGTCGGGAAGCGGGACGGCGAGGGCCGGGCGGGCGGAGGCGCACCGGCGCCGAGCACCGACAGGTCGTACCCGGGCTCCGGGTACTCCAGGAAGGCGTCCTCATCGGACTCGTACCGATACACCATGTGGCCCACAGTAAGGCCGATTTCCCCTTTAGAGGGTAATATTGGGAAATTCTGGCGAAGGTGGCGTGGCGTGCTGTCCGCCACGCCGTCGACGGGCCCACATCGGGCCGGTGCGACAATGCCGGACGTGACCGGCGACCACTACTTCACCGCTGAACCCACGACCGCCGCCCAGCCGCGCGAGGTCGAGTTCTCCGTCGCCGGGCGCGACTTCACCCTCACCTCGGCCGGCGGCGTCTTCTCCGCCGACCGCCTCGACCCCGGGACCGCCGTGCTGCTGCGCAAAGCGGAGCTGCCGGCGCCCGGCGCCGCCGGGCCGCTGCTCGACCTGGGCTGCGGATTCGGCCCGATCACCTGCGTGCTCGCCACGTGCGCCCCGGACGCCACTGTCTGGGCGGTCGACGTCAACGAGCGGGCCCGCGCGCTCACCGCCGCCAACGCCGCCCGGGTCGGCGTGGCCGACCGGGTGCGGGTGGCCGCCCCGGACGACGTACCCGCGGACCTGACCTTCGCCGAGCTCTGGTCCAACCCGCCGATCCGGATCGGCAAGGCCGAGCTGCACGAGCTGCTGCGCCGCTGGCTGCCCCGGCTCGCCCCGGACGGCGTCGCCTGGCTGGTCGTCGCCCGCCACCTCGGCGGCGACTCGCTGCACCGCTGGCTCGTCGAGCAGGGCTGGCAGGTGGAACGGCACGCCAGCCAGAAGGGCTACCGGGTGCTGCGGGTCACCCGGTAATCGAGTGTCGCCCACCCCGGGCACTCCGGCAGGATGCCGGCGTGGGATACGTGGACGTGGCAGCGGTCGGGCACATCCTGCCCGACGGTCGGGAACTCTTCTCCGACGTGTCGTTCCGGGTCGGCGAGGGCGCCAAGGTGGCCCTGGTCGGGCCGAACGGCGCCGGCAAGACGACCCTGCTGCGGATGGTCGCCGGTGACCTGCCGGTGAAGACCGGCGCGGTCGCCCGCTCCGGCGGCCTCGGCGTGATGCGGCAGTTCGTCGGCATGATCGGGGACGACACCACGCTCGCCGACCTGGCGCTCACACTCGCCCCGCCGGCACTGCGCGACGCCGGCCGCCGGCTCGTCGCCACCGAGGCGGCCATGCGCGACGCCGAGGTCCGCGGCAAGTACAGCACCGCCGCCGGCAAGGCCCAGCTCGCGTACGCGGACGCGCTCGCGGCCTGGGGCGAGGCCGGCGGGTACGGCGCCGAGGTGCTCTTCGACACCGTCGCCACCATCGTGCTCGACCTGCCGTGGGACGCCGCCCGCGACCGTCCGGTGCGGACCCTCTCCGGCGGCCAGCAGAAGCGCTTCGCCCTGGAACTGCTGCTCCGCGGCACCGACGAGGTGCTGCTCCTCGACGAGCCGGACAACTTCCTCGACGTGCCCGGCAAGCGGTGGCTGGAGGCGCGGCTGCGCGAATCCGGCAAGTCGGTGCTGTACGTCTCGCACGACCGGGAGCTGCTGGCGCAGACCGCCGACCGGGTGGTCGCGGTCGAGGGCGGCAGCGCCTGGGTGCACCCGGGCGGCTTCGCGAGCTGGCACGAGGCGCGGGTGGCCCGGCACGCGCGCCTCGACGAGCTGCGCCGCCGCTGGGACGAGGAACACCAGAAACTGCGCGAGCTGATGCTGATGTACAAGCAGAAGGCGGCGTACAACGACGGGATGGCCTCGCGGTACCAGGCCGCGCAGACCCGGTTGCGCAAGTTCGAGGAGGCCGGGCCGCCGCCCGTACCGCCGAAGGACCAGGACATCCGGATGCGCCTCACCGGCGGGCGGACCGGCAAGCGCGCGGTGGTCGCCGAGCAGCTCGAGCTCGACGGCCTGACCTACCCCTTCGACCTGGAGATCTGGTACGGCGACCGGGTCGCCGTGCTCGGCGCGAACGGGACGGGGAAGTCCCACTTCCTCCGGCTGCTCGCCCGGGGCGGCACCGACCCGGAACCGGCCAACACCCCGGTGGACGGGGCGGGCGCGCTCGCGCCCGTCGCCCACGACGGGCTGGTGCGGCTCGGCGCCCGGGTCCGGCCCGGGCACTTCTCGCAGACCCACGACCGGCCCGAGCTGATGGCGAAGACGCTGGTCGACATCCTCTGGCGGGGCGACGAGCACCGCGCCGGGATGGACCGGCACGCGGCCATGGCCGCGCTCAGCCGGTACGAGCTGGCCGGCCAGGGTGACCAGCGGTTCGGCACCCTCTCCGGTGGGCAGCAGGCGCGGTTCCTGGTGCTGCTGCTGAAGCTGTCCGGGGCGACCCTGCTGCTGCTCGACGAGCCGACGGACAACCTCGACCTGGCCTCCGCCGAGGCGCTGGAGGCGGGGCTGGCCGCGTTCGAGGGGACCGTGATCGCGGTGACCCACGACCGCTGGTTCACCCGCTCGTTCGACCGGTTCGTGCTGTTCCGGGGCGACGGCGAGGTGGTGGAGACGGTCGAGCCGGTCTGGGACGTGAAGTGATCGGCGCGGTGCGGGCCGTCCGGCCGAGGGCGGGCCGCCGGTTGGCGACTGCGCGGGTGGGCCCGGACGGGCGGGCATAGGGTGGATCTCGTGACTGAGATGAACTACCGCCGACTGGGCGACTCCGGGCTCGTGGTGTCCGTGGTCGGCATCGGCTGCAACAACTTCGGCCGGAAGCTCGACCTCGACGACACCCGAGCGGTGGTCGACGCCGCCCTCGACGCCGGGATCAACTTCTTCGACACCGCGGACATCTACGGCGAGCCGCAGGGCAGCTCGGAGGAGCTGCTCGGCCAGGCGCTCAAGGGCCGCCGGGACGACGTGGTGGTCGCCACCAAGTTCGGCATGGACATGCACGGCCGCAACGGCCCGGACTTCGGCGCCCGCGGCGCCCGCCGCTACATCGCCCGCGCCGTCGAGGCGTCGCTGCGCCGGCTCGACACCGACCACATCGACCTGTACCAGATGCACGAGCCCGACCCGGGCACCCCGATCGACGAGACCCTCGCCGCCCTGGACGACCTGGTCCGGGCCGGCAAGGTGCGCTACCTCGGCAACTCCAACTTCGCCGGCTGGCAGATCGCCGACGCCGACTGGACCGCCTCGTCCCAGGGGCGGACCCGCTTCATCTCCGCGCAGAACCACTACTCGCTGCTGGAGCGGTCCGTCGAGGCCGAGGTGATCCCCGCGTGCGAGCGGTTCGGCCTGGGCATGCTGCCGTTCTTCCCGCTCGCCAACGGCCTGCTCACCGGCAAGTACAAGCGCAACGAGGCCCCGCCCGCCGGCAGCCGGCTCTCCGGCGGCGGCCGGTACGCCGAGCGCCTGGCCGCCGCCGACTGGGACACCATCGAGGCGCTCGAGGCGTACGCCGCGGAGCGCGGGGTCAACATGCTCCAGGTGGCCATCGGCGGGCTGGCCGCCCGGCCGGCGGTGACCTCGGTGATCGCCGGCGCCACCACGCCCGAGCAGGTGCGCGCCAACGCCGAGGCGGGCGCCTGGCAGCCGACCGACGAGGACCTCGACGCCCTGGACGCCATCCTCTGACCCGCCCGCACCACCCCCCGCCGCGCGCCGTGCCCGGCCGCCCGACCGTGGGCGGCCGGGCATTTCGCGCTGCCGACCACCACGCCATCGCCCAGGTGAGCAGCCCGTCGGCGACGGCCCGACTGCCGCAGGACGGCAGGAACGACAGCCGTCGGGGCACGCGCGGGGCCGAAGGCATCCGGACAGCATGGCGTGAGCGGACGGTCACCCGCTGCCCCTGCCGTCGACTCCGGACGGTCAGTGGGAAAAGCGGACCCCTGCCCTTGGCGGATCCGCCCGTCCGTCGTACGGTAGGCCGCAAGTAACCCACGGGAGCCCGGTGCACCGGGCTGAGAGGGGGGCTGAAGCCCCCGACCGTCGAACCTGATCCGGGTAATGCCGGCGCAGGGAGGAGTGTTGCCGTGCCGTCTCTCGGACGACTGCATCTGATCACCGACACCCGGCCGGGGCGGGACCCGCTCACCGTGCTGCGGGCCGCCCTGCCGGTGGCCCGCGCCGAGCTGGTCGTCCAGGTCCGCGTCGAGGACGACGCCACCGACCGCCAGGCGTACGAGCTGGCCCGCCGGGTGGTCGCGCTCTGCCGGCCGTACGGGGCGACGTGCCTGGTCAACGACCGGCTGCACGTGGCGCTCGCGGTCGACGCCGCGGGCGGGCACGTCGGCGCGGACGACCTGCCGGTGCGGGCGGCCCGTCGGGTGCTCGGCTCCGCCGCGGTGCTCGGGGCGACCGCCCGGGAGCCGGGGAGCGCCGCCGAGGCGGTCGCCGCCGGGGCCAGCTACCTGGGCGTGGGCCCCTGCCACGCCACCACTACGAAGACCGGGCTGCCCGCGCCGATCGGCCCCGCCGGGGTGCGCGCGGTTGCCGCCGCGGTGGACGTTCCGGTGATCGCCATCGGCGGGGTGACCGCCGCGAGCGTGCCGGCGCTGCGGGCCGCCGGGGCGTACGGGGTGGCGGTGGTCGGGGCGCTCTCCGGGGCCGCGGATCCGGCCCGGGCCACCGCCGAGCTGCTCGGGGCGCTGACGTGCTGACCCGACCGGACGTCGCCGTGGTGGGGGCGGGACCGGTCGGGCTGGCGATCGCCTGGCGCTGCGCGTCGCGGGGGCTGCGGGTGGTCGTGCACGATCCGGCCCCGGGTTCCGGGGCGTCGTACGTCGCGGCCGGGATGCTCGCGCCGGTCGCCGAGGCGTACTTCGGGGAGCGCGAGCTGACCGGGCTGCTCGCCGAGTCCGCCGCCCGCTGGCCGGGCTTCGCCGCCGAGCTGACCGACGCCGCCGGCACCGGATTCGGGTACCGCACGGAGGGCACGCTGGTGGTCGGGTTGACCGGCGACGACCTGGCCGAGGCGCGCCGGCTGTGGTCGTACCAGCAGGGGTTGGGGCTGCCGATCACGCCGCTGCGCCCGTCGGAGCTGCGGGAGCGCGAACCGGCGCTGGCGCCGCGGGTGCGCGGCGGCGCGGTCGCCACCGGCGACCACCAGGTCGACCCGCGGCGGCTGGTCGCCGCGTTGCGGGCGGCGGCCGAGCAGGCCGGGGCGACGCTGGCGCCGGGCCGGGTCGACCGGCTGTCCGACGTGGACGCGGGCGTCACCGTGGTGGCGGCCGGCTGCGGGGCGGCGGCGCTCACCGGGCTGCCGGTCCGGCCGGTGAAGGGGCAGGTGCTTCGGCTCCGCGCGCCCGGTCGCGGCACGCCGGGCTTCCGGCACGTGATCCGGGGGTACGCGGACGGCGAGTCGGTCTACCTGGTGCCCCGGGACACCGGCGAGGTGGTGGTCGGGGCGACCGTCGAGGAGCGTGCCGACACCGAGGTGACCGCCGGCGCGGTGCTGCGGCTGCTCCGCGCCGCCGTCGACCTGCTGCCCGGGCTGACCGAGTACGACCTGGTCGAGGCGTCCGCCGGGCTGCGGCCCGGTACGCCGGACAACGCGCCGGTCATCGGGTGGCTGCCCGGCCGGCCCGGCGTGCTCGCCGCCACCGGGCACCACCGGCACGGCATCGTGCTCACCCCGGTCACCGCCGACCTGGTCACCGAGCTGATCGTCACCGGCGAGGCGGACCCGCTGCTGGCGCCCTGCACACCCGACCGGTTCACCGCCGAGGAGGAGACGTGGAACTGATCGTGAACGGCGCCGGGCGCGACCTGCCGGGCGGGTCGACCGTGGCGGACCTGGTCCGCGCGGTCACCGACCAGCAGCGCGGGCTCGCGGTGGCGGTCAACGGCGAGGTGGTGCCGCGCGGCGGCTGGCCGGCGACGGTGCTGCGGGACGGCGACCGGGTCGAGGTGCTCAGCGCCGCCCAGGGCGGGTGAGCGCGGTGACCTTCACGATCGGCGGCGCGACGTTCGGCTCGCGGCTCATCCTGGGCACCGGCGGCGCGGCCAACCTGCACGTGCTGGAGCAGGCGATCCGCGCCTCCGGCACCGAACTGGTCACCCTGGCGCTGCGCCGCGTCGACACCGCCCCCGGCGGCGCCGGCGGGCTGCTCGACCTGCTCGACCGGTGCGCGGTGAAGCTGCTGCCGAACACCGCCGGCTGCCACACCGCCACCGAGGCGGTGAAGGTGGCCCACCTGGCCCGGGAGGCGTTCGACACCGACTGGGTGAAGCTGGAGGTGATCGGCGACGAGCGCACGCTGCTGCCCGACGGGGTGGAACTGCTGCGCGCCGCCGAGGAGCTGGTCGCCGACGGGTTCACCGTGCTGCCGTACACCTCGGACGATCCGATCCTGGCCCGCCGGCTCGCCGACGTGGGCTGCGCGGCGGTGATGCCGGCCGGCGCGCCGATCGGCTCCGGGCTGGGCGTCACGAACCCGCACCACATCCGGCTGATCCGGCAGGGCGTGGCCGTGCCGGTGATCCTGGACGCCGGCATCGGCACCGCCTCCGACGCGGCGCTCGCCATGGAGTTGGGCTGCGACGCGGTGCTGCTGGCCAGCGCGGTCACCCGGGCCGCCGACCCGGTGGCGATGGCCACCGCCATGCGGTACGCCGTGCAGGCCGGCCGCCTCGCCCGCGCCGCCGGCCGCATCCCGCGCCGCTTCCACGCACTCCCGTCCACCCCCGACGAGGGAAGGCCGGACCTGTGACCGGCAGCTCGGGCGCGGTCACCGTGGAGCTCGGTACGCGGCGGCCGCCAGAGGCGCCGGCTGCTTCCGCGGTGTCGGGGGTGGTGGTGCTGACGGACCGGCGGGTGGCGCGGCGGCCGCTCGTGGCGGTGGTCGCGGCGGCGGTGGCCGGGGGAGTGCGCCGGGTGGTGCTGCGGGAGAAGGACCTTCCGCGCGCCGAGCGGGCCGCCCTCGCCGTCGAACTCCGCGCGCTGCTCGCCGAGGCCGGCGGCACGCTGATCGTCGCCGGCCCCGACCCCCTCGGCGGCGACGCCGTCCACCTGCCCGCCGCGGGCCCCTACCCGCCGCCGAGCTGCGGGCTCGTCGGCCGCTCCTGTCACGACCAGGCGGAACTGCGCCGACTCACCACAGAGGACTACGCCACCCTCTCACCCGTCTTCCCCACCAGAACGAAACCCGGCCACGGCCCACCCCTGCATCCCGAGGGACTCCGCGAGCTGATCGAGGTCAGCCCGGTGCCGGTCCTGGCGTTGGGGGGAGTCGAGACGCCGGACCAGGTGCGCGCCTGCATCGGCGCGGGAGCAGTGGGCGTGGCGGTGCTCGGCGCGATCATGCGCGCCGAAGACCCGACCGCGGCAGCCACGACGCTGACCTCGGCTTTCTTCAAGGCGGTGCGGCAGCCCTCAGGCGCAACCACCGGAGACCAGAAGTGACCCCCACGACAGTGCTCACCATCGCCGGCTCCGACTCCGGCGGCGGCGCCGGGATCCAGGCCGACCTCAAGGTCTTCGCCGCCCTGGGCGCGTACGGCACCAGCGTCATCACCGCCGTCACCGCGCAGAACACCCGGGGCGTGGACGCCGTCCTGCCGCTGCCACCCCGCACGGTCATCGACCAGCTCGACAGCGTGCTCGGCGACTTCGACGTACGGGCGGTGAAGACCGGCATGCTCGGCACCCCGGCGGTCGCCGAGGTGGTGGCCGACGCGGCGCGGTCCGGGCGGCTGCCCCGCCTGGTCGTCGACCCGGTGCTGGTCGCCACCAGTGGGCACCGGCTCGGCGTGGTGGAGGCGGTCGAGCGGCTGCTGCCGTACGCGGAGGTGGCGACGCCGAACTGCGCGGAGGCCGCAGCCCTCACCGGACGCCCGGTGACCACGGTCGAGGAGATGGTCGCCGCCGCCGAGGCGCTCGCGGCCGGCGGCCCGGCGCACGTGGTGGTGACCGGCGGCGACGTGGACGCGGCCGGCGAGTCCGTCGACGTGCTCGTCGGCGGCGGGGTGACCACGCTGCTGCGGGCGCCGCGGGTGGCCACCCGGCACAGCCACGGTACGGGCTGTTCGTTCTCGGCGGCGGTCGCCGTCCGGCTGGCGGCGGGCGACCCGGTGCCGGTCGCGGTCGCCGCCGCCAAGGAGTACGTCACCCGCGCGCTGACCGGCGGGCGGGGTTGGGAACTGGGCGCGGGACGCGGCCCGCTGGACCACTTCGGCTGGTCCCGTTGACCATCAGGGAGGCTGTCATGCAGGCACGTCGCAAGGTCTACGTCGAGGGGGCACGGCCGGACGTCCGGGTGCCGTTCGCCGAGGTGGAGCTGACCGGGGACAACCCGCCGCTGCGGCTGTACGACACGTCCGGGCCGGGCTCCGACCCGGAGGTGGGGTTGCCTCCGCTGCGCGGCCCGTGGATCGCCGAGCGCGGCGACGTGGCCCCGGTACGCGGTGCGGGAACGCCGCTGGCCGGCGCGGACGGGAAGCGGCCGACCCAGCTCGCCTACGCGCGGGCCGGGATCGTGACGCCGGAGATGGAGTTCGTGGCGATCCGGGAGGGCGTCGCGCCGGAGTTCGTCCGGGAGGAGATCGCCGCCGGCCGGGCGGTGCTGCCGTTGAACGTCAACCACCCGGAGTGCGAGCCGGCGATCATCGGCAAGGCGTTCCTGGTCAAGGTGAACGCGAACATCGGCACCTCGGCGGTCACCTCCTCGGTCGCGGAGGAGGTGGAGAAGCTGACCTGGGCGACCCGGTGGGGCGCCGACACCGTGATGGACCTGTCGACGGGCAAGCGGATCCACGAGACCCGCGAGGCGATCGTGCGCAACTCGCCGGTGCCGATCGGCACCGTGCCGATCTACCAGGCCCTGGAGAAGGTCGGCGGCGACCCGGTGAAGCTGAGCTGGGAGGTGTTCCGGGAGACCGTGATCGAGCAGGCCGAGCAGGGCGTCGACTACATGACGGTGCACGCCGGGGTGCTGCTGCCGTACGTGCCGCTCGCGGTGGACCGGGTCACCGGGATCGTGTCCCGGGGTGGCTCGATCATGGCGGCCTGGTGCCTGGCGCACCACGAGGAGAACTTCCTCTACACCCACTTCCGGGAGCTGTGCGCGCTGCTGGCGGAGTACGACGTGACCTTCTCGCTCGGCGACGGGCTGCGCCCGGGCTCGATCGCCGACGCCAACGACGAGGCGCAGTTCGCCGAGCTGCGCACCCTCGGCGAGCTGACCAGGGTCGCCTGGGAGTACGACGTGCAGGTGATGATCGAGGGGCCGGGGCACGTGCCGATGCACAAGATCAAGGAGAACGTGGACCTCCAGCAGGAGTGGTGCCACGAGGCCCCGTTCTACACCCTCGGCCCGCTGACCACCGACATCGCGCCCGCGTACGACCACATCACCTCGGCGATCGGCGCCGCGATGATCGGCATGTTCGGCACCGCGATGCTCTGCTACGTCACCCCGAAGGAGCACCTGGGGCTGCCGGACCGGGACGACGTGAAGGCGGGCGTGATCGCGTACAAGATCGCGGCGCACGCGGCCGACCTGGCCAAGGGCCACCCGGGCGCACAGGCCTGGGACGACGCGCTGTCGAAGGCCCGGTTCGAGTTCCGCTGGTCCGACCAGTTCAACCTCTCGCTGGACCCGGAGACCGCCCGGTCTTACCACGACGCGACGCTCCCCGCGGAACCGGCGAAGACCGCGCACTTCTGCTCGATGTGCGGGCCGAAGTTCTGCTCCATGAAGATCACCCAGGAGCTGAAGGACTACGCAGCCCGGGGCATGCGGGACAAGTCGGCGGAGTTCCTGTCCTCCGGCGGTCGGGTCTACCTGCCGCTCGCCTGAGGTCACGCCGGCCGGGCCGTCCGGTGCGGTCGGCCCGACCGGCGTGCCGGTCAGTCCCGGTGGTGCCGGCCGGTACGCAGCGAACCGGGGTCGCTGTCCGGGGCGGGCCGACCCAGCCCGCTGACCCAGTCGAGGTACTCCTCGTCCTGCGCGGGCACCGGCTCCGGCTCGCGGCTGTTCCGGTTCGGCGTGCTCTCCTCGCCGCCCTTTGCCCGGTTCCGGCGGAACAGGCCAAGGCGGGGCCGCGACTTCCCGGCGTCGAACTCCTCGTCTCCGTCGGTCGCGGCCGGCGACCGGTCGTCCGTCTCCCGCTCCGGCTCGTCGGCCGGTGCGGGGACGGGGGAACCGGCCGGGTCGACCGGGTTCGGCCCGGCCGCGCGTCGCGCGTTCGCCAGGGCGTCCCAGTTCGCCGCCCGGCCGAAGTCGGGCAGCGCGCGGTGCCGGGGACGCGGCGCCGGCTCGGCCGGGGTGCCGCCGTCGTCGTCGGCGGTGGCGTCCGGCGTGGACCCGGTCGGGGCGGCGGGCTGTCGCGGGGTGGTCGGCCAGGCCGGCGCGGGCGCGATCGGCCAGGCCGGTCGGATGTCACTACGCCGGTCCGCGTCGTCCTCGAAGATCGGACCGCGGGGGCGCGGCGACCAGCCCTGCCCAGCCTCCGCCGGGGCGTCGTCGGGCGCCGCCGACGACAGGTACGCCGGGCCGGTGGCCGGTGGAGCGGGCAGGGCCGCGCCGGTGTCCGTCGCGGACTCCGGCGAGCCGCCGGCGCCGGGCGAATCGGCGGTTACGGCCCGGTCCGCGGCGGCGGCCTCGCCGGTGCTGGTGGGCCGGTCGGGGGTACGCGCCTGTCCGGTGGCGGTGGACCGGTCACCGGTACGGGATCGTCCGGTGGCGGCATCGGCGGTCGGCGACTGTCCGGTCGCGGTGGTCGAGGGGAGGTCGCTCGGTGTCGAGGAGGAGAAGGCCGTCGGCAGGTCGGTGCCGGCGACGGCGGGCGCCACGTCGGTCGGCCGGTCGGCCAACGGTGTGGGGCGGATGCGGCCCGGGGCGCCGTTCGATGTCGGGCGCCCGGTCTCCGGTGCGGCGTCGGCCGAGGTCGGCGTCGGGGCGGTGGTCGTCGGCCCGGCCGCCCCGCTGGCGGCCGACCGCGGCTTGCGGGCCCGCTTCGGCCGGCTCGTCGACGACGCCGCAGAGGCCGACCGGGACCCGGCGGACGAGCCGGACCGGGACCGTCGGCCGTCGGCGGCCGTACCGGGCGACCGGGCCGGGGCCACCCCGTCCGGCATCTCGGCTTCCGGTCCGGGCGCGGCGGTCTCCGGCATGCGTGCCGGCGCCTCCACATCGGGCGTGGCCGCGCTGTCCGTGGGCGTGCCGGCCGACAGCGGGACCCCCGGGTCACGAGTCTCGACGTCGGCCGCGGGCAGCGCCGTCCCGGCCGACTGCGCGGTCCTCGCCGTGCCGGCCGAGGGAGCGGATGCCGCTGTCTCGACCGAGGAATCGGCGGTCGCCGTTCCTGGCCTGGGTGCCGTCACCTGGGTCGAGGGGCGGGGGGTCGCCGTCTCGAGCGGCGCTACCTCGGTCGAGGGGTCGGGGCTCGCCGTCCCGGGCGTGGGTGCCGTCACCTGGCTCGATGGGCCGGGGTCCGCCGTCCCCGGCGTGGGCGCCGCTGGAGCCGGCGTCACTGTCCCGGCCGCGGTCGTGGCGGCTCGCGTCGCCTGCGGCGTCGTCGTCCGGCCGGCGGCGACCACGTCGACGGCCGAGATGCGCCTCGCCGACGAGAGTGGGGCGGGCGCCGGCAGGCTCTGGGTCGGGTCGTCGGCGTCCCGCTCGATCACCCGACCCGCCCCGATCGTGGCCGCCTGACCGATGGTGCGGTCGGGGGCGCCGGCGTCGGGAGCCGGGGCACCGGCGAGACGCCCCGGGTCACCGTCGCCGGCCGGGACGGGAGCCGCGGTCGCGAGGTTGCGGTCGTCGATGGGCATCGCGGGCCGGGTGGCGAGGTCGTGGTCGCCGGCGGGCATCGCGGGCCGGGTGGCGAGGTCGTTGTCGCCGGCGGGCACCGCGGGCCGGGTGGCAAGGTCGCGGTCGTCGGCGGTGGAGAAGACAGCCGGGGTCGCGGGGCCGGGGTCGTCGGCGGGCACGACGGACGGGGCCGGGCGGTCGCGGTCGTCGGCGGGGGCCGGTACGGGGACGGCCGGGCCGCGGTGCTCGCCGGAACGGGCGTGCCGGCGAGTGGACGGCCGGGCGAGGCCGGCCGGTGCCGGCGTCGGGGTGCCGGTCGCCGCCACCGGCCAGTCCCAGTGTGCGGGGGTGGGTCGGCCGGCACCGGTCGGGTGGGTCTCCCGGCCGGCCGAATGGAGGCCCAGGTCGGCGGTGCTGCCGGCCAGGGCCGCGGGCGGTGCCCCGCCGGGGCTCGGGTCGGTCGTGGCCGGACCGCCCGCCGCCCGGTCCGCCGGGGAACCAGCGGGAGCGGGCCCGGTCGGGAGGGGCTGGAGGATGTCGGTCGGCTCGATGGCGTCGGTCGCCGGCGCCGGCCGACGCAGCACGGTGGTGGCCGTCGAGCCGAGCGCGCCGGCGGCGACCGCGATGAGCGCCCCGTAGTAGGGCGCGAGCTGGTACCGGTCGGCCGCGACACCCGGGCCGGCGGTCAGGTAGGCGAACGCCACCAGGACCGGGCCGGCCGCGCCCGCGGCGCCGCCGACCAGCGGCAGGTGGCCGCGCAGGCGGGCCAGCGCGCCGACCGCCGCGCCCGCGAGCAGGGCCACCGTGGGCAGGATCAGCATGGCCAGGCGTTGGGCCGCCGCCGCGTCCAACCACGACGGTTCCAGGACCCCGAGGCGTACGGTGGGCAGCGGCCCGGCCGCGGCCAGCGCCGGCGCCGCCGAGAGCAGCGCGAGCAGCCAGATCACCCCGCCCGTCAGCGCGATGTTCCAGCCGAGCGGCGAGTTCAGCAGTACGGCGAGCGCCGCCCCGGCGCCGACCACCGCGCCGAGGATGGCGCAGATGCCGACCGCCCAGACCGGGTCGACCGTGCCGCCCAGTTCGGCCGCGCGCGCGGGCTGCATGCACAGCGGCGCGACGACGATCGCGCCCAGCGCGGCGGCCCCGGCGACCGCCAGTTGTTCGGTGGTGCCGCCCGGGAGCCCGTCCCGGCGGGCGAAACGTTCGGTGAGGACGGCGCCGGCCACCGCGGCGACCGCCGCGAACCAGGCCACCCAGACGAGCTGGGCCGGCCACCGGTTGACCGAGCCGTCGGTGAACGCGCCGTTGAGGCGCACGACGCCGAACCCGTACGCGACGCCGAGCTGGCCGGCCCCGGCCAGCACGCTCACCCCGAGCGCCGTGAGCAGCAGCCTGCCCCACGTCCGAAAGGCCATGTCGGGCACGTTACGGCCCGGTGCGCCCGATCGCCACCTTGACGCAGCGCGGCGCGGCGCGCGCCGCCGGTGTGGCTACTTCAGCTCGACCAGACGGGCCAGATAGGTCGTGTCCCCGACATTGGTCAGCATGTGCACGGCGCCCGGGTCGCGGTAGACCACCCCGCCGGTCGGTTCGTCGGCGTCGATCCGGGTGCCGTCGACGGTCTGCACCACGTTCTTCGCGCCCTCGATCGCCACCACCAGGTACGGGTGGTCGTGCCGGTGCAGCGGCTGCCGCTCGCCCGGCTCCAGCCGGATGTGCCAGACCCGCACCCGGTCGTTCTCGTAGACGATCTCCTGGCCCACCGGGCCGAGTTCGACGTCCTGGGACAGTTCGGTCATCGGCTTCCGTCCAGCTGGGGGAGCACCTCGGCGGCGATGAGCTCCAGGTGGTCGAGGTCGGCGAAGTCGATCAGCCGCAGGTGGACCCGGGTGGCGCCGATCGCGGCGAACTCGCCGAGCCGGTCGACCAGCTGCGCCGGTGAGCCGACCACCGGGTCCTCCGGCGGCAGGGCGCTCTTGACGTGCAGCGGCGCGGCCCGCCGCTGCGCCTCCGCGTCGGTCCGGCCGATCGCCACCACGATCCCGGCGGAGAGCACCAGCGGCGCCCGCCCGGACTCCGTACGGCCGGTGCGCTGGCACGCCTCGGTCACCCGCTCGTACGCGGCGGCCGTCTCGGCGACGCTCTTGAACGGCATGTTGAACTCGTCCGCGTACCGGGCGGCCAGCTCGGGGGTGCGCTTGGGGCCGCGGCCGCCGACGATCACGGGCGGGCCGGGCCGCTGCACCGGCTTGGGCAGCGCGGGCGCGTCCACGAGCCGGTAGTGGTCGCCGGTGAAGCGGTACGTCTCGCCGGACGGGGTGGCCCACAGCCCGGTGATGATCTCGAGCTGCTCGGCCAGCCGGTCGAACCGCTCCGCCACCCCGGGGAAGGGGATGCCGTACGAGAGGTGTTCCCGCTCGTACCAGCCGGCGCCGATGCCCAGCTCGACCCGGCCGCCGCTCATCTGGTCGACCTGGGCCACCATCACCGCGAGGGGCCCGGGGAGCCGGAAGGTGGCGGAGCTGACCAGCGTCCCCAGCCGGATCCGGGAGGTCTCCCGGGCCAGCCCGGCCAGGGTGAGCCAGGCGTCCGTGGGACCGGGCAGCCCGGGGTCGTCGCCCATGGACTGGTAGTGGTCGGCGCGGAGGAAACCCTCGAATCCGGCCGCCTCGACCAGCCGGGCGAACCGGAGCTGGTCGTCGTAGCTGGCCCCCCGGTGCGGTTCGGTGAAGACCGAGACGCGCATGGTCACCGCCCTCCCGTGCCGGAGCCCGCCGGCGTCTCCACCGGGTCGGCCGCCGCCGCGTCCTCGGCCTGCGCCGGCGCGCCGGGGGCGTCCCGTTCCATCAACAGCTCGTGCAGGTCGGCGCTGACCCGGGACACCTCGGCCAGGTGGGCGTTGCGGCCGAGGGTGCGGGGTCGGGGGATGTCCACGTCGAGGATCTTCCGGATCCGGCCGGGGCGGGGGCTGAGCACGACGACCCGGTCGGCGAGCAGCACCGCCTCGTCGATCGAGTGGGTGACGAAGACGATGGTCGCCTTCGTCTCCATGTGCACCCGCTGGAGTTCGCCGGAGAGCTCCTCCCGGGTGAGCGCGTCGAGCGCCGAGAAGGGCTCGTCCATCAGCATCACCCGCGGCTCGCCGATCAGCGACCGGCACAGCGAGACCCGCTGCTGCATGCCGCCGGAGAGTTCGTGCGGCAGGCGCTTCTCGAAGCCGCCGAGGCCGGCCAGGTCCAGCAGTTCCCGGGCCCGCTCGCGGTGCTTCGCCCGGCTCCAGCCGAAGATCTCGACCGGGAGCAGGACGTTGTCCAGCACCGAGCGCCAGGGCAGCAGGGCGGGCCGCTGGAACAGCATGGCGATGTCGCGGCGGGGCTTGGTGATCGGCGTGCCGGCCACGGTGATCCCGCCCTCGCTGACCGGCAGCAACCCGGCGATCATGCGGAGCAGGGTGGACTTGCCGCAGCCGGAGCGGCCGAGGACGGCGACGAACTCGCCCTCCGCGACGTCGAGGTCGATGCCGCGCAGCGCCTCGACCCGCCCCGCGCGGCCGTCGAAGGTGCGGGACACCGCGGACAGTTTGATCATCCTCCGCCGGCTCCCTCCCGCTCGACGATCACGAGCCCGGCAAAGGGTAACCGGCGGCGGTCCCTGTAGCACCGTCCAGGGTGGACGGCTGTCAGTTTCCGTCACGCAACTTCGTTTCCGTTCCGCAACCGATACGCCCGGCCTGCCGATGCTGGCCTTCTCGTACGCTGTGCCCGCGAACAGTCCCCTCACGACGGTCCCGTCGGCTGCCCCTCCTGCCGGCACCGTCGGACCCACGACCCGTCCGGGCGAAGATGACCTGGTCGGAAAGGACATGGTGCACTGATGAGAAGGCTGACCCGTACGGTCGCCGCGGCCGCGCTGGCCACCGCCCTCGCCCTGGTCTCCGGCTGCAGCAGCGGCTCGGACAAGTCCGACGACGCCAAGAGCGCCGGCACCGGCACGCTGGAGAAAGTGACGTACCTCACTTCGTTCGGCAACTTCGGTCGGGACTCCTACGCCTGGGTGGCGAAGGAGAAGGGCTTCTTCTCCGACGCCGGCTTCGACGTGGAGATCAAGCCCGGTCAGGGCACCGGTGCGGTCATCCAGACCGTGGTCGGCGGTCAGGCCGACTTCGGCCCGATCGACCTCACCGGTGGTCTGCTCCAGCTCGGCAACGGCCAGGCCAAGGACTTCGTCGCGGTGGCGGCGATCCAGCAGCGCACCATGGCGGCCATCGTCTCGGTCGAGGGCAAGGGCATCGCCACCCCGAAGGACCTGGAGGGCAAGAAGCTCGCCGACACCCCCGGCTCCGTCGTGCGCAACCTCTTCCCGACGTACGCCCGGCTGGCCGGCATCGACGCCGCCAAGGTGACCTGGATCAACGGCGAGGCGCAGACGCTGATGGGCACCCTGGCCTCCGGCTCGGTCGACGGCATCGGCCAGTTCGTCGTCGGTCAGCCCACCGTCGAGGCGGTGACGAAGAAGAAGCCGGTCGTGCTGCCGTACAGCAACGTCATGCAGGACCTCTACGGCAACGCGCTGATCACCTCCGCGAAGATCGCCAAGGAGAAGCCGGAGATGGTCAAGCGCTTCACCGCGGCGCTGCTCAAGGGCCTGGAGTACGCCCTGGCCAACCCGCAGGAGGCGGCGGACATCCTGAAGAAGAACGTGGCCGCCACCAACCCGGCCGCGGCCGCCGCCGAGCTGCAGCTGATGGCCGCGTACGTCCGGTCCAGCAACTCCGGCACCGCGCTGGGCACCCTGGACAGCGGCCGGGTCGCCAAGAGCATCGCGCTGCTGCAGGGCGCGGGCGCGCTCAAGCAGAACCTGACCCCCGACCAGATCATCGACTTCAACCTCGCGCCGAAGGCTTGACCGGTCGACCCGGACATCGGGGGTGCGGCCCGCCGGGGTTCCGGTGGGGGCGCACCCCCTTCGCGTGCCGGTCGTCGGGCCGGTCCAGCAGAGGAGGACACGTTGACGGAGTTGACCGGGACCAGGGTCGGCGCGGCGGCGCCGGACCAGCCGGCGATCGAGCCGGCCGGGCCGCGCCGGACCGGCGTACGCCCGGCGGCGGTGGGGCTGCCGGCGCTCGGGCTGCTGATCGCGGTGACCGTCTGGTGGACGGTGACGTCGGGTCTGCACCTGGTTCATCCGGCGTCCCTACCGCCGCCGCAGGTGGTGTGGAGCGCGCTGACCGGGACGAGCGACGTGCTGCTGCCGGCGCTGGGCATCACCACCGCGATGACCCTTCTCGGCTTCCTGCTCTCCTCGGTGGCCGGCGTGCTGATCGGCATGGCGCTGGCCGCCTCCCGCCGGGTCGAGCGGATGTTCGCGCCGCTGCTGGTGGCGATCAACGCGGTGCCGAAGATCGCGCTCGGCCCGCTCCTGGTGGTCTCGGTGGGCTGGGGCCAGAAACCCATCCTGACCATGGTGTTCCTGCTCTGCTTCTTCCCGATCGTGCTCTCCACCGCGACCGGGCTGACCACCACCCCGGCCGACCTGGCCGACCTGGCCCGCTCGCTGAACGCCTCCTGGTGGCAGTCGTTCCGCAAGGTGCGCTTCCCGGCCGCCCTGCCGCAGATGTTCGTCGGGCTGAAAGTGGCGATGCCGCTCGCCGCGATCGGCGCGGTGATCGGGGAGTTCTACTCGGACAAGCCGGGGCTGGGCTACCAGATCCTCCAGTACAACGGGATCGGGGACAGCGCGACGGCCTGGGCGGCGATCGTGCTGATCGCGCTGATGAGCATCCTGCTCTACTCCGCCCTCAGCCTGGTGGAGCGCCTCGCCCTCCCCTGGGTCCGCGCCACCACCTCATCCCGCTGACCCCACCTTGACCGGAGACGCTAAAGATCACCCCCCCACCCCATGACCGCCCGGAGCCGGTTGCGGTGGGGCCACACCCACCAGGGCGACTATCCCGCGAGCCGCCAGCGGCCGCCCCGGGCGACCAGGGTCGTGAGGGCCTGGGGCATCAGGCCGGAGTGGTTGTCCGGGGTCATCCGGATCGGGCCGGAGAGGCCGTCCAGCTGCGACGTCTCCAGCACGTCGCGCAGGGCGGCCCGGTTCACCCGGCCGGGCTCCCCACCGGCGCGCAGCTCGGCGTCCGCGACGAGCTGGACCGCGTCCGCGGCGAACGACGAGAAGCCGTGGTACCCGCCGAAGCGGGCGGTGTAGTCCTGGAACCACTGGCGGCGGGCCGCCTTGGCCGGGGTGGTGGCGATGACGTCGTCGATCACCATGGTCTGGGTGAAGATCAGGGTCGCCCGCTCGGTGGTCCGTGCCGAGCCGCCGAGGAAGAGGTCGCCCGCGGCCGACGCGTCGAAGAACAGCGATCCGGCGAACCTGGCCTGCCGGGCGCTGGCGGCCGCGAGCGACGCCTGCTCCGGCGGCGTCCAGACGACCAGCGCCTGGGGCTTCCGCTCCACCAGGGCCGAGACCTGGGTGGTGACGTCGGTGTCGGTGGTCCGTACGGTCTCGGCGCCCAGCAGCCGGATGCCGGCCTTGGTGAACTCGCCGCGCAGCGCGGCCAGCCCCTCCCGCCCGTAGTCGTCGGCGGTGTGCAGCACGGCCACCCTGCGGATGTTGCGGCGGGTGAGTTCGGTGGTGAGCGCGCCGGCGCTGTCGGCCGCGTTGGGGGCCAGTTTGAAGACGTACCGGCGCTGGGCGACCGGCTCGGTGACGGCGGCGGAGGCGGCGAGCGCGATCGTCGGAATGCGCTTCTCGTCGATGGTGCGGACGGCGCCGACCGCGCATTCGTTGCAGCCGCCCATGATGATGGCGGTGACGTCGGAGTCGTTGCTGAAATCGTTGATGTTGCGCAAGGATTCGGCGGCGTCCGAGCGGTTGTCCTTCACCTTGAGCTCGATCTTCCGGGCGCCCAGTGCGCCGGAGGAGTTCAACTGCTCGACCTTCAGTTCCAGCGCCCGCTGGTACACCTTGCCGACCGGTGCCGAGGCGCCGGAGAGTTCGAGGTCGGCGGCGATCACGATCGGGTTGGTGTCCTGCTGCTCCTCGCCGAACTGGCAGCCGGTGAGCGTGGTGGCCAGCACGGCCGATGCGAGCGCCGCGATGCTCGCGGAGCGGATGGGGCTCAACTCAGTCCTCCAGGTGCGGCGCGGGCGCTGCCCGATCACCGCCGCTTGTCCGTCCTCAGTGGAGAACGGGATTGGTCTGCCGTACGGTGTGCGCGAAGCCTGCAAAACCTTGCCAACGCCGGGCCCTGTGGTCAAGCGCGGAAGGCGGGGAGCTGTTTCGGGACGCTCATCCCACATGGTGGGGACATCGAATGTTTACCGTCGCTCACTTTGCAGCGTCGACCGACCACTCTGGATGTACATGCCCTGTTCAGGGGGCTGGGGAAAAGAAGGTAATAGTTGACCGGAGACCGGCTTGAGGGCCCGCCGACCGATTCCTACCTCACTGCGGCTTCCCAAACAGGATCTTCTCTGATGAAATCGCGGCCGTGCCGCGCGTGGCGCTGGCCGCTGCACCAGGCACGGGTCGGCGGGTCAGGCGTGGGAGAAACGACGGAGGCGATGTCGTGAGCACCGGACCTACGACCCTGCCCGCGAGCCTCGGTGCCGACCCGCGGAACCGGCGACGGCGGCTGCCCCGGCTGCGGGACGCGCGGATCCGTTCCAAGCTCGCCCTCATCCTGGTCGTCCCGGTCGCCGCCGTCATCGCCCTGGCAACCATCCGACTCGTCGCGGTCGGCGAGGGTGCCTACGACGCCACCCGGATCCGCTCCCTCACCTCGCTCTCGATCGACATCTCGGCGCTCAGCCAGGACCTGCACAAGGAGCGGATGGCCGCAGCCGTCTACCTGGCGGCGCCCGACCAGAAGCCGGACGACTACAACCTGCGGGTCCGCAGCACCGACGAGCGGATCACGGCGTACCGGGACGAGCGGGGCCGGCTCGACGGGCTGCCCGCCTCCGTCCGGAACCGGCTCAAGGTCATCGACGACCACCTGGCGACGCTGAACGGCACCCGGCAGGAGGTGCTGGACCGGCAGCAGATGCCGGTGGCCGAGGCGAGCCTGCGCTACGGCATCATCCTCACCGACCTCGTCTCGTACGGCGACACGCTCGCCCAGCAGCCCGGCGGGGAGAGCCTGGCCGACGCCCGCCGGGCGGTGGCGGCCTTCGCCCACGCCAAGGCCGCGGTCGCCGAGGAGCAGGCGGTGGCCTTCACCGCGCTGGCCTCCGGGCGACTCGACGAGGAGCAGTTCTCCTCCTTCGTGGCGACCCTGACCAGCCAGCAGGAGGCGCTGCTCTCCTTCTCGCGGGCCGCCGAGCCGGCGCAGCGGGCCCTGGTCGACAGCACCGTCTCCGGCGACGCGGTGCAGCTCTCCGACGGGGTCGCGGCCGACCTGTCCCGGTCGGTCGGGCAGCGCCCGCTGGTCACCCGGGACGACGCCTCCGCCGCCATCGGCGCGGTCGACGACCTGATGCGGTGGGCCGAGATCCAGCTCCAGGACCAGCTCTTCGCCGACGCCGACGCCGCGCGTACGGAGGTGATCCGGCAGGCCGTCGTCGAGACGGCGCTCGTGCTGCTCACCCTGCTCATCGCGGTGACGCTCGCCGTGGTCCTCGCCCGCTCGCTCAACCACTCGCTGCGTCGGCTGCGGGAGGGCGCCCTGGCGGTGGCCAACCACGACCTGCCGGAGGCGGTCAGCCGCCTGCAGAACATCGGCACCATCGGCGACGGCGGCGTGGAGGAGATCGTCCAGCAGGTCCGGGACCCGATCAAGCTCAGCAACCGCGACGAGGTCGGCCAGGTAGCGGTGGCCTTCAACGTGGTGCACCGGGAGGCCGTCCGGGTCGCGGCCGAGCAGGCCGCGCTGCGGACCAGCGTGTCGGCGATGTTCCTCAACCTGGCCCGGCGCAGTCAGACGCTGGTCGACCGCATGATCGGCGAGCTGGACGCGATCGAGCGCAGCGAGGAGGACCCGAAGCGCCTCGCTCAGCTCTTCGAGCTCGACCACCTCGCCACCCGGATGCGCCGCAACGACGAGAACCTGCTGGTGCTGGCCGGGGCCGACTCGGCCGTGCCGCGCCGCGACGACGCGCTCCTGGTGGACGTGCTGCGGGCCGCCCAGTCCGAGGTGGAGCTCTACAACCGGATCGAGTTCGGCACGGTCGACACGGACGTCTCGGTCGCCGCGCACGCGGTCAACGACGTGGTCCGGCTGGTCGCCGAGCTGCTCGACAACGCCACCCGGTTCTCTCCGCCGAACACCACGGTGGTGGCCGACGGCCGGCGGATCCGGGACTACGTGCTGATCCAGGTGGAGGACCGGGGTCTGGGCCTCAGCGACGAGCAGCTCGACTCGCTGAACCGGCGACTGGCCGCCCCGCCGACCGTGGACGTGGCCGCGTTCCGCCTGATGGGCCTCGCCGTGGTGAGCCGGCTCGCCTCCCGCTACGGCATCCGCGTCGAGCTGCGGCGGAACGTGGAGGGCGGGACGGTCGCCCAGGTGACCCTGCCGAACTCCACGGTGGTGCTGCCGGCCAGCCGGGGCCACGACCCGGCGCCGCTGACCCGGCCCCGCCAGCCGCTGGCCGTCGAGCAGACGCCGCCGGCCCCGGTCGGTCACGCCGACCCGTTGGCCGGCGTCGGGCGTACCGCCGCGGCCACCCTGACCGACCAGTGGCGTACCCCGGCGCCCGCGCCGGCCCGCTGGCAGGGGCCGGACACCGGCCCCGCGGTGCAGGTAAGGGGCTCCACCGGCGCGCTGCCGAGCCTGCCCACCATGCCGGCCACCACGCCGGCCGCGCCTCCGCCGCCGGCACCCGTCTCCAGCGGCGGCCTGTCGGTGGGTACCTCCACCGGCGCCCACCCCACCCGCAAACCGCTGCCGAAGCGGACCCCGGGCGGGGAGACCGCCGGCGCGGGCGCCACGGGGCTGCCGGACGGTCCGACCGCCGGACTGGGCGGCCGCGCCACGGCCGGCCGAGCCCCGGTGACCCCGCCGGTCGCGGCGGCTCCGGAGGCGCCGCCCGCGCCGGCCGTCCCGGTGGCCGCCGGGCGGGAACAGCCGGGCGAGGCGCCGATCTTCCGGGAGATGGAGGCGGTCTGGTTCCGCTCCCACGGTGACGACGAGACGACGATCTTCACCCGGCCCCGGTTCGACGACGAGCCGGCCCCGGCCGCGCAGCAGCCGGTCGCCGCGGCGTCGCGCCCGCCGCTGCCGGCCCGCACCCCGGGCGCGCAGGCGTCGGGCGTGACGTCGCCCCCGCCGTACACCGCGCCGTCGGCGCCGTCGGCGCCGTCCGTGCCGCCCGCTGCGGCCGTACCCCCGCCCGTGCCACCGGTCGCCGCGCCGGCGTCGGCGCCGCCCGAGGCGGACGCGGGCGCCTGGCGGACGGCGGCCGACGAGGGCTGGTCGCGGGCGACCCGAGCTGCCGAGCCGACCACCGGCGGCACCACCCGCTCCGGTCTGCCGAAGCGGGTGCCGCAGGCCCAGCTCGTCCCCGGCGGCATCGAGCCGAAGGGGGGCCGGTCCCAGAGCCGGCGCACGCCCGATGAAGTACGCGGCCTGCTGTCGGCCTACCACCGCGGTGTGCAGCGGGGTCGGACGGCCGGCGCGGACCTGAACAGCACCTCGATCAAGGAGACGAACCGATGAACAGGCCAGCGGCCATGCAGGACATGGGTTGGCTGCTCACCAACTTCGCCGACAGCGTGGCGGGCATCGCCCACGTGGTGGCGGTGTCCGCGGACGGGCTGCTGCTCGCCTCCTCCCGGGATCTGCCCGGGGACCGGGCGGACCAGCTCGCCGCGATCACCTCCGGCGTGGTGAGCCTGACCGAGGGCGCGGCGCGGATGTTCAGCGCGGGCGGCGTGCTCCAGACCGTGATCGAGATGGACAGCGGATACCTGTTCCTGATGTCGATCAGTGACGGCTCGTCGATGGCGGTGCTCGCGGCGCGCAGCTGCGACGTCGGGCAGGTGGGCTACGAGATGGCGCTGCTGGTGGAGCGGGTGGGTGCGGCCCTGGTGCCGCTGCCCCGGGACGCCGTGCGGTCCTGACCGGAACCCGCGTGACCAGGTGATCCGGAGCCGACCCGGCTCCGTACGGAGGGAGGTGATGGCGATATGGAACCACGGCGGGACCCGCGCGGCGCGCTGGTGCGGCCGTACGCGGTCACCCGGGGCCGTACCGAGCCGCTGCAGAACATCGCCCTGGAGGCGGTGCTGTCCTGCACTGCCACCCAGGTGGCCGAGGCGCGGTTCGCCGGGCACGACAAGTACCGCATCGCGTCGGTCTGCGAGGGCCGGGCGCAGTCACTGGCGGAGATCGCCGCGTACACCCGGATGCCGCTGGGTGTCGCCCGGGTGCTGGTCGCCGACCTGGTGGCCGAGGGCCTGCTGACGCTACACACCGCCGCTCCCGCCGAGGGATTCGAGGAGCGGATGAACCTGCTTGGAAGGGTGCTAAGTGGACTTCGCGAACTATGACCCCGCCGGGGCGCGCCGCAGCCGGGAGATCATCTCCGCGAAGATCGTGGTCGCGGGTGGCTTCGGCGTGGGCAAGACGACCCTGGTCGGAGCGATCTCCGAGATCACTCCGCTGACCACCGAGGCGTTGATGACGGCCGCCGGGGTGGGCATCGACGATCCGTCGAAGGTGCCCGGCAAGGAGACCACCACGGTCGCCATGGACTTCGGCCGGATCACCATGGCCGAGGACCTGATCCTCTACCTCTTCGGCACGCCGGGCCAGACCCGCTTCTGGTTCATGTGGGACGAGATCATCCGGGGGGCGGTGGGTGCGGCGGTGCTCGTCGACACCCGGCGGATCACCGACGCCTTCGCCCCGCTGGACTACTTCGAGAACCGCAATCTGCCGTACGTGGTGGCGCTGAACCGGTTCGACGGCGCGCCGCAGTACGAGGTGGAGGAGGTCCGCGAGGCGCTGGCCATCCCGCCGGACGTGCCGCTGGTGATGTGCGACGCGCGGCAGCGGGAGTCGGTCAAGCAGGTGCTGGTGACGGTCGTCGAGCACGCCATGCTCCGCCTCCAGGCCGAGCACGGCCGCGGCTTCCCGACTCCAGTGGGCTGAGTCCCCCCGGGTGTCCCGGCTCAGTCGACCCGGAGCCGGTAGCCGCGCTTGACGACGGTCTGCACCACGCGCGGGGCGCGCAGGCCGGCCCGCAGCCGGGCCACGGCCATCTCCACCGCGTGCTCGTCGGCGCCCCGGGGGAGCGTCCGCAGCAGGGCGGTCCGCGGCAGCACCCGGCCCGGGTTCCGGGCCAGCGCCCGCAGCACCGCCATCGGGGCCGGGGCCAGCGGGCGCAGTTCCCCGTCGACCACGGCCGCGTGCCCGCGCAGGGTGAGCAGGTGACCGGCGGCCTTCACGGTGACCGTCCGGCGCGGCAGCTCGTCGACGATCGTGCGGACCAGCGCGCCGAGCCGGGCCCGGCTCGGCGCGCTCACCGGCACCCCCCGCCGGACCAGCGGCTCCGCGGTGACCGCGCCGACGCAGCCGGCCAGCACGTCACCGCGGAGCGCCTCCAGCACCGTCTCGATCCGGTCCCCGGCGGCCCGCAGCAGGGCCTCCGCCGCCGGGGCCGAGGTGAACGTGACCGCGTCGACCAGCCGGTTGGCGACCAGGTCGATCAGCCGGTGCAGCGGCGCCGGGTCGGTCGGCGCGGCCCACCGGTAGACGGGCACCTCGATCACCGTGGCCCCGGCATCCTCCAGCGCGGCGGTGCACTCCGGCTGCCGGTCGCCGTGCAGCTGCATGGCGATGACCTGCCCGGCCACGCCGCGCCGGCGCAGGTGCTCCACCACCTCCTCGCAGCTCTCCGAGGCCGGCGACCACTGGTCGTGCAGGCCGGCGGCCCGGATCGCGCCGCGCGCCTTTGGCCCGCGGGCCACCACGTACGACTCGGCGAGCACCGAGCGCAGCGGTTCGGCCAGCCCCCAGCCCTCGGCCGCCTCCAGCCAGCCGCGCATCCCGATGCCGGTGTTCGCCATCAGGATGTCCGGCGGCCGGTCGAGGCAGGCCCGGGTGGCCTCGCGCAGGTCGGTGTCGTCGGCCAGCGGCACGATCCGCAGTGCCGGGGCGAGCACCACCCGGGCGCCCCGCCGCTGGAGCAGCGCGGCCAACTCGTCCCGCCGCCGGTCCGCGGTGACCCCGATCGTGAAGCCGGCCAGTTCGTCGGCCATCACTCCTCCTGTCGCAACCGCACCTCGACCATCCCGTCCCGGCAGCGCGCCCGGTGCCGCCGCAGCGTCACCTCCGGCAGGTCCAGGCAACGCCCGGTCCGCAGGTCGTAGACCTGCTTGTGCAGCGGGGAGGCGAGCGTCGGCACGCGGCCGCGGCTGCCCACGATGCCCCGGGACATCACGTACGCGCCGCCGACCGGGTCGAGGTTGTCGACCGCGTACAGTTCGCCGCCGGTGCGGAAGAGCGCCACCTGCACGCCGTCGACCAGCGCGGCGACACCCCGGTCGGGGTCCAGCCGGTCGAGCGGGCAGACCGCCGTCCAGTCCAGCGTGCTCGTCGGGTTCATCGGCGTACCTCCGGAAGGCCGAGCGCGACCGGCTGGCGGCGGCGGTCCGCGCCGGCCGCCGGCGGGGCCCCGCGCGCCGGTACGGGTTGGCCGCGTTCCACGGCGAAGGTGATGGACGGGTCGGGCACGTCCGGGGCGTTGACGAAGGAGGTGAACCGGCGCAGCCGGTCCGGGTCGTCGAGGACGTCCCGCCACTCGTCGGAGTAGGACGCCACGTGCCGGGCCATCGCCGCGTCGAGGTCGGCGCAGAGCCCGAGGGAGTCGTCCACGATGACCGCGCGCAGGTGGTCGAGGCCGCCCTCCATCGCCTCGATCCAGGCTGCGGTGCGTTGCAGCCGGTCGGCGGTGCGGATGTAATACATCAGGAATCTATCGATCAGCGGAATCAGCGCTTCTGTGGATAGGTCAGTGGCGAAGAGGTCGGCGTGCCGGGGCCGGAAGCCGCCGTTGCCGCCGACGTAGAGGTTCCAGCCGGTCTCGGTGGCGATGATCCCGAAGTCCTTGCTGCGCGCCTCGGCGCACTCCCGGGCGCAGCCGGAGACCGCCGACTTGATCTTGTGCGGGGCACGCAGGCCCCGGTAGCGCAGCTCCAGGGCGATGGCCAGCCCGACCGAGTCCTGCACCCCGTACCGGCACCAGGTCTCGCCGACGCAGGACTTCACCGTGCGCAGCGCCTTGCCGTACGCGTGGCCGGACTCGAAGCCGGCGTCGACCAGCCGGCGCCAGATCTGCGGCAGCTGGTCGACCCGGGCCCCGAACAGGTCGATCCGCTGACCACCGGTGATCTTCGTGTAGAGCCCGAAGTCCCGGGCCACCTCGCCGATCACGATGAGCTTCTCCGGGGTGATCTCGCCGCCGGGGATCCGGGGCACCACCGAGTAGCTGCCGTCGCGTTGCAGGTTGGCCAGGAAGTGGTCGTTGGTGTCCTGCAACGACGCCTGCTCGCCGTCGAGCACGTGCCCGGTGCCCAACGAGGCGAGGATCGAGGCCACCGCCGGCTTGCAGATGTCGCAGCCGCGCCCCCGCCCGTGCTCGGCGATGAGCTGCGAGAAGGTGCGGATGCCCCGCACCTGGACGATCTCGAACAGCTCCTGCCGGCTGGCGTCGAAGTGCTCGCAGAGGGCCGTCGACTGCTGCACCCCGGCCGCGTCGAGGAGCTGCTTCAGCATCGGCACGCAGGAGCCGCAGCTCGTGCCGGCCCGGGTGCACGCCTTCAGCGCGGGCACGTCCGCGCAGCCGTCGGCGATCGCCGCGTCGATCTGCTCGCGGGTCACCGCGTTGCAGGAGCAGACCTGCGCCGCGCCGGGCAGCGCGGCCACCCCGCCGCCGGTCTCGCCGGCCGGGGCCAGCAGCGCCAGCGGGGGAGCGGGCAGCGGCCCGCCGACGCTGGCCCGCAGCGTCGGGTAGGCGGTCGCGTCCCCGACCAGCACGCCGCCGAGCAGCGTCCGCGCGTCGTCGGAGAGGACCAGCTTCGCGTACGACCGGGTGGCCGGGTCGGTGAAGGTGACGTCGAGGCAGCCCGGGGTGGTGCCGTGCGCGTCGCCGAACGACGCCACGTCCACGCCCAGCAGCTTGAGCTTGGTGGCGGTGTCCGCCCCGGGGAAGGTGGCCGCCCCGCCCAGCAGCCGGTCGGCGACCACCTCCGCCGTCGCGTACCCGGGGGCGACCAGGCCGTGGCAGGTGCCGTCCACGGCGGCGCACTCGCCCACCGCCCAGATCCACTCGTCCGCCGTCCGGCACGTCGCGTCGACCAGCACCCCGCCGCGCGGGCCGACCGCCAGCCCGGCCGTCCGGGCCAGCTCGTCGCGGGGCCGGATGCCGGCGGCGACGACGACCAGGTCGGCGTCGACCGTGCCGCCGTCGGAGAGCTCCAGCGCCGCGACCGCGCCGTCCGGGCCGGGGCGGAGCGCGGTGGTGGCCACCCCGAGATGGGTGGTGACGCCCAGCTCCTCGACGTAGCGGCGGAGCATCGCGCCGCCCGCCTCGTCCACCTGGACCGGCATCAGCCGGGGCGCGAACTCGACGACGCTGGTCGCCAGGCCGAGCAGCCGCAGCGCGTTCGCCGCCTCCAGGCCGAGCAGGCCGCCGCCGATCACCGCGCCGGTCCGCCGCCCCGCGGCGTGCGCCCGGATCGCCGCCAGGTCGTCCAGCGTCCGGTAGACGAAGACCCCCGGCAGGTCCGTGCCGTCGACCGGCGGCACGAAGGCGGACGACCCGGTGGCCAGCACCAGCGCGTCGTACGGATGCTCGCCGGCCGCCGTGGTCACCACCCGCCGCGCCCGGTCGACCCCGGTGGCCGGCTCGCCGAGGCGCAGCGTCACGCCGTCGTCGGGGGTGTGCAGGTTCAACTCCTCGGCGCTCACCCCGTCGAAGAAGGCCGAGAGCCGCACCCGGTCGTACGCGGGCCGAGGCTCCTCGGCGAGCACCGTCACCCGCCAGCGCCGGTCGTGGTCCCGGGCGCGCAGCGCCTCGACGAAGCGCTGCCCCACCATGCCGTTGCCGATGACGACCAGATCGCCGCCACTCATCGCGTCACCTCCATCGCCTCGCGGTCCCATCCCGTCACCTCCGCCGGTTCGGCGCCGGCGAGCCAGTCGACGATGCCGGCGAGGGCGTCCCGGCAGCCGCCGCAGCCGGTGCCGGCCCGGGTCGCCCCGGACAGCGCGTCGACCGTCCGGGCACCGGACCGCCAGCAGGCCACCAGCGCCCCCTTGCTGACGTCGTTGCACTGGCAGACCGTGGCCGCGTCCGGCATCAGCGCGGGGGACGCGGCGGGCGCGGCCGGCACCGCGCCGAAGGCCCGGCCGAGCAGCAGCGACCGGCGGTCCGCCGGCACCGGGGCACCCCGGTCGAACAGCTGCACCACGGTGCCGACCGCCGGGTTGTCGCCGAGCAGGATCGCCCCGGTCAGCCGCTCGTCGCGGATCCGCAGCCGGGCGTACGTCCCCCGGGCCGGGTCGGCGAAGGTCAGTTCCTCCACCGGCTCGCCGGTCCCCGGGCCGTCGGTGGCGTCGCCCATCGCGGCCAGGTCGATGCCGGCGGCCTTGAGCCGGGTCACCACCGGCCGGGGCCGGTAGCGGGCCAGCGGGTCGTCCCCGGCCAGCACCTGCGCCACCACCCGGGCCTGCGCCCAGGCCGGGGCGACCAGTCCGGTCAGCGCGCCGTCGTGCTGGGCGCAGTCGCCGATCGCCGAGATCCGCCGGTCGCTGGTCCGCATCCGGTCGTCCACCACCACGCCGCGCTCGACGGTCAGTCCGGCCGCGGCGGCGAGGGCGGTGTCGGGGCGTACCCCGCAGGAGAGGACCAGCAGGTCGGCGGTGAGGGACCGGCCGTCGGCGAGGTCGAGGCGGACCCCGTCGGCGTCCGCGGCCACCCCGGTCGCCGACACCGCCAGCACGGTGCGCACGCCGAGTCCGGCGAGGGTGCCGACGAGCACCGCGCCGGCGGTCGGGTCGAGCTGCCGTTCCATCAGGTGGCCCATGGGGTGCACCACCGTCACGTCCAGCCCCCGGGCGGTGAGCCCGCGGGCCGCCTCCAGCCCGAGCAGGCCGCCGCCGAGCACCAGGGCGCTCCGGGCGCCCTCGGCGGCGGCGAGGATGCGCCGGCAGTCGTCCAGCGTGCGGAACGGCACCACCCGCTCGGGCAGCGGGTCGAGGCCGGGCAGCGGCGGCACCAGGGCCCGGCTGCCGGTGGCGAGGACCAGGTGGTCGTAGCCGTACCGGTCGCCGTCGTCGGTGTGCACCTCGCGGGCGGCCCGGTCGATCGCGGTGACCGCCACTCCGGTCCGCACGTCCACGCCCTGCCCGGCGACCTCGGCCAGCTCCACCTCCGGCTCGGCGATCTTCCCGGCCAGCAGGGTGGAGAGCATGATCCGGTTGTACGCCCGGTGCGGCTCCGCCCCGAGCACGGTGACCTTGTGGTCCCCGCCCCGGGCGTGCACCTCGGCGGCGAGCCGGGACCCGGCCATCCCGTACCCGACGACGACCACCCGCTGACTCACGACTCGACCCTTTCGACGCGGACGGCGCAGATCTTGAATTCGGGCATCCCGGAGACCGGATCGACCGCGTCGTTGGTGACCGAGTTGGCGCGGGCGGCGCCGGCCCAGTGGAACGGCGCGAAGACGGTGTCCGGCCGGATCGTGGGGCTGACCCGGGCGGGGGCGCGCAGCTCGCCCCGGCGGGAGACGACCCGCACCTCCTCGCCGTCGGTGACGCCGAGCCGGGCGGCCAGGTCCGGGTGCAGCTCGACGAAGGCGCCGGGTGCGGCCCGGCGCAGCGCGGCGACCCGCCGGGTCTGGGTGCCGGACTGGTACTGGGCCAGCACCCGCCCGGTGGTGAAGTGCAGCGGGTAGTCGGCGCAGACCTCCTCGGCGGCCGGCCGGTGGGTCACCGGGTGGAACCGGGCCCGCCCGTCCGGGGTGGGGAACCGGTCGGCGAAGAGTCGGGGGGTGTCCGGGCCGTCCGGGTCGGGGCAGGGCCAGAAGACGCCACTCGCGGCGTCGATCCGGTCCCAGGTCACGCCGGCGTAGTCCGCCGGCCCGCCGGCCGAGGCCCGCCGCAGCTCGGTGAAGACCGTCCGCGGGTCGGTCGGGAAGTCGACCGGTGCGTCGAGCCGGGTGGCGAGGCCGGCGAGGACCGCCAGGTCGGTGCGGACGCCGGGGGGCGGTTCGCGCAGCGCGCGGCGGCGGAGCACCCGGCCCTCCAGGTTGGTCATCGTGCCGTCCTCCTCGGCCCACTGCGCGACCGGCAGCACCACGTCGGCCAGGGCGGCCGTCTCCGAGCGCAGGAAGTCGGCGACGACCAGCAGGTCCAGGTCGCGCAGCCGGGACTCGATCCGGGCCGCCCGGGGCGCCGACACCACCGGGTTGGAGCCGAAGACCAGCAGCGCCCTGGGGCCGTCGGGCGTGCCGAGCGAGTCCAGCAGCCGGTACGCCGGCACCCCCGGCCCGGGCAGGTCGTCGGCCGGTACGCCCCAGACCCCGGCCACGTGCGCCCGGGCCGCCGGGTCGTCGATCTTCCGGTAGCCGGGGAGCTGGTCGGCCTTCTGCCCGTGCTCGCGGCCGCCCTGGCCGTTGCCCTGCCCGGTGAGGCAGCCGTACCCGGAGCCGGGGCGGCCGGGCAGGCCGAGGGCGAGCGCCAGGTTGACGAAGGCGGTGACGGTGTCGACGCCCTTGGCGTGCTGCTCGGCGCCCCGGGCGGTGAGGATGATCGCGCTGCCGGCGGTGGCGAGCGCCCGGGCGGTCGCCTCCAGGTCGGCCACCGGCACCCCGGAGAGCCGTTCCACCTCCGCCGGCCAGTAGCCGGCCACCGTGCGGCGGACGGCGTCGAAGCCGGTGGTGCGGGTGGCCAGGTACTCGCGGTCGAGCCAGCCCTCGGTGAGCGCGATGTGCAGCAGCGCGTTGGCGACCGCCAGGTCGGTGCCGGGGAGCGGTTGCAGGTGCAGGTCGGCCTGGCGGGCGGTCGCGGTCACCCGGGGGTCGATCACGATCAGCCGCCCGCCGCGTTGCCGCTGGTCGGTGAGGTGGCGCAGCAGCGGCGGCATGGTCTCCGCCGGGTTGGCGCCGACCAGCAGCAGGGTCTCCGCCCGGGCGAGGTCTTCGAGGGGGAAGGGGAGTCCCCGGTCGACGCCGAACGCCCGGATGCCGGCGGCCGCCGCGGAGGACATGCACCAGCGGCCGTTGTAGTCGATGTGCCGGGTCCGCAGCGCCACCCGGGCGAACTTGCCGAGCGCGTACGCCTTCTCGTTGGTCAGCCCGCCGCCGCCGAAGACCGCGACGGCGTCCCGGCCGTGTCCGCTCTGGACGGTGCGGATGCCGGCGGCGACCCGGTCCAGCGCCTCGTCCCAGCTCGCCGGGCGCTGCTCGCCGGTAACCGGGTCGCGCACCAGGGGGGTGGTGAGCCGTTCGGGGTGGTCCAGCAGTTCGGCGGCGGTCCAGCCCTTCTGGCAGAGCCCGCCGCGATTGGTGGGGAACTGCCGGGGGAGCACCTCGGTCCGCCCGTCGGTCTCGCGCAGCGTCATCCCGCACTGGAGCGCGCAGTACGGGCAGTGGGTGGCCGCCTCCCGGGATGTCGCCCCCGGTCGCGTCGCCACCCGTGCACCGTCTGTCATGTCGGCAAAGCGTGCCGCCGGGCGGTTTCCGGTCCGGGTCCCTTCTGTTTCGGTCCTGTCAAGAGCGCCTCACACCGCACGGGGTCACCGGGCCGGACCTCCGGGTTTAGAATGTGAGACAAAAATCCTGCATCTTGGGAGGCCGGGATGACCGTGGCGGACGCGTTCGACGCCGTGGCGGGGACGTACGACGAGGCCCGGCAACGGCTGGTGCCCTGCTTCGACGCCTTCTACGGGACCGCCGTCGAGGTCGCCGCCCCGCCGCTGCGGGCGGCGCTGGCGGCGGGACGTACCCCGGAGGTGCTGGACCTGGGCGCGGGCACCGGCCTGCTCTCCCTGCTCCTCTCCGCCGCCGTGCCGGGGGTCCGGCTGACCCTGGTCGACGCCGCGCCCGCGATGCTCGCCGTCGCCGCCGACCAGCTCCGCGCCCGGGACGTGTCGCACCGGGTGGTCCGGGCGGACCTGGCCGACCCGCTGCCGCCCGGCCGGCACGACGCCGTGGTCTCCGCGCTCGCCATCCACCACCTGGCCGACGCCGACAAGCGGGCCCTCTACCGCCGGGTCGCGGCGGCGCTCGTCCCCGGCGGGGTGTTCGTCAACGCCGAGCAGGTGGCCGGCCCGACGCCGGCTCTCGACCGCCGCTACGACGAGGTCTGGACCGCGCGGATCACGGAGCTGGGCTCGGACGCCGAGGAGATCGCCGCCGCCCGCGATCGGATGCGGCACGACCGGCCGGCCACGGTGGCCGACCAGTGCGGCTGGCTGGCCGAGGCGGGGCTGGTCGACGTGGACTGCTTCTTCAAGGAGTGGCGCTTCGCCGTGTTCGGCGGCCGGGCGGCCTGACCGCGTGGATGCCTCGTTGCTATCCGGAGCCGGCTCCGGATACGCTGACGTGCCCGGCGGCGATTCGCCGGGGATGTCGGTGGTGGGCGTTCTGGCGTCCCCGGCCGAGGGGCGCCGACCGGGATGACCAGCGGTCATACCAGCCGGTAATCTCTCCGGCATGACTGCCAAGGTGACACTCTCGTTCTCCGACGAGACGATCGAGGAGGCGCGCCGGTTCGCCAAGCGGGAGGGGCTGTCGCTCTCCGCCTGGATGGACCAGGCCGCCCGGGAGAAGGCGCTGCGCGAGGTCTTCACCGCGCACGCCGCCGCCGTCGGTCGCGCCGGCCTGGATCTGGAGTCCGACGCCCTCGCCGACGCCCACGAGGTCGCCCTGGTCGACGACGTGCTCTTCGGCGGACGCCCGCGTGCTGCGTAGGGGAGAGGTCTGGCGCATCGAGGGCGCCCGGGAACGGCTCGGGCTGGTGATCAGCTCCGACGTCTACAACTCCACCGACGTGCCCATCGTGATCGTCGTCGAGGTGGTCGACGAGTCGCTGCTGCGGGACTCGCCCCTCGCGGTGACGATGGGCCGCTGGGTGGTGATGCCCGACCGGCTCTCCTCACCGATGAAGAAGTGGTTCACCGAGTGCGTCGACGTGGCCGACACCGAGACCATGCAGCGGGTCGGCCGGGCGCTGCGCATCCTCCAGGAGATCTGACCGGCTCACCACCGGTCCGGGGCGGACGTGCGATCCCCGTTTCCGGAACGACCCCCGACGGGCACCGCCGGGAAACCGCCCGTTCCTAGGCTCCTCCTCGTCGCATCGACGAGGAGGAGTCGCCGTGAGCACACTGGCCCCCACCCCCACCCCCACCGCCACCCCCACCCCCACCGCCACCGCCGCCCCGGCCGCCGCCGGCCGCCGCCCGGCCATCACCGACTGGCGCCCCGAGGACCCGGAATTCTGGCGTACGACCGGCGCCCCGATCGCCCGGCGCAACCTGTACGTCTCGATCTTCGCCGAGCACGTCGGCTTCTCGGTGTGGAGCCTCTGGTCGGTCACCGTGCTCTTCCTCGGCCCGGCGTACGGCATCGACCCGGCCGGGAAGTTCCTGCTCACCGCCGTACCGGCCGCGCTGGGCGCGGTGCTGCGGCTGCCGTACACGCTGGCGGTGGCCCGCTTCGGCGGCCGGAACTGGACCATCGTCAGCGCGCTGCTGCTGCTGGTGCCGGCAGTGCCGATGGCGGTGCTGCTCGAACCCGGGGTGTCCTACCCCACCTTGATGGTGCTGGCCTGCCTCACCGGGGTGGGCGGGGGCAACTTCGCCTCCTCGATGGCGAACATCAACCTCTTCTACCCCGATCGCCTCAAGGGCCGGGCGCTCGGGCTCAACGCCGGCGGCGGCAACCTCGGCGTGCCCGCGGTGCAGCTGGTCGGGCTGGCGGTGCTGGCCACCGCCGGGGCCGCGTACCCCCGGCTGGTGCCCGCGGTCTACCTGCCGCTGATCGTGCTGGCGGCGCTGGCCGCGGCGCGCTGGCTGGACAACCTCCCCGGGGCGCGCAACGAGCCCGGCGCGCTGCGCGAGGCCGTCCGGGAACCGCACACCTGGGTGATGTCCCTGCTCTACGTGGGCACCTTCGGCTCGTTCATCGGGTTCGGCTTCGCCTTCGGGCAGGTGCTCCAGCTCCAGTTCCACGACCGCTTCCCGACCCCGGTCGACGCCGCCTGGCTGACCTTCCTCGGGCCCCTGGTCGGGTCGCTGATCCGGCCGCTCGGCGGGCAGCTCGCCGACCGGCTCGGCGGGGCCCGGGTGACCTTCTGGAACTTCGTCGCCATGGCGGCCGGCGCCGGGCTGGTGCTGTACGCGGCCCGGGAGCGGTCGCTGCCGCTCTACCTGGCCGGGTTCCTGTCCCTGTTCGTCTTCTCCGGGATCGGCAACGGCTCGACGTACAAGATGATCCCGGCGATCTTCCGGGCCCGGACGGCGGCCGCGGTCGACCGCGGGGCGGACCCGGTGGCGGCCCAGCGCCGCGGCCGGCGGCTCTCCGGGGCCCTGATCGGCATCGCCGGCGCGGTCGGCGCCTCCGGCGGGGTGCTGGTCAACGTCGCCTTCCGGCAGTCGTTCCTGACCTCCGGAAACGCCGACGCCGCCTACCTGGCCTTCATCGGCTGGTACGCGCTCTCCTTCGTGGTGACCTGGGCGGTCTACCTGCGGCCGGGGCCGCGCCGGCTGGCCGGCGTGTGACCTGTACCATCGCCATGTCGCGAGCCGCGCTGGGGTGACCCCCCGTTTTGACCTGCCGACCGGGCGGCGGGTATCGTTGCCTGCTGTTGTACGACATCCAGAGGCGTGCCGCATCAGGTACGCTTGGTCGTTCGTGCGCGCCTGGTCACCTCGGCGCGCGACCCCAGACCGACGACGAGACAAGGTAGACCTGTGCGTACGTACAGCCCGAAGCCGGGTGAGATCGAGCGTCAGTGGCACGTTATCGACGCCTCTGATGTCGTGCTGGGCCGCCTGGCCACCCACGCCGCCACGCTGCTGCGCGGCAAGCACAAGCCGACTTTCGCGCCGCACGTCGACACGGGCGACTTCGTCGTCATCGTGAACGCGGGCAAGGTGGCGCTGACCGGCAACAAGCGGCAGACCAAGATTGCCTACCGCCACTCCGGTTACCCGGGTGGTCTGAAGCAGGTCGGCTACGACGAGCTGCTGACCAAGCGTCCCGAGCGGGCCGTCGAGCTGGCCGTGAAGGGCATGCTCCCGCACAACAAGCTCGGCCGTCAGCTGATCAAGAAGCTGAAGGTCTACGCCGGTGCCGAGCACCCGCACGGCGCGCAGCAGCCGGTGCCGTTCGAGATCAAGCAGATCGCGCAGTGAGCGCGGGCGAAGGAAGCAGCATGACCGACATCACCGAGACCGAGGTTGCCCCCGAGGCCACCGAGGCGCCGGCGCCCGTCGCCCGCGCGCCCCGCGGTGACCGCCCGATCCAGACCGTGGGTCGGCGCAAGGAGGCCATCGTCCGGGTGCGCATCGTCCCCGGCAGCGGCAAGATCACCTGCAACGGCCGGGACCTCGAGGCCTACTTCCCGAGCAAGGTGCACCAGCAGCTCATCAAGGACCCGCTGGTGACCGCCGAGAAGCCCGAGGCGTTCGACGTCATCGCCAACCTGCGGGGCGGCGGCACCACCGGCCAGGCCGGTGCGCTGCGGCTGGCCATCGCCCGGGCGCTGATCGTGAACGAGCCGGACGACCGCCCGGCCCTGAAGAAGGCCGGCTTCCTGACCCGTGACGCCCGGGTCAAGGAGAGCAAGAAGTACGGCCTCAAGAAGGCCCGTAAGGCTCCTCAGTACTCGAAGCGCTGATCTTCGACAGCGCGTTGTACTTCTGACGGACGGCCGGGTCCGCCTCCCTCGAGCGGGAGGTGGCCCGGCCGTTCGCCTTTCCCTGGGACCGTTTATCGGAGGTTGGCGGGTATGGGCCGGTTGTTCGGCACGGACGGGGTACGCGGGCGGGCGAACGCGGATCTCACCCCGGAGTTGGCGCTCGCGGTGGCGGTGGCCGCCGCCCACACGCTTGCCGAGACGGACAAGAGTCATCCGCCGCTCGCCGTGGTCGGGCGGGACACCCGGGCCAGCGGCGAGATGCTGGAGGCGGCCGTGGTGGCCGGTCTGACCAGCGCGGGCGCCAACGTGGTGCGGGTCGGCGTGCTGCCCACCCCCGCGGTGGCGTTCCTCACCGCGGAGGCCAAGGCCGACCTGGGCGTGATGCTCTCCGCCTCGCACAACCCGATGCCGGACAACGGGATCAAGCTCTTCGCCGCCGGTGGGCACAAGCTGCCGGACGAGATCGAGATGCGGATCGAGGCGGCCGTCGAGGCGAACGCCACCACCGCCTGGGACCGGCCGATCGGGGCCGGCGTCGGGCGGGTGCACGACCTGCTCGACGGCGCCGACCATTACGTACAGCACCTCGTCGGCACGGTGCCGCACCGGCTGGACGGGATCAAGGTCGTCGTGGACTGCGCGAACGGCGCCGCCGCCGAGGTCGCCCCGGTGGCGTACCGGGAGGCGGGCGCCGAGGTGATCGCGATCCACGCCGAGCCGGACGGGCTCAACATCAACGACGACTGCGGCTCCAACCACATCGACGCGCTGCGCGCCGCCGTGGTCGAGCACGGCGCACACCTGGGCATCGCCCACGACGGCGACGCCGACCGGTGCGTCGCGGTGACCGCGGACGGCGACGAGGTCGACGGCGACCAGCTGATGGCCATCCTGGCGGTGGGCATGCGGGAGGCCGGCGAGCTGACCCAGGACACCCTGGTCGCGACGGTGATGAGCAACCTCGGCCTGCGGCTGGCGATGTCCGCGCAGGGCATCCGCCTGGTCGAGACCAAGGTCGGCGACCGGTACGTCCTGGAGGAACTGCGCGCCTCCGGCCTCGCGCTCGGCGGCGAGCAGAGCGGCCACATCGTCATGCCGGCGTACGCCACCACCGGCGACGGGGTGCTGACCGCGCTGCACCTGATGTCCCGGATGGCCGCCACCGGCAAGTCCCTCGCCGAGCTGGGCTCGGTCGTCACCAAGCTGCCCCAGGTGCTGATCAACGTGCCGGTCGCCGACCGTACCGTGGGCGCCGCCGCGCCGGCCGTCCGCGCCGAGGTGGAGCGGGCCGAGACCGAGCTGGGCGAGACCGGCCGGGTGCTGCTGCGCCCGTCGGGCACCGAGCCGCTGGTCCGGGTGATGGTCGAGGCGGCCACCGAGGCGGCGGCCCGTGAGGTCGCCGAGCGCATCGCCGCCCACGTCCGCGTCGCCAGCCCCACCGCCTGACCGGCTCTTCGGCTGACCGGTTCTTCGGCTGACCGGTTCTTCGGCTGACCGGGCGCGGCGGGGCAACCCGCCGCGCCCGGTCGCGTCCGGCCGTCGTCCCGGTCCGTGCGTCGCCGCAGCGCCTGCTTGCTCCTGCGGCGCTACGAAGCTGATGACGTGAATGGATCACGGCGCGACATCGGCCGGGACCGCCCGTGGTCGCCGCTGGTGATCCACCTACGTCATCAGCTTCGTAGCGTCACGTCACCCATGTCCGGGTCGGTCGAGCGCCGATCGCACAGCGCCGGTCGTCCGGAGGAAGCGGTCGGCGAGGTCGATGACCTGGTCGGGGTCCAGCTCCAGGGCGGGCCCGGCCACCGTCACCTCGGCCATCGCCACGCCGGGCAGCTCGGTCTCCTGCCAGCCGCCCACGAACCAGGCCTTCTCCTCTTCGGCGAGGGCGAGGTTGGCGTCGTTCAGGGCGCCCGCCGGGTGCGGCAGCCACAGCCGGAACTGGTGGGTGTGCGGCGGCGCCGGGTGGATCCGCGCGCCCGGCAGCCCGGCCAACGCCTCCGCCACCCGCTTCGCGTGGGCGACGTAGGCGGGCAGCCGGGGCAGCTCGCGGTCCAGACCGGCCAGGGCGGCCAGCGCCGCCGGCCACTGCTGGAACAGGTTGCCGCCGTAGCGGTGCCGCCAGGCGCGGGCGTAGCGGACCAGGTCGGCCGTGCCGGCGAGGGCCGCGCCCGAGTGGCCGCCGAGCGATTTGTAGAACGAGACGTAGGTGCTGTCGGCCAGCCCGGCCACCTCGGCCGGCGAGCGTCCCAGGTGGACGGTGGACTCCCAGAGCCGGGCGCCGTCCAGGTGCACCCGGAAGCCACGGTCGCGGGCCGCCCCCACCACCGCGACCAGTTCGTCCCAGGTGGGCAGAACGAAACCCGCGTCCCGCAGCGGCAGCTCCAGCAGCAGGGTGCCGACCGGCTCGTCCAGCCCGGCGATCTCCTCGGCGGTCGGATTGCGCGGTGCGCCCGTGGTCCGCACCGCGCGCAGGCCGCCGAGCACCGCGTACGCGTCGCGCTCGTGCATCAGCGGGTGACTCAGCGGGTGCAGGCCGACGCCGTCCCGACCGGTCAGCTCGGCGCCGTACCGCATGGCGACCTGCTGGGCCATCGTGCCGGTGGGGAAGAAGGCGACCGCCTCCGTGCCCAGCAGCTCGGCCACCCGGCGCTCCACCGTCTCGACCGCCCCGCCCTCGCCGTAGAAGTCGGGCAGCAGTTCCTCGGTCGCGGTCGCCCGGATCGTGTCGAGCTGCTCGGCAACGGACGTCGGCCGGATGCCGGAGAGCACGGTGTCGCAGGCGCGCAGCGCCGCCACCCGGCGGACCCGATCGGCGTACGCGTCGGTCATCTGTTCTCCTTCAGTCGGCGCAGCCGGGCCACCGCCTCGGTCAGCACCTCGGGTCGCTTGCAGAAGGCGAAGCGGACCAGCCGCCGGCCCGCCTCGGTGTCGTCGTAGAAGACCTGGGTCGGCACCGCCACCACCCCGCAGCGCTCGGGCAGCGACCGGCAGAACTCCACCCCGTCCCGACCGCCCAACGCGGTCACGTCGGCGGTCACGAAGTACGTCCCCTCCGGGGCCAGCACCTCGAACCCGGCGTCGGTGAGCCCGTGGACGAGCTGGTCCCGCCGCCGCCGCATGCCCTCGGCGAACTCCGCGAAGTAGGCGTCCGGCAGGGCCAGCGCCACGGCGACCGCCGGTTGCAGCGGACCCGCGTTGACGAAGGTGAGGAACTGCTTGACCCGCAGCACCGCGGCGACCAGCGGCGCGGGTCCGCTCACCCAGCCCACCTTCCAGCCGGTGCAGGAGAACGTCTTGCCGGCCGAGGAGATCCGCAGCGTCCGCTCCCGCATCCCGGGCAGCGTGGCCAGCGGCACGTGCGGGGCGGCGGCGTCGGGGAAGACCAGGTGCTCGTACACCTCGTCGGTGACCGCGTAGGCGTCGCGCTCCCGGCAGAGCTCGGCGACCAGCGCCAGCTCGTCCGGGGTGAACACCTTGCCGGTGGGGTTGTGCGGGGAGTTGAGCAGCACCAGCCGGGTCCGCGGGCCGAACGCCGCGCGCAGCTCCGCCGGGTCGAAGGCGTACCGGCCGCCGGCGGCGGGACGCAGCGTGACCGGGCGGCGGACCGCGCCGGCCAACGCGATCGAGGCGGCGTACGAGTCGTAGTACGGCTCGAAGCAGACGACCTCGTCGCCCGGCTCGCAGAGGGCGAGGATGCTGGCGGCGATCGCCTCGGTGGCGCCCGCGGTCACCACGATCTCGTCGTCCGGGTCGTACGCCAGGCCCCAGAACCGGCGCTGGTGGGCGGCGACGGCCGCGCGCAGGGCCGGGATGCCGGGGCCGGGCGGGTACTGGTTGTGGCCGGTGCGCAGCGCCTCCGCGGCCGCGGCCAGCATCTCCGGCGGGCCGTCGGTGTCGGGGAACCCCTGGCCGAGGTTGACCGCGCCGGTACGCACGGCGAGCGCGGACATCTCGGCGAAGATGGTGGTGCCGAACGGCCGCATCCGGGCCACCAGGGGATCGGTCGTCGTCACGCGGGCCAGCCTACGGTCCGCCGCCGACGCCGCAAGCCCGCCGCCGGCCGCGCGCCCGGTGCTACCAGCCGAAGCACGCCGTCCCGTACCGCCCCGTCTGTTGCGAGACGACCTTGCCGTTGAGGATGATCCGACAGCGGCCCCTGACCGGTGACCTCGTACGCGACGGCGAACCGGCCAGGTCCGCTGGACGGGGTGGCGGCGGGCCTCCCGCTGGGGGTGGGGGTCGGTGCCGGCTGCCCGCCCTCGGCCGCCTCCGCGTCCGGGTCCTCGTTCTCGCCCTCGTCCGTGGTGGTCGGCCCGTCCTGCCGCGGCTCGGCGGCCGTCGGCCCGCCGAACGGGTCGACCGCGCGGCACCCACGGTTCGGGCGCGGCTGTCGGGCCGGCCCGGACCGCGCCCGCCGGCGGCTGTGGGTCGGGGGGTGGCGTCGCCTCGGACATCAGTTCGGCTCGCAGGGGACGGGCGCGGAGAACGTCCGCGCCGGGGCGGCGTGCCGGGGGTGCGGCATCGCCCCGGCAGGAGAGCCCCAATCTACGCGGGCGGCGCCGTCCGCGAGGACGGGACGCCCTGCCGCCCGGGCCGGCGCGGTCGTCCCCCCGACCGGTCGGCGCGGGGCCATCCGGGCTGAGTGATATGTCCGATCCTTCGGTGGTGTTCACCTGAACGCTCAAATTCAGTGATCGATTACCGCACTTCCGCGCACACGCGATGAGCGGAACTGGGTTAGGCTCGGGGCCATGTGTGGAATCGTGGGTTACGCCGGCGCGCGCCCGGCGCTCGGCATCGTGCTCGACGGACTGCGGCGGCTGGAGTACCGCGGCTACGACTCGGCCGGCGTCGCCATCGTCTGCGACGACGAGCTGCTGACCGAGAAGAAGGCCGGCAAGCTGGCCAACCTGGAAAAGGTGCTCGCCGAGCGCGCCGCCGTCGACCCGGAGTCCTGCGCCGCCAGCCCGATCGGCATCGGTGACGGCACCACCGGTATCGGCCACACCCGCTGGGCCACCCACGGCGGCCCCACCGACCGCAACGCGCACCCGCACGTCGCCCCCGACGGCCGCGTCGCGGTGATCCACAACGGCATCATCGAGAACTTCGCGAAGCTCCGCGCCGAGCTCGAGGCCGACGGCGTCGAGTTCGCCAGCGACACCGACACCGAGTGCGCCGCGCACCTGCTCTCCGCCGCGCTGGCCGACCTGCGCTCGGCCGGCGAGGTGGACAGCCCGCAGCTGCTCGCCTCCGCCATGCGGGTGGTCTGCCGGCGGCTGGAGGGCGCCTTCACCCTGCTCGCCGCCGACGCCGGCATCCCCGGTGCGGTGGTCGGCGCCCGGCGCAACTCGCCGCTGGTCGTCGGCCGCGGCAACGGGGAGAACTTCCTGGCCAGCGACGTGGCCGCGTTCATCGAGCACACCCGCGACGCGGTCGAGCTGGGCCAGGACCAGATCGTCCTGATCACCACGGACAGCATCGAGATCACCGACTTCGCCGGGCAGCCCGCCACCGGCAAGGACTTCCACATCGACTGGGACGCCTCGGCCGCCGAGAAGGGCGGTTACGACTGGTTCATGCTCAAGGAGATCGAGGAGCAGCCGCAGGCGATCGCCGACACGCTGCTCGGCCGGCTCACCGAGACCGGTGAGATCGCCCTCGACGAGGTCCGCCTCAGCGAGCAGGACCTGCGCGACGTCGACAAGATCTTCATCGTCGCCTGCGGCACCGCGTACCACTCCGGGCTGGTCGCCAAGTACGCCATCGAGCACTGGACCCGCATCCCCTGCGAGGTCGAGCTGGCCAGCGAGTTCCGCTACCGCGACCCGGTCCTCGACCGGTCCACCCTGATCGTGGTGATCTCGCAGTCCGGCGAGACCATGGACACCCTGATGGCGCTGCGCCACGCCAAGGAGCAGAAGGCCCGGGTGCTGGCCATCTGCAACACCAACGGCTCGACGATCCCCCGCGAGTCGGACGCCGTGCTCTACACCCACGGCGGCCCGGAGATCGCGGTCGCCTCCACCAAGGCGTTCCTCACCCAGCTCGTCGCCTGCTACCTGATCGGCCTGCACCTGGCCCAGGTGCGTGGGATCAAGTTCGCCGACGAGGTGGGTGCGGTGGTCGCCCAGCTCCAGGAGATGCCCGGCAAGCTGCGCGAGCTGCTCGACCGGATCGAGCCGGTCCGCGAGCTGGCCCGCGAGCTGAAGTCCGAGCCGACGGTGCTCTTCATCGGCCGGCACGTCGGCTACCCGGTGGCCCTCGAGGGCGCGCTCAAGCTCAAGGAGCTGGCGTACATGCACGCCGAGGGCTTCGCCGCGGGCGAGCTGAAGCACGGCCCGATCGCGCTGATCGACAAGGGCACCCCGGTGATCTGCGTGGTCCCGTCGCCGGTCGGCCGGGGCATGCTGCACGACAAGGTCGTCTCCAACATCCAGGAGGTCCGCGCCCGGGGCGCCCGGACCATCGTGATCGCGGAGGAGGGCGACGAGGCGGTCGTCCGCTACGCCGACCACCTGATCTACGTGCCGCGTACGCCGACCCTGCTGGCCCCGCTGGTCACCACGGTGCCGCTCCAGGTGCTCGCCGCCGAGATCGCCGCCGCCCGCGGGCACGACGTCGACCAGCCGCGCAACCTGGCCAAGTCGGTCACCGTCGAGTAACCGGCTGCCATCCGCGCCGGGCCCCCTCCACCGCGGTGGAGGGGCCCCGCGCATTGGTGAGGCCCGCGTTCACCGGCCCAGCACGATCCGGGCCATCCCGTCGAGGGCCGGGTTGCCCGGGTCCCAGTAGCCGGTGTGGCCGTACCGGCCGCTGGGGAAGCGCCGGCCGCCGAAGCCCGGATCGCTCGGGTCGTGCCCGAACCACAGCTCGTGCTCGCCCAGCTGGAGCAGCGACGCCGCCGGGCCCAGCGGCGTCGCGCCGAGCACCGCCCGGCGGGCCAGCTCGTCGGGCGGCCGGGCCAGCCGGATCACGTCGTCCGGCGCGGTGCTCGCCCACACCTGACCCGCCGGCATCCGCAGCTCGGCGGCGTGCGCCACACCCACCCCGGGTGAGCCCACGAAGACCAGGGCGTCGGCGCTCAGCCCCTGGTCGCGGGCGGTCGTGCCCACCACGACCGACCCGTAGCTGTGCCCGAGCACGGTGTGCCGGGCGGGTGGCCCCTCGTGGGAGGCGCGCAGCCCCTCCTGGAACCGGTGCAGCGCCGGCCCCGCGTCCCGCGCCTGCCCGCCCCACGCCGCCTCGTGCAGGAAGTCCGGGGCGTCGTAGTCCAGCCAGAGCACCGCCGCCGTCTCCTCGGCCGGGGCGAGCGCCGCGCAGCGGTCCAGCACCCGCGCCGCCCGGCCCAGCTCGCCCGGGGCGTCGGCCAGGTCGGCGGTCATCCCCGGCACGTACGTCAGCACCGCGCCGGCCCGGTCCGGGTTGCCCAGCGCCACGATCGCCCGCCCGTCGCCCGCCGGGTCGAGCCCGAGCAGGTACGCCCGGGGTGGCCCCGGTGCGGCCAACCGCTCGGTGAGCGCGTCCAGCCCGCGCAGCGCCGCCGCGACCCGGGCCAGCGCGGCCACCGCCAGCGGGTCGGGGTGCGCCCGGCTCAGCAGCCCCCGCTCCCGCGCCAGCAGCGCAGCCCGCCGCGCGCCCAGCAGCAGCCGGTTGGCCTGGTCCCGGGCGGTCACCGGCACCCCGTCCAGGCGACCGACCAGGGTCGGCTCGTGCGCCACCAGCCACCGGCGCTCCGCCGGCGTGAGCCCCGCCCACCAGCGGCCCACCTCGGCCGGGCCGGCGTCGGCGGGTGGCCGCCGGCCGGGCGGGACGCTCACCCAGCCCGCGCCGGCCGCCGCCGTCAGCTCGGCCAGCCGGGCGCTCGCCTCCCGGTCCGCCGCCCCGGCCAGCTCCAGCGCCGCGCGCACCGCCGCCGCCACCTGGGCCACCCCGGGGCCGACCCGCTCGGCGGGACGCGGCACGGTCGGATCCGCCCGGACCCGGCCCGACCGGTCGACCAGCAGTCGGCCCTGCTCGGCGAGGGCGACGGCGGTGGCGAGCCGGGCCTTCGCCCCGCGCAGCCGGGCGGCGAACTCGGCGAGCACCTGGTCGACCTCGATCAGCGCGGGCAGCACGTCGGTCAGCTCGGTGCGGAGCCCGGTGAGCCGCTCCCGCGCCGCGTCACCGGCCGCGCCGGACCAGGCGGGACGCAGGCCCGCCACCCGGGTGTCGAGGGCCGCCACCCGCCGGCCCACCGGGCCGGTCAGCCCGCGCCAGGCCGCCCCGGCCGCGGCCCAGGCGGCCGGGTCGGCGGACCAGAGCTGGGCGTATCCGACCGCCTCCGGCGCCCCGGCCGCGCCCACCGACGACGCCCCCGCCGCCGGGGGCCCGGGGTGGCGGCTCACCGGGGCACTCCGGCCAGGCGGCGCGCGGCGCGCTCGTCGACTGCCTCGTAGCCCTCCGCCGCGAGGCGGACCGCGTCGGCGGTGGCCGCCACCCGGGCCGCCCGCGCCCCGCACCAGCGATGCACCGCCGACTCCAGCTCGGCCAGCGCCACCCCGGCGCGCCAGCCCTCGGCCGGCACCACCAGCCCTGGGGCGCCGGTCAACCCGCAGGCCAGCCGGTACGCGTCGTCCGCGAGCGACCGGGCGGCCTCGCGCAGCACCTCGGGTTCGACGCTCAACGGCTCCTCGGTCATCGGCGGGCTCCCCGGCTCGGTGGCCACCGAGCGAGGGACGTCGGCGGCGGATCGACGCCCGCCCCGGTGACGGGCCGGGGCCGGGCGGGCAACGGGGACGACGCTAGGCAGCCCACTGCCCACGGCACCGGCCCTGTGGATGGCGGGCGGTGGTCGTACCGGCGGGTCGTCCACAGGCGTTGCCCACCGCGGAGCCGGTGGCTAATCTGCGCCCCGCCCGCCGGTAGGGTGAGTGCCGTGATCGTGGCTGTCGGCATCGACGTCGTGCTGGTGGACCGGTTCGCCCGGGCCCTCGCCCGGACGCCGCTGCTCGCCGACCGGCTCTTCACCGAGGGCGAGCGCTACACCCGCTCCGGCAACCCGCGCTCGCCGGAGTCGATGGCCGCCCGCTTCGCCGCCAAGGAGGCGGTGGCCAAGGCCCTCGGCGCCCCCGCCGGGCTGAGCTGGCACGACTGCGAGATCGTGCCGGACCCGGACGGCCGGCCCTGGCTGACCGTCTCCGGCACGGTCGCCGCCGCCGCGGCCGAGCGCGGGATCAACCGCTGGCATCTGTCGTTGTCGCACGACGGCGGGATCGCGTCGGCCATGGTGGTGGCGGAACGGTGAGCTGGCCGGCGGGCCGGCCGGCCCGCCGGGGATGGGACGGGGTGGCATGAAACCGGTGTGGCGGGTCGCGGACGTACGCGCGGCGGAGGCAGGCCTGATGGCCACCCTCCCGCCGGGGACGCTGATGCAGCGGGCCGCCGCCGGGCTGGCCCGCCGCTGCGCACTCCTCCTCTCCGACCGGGGCGGGGTCTACGGCGCGCGGGTGCTGCTGCTGATCGGCTCCGGCGACAACGGCGGCGACACCCTGTACGCCGGCGAGCGGCTGGCCCGGCGCGGCGCCGCCGTGTCCGCCCTGCTGCTCACCCCCGGCCGGGCGCACGCCGAGGCGCTGGCGGCGCTGCGGGCCGCCGGCGGGCAGCTGGTCGACCGGCCGCCGGCCCTGGTCGACCTGGTGCTGGACGGCATCATCGGGATCGGCGGCAGCGGCGGGCTGCGGGAGACCGCCGACCAGTTGGCGGCGAGCCTGGTCCGGCACTGCGGGCGGGACGGCGACCGGGCCACCGTGGTGGCGGTGGACGTGCCGAGCGGCGTGGCGGTGGACACCGGGCACGTGCCGCTGACCGCTTCCGGCCGGCCGAGCGCGGTGCGGGCCGACGTGACGGTCACCTTCGGCGCGCTGAAGCCGGCGCTGGTGGTCGGCCCGGCCGCCGAGCTGGCCGGGCACGTCGAGCTGGTCGACATCGGGCTGGCGCCGTGGCTGCGCGGTTCGCCGGCGCTGCGGGTGACCGAGTGGTCGGACGTGGTCGACTGGTGGCCCCGGCTCGGCGCGGCCTCCGAGAAGTACACCCGGGGCGTGGTCGGGGTGGCGACCGGGTCGGCGACGTACCCGGGGGCGGCGGTGCTCTCGGTCGGAGGGGCGCTGGCCGGGCCGACCGGCATGGTCCGCTACGCCGGCGGGGCACGCCCGGAGGTGCTGCACCAGCACCCGTCGGTGATCGCCACCGGCCGGGTCGCGGACGCCGGCCGGGTGCAGGCCTGGGTCTGCGGCTCCGGGCTGGGCACCGGCGAGGAGTCCGCCGCCGAACTGCGTGCGGTGCTCTCCGCGCCGGTGCCGGTGGTGCTCGACGCGGACGCGCTCACCCTGCTGGTGGACGGCAAGCTGGCGGACCGGCTGCGCGACCGGGACGCCCCGATCGTGGTGACCCCGCACGACCGGGAGTACGCCCGGCTCTGCGGCGAGACCCCGGGCGCGGACCGGGTGGCGGCGGCGCTGCGGCTGGCCGCCTGGATGAACGCGGTGGTGCTGCTCAAGGGGGATCGCACGATCATCGGCACACCGGACGGCCGGGCGTACGTCAACCCGACCGGCACCCCGGTGCTGGCCACCGGGGGCACCGGGGACGTGCTCGCCGGGCTGCTCGGCTCGCTGCTCGCCGCCGGGGTGCGGGCGGACCGGGCGGCCGCCGCGGCGGCGTACCTGCACGGGCTGGCCGGCCGGGAGGCGGCCCGGAGCGGGCCGGTGACCGCGCCGGACGTGGCCAATGCGCTGCGCCCGGTGCTGGCCCGGCTGCCCTGATCCCGCGGCGCGGGCCCCCGCGAGCCCGGCTGCGACCCGCCGTGATCACCGGCGGAAGTAGGCTGGGGACATGTGGCAGTCGGAGGTACGCGTCGACCTGGACGCGATCCGGGAGAACGTGACCCGGCTCAGATCGGGCACGAGCGCCGAGTTGATGGCGGTGGTCAAGGCCGACGGGTACGGCCACGGCATGGTCCCGGCCGCCCGCGCCGCGCTGGACGCCGGGGCCGACTGGCTCGGCGTCTGCACCCTCGACGAGGCGCTGACCCTGCGCCGGGAGGGGATCAGCGCCCCCGTGCTGGCCTGGCTGCTGAGCCCGGGTTTGCCGCTGCACGACGGGGTCGCCGTCGGCGTGGACCTGGGCTGCGCCAGCCTGCCGCAGCTGGACGAGATGATCGAGGCGAGCCGCCGGGCGGACCGCCCGGCGCGGCTGCACCTGAAGATCGACACCGGGCTGTCCCGGGGCGGCGCCACCGTCGCCGACTGGCCCGCGCTGCTGGAGGCCGCCGCGAAGGCCCAGGCCGACGGCCTGGTCGAGGTGGTCGGCGTGTGGAGCCACTTCGTGTACGCCGACTCGCCCGGCCACCCCACGACCGACCGGCAGCTCGCCGTCTTCCACGAGGGGCTGGCCATGGTCGAGCGGGCCGGGCTGCGCCCGCGGTACCGGCACCTGGCGAACTCGGCCGCCACGCTGACCCGCCCGGACACCCACTTCGACCTGGTCCGCCCGGGGCTGGCGGTCTACGGCCTGTCCCCGGTGGCCGGCGAGCGGTACGGGCTGCGCCCGGCGATGACCGCCCGGGCCCGGGTGATGCTGACCAAGCGGGTGCCGGCCGGCACCGGGGTCTCGTACGGCCACACCTACCTGACCGAGCGGGAGGCGAACCTGGCGGTGGTGCCGCTCGGCTACGCCGACGGGGTGCCCCGGCACGCCTCCAACACCGGTCCCGTGCAGCTCGGCGGCAAGCGGCGGACGATCTCCGGCCGGGTCTGCATGGACCAGTTCGTGCTGGACTGCGGCGACGACGAGATCGCCGCGGGTGACGTGGCGACGCTCTTCGGCAGCGGCGCGGACGGCGAGCCCACCGCCGACGACTGGGCCGAGGCGGTCGGCACCATCAACTACGAGATCGTGACCCGGTTCGGCGGGGTCCGGGTGCCCCGCGTCTACGACGGCGAGCGGCCGTGACCTCGTCGCCCCGCTTCCGGGTCCCCCGGCCCCGGACCGCGGCCGGCAAGGTCGCCGGTGTGGTCGGCGCCGCCGTCGGCGTGGCCGCCGCCGGGCTCGCCGCGGGCGTGGTGAGCGAGCGGATCCTGGTCCGCCGGCTCAAGGGCGACCCCACCGATCCGTACGCCCACGAGGTCTTCGGCCAGCAGCGGTACGACGAGTCGTACCGGTTCGAGATGCCGGACGGCACCGACATCCACGTGGAGGTGGTCGAGCCGACCCGCCCGGTCGCGGGGCACCCGACCGTGGTGCTGGTGCACGGCTTCTGCCTGGACATGGGGACCTTCCACTTCCAGCGGGAGATGCTCGCCGCCCGCGGCGACTACCGGATCGTCGCGTACGACCAGCCGGGGCACGGCCGGTCGGGCCGGCTGGAGACCGGGGAGTACGACCTGGCCGCGCTGGGCCGGACGCTGCGCCGGGTGATCGACGAGACCGCGCCGGAGGGGCCGCTGGTGCTGGTCGGCCACTCGATGGGCGGGATGACCATCATGGCCCTGGCCGAGCTGTACCCGGAGATGTTCGGCGACCGGGTGGTCGGCACGGTGCTGATGGCCACCTCGGGCGGTCTGATCGCGGAGACGAAGCTGGTGGCGCCCGCTCTGCTCGGCCGGGTCGGCGCCCCGGTGCTCTACATGATGAGCAACGCCACCCGGTACGGCGGTTCCGTGATCGACAAGGCCCGGAAGTCGACTACCAACGTCGCCTGGCTGCTGACCCGCCGATACGGTTTCGGCACCCCGAAGCCCAGCCCCGCGCTGGTGTCGTACGTGGAGACGATGAACTCGCGGACCTCGGCCGACACGGTGACCCGCTACCTGCGGACCCTGGCCACCCACTCCCGGTTCCCGGCGCTGGCCGCGCTGGCCGGCACGCCGGTGCTGGTGATCGTGGGGGACAAGGACATGATCACTCCGGTGAACCACTCGGAGGAGATCGTCCGGCGGCTGCCGCATGCCGAGTTCGTCAAGATCCACGACAGCGGGCACGTGGTGATGCTGGAGCACGCCGACGACGTCAACGCCGCGCTGGAGCACTTCCTTGACGAGCTGTGAGCGGGGAGGCGCTGTGACGGTCGTCGTCATGCTGCCGACGGTCGAGGACACCCACGGGTTCGGCCGGCGGCTGGCCGGCGTGCTGCGCGCCGGTGACCTGCTGCTGCTCAGCGGCCCGCTCGGCGCCGGCAAGACCGCGCTCACCCAGGGCATCGGCGCCGGCCTCGGCGTGCGCGGCGACATCACCTCGCCGACCTTCGTGATCGCCCGGGTGCACCGGCCCGACCCGGCGCGGGGCGGCACGGTGTCCCTGGTGCACGCGGACGCGTACCGGCTGGGGGAGTCGGCGGATCCGCGCGCCGAGATCGACGACCTCGACCTGGACGCCTCGGTGGACGAGGCGGTGACCGTGGTCGAGTGGGGCGAGGGAATGGTCGAGCAACTGGTCGACGCCCACCTGCGGGTCCGCATCGACCGACGCGAGGACGACACCCGGGTGGTGACCCTGGAACCGGTGGGCGGTGACTGGGCGGAGCGCCTCGCCACCCTCGACTGACGGCCTGTCGTACCCGCTGCCTACAGTGCCCGGGACCGACTGCGAAAGGTTGCCGATGCTCGACGACGCCCCGACCCTCGACCTGCTGGCGCTCCTCCCCGAAGAGTGGCGCGCGGTGCTCGCCCCGCACCTCGACCCGGCCCGCACCGCGGCGCTGGCCGAGTTCGTCGCCCGGGAGTACGCCACCCAGACCGTCTTTCCCCCGGTCGAGGACCTCTTCTCCGCCTACCGGCTGTGCGGGCCGGCGGGCTGCCGGGTGCTGATCCTCGGGCAGGACCCGTACCACAAGGCGGGGCAGGCGCACGGGTTGAGCTTCAGCGTCCGCGAGGGGGTGACGGTGCCGCCGTCGCTGCGCAACGTCTTCAAGGAGCTGGGCGAGGACCTGGGCGTGCCGAAGCCGCGCAGCGGCAACCTGAACGGCTGGGCGGCGCAGGGCGTGCTGCTGCTCAACTCGGTGCTCACCGTCCGCCAGGCCACCCCCGGCTCGCACGCGAACTCCGGCTGGGAGGAGTTCACCGACGCCACCATCCGCGCCCTCGACGCCCTCGACCAGCGGGTGGTCTTCCTGCTCTGGGGCGGGTACGCGCGCAAGAAGGCGGCCCTGGTCACCAACCCGCGGCACGTGGTGCTGGAGGCCGGCCACCCGAGCCCGATGAACCCCCGCGGCTTCCTCGGCAGCCGCCCGTTCAGCGCGGCCAACAAGGCACTCGCCGACGCCGGCCTGCCCACCATCGACTGGGAGCGCTCAGCCGGCTGACCCCGCCCTGCGCGCCCCGGCGGCCCGCGGTGCGCGTGGCGGGTCGCCGGCCGGGTCGCCGGCCTGCCGCTGCCGGTGGCGGCGCAGCAGGTCGGCGGCGCGCGGATCGGTCAGTTCCACCTGGAGCAGCGGCACGACCGGATAGGAACGGCCGCCGTGCCGGACCTCGATCGACTCGGGCAGCTCGTCGCACAGCTGCGCCCGGATCTCGCCGTACCGGGTCCGCCAGCGGTGCTCGCCCGGTTCCTCCGGCTCCAGGTGGAGGCCGCCGAACTCCTCCCACCGGGCGTTCCAGCGCTGCCCGTACGCCGCTTCGAGCCAGGCGGTGAACCGCGCCGAGTCGCGCCACCGCAGCGCGATCTGCACCGCCTCCACCGGGAGCGGAGCGCCCTGGAGCAGCGCGGCGGTGCTCCCCGTCAGCAGGTGGGGCAGGTCCCCGAGCCGGTCGATCATCCGGTCCAACCCGAGATCGTCGATCCGGTCGGCCAGGGGCCGGGCGGTCAGCTCGGCCATCCTGGCGTCGAGGTGGCTGTCCAGCGGCTCGACGCCGACCGCGAGCTGAAGGTCGAGCGCGGCGAGGAGCCGCTCGACGAGGGGGATGCTGGGCAGTCGATCGCCCCGCTCGACGTGGGCCACCGCGCTCTGGCTCACGCCCGCCAGGTCGGCCGGCGCCTGCTGGCTGAGGAGGTGGGCGCTCCGTTCTCCGCGGAGGACGGCGGCGATCTGGCCGGCGAGCCGGCTGTCGTCGGGCAGGACCTCGCAGGCGATCCGATCGCGGGCTCCGGCGGCCCCGGATCGCACGGCGGTTGGCGCACCGACCGCGGCGCCGGACCGGATCGCCGGGAGTTGCCGGGCCGGCTCGACGAACGAGGGCGCGCCGGGCAGGGACGGTCGTCGTCAAGGAGGCGGTCCCGCTGCCGCGTGCCGGGACGGGGTGTGACCGGGTGTGCGCGGAGCCGACTAGGCTGGCATACCGTGCTCGTACTGGTGGTGGACTCCTCGACGCCCGCGGTGACCGCGGCGCTGGTCGAGGTCTCGGCGGACGGCGTCACGACCCGCGCGCAGCGGTGCACGGTCGACGCCCGGGCGCACGGTGAGCTGCTCGCCCCGCAGGTCGACGCGGTGCTGGCCGACGCCGACGCCCGCCCCGCCGACCTGGCCGCGATCGTCGCCGGGCTCGGCCCCGGGCCGTTCACCGGGCTGCGGGTCGGCCTGGTCACCGCCGCCACCATGGGTCAGGTGCTCGGCATCCCCACGTACGGCGTCTGCTCGCTGGACGGGATCGGCCACCCGGTGGCGGCCGGCGAGCCGGTCCTGGCCGCCAGCGACGCCCGCCGCCGGGAGATCTACTGGGCCGTCTACGACGGCGCCGGCCAGCGGATCGCCGGACCGAACGTGGACGCCCCCGTGGTCGCCGCCGAGCGCGCCCGCGACCTGGCCGTCACCGTGGCCGTCGGCGACGGCGCGCACCGGTACGCGGACGTCCTCGGCCTGCCGCTGCGGGCCGAGCCGCGCTACCCGGACGCGACCGTGCTCGCCGCGCTGGCCGCCGAGCGGATCCGGGCCGGCGCCCCCGGCGAACCGCTCACCCCGCTCTACCTGCGCCGCCCGGACGCGGTGGCGGCAACCGGGCACAAGCCGGTCCTACCGTGAGCGCGGTACGGCTGAGCCGGTTCCGCTGGTGGCACATCGACCAGGTGCTGCCGATCGAGGCGGACCTCTTCGGCGCCGAGCAGTGGTCCCCGGCGATGTTCTGGAACGAACTGGCCCACGGGCACCACTACCTGGTCGCCACCGACGACGACGGCAGGGTGCTCGGGTACGCCGGGCTCACCGTGACGCCGCCCGACGAGGCCTGGGTGCAGAACATCGCGGTCCGCCGGGACGCGCAGCGCCGGGGCATCGGCCGGCTTCTGCTGGAGGCGCTGCTCGCCGAGGCGGACCGGCGCGGCGCCCGCAGCACCCTGCTGGAGGTCGCGGCGGACAACGCCCCGGCCCAGCGGCTCTACGCCACCTACGGGTTCGAGCCGATCGGGGTGCGGCGCGGCTACTACCAACCGAGCAACACCGACGCGCTGGTCATGCGGCGCAACGAGGATTGATGAGCATGGCTGACGAACCCCTGATCCTCGGCATCGAGACCTCCTGCGACGAGACCGGCGTCGGCATCGTACGCGGGCACACCCTGCTCGCCGACGCGCTGGCCTCCAGTGTGGAGGAGCACGCCCGGTTCGGTGGCGTGGTGCCCGAGGTGGCCAGCCGGGCCCACCTGGAGGCGATCGTCCCGACCATGGACCGGGCCCTCGCCGAGGCGGGGGTGACCATCGCCGACATCGACGCGATCGCCGTCACCTCCGGCCCGGGCCTGGCCGGCGCGCTGCTGGTGGGCGTGGCCGCGGCCAAGGGCTACGCCGTCGCCGCCGAGAAGCCGGTGTACGGGGTGAACCACCTCGCCGCGCACGTCGCCGTGGACACCCTGGAACACGGGCCGCTGCCCGAGCCGGCGATCGCCCTGCTGGTCTCCGGCGGGCACTCGTCGCTGCTGCTCGTCGACGACCTGGCCCGCGGGGTCACCCCGCTCGGCTCGACCATCGACGACGCCGCCGGTGAGGCGTTCGACAAGGTGGCCCGGCTGCTCGGGCTGCCCTTCCCCGGCGGCCCGTGGATCGACCGGGAGGCCCGGGCCGGCGACCCCGGGGCCATCGGCTTCCCGCGCGGCCTCACCGCCGCCAAGGACCTCGCCGCCCACCGGTACGACTTCTCCTTCTCCGGCCTGAAGACCGCGGTGGCCCGCTGGGTGGAGGCGCGGCAGCGGGCCGGCGAGCCGGTGCCGGTGGCCGACGTGGCCGCGTCCTTCCAGGAGGCGGTCTGCGACGTGCTGGTCGGCAAGGCGCTGGACGCCTGCCGGACGAACGGCGTCGAGACGCTGGTGATCGGCGGCGGAGTGGCTGCCAACTCCCGGCTGCGGGCGATGGCCGAGCACCGGGCGGCGAAGCAGGGCGTCCGGGTCCGGGTGCCGCGCCCGAAGCTCTGCACCGACAACGGCGCGATGGTGGCCGCGCTCGGCTCGCACCTGGTGGCCTCGGGCGTCGCGCCGAGCCGCCTCGACCTGCCCGCCGACTCCGCCATGCCGCTGACCGTGGTCAGCGTCTGACATGCCGCCCGCCGCTGACGAGAGGGACGACGTGATCGTACGGATGTGGGAGGCGCGCGCCGAGCCGTACGGCTTCGCCGACCTGATCACCTGGGTCTGCGACACCGCCCTGCCCGAGTTCGAGCACGACCCGCTGCACCTGTCCAGCGAGGTCTTCTCCTCCACCGACCACCGGCTGGTGGTGATCTCCAAGTGGCGGAGCAGCCCCCGGGACCTGCCGGAGCCGCCGATGCGGCTGGTGGCCCGGCCCCCGCACTCCTGGGACTTCACCCAGGTCGACCGCTGACCCGACGGCCGGCGGTCGACCTGGGGCCGGTCAGACCTGGATGGTGGGCGCCGGGTTGGGCCGGTCGCGGATCGAGGGATCGGTGCCGATCTGGAACGACGGCAGGAACTCCAGCCGACCGTCCGCCTTGTACACCACCGGCACCGAACCGGCCATCATGTACGACATGTCGCCGCCGACCAGGAACTCCCGGGCGCCCACCTCGAACACGTAGAACGCGTCGTTCTCGACGATCTTGCGGTCGTCCAGGCAGTAGGTGCCGATCGGCCAGTCCGGCTCGGTCGCCCGGCGCACGATGTCCCGGGCCTGCTCGTAGGTGACAGCCATGAGGCGTGATCCTATCCGGGGGGTCGAACGAACTGGGTGAGGCCACCGGGCATGGGGATGTCGTCCAGCCGGACGAACGAGGTGCTGTGCCCCTGGGCGAAGTAGTCGGCGACGTCCCGGCCGGCGTTCTGGCCGTCGATGAAGCGGACCTTGCCGCCGACGTTCTCCACGTTGAACACGTGGCCGCCGCCGTTCTTCCACTGGATGGCGACCACGCCGCGGGACCCCGGGCCGAAGTTGTCGAAGGCCTTCTCGATGTCGGCCTGGCCGCCGGAGGTGAACCGGCGCCCCCAGGTGTTCTCGATGTCGGCGAGCGGACGCCCGCCCCACGGGTGGTACGCCTTCGGCAGCGCGGTCGCCTCGACGTCGATGCCCCGCCGGCGCAGCTCGTACGTCTGCACACAGTGGGTGCAGTTCGCCGAGTAGTCCGGGTGGGGCGGGTCGAACTTCGGGTTGACCCGCTTGAGGTCGTGCGCGATCTGCCGCTCGACCTTGCGGGCGGCCCGCTTGGCGCCCACCTTGCGGGCCAGCTTGAGCAGCCGTTTGGCCTGCTCCAGGATCTGCTTGAGCACCGTGCGGACCTGCTGCACGATCATCCTGATCAGGCGTTGGCAGATCATCCGGGTGGCGGCGATGAAGCCGGGCACGGTGGTGGTGGAGGCGCCGACGGTGGCGATCGCGGCGGCGAGCGCGATGGTCACCTGGACCAGCAGGATGATCAGTTGGACGATGAAGGCGATCTTCATGGCCAGCGTCATCGCCGCGAAGATCATCAGCACCGCGCCGATGAGCTGCGCGGCGATCGCGTCCTCCAGCAGCCGCAGCTGCGGGCCGTCCTCCCGCTGCCACCACGCCTCGAACGCGTCCACGGTGTCACCGGTGTTGTACCGGCCGACCGCCGCGGCGGCCCCGTTCGCGCGTTCCGCGGCGGCCTGCAACGTCATCCCGAAGGACAGCCACTGCTGTCCGGCGGCGAAGAGCAGCTCCTCGTCGGCCTGCGGCCACTCCAGACCGATCCAGCTCAGCGGCTCGGTCAGCTCGGCCGGGAGTTCGAGCCCCACCGGTCAGGCTCCCAGCCGGCCGTGCAGCGAGGTGAAGAGCGCGTCGGACTGCTGGTCGACCTCGACCACCTGCTGCGCCCAGTCGGCCAGCCCCTCGGCGGCGGTGATCAGCAGCTGCACGTGCGAGCCGTACGTCTCCAGCGCGTGCGACAGCACCTCGGTGTACGCCGCCCCGAAGACCGTGCCCGGCTCGTCGGCGCCCCACGGGTTCTGCGTGGTCACCGTGGCCTCCAGGGCGCCCAGGCCGGTCTCCAGCTCCACCGCCACCCCGGCGATCTGCTGGGCCGCCCCGGCCAGCACCTCCGGCTCGGTGTGCATCGGCTTCATCATCGCGGCGCCGCCCCGCCCATCCGGTCCAGCCGGTCCGCGATCTGCTGCGCCGCCGCGGCCAGATCGTCCAGCCGGCGCTGCGCGCCGAAGCCGAGGTCGTTGAGGAGCGGACCGAGCCCCTGCGGCAGCGTCACCGGCTGCGCGGCGAGCTGCTCCTGCAGGGCGGCCTGCAACGCGGCGCGGGCGGCGCCGAACGCCTCGCGGATCGCGGCCGCCAGGTCCTCGGAGGGCAGCCGCATGACCCGCGGGTCGAGGTCGAGGGCGCTCAGGTCCCCGGTGCCGTCCAGCTCGACGTGCACCAGGCCACCCGCCGCGTCACCGGAGCCCCGGGCGGCGGCGAAACGGCCCAGCGGGCCCTCCGATCGGTCGTACTGGTCGGTCACGCGGCCACCCCGTTCCCCGGTCGACTGTGGAGGGACCCGGACCCGCCGCGTCCCGCCGGAAGCGTAGCGACCACTGGCGACCGGGGTGGTCCCGCCGTCCTCGTCGGCGGTGCGACCTGCGTCGCACCCGGCGCTGACCGGCGGGAATTCGGATGCGGCCGGCCGGCCCGCCCGCCTAGCGTCGGGTCGCCATGCGTTTCTCACCGGCCGGCGATCCCGGCATCCCCGACGACCGGTCCGCCACCCGCTACCTGCTGTGGCTGGCCGGCCGGCACCCGTTCCTCTTCGGCTCCGGCATCGCGCTGGGCATCGTCTGGATGGTCGCCCAGGCGCTGATGCCGGCCGCCGTGGGCCGGGCGGTCGACGCCGGCCTCGCCCACCGGGACCCGGACGCCCTGCTGACCTGGGGCGCCGTGCTGCTGGGGCTGGGCGTGCTCCAGGCGGTGGCCGGGATCCTGCGGCACCGCTGCGCGGTGCACAACTGGCTGGCCGCCGCCTACCGGACCGTGCAGGTCACCGTCGGGGCCACCAACCGGCTGGGCGGCGCGCTGCACCGCCGGGTCGCCGCCGGCGAGGTGGTCAGCATCGGTACGGCCGACATCGAGCACATCGGCAGCGCCATCGACATCACCGCGCGGGGCGCCGGTTCGATCGTCGCCGTCGGCACCGTCGCGGTGATCCTGCTGGACGCCTCGGTGCCGCTCGGGCTGGTGGTGGTGCTCGGCGTGCCGCTGCTGATGGGCCTGGTCGGGCTGCTGATCCGGCCGCTGCACCGGCAGCAGCAGGCGTACCGGGACTCGGAGGGGCGGCTGACCGCCCGGGCCGGTGACATCGTCTCCGGGCTGCGGGTGCTGCGCGGCGTGGGCGGCGAGCCGGTGCTCTCCGCGCGCTACCGGGCGCAGTCCCAGGCGCTGCGCGCCGACGGCCTCCGGGTGGCCCGGGTCGAGTCGCTGCTGGAGGCGGCGCAGGTGCTGCTCCCCGGCGCGTTCGTGGTGCTGGTGACCTGGCTCGGCGCCCGCTTCGCGCTGCGCGGTGAGATCAGCGCCGGCCAGCTCGTCGCCTTCTACGGCTACACCGCCTTCCTGGTCAGCCCGCTGCGCAACCTGACCGAGGCGGCGGACAAGCTGACCCGGGGGCACGTCGCCGCCCGGCGGGTGGTGCGGCTGCTCCGGCTCACTCCGGAGCTGGTCGATCCGGCCCACCCGGCGGCGCTGCCCGCCGGCCCCGGTGACCTGGTCGACGTGCAGTCCGGGCTGGTGCTGCGACCGGGCCGGTTCACCGCGCTGGCCGCCAGTGCCCCGGAGGACGCGGCCGCGATCGCCGACCGGCTCGGCCGGTACGCCGACGGCGACGTGACGCTGCACGGCGTACCGCTGCGGGACCTGGCGGTGGCGACGGTGCGCGAGCGGATCCTGGTGGCCGACAACGACGCGCACCTCTTCACCGGCCCGCTCCGGTCGGAGCTGGATCCGCACGACGCGGCCGACCGGGCGGCGGTCGAGGCGGCGCTGGTCGCGGCGAGCGCGACGGACATCGTCGAGGCCCTGCCCGACGGGCTGGACGGCCGGGTGGCCGAGCGGGGACGGGAGTTCTCCGGCGGGCAGCGGCAGCGGCTGCGGCTGGCGCGCGCGTTGGTCGCCGACCCGGAGACGCTGGTGCTGGTGGAGCCGACCAGCGCTGTGGACGCGCACACCGAGGCGCGGATCGCCGAGCGGCTCGGCGCGGCCCGGCGCGGCCGGACCACGCTGGTCTGCACCACCAGCCCGCTGGTGCTGGGCCGGGCCGAGCACGTGGTCTTCGTGGAGGACGGCAAGGTGGTGGCCGAGGGCCGGCACGACGAACTGCTCGCCGCCGAGCCGCGGTACGCGGCCACGGTCAGCCGGGAGGAGGAGCGATGAGCAACGCACTGCCCGTCGCCGACGCCGACCAGGTCCGTCGGTACGCGCGCACGCTGGTCCGCCGGCACCCGCGCGGCCTGGCCGGGGCGCTCGGCCTGCACGCCCTCGCCGCGGCGGCCGGCCTGGTGGCGCCCCGGCTGCTCGGCGACCTGGTGGAGGGCATCTCGCGGGGCGTGTCGGCGGTGACCGTCGACCGGGTCGCGCTGGCCATCGCGGGTTTCGTGGTCGTCCAGTCGGTGCTGGTCCGGTTCGCGCACCTCGCCTCGGCCCGGCTCGGCGAGCGGGTCCTGGCCGAGCTGCGGGAGGACTTCGTCGACCGAGTGCTCGCCCTGCCGCTGTCCACGGTGGAGCGGGCCGGCACCGGTGACCTGCTCACCCGGACCTCGCGGGACGTCTCGGCGTTGTCCCGGACGGTCCGGTTCGCGGTGCCGGAGACGCTGATCGCGGTGGTGACGGTCGCGCTGGTCCTCGGCGCGCTGCTGCTGACCGGCCCGCTGCTGGCGCTGCCCTGCCTGCTCGCGGTCCCGGTGCTGTTGGCCGGCACCCGCTGGTACCTGCGCCGGGCGCCGGCGGGTTACCTGCGGGAGAACGCCGTCTACTCGGACATCACCGACGGGATCAGCGAGACGGTGGAGGGGGCGCGGACCACGGAGACGCTGCGCCAGCAGGCCCGCCGCCGGGCCCGCAGCGACGCCGACATCCGCCGGTCGTACGCGGCCGAGCGTTACACCCTCAACCTGCGTACGGTCTTCTTCCCGGTCGCCGAGATCGGGTACGTGGTGCCGGTGGTCGCCACCCTGGTGATCGGCGGCTGGTTCCACCTGAAGGGCTGGGCCAGCCTGGGTCAGGTCACCGCGGCCACCCTCTACGTGCAGCAGCTGGTCGACCCGATCGACCGGCTGCTCTCCTGGCTGGACGAGCTGCAGGTCGGTGGCGCCTCGATGGCCCGCCTGCTCGGGGTGGCCGTCGACGGGCCGTCCGCGCCGGCGACGGCTGCCGCGTCCGTTCCGGCGGACGGGAAGCGCCGGCTCGCCGCCCGGGACGTCCGGTACGCCTACCGGGAGGGTCACGACGTGCTGCACGGGGTGACCCTGGTGCCGCGGCCGGGGGAGAAGCTGGCCATGGTGGGCCCGTCCGGCGCGGGGAAGTCCACGCTGGGGCGGCTGCTGGCCGGGGTGCACGCACCCCGCTCCGGTTCGGTGACGGTGGACGGCCGGCCCCTGGCCGAGCTGCCCCTGGCGGAGCTGCGCACCCACGTCGCCCTGGTCAGCCAGGAGCACCACGTGTTCATCGGCACCCTGGCGGAGAACGTGGCGATGGTCCGGCCGGAGGCGGGCGACGCCGAGGTCCGGGCGGCGCTGGCGGCCGTCGACGCGCTGGGCTGGGCGGAGGCGCTGCCGGAGGGGCTGGCGACGCCGGTCGGCTCGGGCGGGCATCCGCTCTCCCCCGCGCAGGCGCAGCAGCTCGCGCTGGCCCGGCTGGTCCTCGCCGACCCGCACACCCTGGTGCTGGACGAGGCGACCTCGCTGATCGACCCGCACGCCGCCCGAGAGTTGGAACGTTCGCTCGCCGCCGTGCTCGACGGTCGGACGGTGATCGCGATCGCGCACCGGCTCTTCTCCGCGCACGACGCGGACCGGGTGGCGGTGGTCGAGGACGGCCGGATCACCGAGCTGGGCTCGCACGACGAGCTCGTCGCGGCGGGCGGCTCGTACGCGGCCCTGTGGCGGTCCTGGCACGGCTGACGGACGCGACCGGTCCCCGCCGGGGTGGCGGGGGCCGGTCGGTGCCGGTGCTCCGGGTGGCCTGCTGCGCCCCGCGTCAGCTGCGGCGCAGGATGCGGTACGTCGCGATGCCGGCGGTGCCGAGGGCGGCGAGGAAGACCAGCCAGACGACGGTGGTGCTGACCTCGGCGCCGCGGCCGCCGCTGCCGACGTTGGCGGCTGCCGCGGCGACCAGCGAGTCGCTCTGCGCCGGGGGCAGCGCGGCGGGCGGCAGCTGCTGCCAGCGGACCAGCCCGGTGCTCTCCAGCATCGCCATGTGGTCGGAGACGAACTTGTTGGCCTCGTCGGCGAGCTTGCGGACGGTGGCGTCCCGGGTGCTGGCCCGGACCGCCCCGATCACCGGGAAGATCTTGCCGTGGGCGACCCGGAGCCGGGTGACGAAGATCTGGTCGAAGCGGGCGCCGGTCGCGTTCTGCAGCTCGCCCAGCCACCCCTTCTGCTCGGTGGTCGGGTCGGTCGGCAGGGTGGCGCCCAGCTTGTTGGCGGCGTTCACCACGAGCTGGTCGAGGACGCCGTGCTGCCGGGAGATCTCCGCCCCGATCTCGCGTACCCGGGGCGAGAGGCCCTTCTCGGCGGCCATCTGCCCGGCCGGCATCTCCCAGAGCCCGGCCAGCCGTACGCCGTTGAGCAGGGTCATGTCGGCGGCGTTCAGCTGCGCGCCGGGCGCGGCGACGGCCACCCCGGGGAGGACGCCGAGCCCCGCGACGAGCGTGATGAGCAGCAGCGCCACCCGGCGGGTCCGGTGCGCTGGCCGGCGGCGTGCGGATTGCAGCGGTGCCATTGTTGCGGTGCCTCCTCGGTCCGGACCGAACGCGGGTGTCGCGGGCGTCCGCACCCCGTCGGCCGCCCGTCCGCACACTGGTACGGATCACCGGCGCGATCAGTTCACCGGCCGGGCCGTGGCCCGCCTCGTCAGGCCTCCAGCGGGTCCGCGAGCAGCCGCTCGAAGGCCAGTTCGGCCGCCCCGACCAGGGCGGCGTCCCGCCCCAGTTGCGGGGTGCGGAGCCGGACGTGCTCCAGGCACGCCGAGAGGCCCACCGAGTTGAGCCGGCTGCGCACCTGCGCCGCCGCCGCGAGGTAGAGGTCCCGCATGGTTCCCCCGAAGATCACCATCTCCGGATTGAAGATGTTGACCAGGTTCCCCACGCCGAAGCCCAGCCAGTCGCCGACCTGCCGTACCGCCGCCTGGGCCCGGGCGTCCCCCCGGTCGGCGGCGTCGATGACCGCGAGCACCGCCTCCCGGCCGGAGGCCGCCGGGCGACCGGCGGCGTGCAGGAGCGCGTACTCGCCGATCTCGGTCTCCCAGCAGCCGCGCGACCCGCACTCGCAGCGGGACCCGTTCCGGTTGACCACCATGTGGCCCACCTCGCCGCCGTAGCCGCCGTGCCCGGTCAGCCGGCGGCCGCCGGCGATGATGCCGGCGCCCACGCCGACGTCCCCGTACAGGTAGATGACGTTGTCGCGCCCGGCCGCGGCGCCGCGGGCGTGTTCGGCGAAGGCGCAGACGTCGGCCACGTTGGCCACCACCACGGGCGTCTCCGCGTCGAGTTCGGCGGCCAGGGTGGCGCCGATCGGCTCGTTGACCCAGCCGGTGTGCGGGCTGAGCCGGACCAGGCCGTCGTCGCGGCGCACCATGCCGCAGACCGCGATCCCGGCCCCGACGCAGATCGTCCCCGGCGGCACCGCCGGTTGCATCTCCTTGAGCGCCCCGGCCAGCAGCGGCGCGGTCTCCGCCGCGACCAGACCGCGCGGCCGGCTCAGCTCGCGCCGATCGAGTACGACGCCACCGAGCCCGACCCGGGCGGCCTGCAACCGGTCCACCTCGATGCTGAACGCCCACGCGTGGACCCGGGCGGACTCGGGCCGGACGACCAGCGAGGGGCGCCCGGCCCGCCCCCGCTGCTTCGGGGTCGCCTCGCTGACCAGTCCGGCGTTGGCCAGGTCCGCGGTCAGCGCGCCGATGGTGCTGCGGTTGAGCCCGAGGGCGGAGGTGAGTTCGGCCCGGGACATCGCCCCGTGGACGTGGACGTGGCGCAGCAGCGCGCCGAGATTCTGCCGGCGAATCTCCTCCTGGCTCGGACCCGCGCGCATCGCCGGCCTCAGCGGTTTCCGGTCGCGAGGGCGCGGCGCCGGGACAGCGCATCGACCCCGGCGGCGAGCAGCAGCACCAGCCCGGTGAACAGGTACTTCACCCCGGAGCTCGCATCCATCAGGCCCATGCCGTTGTCGATGACCGCGACCACCGCGCCGCCGAGCACCGCGTCGACCACCCGGCCCTTGCCGCCGAAGAGGCTGGTGCCGCCGATCACCGCCGCGCCGACCGCGTAGAGCAGCACGTCGCTGCCGCCGGTCCGGGCGTCCACCGAGCTGAACCGGCTGGCCGCCACGATGCCGCCGACCGCCGCCATCGAGGAGCAGACCACGAAGACGGAGATCCGGATCCGGTCGACGCTGATGCCGGCCCGGTGGGCGGCCTCCCGGTTCCCGCCCACCGCGTAGATGTGCCGCCCGTACGCGGTGCGGGACAGCACGAAGCTCAGCGCGACGAGCAGTACCCCGACCAGGGGCACGACGACCGGCATGCCGCGGTTCGAGCTGATCAGGCTGTTCAGGCTGCGTTCCATGTTGAGCACGTACACGGCGACGCCGACGACGGCGGCGAGGCTGCCGATCCGGAGCAGCACCATCGACATCGGATCGGTCGCCAGGTCCCGGGCCCGCCGGTTGCGGTACCGGAGCAACTGGGTGGCGGTGTACCCGCCGACGGCGGCCGCGGCGAGCAGCCAGCCGACCAGCGGCGGTAGGTTCCGGTTCTCGATGGCGACGATGGGGGCGGCCTGGACCGAGACGTTGGTGCCGCCCTTGATCAGCATCAGCATGATGCCCTGGAAGGCGAGGAACGCGGCGAGCGTGACCACGAAGGACGGAATGCCGACCTTCGCCACCAGGAAGCCGAGCACCAGGCCGATGGCCGCGCCGGTGGCGAGGGCGGCGAGGGTGGCCACGTACCACGGGTACCCCTGCAGGGTCAGCAGGTTGGCCAGCACGGCCGCGCAGACCCCGCTCGCGAAGCCGGCGGACAGGTCGATCTCGCCCACCAGCAGGACGAACACCAGCCCCATCGCGATCAGGACGACGGCCGCCCCCTGGGTGAACAGGTTCGCGAAGTTGCCGGCGGTGAGGAAGTTGGGCCGCAGGACCGAGAAGAACACGCAGAGCACGACCAGACCGAGGATCGCCGGCAGGGCGCCCATCTCACCGCCCCGCAGGCGGGCGAGGTAGCCGCGTACGTGGGCGCCGAGACCGGTCCGCGGGGCGGCCGTCTCCGGCTGGGGGTGGGCCAGGTCGGCTTGGGTGATCATTTCTCGGCTCCCGTCGTCCCGGTGCCCCGGTAACCGTTGGCGTTCCTGCCGGCCGTGCCGAGCGAGCCACTGCGCCCCGAGGTGATCAGCTCGACCACCTGGGCGTGCGTGACGTCGGTGGTCCGGACCTGGGCGACCATCTGACCGAGGTAGAGGGTCGCGATCCGGTCGGAGACGGCGAAGACGTCGTTCATGTTGTGCGAGATGAGGACGACGGCCAGCCCGTTGTCGGCGAGCCGCCGGACCAGTTCGAGGACCTGGGCGGTCTGCGCCAGGCCGAGGGCCGCCATCGGTTCGTCGAGGATGACCAGCCGGCTGTTCCAGAGCACCGCCTTGGCGATCGCCACCGTCTGGCGTTGGCCGCCCGAGAGGCTGGACACGTGCTGGCGCAGTGAACTGATCGTGCGGATGGAGAGCCCGGCGAGCGTCTTGGCGGCCAGTTCCTCCATGGCCGGCTCGTCGAGGACGAGGCCGGAGCGCCGTTCCCGGCCGAGGAACATGTTCTGCACGATGTCGAGGTTGTCGCAGAGCGCGAGATCCTGGTACACCACGTCGATGCCGAGCCCGGCGGCGTCCCGGGGACCGTTGACGGTCACCGGCCGTCCCTCGAAGAAGAACTCGCCGGCGTCGGTGCCGTAGATGCCGCTGATGCACTTGACCAGCGTCGACTTTCCGGCTCCGTTGTCGCCGACGAGCGCGGTCACCTGGCCCGGATACACCGAGAAGGCGACGTCGCGGAGCACCTGCACGGGGCCGAAGCTCTTGTCGACGCCACGCAGTTCCAACAGGGGTGTCTCGGACACGGGTGTCTCCTTCAGTTCAGCCGATGCCGGCCCGGGCGCACAGCTCGGCGTACTTCGCGGTGCACACGTCGGCCTTGTCGACGTAGCCGTCCGCGATGACGTTCTTCACCGTCTCCTTGGTGATGGCCTGGGCGCCCAGCAGCACGGCGGGGACGTTCCGGTCGCCCTTGGGGTCGTGGAAGGTCTGCTCGGTCTTCTTCTTCTCGCCCCGGGCCAGCGCGATCGCCAGGTCGGCCGCCGCCTCGGCCTCCGTCCTGACCGGCTTGTACACGGTCATGCACTGGTCGCCGGAGAGGATGTGCTGCAGGGCCTGGGCGTCGGCGTCCTGGCCGGTGACGGGGACCTTGCCGTTGAGCTTGTTCTTCGCCAGCACGGAGATGACGGCGTTGGCCAGCCCGTCGTTGGCGGCGACGACGGCGTCGATCCGGCCGTTCGTCTGGGTCAGCATCTGCTCGAAGATGGTGCCGCCGGTGGTGTTGTTCCACTCGGGCACCGACTGGTCGGGGCCCTTGAGGTACTCCTTCGCGTCGTACCTCGGCGCCAGGACCGAGTCGTAGCCCTCCTTGAACTGGGCCGCGTTGTTGTCGGTCGGCGAGCCGTTCAGCTCGGCGACCACCGGCTTCTTCACGCCCTTGTCGGTGAGGCACTTGACCAGGCCCTCGCCCTGGAGCCGGCCGACCGCGACGTTGTCGAAGCTGACGTAGTACTGCGCGGAACCGCCCAGCGTGGGCCGGTCGTAGTCGATGGTGGCGACGCCCTTCTGGGTCGCCTTGTCCAGAACCGCCTTCCCGGTACCCGAGTCGAGATTGGTGATCATCAACGCGGTCACGCCATTCGTGATCATCTGTTCGGCGATGGTGACGAATCGCGCCTTGTCGTTCTGGGCGTTCTGGATGTCGTAGTCCACCCCGGCCGCTTTGAAGGCGGCCTCCAGGTATCTGCGGTCCGCGGTCTCCCACCGGTTCGACGAGGCGCTGTCGGGCAGGATGACCCCGATCTTCGGCCTGGGACTGCCCGCGGCGCCGTCACCGGAGTCGGTGCCGCAGGCGGTGAGGTTTCCCGCGGCCAGCAGGCCGACCGCGGCGACGGTGAGGATCCCTCTGCGCATTCTGCACGGTTCCTTTCAAGGGGGACGGAACTCGAGGGGAAGGTGGGTGGGGTGACGAGCCGGTGAGCCGCGGGGTCGCGCTGCCAGCGGTTTGTTGTTCCGGGCAACGTATTGTTCGTCGCTCGGGCGCACAAGACCGTAGTGGCCAGCAGTTTGTTGTTGCCAGTAACAATTCGGCAACGCGGCCGACATTCGACCGCTCCCCCGTCGCTGGCGGTGGAGCGCCCTGCCCGCGGAATTGGTGTGGATCGGGAATGCCGCCGGCGCAGATATCGACGGTGAGAGATTATTTTGCTGCCAGACCTTGGCCGCCTTCGATGTGCGCGTAAGAAGGTCAGCACTCACCGCTGACCCGCCGGCCGGGCGTCGCGCTCGTGCTCAGCGGCCGGCGAGCGGGGCCGTCACCGCGCCGGTCAGGGCGATCAGGTCGGCGGGGCTCAGTTGGAGCTGGAGTCCGCGGCGCCCCGCGGAGACGTACACGGTCGGGTGGTCCAGCGCCGAGGCGTCGACCACGGTCGGGAGGCGCTTGCGCTGGCCGAGGGGGCTGATGCCGCCGCGGACGTACCCGGTGGCCCGCTCCGCCACCGTGCGGTCGGCCATGGTCGCCCGCTTGCCGCCGACCGCGGCGGCCAGCGCCTTGAGGTCCAGCTCCCCGGTGACCGGGACCACCGCCACGATGAGCCCGCCGTCCACCTCGGTGACCAGCGACTTGAACACCCGCTCCGGCGGGACCCCGAGCGCCGCCGCCACCAGGGCGCCGTAGTTCGGCGCCTCGGGGGAGACGTCGTACGGGTGCGTGCTGTGGCTGATCTTCCGCTTCGCGAGCAGCGCGGTCGCCGGAGTGCCCTGTCCCGCCATGCCGACAAGCTAGCCCGGGCCCGGCCGGCGGGGCGAGCCGAATTCAGGCGGCTACCGGGTGGCCGACGAGCACGGTGGGCGCGCCGGCCACCCGGGTCAGCACCAGGCTCGCCGCCGCGTCGCCGGAGAGCCGCAGGGCCCGGCGCAGCTTCTCCGGCTCCAGCGCCGAGCCGCGCTTGAGGATCTCCACCCGGCCGACCCGGCGTTCTCGGAGCAGGGCGCGCAGCCGCTTGAGCGAGAACGGCAGCACGTCCGTCACCTCCAGACAGCGGGCGTACGGGGTGCGGACCGGGGCGTCGGCGTACAGGTAGGCGATGCTCGGGTCGGCGAGGGTGGCGTCCAGCTCCGCGGCCAGTTCGGCGACCAGGTGCGCGCGGACCACCGCCGGGTCCGGGTCGTACAGGAACCGGCGGGCCGGGCCGACCGGGGCCTCCGCCGCGCCGGATCCGGTCAGCACGTGCGGCGTGCCGCCGCGCAGCAGGGTGGCCCGGCGGGGGACCTCGGCGAGCCGGCCGCACCAGAGCGCGGCCTCCACCAGGTCGCCGTCCACGCTGACCCATTCCGCCTCGGCGCCGGGCGGGATCAGCGCGTGGTCCAGCCCCGGGGCCACCTTCACCACGGTGTGCGGCACCCGCTCGGCGAGCCCGGTGACGAAGTCCCACGGCGGCGAGTAGGAGTTCGGGTCGAAGATCCGCCGCCCGGTGCCGGCGGTCCGCCGGGCCGGGTCGCAGAAGACGCCGTCCACCCGGCTGACGTCGAAGGCGGTCGCGTCGCCGCACTCCACCGTGAACCGCTCGGCCAGCCCCGCCGCCTCGGCGTTGGCGGCGGCCATCGCGGCGGTCACCGGGTCGGCCTCCACGCCGTACACCCGGATCCCGGCGCGGGCGGCGGCGAGTGCGTCCGCGCCGAGGCCGCAGCCCAGGTCGGCCAGGGTGCGTACCCCGGCGGCGTGCAGCCGCGCGGCCCGCCGGTCGGCGACCACCCGGCGGGTGGCCTGTTCCAGGCCGGCCCGGGTGAGGAACATCCGCGCGGCGGCCGGCCCGAACTTGCCGGCGGCGCGGCGGCGCAGCTCGGCCTGGGTGAGCGCGGCGGCGGCCAGCCCGGCCGGCACCCCGGCCGAGCGGAGCGCGGCGGCCGCGGCCAGCGGGTCGCCGCCGGCCACCTCGGTGGCCGCGGCGAGCGCGGCCGACCCCTCGGCGGTACGCAGCGCGGCCAGCTGGTCGAGATCCACCGTGCCATTCTCCCCGCCCGTCGGGGCGGATCGGCCGGGCGGGGGCGGGTGCGGCATGGTGGGGTGCTGCCCCCGGGCTGCCGCGACCGGCCGCGGGCGGAGTTGATCATGTTCGTCGGGACGACGCGCCGGACGACGGATTGGCACTCTCCTTGACGGAGTGCTAGCCGAGGAATAACCTGCGATTAGCACTCTCCCATCGAGGGTGCCAGCTTCCGGGCCTCGGCCCGGGCGCTGAACGCCAGGCGGACCGGCACCCGCGACGACGGCCCCGCCCGGTGGCATGTGGCAGATTGACGCCGTTCGGCTTGCCGTCCGGCAACGAAACCAAGTACCCCAGGAGGGTATGCCCGTGACTACCGCGACCAAGGTTGCGATCAAGCCGCTCGAGGACCGGATCCTGGTCCAGGCGAACGAGGCTGAGACCACCACGGCGTCGGGCATCGTGATCCCCGACACCGCCAAGGAGAAGCCGCAGGAGGGCACCGTCCTCGCTGTCGGCCCGGGCCGCATCGATGACAAGGGCAACCGGATCCCGGTTGACGTCAAGGTCGGCGACACCGTCATCTACTCGAAGTACGGCGGCACCGAGGTCAAGTACGCCGGCGAGGAGTACCTGGTGCTCTCCGCCCGCGACGTCCTCGCGGTCATCGAGAAGTAACCAACCGATCAGTGTCGTTGCCCCGGTCCGGCTCGCCGGGCCGGGGCAACGTCGCTTCGAAGGGACATTCATGGCGAAGATCCTGAGCTTCTCGGACGACGCCCGGCACCTGCTCGAGCACGGTGTCAACGCCCTCGCGGACGCGGTCAAGGTCACCCTCGGCCCGCGTGGGCGCAACGTCGTCCTGGACAAGAAATTCGGTGCGCCGACGATCACCAACGATGGCGTGACCATCGCCAAGGAGATCGAGCTCACCAACCCGTACGAGAACCTCGGCGCGCAGCTGGTCAAGGAGGTGGCGACCAAGACCAACGACGTCGCCGGCGACGGGACCACCACCGCGACCGTGCTGGCCCAGGCCATGGTCCGCGAGGGCCTGCGCAACGTGACCGCCGGGGCGAACCCGGCCGGCCTCAAGCGGGGCATCGACGCGGCGGCCGCCAAGGTCTCCGAGGCGCTGCTCGGCCGGGCCGTCGAGGTGGCCGACAAGGAGTCGATCGCGCACGTGGCGACGATCTCCGCGCAGGACGCCACCATCGGCGACCTGATCGCCGAGGCGATGGAGAAGGTCGGCCGCGACGGCGTCATCACCGTCGAGGAGGGCTCGGCGCTGCACACCGAACTGGACGTGACCGAGGGCCTCCAGTTCGACAAGGGCTTCATCTCGCCGAACTTCGTCACGGACGTGGAGGGGCAGGAGTCGGTCCTGGAGGACCCGTACATCCTGATCACCACGCAGAAGATCTCGGCGATCGAGGAGCTGCTGCCGCTGCTGGAGAAGGTCCTCCAGAACAACCGGCCGCTGCTGATCATCGCCGAGGACGTCGAGGGCCAGGCCCTGTCCACGCTGGTGGTCAACGCGATCCGCAAGACCCTCAAGGTCTGCGCGGTGAAGGCCCCCGGCTTCGGCGACCGCCGCAAGGCGATGCTCCAGGACATGGCCATCCTGACCGGTGCCGAGCTGGTCGCCCCGGAGCTGGGCTACAAGCTCGACCAGGTCGGCCTGGAGGTGCTCGGCACCGCCCGGCGCGTCGTGGTCGACAAGGAGACCACCACCGTCGTCGACGGTGGCGGCCAGACCTCCGAGGTCGCCGACCGGGTCGCCCAGATCCGCAAGGAGATCGAGGCCTCGGACTCCGAGTGGGACCGGGAGAAGCTGGCCGAGCGGCTGGCGAAGCTCTCCGGCGGCATCGCGGTCATCAAGGTGGGCGCCGCCACCGAGGTCGAGATGAAGGAGCGCAAGCACCGCATCGAGGACGCCATCTCGGCGACCAAGGCCGCGGTGGAGGAGGGCACGGTCCCGGGCGGCGGCGCCGCCCTGGCCCAGATCCTCCCGGTCCTCGACGACGACCTCGGCTTCACCGGTGACGAGAAGACCGGCGTCTCGGTCGTGCGCAAGGCGCTGGTCGAGCCGCTGCGCTGGATCGCCCAGAACGCCGGCCACGACGGCTACGTGGTGGTGCAGAAGGTCGCCGGCAAGGAGTGGGGCAACGGCCTCGACGCCGCCCGCGGCGAGTACGTCGACCTGGTCAAGTCCGGCATCATCGACCCGGTGAAGGTGACCCGCAACGCGGTCACCAACGCCGCCTCGATCGCCGGCCTGCTGCTCACCACCGAGAGCCTCGTGGTGGAGAAGCCGGAGAAGGCCGAGCCGGCCGCCGCCGGTGGGCACGGCCACGGCCACGGTCACGGCCACCAGCACGGCCCGGGCTTCTGACCCGACGCCGTACGGACGACGTCAGGGCACACCGTCACGCCGACGGTGTGCCCTGACCCGTATCTGGTTACGGAACGCTGACGCCGCTACCGGTCCGGCGGGGTGATCGACAAGACTGTTCCGATGACCACCACGTCCCGCGGGTACGCCGCGCTGGCCGGGATCACCGCCGCCGCCGTGGCGATCGGCGCCGCCGAACCGGTGGCCGTCCTCACCGGTGCCCGTTCCGCGCCGCTGATCGCGGTCGGCGGGCTGGTCGTCGACGTCGTCCCCGCGCCGCTGAAGCAGTTCGCCATCGCGCTCTTCGGCACGTACGACAAGATCGCCCTGCTGGTCGGGACGGCCCTGCTGCTCGCGGCGTTCGCCGCGCTGCTCGGCGTGCTGGCCGCCCGCCGGCTCTGGGCCGGGCTGGCCGGCATCGCGGCCTTCGCCGCCCTCGGGGTGGCCGCCGCGCTGACCCGGGCCGGCGCGAACGTCCTCGACGCGCTGCCCTCGCTGGTCGGCGCGGCGCTCGGCGCGCTGGCCCTCTGGCTGCTCCTGGCCGGGCCGCTGCAACCCGAGCTGTGGTCCTGGTCGCCGCCGGTCGCCCCGGAGAGGGCCCCCGAGCCGGTCGCCCCGGAGGCGGCCCCCGAGCCGGTCGCCGCGGACGAGGCCCGCGAGCCGGTTCCGGCCGGCGGGGCGGAGGTCGACCCGGAGGGGCGGCGGCGCTTCCTGACCGGGGTGGGCACCCTGCTGGGCGTGGCGGCCGTGGCCGGGGTCGGCGGGCACTGGCTGGCCGGGCGGCGGGGCGTGTCGGCGGCCCGGCAGGCCGTCGCGTTGCCGACCCCGTCGGCCGCCGCGCCGGCGGTGCCCGCCGGGGCCGACCTCTCGCTGGCCCAGCTCGCCCCGTACGTCACCCCGAACTCCGGCTTCTACCGGATCGACACGGCGCTGGTGGTGCCGCAGGTGGATCCGGCGACCTGGCGGCTGCGCATCCACGGCCGGGTGCGCCGGGAGATCGAGCTGAGCTTCGCCGACCTGCTCGCCCGGCCGATGGTGGAGCGGTACGTCACCCTGGCCTGCGTCTCCAACGAAGTCGGCGGGGACCTGATCGGCAACGCGCGCTGGCTGGGTGTGCCGATCAAGGAGCTGCTCGACGAGGCCGAGCCGGAGGAGGGCGCCGACCAGGTGGTCGGCCGCTCGGTCGACGGCTGGACCTGCGGCACCCCCACGGCGGTGCTGCGGGACGGGCGGGACGCGCTGCTCGCGGTCGGGATGAACGGCGAGCCGCTGCCGGTCGAGCACGGCTTCCCGGTGCGGATGGTGGTGCCCGGGCTCTACGGCTACGTCTCGGCCTGCAAGTGGGTCACCGAGCTGGAGCTGACCAGCTTCGCCGACTTCGACGCGTACTGGGTGCCGCGCGGGTGGTCGGCGCAGGGGCCGATCAAGACGGAGTCGCGGATCGACACGCCCCGGTCCCGCAACCGGCTCACCGCCGGTCCGGTGATGGTCGCCGGGGTGGCCTGGGCCCAGCACCGGGGCATCCGCAAGGTCGAGGTACGCGTCGACGACGGCCCCTGGCGGGAGGCGACGCTCGCCCCGACGGTGTCGGTGGACACCTGGGTGCAGTGGTCCTGGCGCTGGGACGCCACCCCGGGCGAGCACACCCTCCAGGTGCGGGCCACGGACGCCGACGGCGTCACCCAGACGGCGGATCGGCGGCCGGTCGAGCCGGACGGCGCCACCGGCTGGCACGCCGTCGAGGTGACCGTGCGTTGAGCAGGTCAGCCACCGGTCGGGCGCCCGGCGCCGACGGCGGTCATACCGATCAATCAGGGGATCTGGGGGCCGACCCTCGCTAACCTGATGCCGTGGGGGAACGGCGGGGCCGCAGGCGCTCGTTGATCCATGGCTATGGTGCGGCGCGGCGGGCCAGCTGGCTGGAGCTCTTCTTCGACCTGGTGTTCGTCGTCGCGGTGTTCCGGCTCGGCCAGTTGCTGCTGGACGATCCGTCGGCGCGCGGCGTGCTGGTCTTCGCCGGTCTGATGAGCACGATCTGGTGGTTGTGGTTCAGCTTCTCCTACTTCGCCGACCTCTTCGACGACGATCGCCCACCGAGCCGGATCGTGCAGTTGGCCGCGATGCTGGGCGTGCTGGCACTGTCAGCCTCCCTTCCCCACTGGTCGGCCGGCGACGCGGACCGGTTCGCGGTGGCGTACGGGCTGCTGCTGGCGTTGCTCACCGCGACGTACGGGATCGTCGGACGGATCGACGTCGAGGCACGGGAGTTCTGCTGGTGGAACGCCGCCGGCTTCCTGATCGGCGCCGTGCTGTGGTTCGGCTCGCTCCTGGTGTCCGTGCCCGCCCGGTACTGGGTCTGGGGGGTCGCACTCGTCGTCAACGCCGCCATCGCCGGACCACTGGCCTACGCCGTGGTGCGCCGGGCGCCGACGCAGAAGTCCCACATGCCGGAGCGGTTCGGTCTGTTCACCATCGTCGTGCTCGGGGACGCCGTCCTGGCGGTCGCGAACGGCATCGGCGCCACCGGCTGGAGACCGGCCGCGGTGGCGATCGGGGTCGGCGGCTTCATCATGGCCAGCGGAGTCTGGTGGGTGTATTTCCTCGCCACGTACGACAGCGAGGCGGGCAACCGGGTGCTCCGCGCCGGGCGGGAGGCGGTGGTCCGGAGCTACTTCTACGCCTACGGTCACCTGCTGGTCTACGCCGCGATCGTGACCGCGGGTGTCGCCGTCGAGTTGGCGGCGAAGGAGGCGGCACATCCGGGCCCAGGGCACGATGTGGCCGGGCGGCTGCTGGGAGGCAGCCAGCTGGCGATGATGGCCGGTTGCGTCATCATCTACCGCGGGATCAGCCTGTCGGTCAGTCGCCCGGTGGCGCTGACCCAGTCGGGGTTGGCGCTCGTCGCGCTGGTGATCGCGTTGGCGGGACTGCCGCCGGTCGTGGCGGTGTCTCTCAGCGCGATCGCCTGGGTACTGCTGGCGGTCGTCGAGCAGCGATCGGCGTCGGATCGGCCCCGTTGACTCTCGTCTTTCCGGGGCGGCGCGCGACTGCCGGACGCGCCCCCGGGTCATCCCCGGCCGGGCCGCGGCCCGCTCCACGGTGGCGTGGAGCGGGCCGCGCGGTGGTGTGCAGCGGGCTCAGACCGCGATGCGCCCACCGTCGACGGGCAGGATCGCGCCGTGCACGAAGCTCGACCGGTCGGTGGCCAGGAAGGTGATCGCTTCGGCGATCTCCTCGGCCGACCCCGGACGTCCGGCCGGGATCGTGGCCGCCAGTTGGTCGAGGTCCTCGCCCATCCCGGCGGTGCCCTCCGTCCGGGTGGGGCCGGGGCTGACCGCGTTCACCCGGACCCCGTGCGGCCCGTACTCGGCGGCCCAGGACTTGGTGAGCAGCACCAGCGCCGCCTTGCTCGCCCCGTACAGGCCCATCCCCGCCAGGCCGAACTCGGCGACCATCGTGCTCAGGTTGATGATCGCGCCCTGGCCGCGCTTCGCCATCTCCGGCGCCAGCTCGGCGACCAGGAAGTACGGCGCCTTGACGTTCAGCGTGAACACCGAGTCGAAGGTCTGCTCGCTGGTCTGGTCGGTCGGGCCGAACGGGTAGATCCCGGCGTTGTTGACCAGGATGTCCACGTGGCCGACCAGCTCCCTGGCCCGAGCGGCGAGCTCCCGGGCGGACGCCTCGTCACGCAGCTCGGTGGCCACGAAGTCGGCCCGGCCACCGGCGGCGCGGATGTCCCGGACCACCTGGTTTCCCCGGACCTCGTCGCGACCGGAGATCACGACGTGCGCACCGAGCTTGGCCAGCGCGACGGCAGCCGCCCGGCCGATGCCGCTGTTACCCCCGGTCACCAGCGCCGACCTGCCATGCAGTTCTGTCATTGTTCTCCACCCACATTCTGTTCCGCGATGAGCGGCTTCGGTCGGACGTGCCCCGACCAGTGGGTGCAAGTCGCACGGCGGCTGAAGCTTTCCCGCCGAGCTGATCAAGCAACTTATGGCCGCTATAAGCGACCCGCGTCGGCTGCCGATCGGACCTGCTCCAGCCCCCGGACCTCCAGAGCGGCGATGAGGCGACCGAGGTCGCGCCGGTGGGAGCTGGCCGGCCACACCGCCCAGGTACGCCGGACGAGGGGATGGCCGACCAGCGGCGACCAGGTGACCGAGTCCGGGATCGGTTGCGACCAGCTGGGCGGTGCCAGCGCGAAGGCCCCACCGGCGGTGACCGCCGCGAGTTTCACCTCGGGGATCAGCTCCTGCCCTTCCGGTGCGGCGGGTCCGAGATCCAGGCCGTGGCTGCGCAGGATCGCGGTGAGTTCGTCGTACCAGGCGGGGCTCCCGGAGCGCGGGAAACCGACCCAGTCCAGCCCGGCGAGCGCGTCCAACCGGATCCCGTCGGGGCCGGCGACGGCGGCGGCCTGGTCGGCGGACAGCAGCACGCCCAGCGCTTCCTCGACGACCAGGACGGCGTCCAGGTCGGGGCCGATCGGGTGTTCCCGCACCAGCCCGACGTCGATCTCGCCGGCGCGGAGCGCGGCGAACTGGGCGGCGGTGGACATGTGGCGGGCCTGGACCCGGGTACCCGGGTGGGCCGCGGCGAGGTCGGCGAGCGGCCGGGACAGCAGGTCGGTGGGGAGCTCCAGCGGGATCCCGAGCTTGAGCACCCGGTCGCCCGCGGCGGTGTGCCGGGCGACGGCGGCCACCGCCTGATCGTGCCGGGAGAGCACCGCGCGAGCCTCGGCGAGCAATGTCATGCCCGCCTCGGTGGCCTGCACGCCGGTACTGCGGCGGACCAGCAGCTGCACGCCGAGCTGTCGCTCCAGCGCGTTCATGGTCTGGGACAGCGCGGGCTGACTCACGTGCAACCGCCGCGCGGCCGCGGAGAGGCTCCCCTCCTCGACGACCACGACGAACGCCCGCATTTCCCGCAGTTCCACCCGCCCATCACACCACGCGTGCCCACGGCCACCGCGTGGGAAGCCGGTCGCACCGGCCCCGGTCCGCTCGGCCGACGCCGACGACATCCCCGCGGACCCGGGAGAGGCGTCGACGCCGCGCCCCGGGGCGGGGCGCGGCGTCGGTCGTCGGTGTCGTCGCGGTGGGTCGGGTCAGGCGATCTTGCGCTGGTCCGGCACGGCCGACTTGTGCGGTCGGCCGAGGCGGGCCTCCAGCCGGGCGATGTCGACCCGGCTCTGCCGGCGGTCGGCCAGGTCCTCCCAGCCGAGGGCGAGCAGCCGGAGCCGCTCGGACTCGCTGAACCCGCCCCACACGCCGTACGGCTCGCGGACCGCGAGGGCGTGCGCGGCGCACTCGGCGCGTACCGGGCAGGCCCGGCAGACGGCCTTGGCGCCGGACTCGCGCCGCAGCCGCGACGAGCCACGCTCGCCGTCCGGGTGGAAGAACTGGGTGCTGTCCCGGCCCCGGCAGGCACCGAGCCGCTGCCAGTCCCAGAGATCGACGATGGGTCCGGGCAGTCTACGTACGTTCGACATCAGCACCCCTCCTCCCGCGCGGCACCGCGGAGAATCCTTCATGGCCAGCTACCGGGCGGCGGTCCGCGCAGGCGCACCGTTTCCGGCCTGGCGTCTCGGTACCCGGGCTTTCCCGCGCTCACACATCTGTGATCGAAAACCTCGGACAACTCGCGGCATATGCCCCATCTGCCGGAAAAGTTCGGATGATTGCCCGGAACCTCCTCGCGACGCGACTCGGCCATGGTCTGCTCTGAGTCGGAGAGGAGACCACTGTGCGTACCGTTCTCGTGTGCGTTCGGACACCGACCGCGGCCCAGCAGCTGACCTCCGCGGCGGCCCGACTCGGACTGTCCGCGATCGTCCGGACCGCCGTCTCCGATCCCGAGGTGATGTTGCGGCTCGCCGAGCGTCCGGTGGACGTCGTGCTCGCCGACACCGCGCTCACCCGACCGGACAGCGCCGGCTTCGTGCGCCGGGTGCTCGCCCGGGCGCCCCAGGCCGCCGTGCTGCTGCTCGGCACCGAGGAGTCGGAGGCGGCCGCGGCCACCATCAGCGCCGGGGCGCGGGGGCTGATCCAGGGCGCCGACCACGACCTCACCAGCGCGGTGGCCAAGGCGCTGCTGCTGCTCGCGGCGCCCGGACGACCGGCCCGGCACCGGGTCACCGACCCGGCCCGGGACGCCGCCTCCGTCGGCGGGCCGGTACGGTCCGCGGCGCCGGGGCGGCCGGCGTCCGGCTGGACGACGGTCCCGGGGGAGGGAACAGGCGGCGTGCCGACCGTGGTGCCGGTGCAGCGCGGCGACGACGAGGCCGAGCCGGAACCCGCGCCGGCGGGCGGCCCGCAGCGCGCCGGGTCGGGCGCGCGCGGCGGCCGCACCCCTGTCGGGCTGACCGAACGGGAGCTCCAGGTGCTGCTCGGCATGGCCGAGGGGAAGAGCAACGCGGAGATCGGCCGAGAGCTGTTCGTCTCCGAGGACACCGTCAAGACCCACGCCCGGCGGCTGTTCCGCAAGCTCGGCGCCCGGGACCGGGCGCACGCCGTGGCCGCCGGCTTCCGGGCCGGACTGGTGGCCTGAGCCGCCCTACCGCCGGCCCGGCCCGGCGGCTCAGGCGTCCGCCGCGTCGTCCTCCTCGGTGCCCTCGGTCAGCGTGTCGTGCACGCCGTCGGCGTAGCCGCGGGCGTAGTCCCAGGTGACGTAGTGGTCCGGGTCCGGGTCGTAGGCCGGCTCGTGCACCCGGGGCCGGCCGGAGCTGAGCAGGTGGCGCAGGTTGCCCCGGAGCAGGTCCCAGTCGAAGTAGTGCGGCTCGCGGCAGTCCTCGCACTCGATGACCAGCCCGCGCACCCCGATCGGCGCCAGCAGGGCCTGGTAGATCTCCAGGTCGGCGAGATCCTCCAGGACGTCCTGGCGCTCGACCTCGGTCAGCGGGTCCAGCGGGTCGTCCTCGCGCGGATCCTGCAGCCCGGCGGTCGGATCGGCCGGGTCGCCGTTGAACGGGTCGATGGGCTCGTCGTGCACCCCCTCACCGTAGTCCCAACCGGCGGGGGAAGTCCGCCCCCGGCGCTCACGGGGGCGCCGCCCGGCCGCGCTGCCGCTGCCGGGGCCGGGCCAGCTCAATGGGTACGATGAAGCGACGCGCCGTCACCTTGGCGTGCGCCGGTGCCCGCGCGCGCCGCCTCGCTGAAGCCCGTCCGAGCAGCTCAGGAGAGCAATCGTGGAAAATTCGCCCAGCACCGATCTTCCGGCCGGCGCCGACAACGGCGAGCTGGGCGGTCACCTGCCGGAGCTGCCCGCCGGCTCCGCGCGGGTGGTGCCGCTCGGGCTGACCTTCGACGACGTGCTGCTCCAGCCGGGCGAGTCGGACGTCGTGCCCAGCCGGGTCAACACCCGTACGAGGCTCACCCGGAACGTCGAGCTGACCGTGCCGCTGCTCTCCAGCGCGATGGACACCGTCACCGAGGCCCGGATGGCGATCGCCATGGCCCGGCAGGGCGGCATCGGCGTGCTGCACCGCAACCTGTCCCTCGAGGACCAGGCGCTCCAGGTCGACCTGGTGAAGCGCTCCGAGTCCGGCATGATCACCAACCCGGTCACCGCCAGCCCGGACGACACCCTCCGGGACGTCGACGAGCTCTGCGGGCGGTACCGCATCTCCGGCGTGCCGGTGGTGGACGCCGACGGCGGGCTGGTCGGCATCGTCACCAACCGCGACATGCGTTTCGTCTCCGACCCGGCCACCCCGGTCCGCGAGATCATGACCCGTCCGCCGCTGATCACCGCCCCGGTCGGGGTGAGCAAGGACGACGCGCTCGACCTGCTGCGCCGGCACAAGGTGGAGAAGCTGCCGATCGTCGACGACTCGGGCCGGCTGCGTGGCCTGATCACGGTGAAGGACTTCACCAAGAGCGAGCAGTACCCGAACGCCACCAAGGACTCCGCCGGCCGGCTCCGGGTCGCCGCCGCGGTCGGTGTCGGCGAGGACGCGTACAAGCGGGCCCGCACGCTGGTCGACGCGGGCGTGGACGTGCTCATCGTGGACACCGCGCACGGGCACCAGCGGGCCGTGCTGGACATGGTCCGCCAGCTCAAGGCCGACGTCGCCATCGACATCGTCGGCGGCAACGTTGCCACGTACGCCGGCGCGAAGGCGCTGGTCGAGGCGGGCGCCGACGGCATCAAGGTGGGTGTCGGCCCGGGCGCGATCTGCACCACCCGGATCGTCGCCGGGGTGGGCGTGCCGCAGATCACCGCGATCATGGAGGCGGCCCGCGCCGCCCGCCCGGCCGGCGTGCCGGTCATCGGTGACGGCGGCATCCAGTACTCGGGCGACATCGCCAAGGCGCTGGTGGCCGGCGCCGACACGGTGATGCTCGGCAGCCTGCTGGCCGGCTGCGAGGAGAGCCCCGGCGAGCTGATCTTCATCAACGGCAAGCAGTACAAGGCGTACCGGGGGATGGGCTCGCTCGGCGCGATGCAGTCCCGCGGCCAGGGCAAGTCCTACTCCAAGGACCGCTACTTCCAGCAGGACGTGCTCGCCGAGGACAAGCTGGTCCCCGAGGGCGTCGAGGGTCAGGTGCCCTACCGGGGCCCGCTGTCCGCGGTCGCCCACCAGCTCATCGGCGGGCTGCGGGCCGCCATGGGCTACGTCGGCGCGGAGAGCATCCCCGAGCTGCACCGGCGTGGCCAGCTCATCCGGATCACCGCGGCCGGCCTGAAGGAGAGCCACCCGCACGACATCCAGATGACGGTCGAGGCGCCGAACTACCACTCCCGTTGACCAACACCCCCAAACACCTGGAGTCCCCCATGCGTGACGTGGTCGAGATCGGGCTGGGCAAGACCGCGCAGCGCGGCTACCACCTGGACGACATCGCCATCGTGCCGAGCCGCCGGACCCGGGACGTCGACGACGTCTCCACGGCCTGGCAGCTCGACGCGTACCAGTTCGGCATCCCCTGCGTCGGGCACCCCTCCGACGCGACGATGAGCCCCTCGTCCGCCGTCCGGCTCGGCCAGCTCGGCGGTCTCGGCGTGCTCAACGTCGAGGGCCTCTGGACCCGGTACGAGAACCCGGCGAAGGTGCTGGAGGAGCTGGCCGGCCTCGACGAGGACGCCCGCGCCACCAAGCGGCTCCAGGAGGTGTACGCCGAGCCGATCCGTCCCGATCTGATCGCCGAGCGGGTCCGCGAGCTGCGGGCCGGCGGCGGCACGGTGGCCGTCCGGGTCTCCCCGCAGCACACCCTGGCGCTCGCCCCGGTGATCCTCGACGCCGGCGTGGACATCCTGGTCATCCAGGGCACCATCGTCTCCGCCGAGCACGTCTCCACCACCGACGAGCCGCTCAACCTCAAGGAGTTCATCGCCGACCTCGACCTGCCGGTCATCGTCGGCGGCTGCACCGACTACAAGACGGCGCTGCACCTGATGCGGACCGGCGCGGCCGGCGTGATCGTCGGCATCGGCGGCGACGACTGGTCCACCACCGAGTCGGTGCTCGGCATCCGGGTGCCGATGGCGACCGCGATCGCCGACGCGGCGGCGGCCCGCCGGGACTACCTGGACGAGACCGGTGGCCGGTACGTGCACCTGATCGCCGACGGTGACATCCAGACCTCCGGCGACATCGCCAAGGCGCTGGGCTGCGGCGCGGACGCGGTGATGCTCGGCGAGGCGCTCTCGCTCTGCGAGGAGGCCCCCGCCGGCGGCGCCTGGTGGCACTCGGCCGCCAGCCACCCGTCGCTGCCCCGGGGCGCGTTCGAGGTGGCCGGCGAGCCGCTCGGCTCGATGGAGCGGCTCCTCTTCGGCCCGGCGGACGAGCCGGACGGCCAGCTCAACCTCTTCGGCGGCCTGCGCCGGGCGATGGCCAAGTGCGGCTACCGGGACCTCAAGGAGTTCCAGAAGGTCGGCCTCGTCCTCGACCGCTGAGGCGGCGCGAGCGAACCACGGCGCGGGTGTGGATTCCGGTCCCACCCGCGCCGTCGCGCCTCTACGCTCGGCGGGTGACCCGCGGGCGGTGGTACGCGGCGGCGCTGGTCGTGGCGCTGCTGATGGGCGGCTGCACCCGCGGCGACGACGGGCGGTTCCGGGCCGGGGCGGCCGACGCGGGGGACCCGTACGTGCCCGGGGCGGGCAACGGCGGGTACGACGTCGCGCACTACCGGCTGAAGGTCCGCTACGACCCGGGCAGCGACCGGCTCACCGGCGAGGCGACGATCACCGCCACCGCGACCGCCGGGCTGTCCCGGTTCAACCTCGACCTCGCCGGCCTCGCCGTCGACCGGGTCCGCGTCGACGGCGCACCGGCTCGGCACCGCCGCGACGGCAACGAACTCGTCGTCACCCCCGCCCACGGTCTGGCGTCCGGGAAGTCCTTCACCACCGAGGTGACGTACGCCGGGGTGCCGCAGCCGCTGCCCAGCGGCGAGCTGGGCAGCGGCGGCTTCCACGCCACCGGGGACGGCGCGATCGCGCTCGGCCAGCCGGAGTCGGCGAGCACCTGGTTCCCGGTCGACGACCACCCCTCCGACAAGGCCACCTACGACATCGAGGTGACCGTCCCGGACGGGCTCGCCGCGCTGAGCAACGGGGTGCTGCGGTCCCGGGCGAGCCGGGACGGATGGACCACCTGGAGCTGGTCCGAGGGCTCGCCGATGGCCAGCTACCTGACCACGCTGGTGATCGGGAACTACCGGGTGTCGACCGGCAGCCACGCCGGGAAGCCGATGGTCACGGCGGTGGCCGCCGGGCTGCCGGCGGACGGGCCGGCCGCCGCCTCGCTCGCCCGCACCGGCGAGATCGTGGACTTCCTGGCAAGCCTCTTCGGCCCGTACCCGTTCGACGCGTACGGCGGCATCGCGGTCGCCGACGACCGCATCCGGTACGCCCTGGAGACCCAGTCCCGGCCGGTCTACGGGCCGGGCTTCTTCCGGGGCGGCCGGCCCGACACCGAGGTGGTCGCCCACGAGCTGGCCCACCAGTGGTTCGGCGACAGTGTCTCGGTGGCCCGGTGGAGCGACATCTGGCTCAACGAGGGCTTCGCCACGTACGCCGAATGGCTCTGGACCGAGCACGACGGCAGCCGCACCCTGGCCCGGAGCTTCGCCACCCAGTACGCGGCCACCGACTGGACCCGGCCGTCGGTCGACCCGGGCCGGCCGGCGATGTTCGGCGACGCCGTCTACCAGCGGGGGGCGCTGGCCGTGCACGCGCTGCGCCGCGCGGTCGGCGACGACACCTTCTTCCGCATCCTGCGCGGCTGGACGACCGAGCGCCGGGACGGCACCGCCACCACCGCCGACTTCGTCGCGTACGCCGAACGGGCCGCCGGCCGGCCGCTGCGCGCGCTCCTCGACGCCTGGCTCGTCGGCGGCACCGCGCCGGCGCTGCCCTGACGCGGGCCCGCGAGCCCGCGGGCCGCTCGGTAGGCTGCCGCGGGCGGAGCGGCCGGGCCGCCCACGGTCGTTCCCGGGAGGGTCGAGACGATGACGCTGACGCGGCGGGGCGTGCGACGGCGCCTCGGGTTGCTGGTGGTGGGAACGCTGCTGCTCGCCGGCTGCGGCTCGGCCGGCCCGGAGCGGACCGCGCCGACGCCGACGCCGGCCTCTCCGACGACGGCCCGGACCTTCGCACCCGGCGCCGCCGGCGCCGGCGATCCCTACTTCCCCGGTTACGGCAACGGCGGCTACGACGTCGCCCACTACATCGTCCGGGTCCGCTACGACCCGGCGAAGGACCGACTGACCGGTACGACCACGGTGCGGGCCACCGCCACCGCGAACCTGTCCGCGTTCCACCTGGACCTGGCCGGGCTGACCGTCCGCTCGGTGACCGTGGACGGCGTCCAGGCCGCCCACGCCCGCGCCGCCGACGAGCTGATCGTCACCCCGGCGACCGGGCTCAGCTCCGGCAACGGCTTCGTCGCCGAGGTCCTCTACGACGGCGTGCCGACCACGTTGGACAACGAGGTGCTCGGTGAGGGCGGCTGGCTGCACACCTCGGACGGCGCGATCGCGCTCGGCCAGCCGGAGTCGGCGAGCACCTGGTTCCCGGTCAACGACCACCCGTCGGACAAGGCCACCTACGACTTCGAGATCACCGTGCCGAAGGGACTGACCGCGGTCAGCAACGGCGTGCCGAAGGGGCGGACCACCCGGGGCGGCTGGACCACCTGGTCGTGGTCCGAGGGCGCGCCGATGGCCAGCTACCTCAGCACGGTGGTGATCGGGAAGTTCCGGGTCACCACCGGCGAGCACCAGGGACGGCCGGTGTTCAGCGCGGTCACCACCAAGGTGGCGAAGGGCGCCCCGGACCGGTCGATCAAGCGGACCGTCGAGGTGGCCGACTACCTGGAGAGCGTGTTCGGGCCGTACCCGTTCGACGCGTACGGCGGGGTGGTGGTCGCCGACGACCGGATCCGGTACGCGCTGGAGACGCAGACCCGGCCGGTCTACTCGGCCGGGTTCTTCCGGCAGGGCGACGACACCGGGGTGGTGGCGCACGAGCTGGCGCACCAGTGGTTCGGCAACAGCGTCGCGCTCCAGCGCTGGCAGGACATCTGGCTCAACGAGGGGCTGGCCACGTACGCCGAGTGGCTCTGGGCCGAGCACACCGGTGAGTCCACCGTCCAGCGCGCCTTCGACCTGCGGTACGCGGCGGCGTCCGGGCAGGTCTGGCGTACCCCGCCCGGGAAGCCGGGGGTGGCGAACCTGTTCGGCGAGTCGGTCTACCAGCGCGGCGGGATGACCGTGCACGCGCTGCGGGTGGCGGTCGGCGACGCCGCCTTCTTCACCATCCTCCGCACCTGGGCGGAGGAGAAGAAGAACGGCAACGGCACCACCGCCGAGTTCCGGGCGCTCGCCGAGCGGGTCTCGAACAAGCAGCTGGACAAGCTCTTCGACGCCTGGCTCTACGGCACCGAGCGCCCCGCCGAGCCGAAGCCGCTCTGAGTCAGGTCCGCACCCGCAGGGTGGGATGGGTCTTGAGGAACTGCTCGGCGTGGCCGGCGCGGAGTTCGGCGAGGAACTGGCGGCCCACGGGGCGGAGCTGCTCGCCCCGGTAGGCGCCTCCCTTGCCGACCGCGTCGCCGGGGAGGCCGACCAGGACCAGGCCGTCGGCGGGCATCCCGCCGAGGGCGTACGCGAAGTCGACCAGCCGCCGCCCGCCGCCGGTGTACACCATGGTCTTGCCGAGGGTGCGGACCACCTGCTCGACGCGGTCCGGGTCCCGGGCCAGCCCCTGACCGAGGATCTTGCGGATCAGTGCCCGGATCAGCTGCTGCTGGTGGCGCTGCCGGGCGTAGTCGCCCCCGGCGATGTAGCGCTGTCGGGCGTAGTCCCGCGCCTGCCAGCCGTTGAGGTGCCGGTTGCCCTTCTCGTAGACCATCTGCGGCCCGGTGTACCCGCCGGCCGTGTGTGGCCGGTACTGCCCGTCCGGGCGCCGGTGGATCGAGGCGACCCGCTGGTCGACGTAGAGGTCCACCCCGCCGAGGGCGTCGACCAGCCGGTCGAAGCCGAAGAAGGTGAGCACCGCGCCCGCGTCGATGCGCAGCCCGGTGTACCGGCTGACGGTGGTGCGCAGCAGCTCGTACCCCTGAGCGGTGCTCGGGTGGGCCTTGTCGCCCGGGACCCGGCTGCCGTAGCTCATCGCGTGGGTGAGCTTGGTCCGGCCGCCCGGGTAGCCGGCCTTCGGGTAGGCCGGGATGTCCACCACCAGGTCGCGGGGGAGCGAGAAGAGGTATGCCTGCTTCAACCCCGCATCCACGTGCATGACCAGCACCGCGTCGGCGTGCGGCTCCCAGCCGGGCACGGTGACCCGGGTGTCCACCCCGACGATGAGGAAGTTCAGCGGGCCGGTCAGGTCGGCGCCGGGCGGCGGGGTGGGGCTCGCCGGGGCCGGGGCGGGGCTGCTCGCCGACGCCGACGCCGTGGGCGTGGCCGGGCCGGCCGTCGGGCCGGGTGCCGGGGTGGACCAGGAGAGCCGGCGGGCGGCCACCACCGCGCCGGCGGCGACCAGGAGCACCGCAACCACGGCGGCCACCCCCAGCGTCCAGCGCCGTCGTGGTTTTGCGGTCTCCTGCGTCATCAGGCTTCCTCCCCCGTACGGAACGACGCTCGGACGGGGGCCCGGGGTTGCCACCGGCGGGCCCGGTCGACCGAGCGTCCTGCATGATCCCCAAAATCTGGCGCTGGCGCGATGGCTACCCGTCGGTAATGATGCGTCCATGCGGTATGACGTGGTCGTCATCGGGTCCGGTTTCGGCGGCAGCGTCACCGCGCTCCGGCTGGCGGAGAAGGGCTACTCGGTCGGGGTGCTGGAGGCCGGGCGGCGCTTCGCCGACGACGAGTTTCCGGAGACCTCCTGGCGGGCCCGGCGCTTCCTCTGGGCCCCGAAGCTCGGGTGCTACGGCCTCCAGCGGATCACCCTGCTCCGCTCCGCGGACCGGAAGGCCGGCGGGGGAGTCATGGTGCTCTCCGGCGCGGGCGTGGGCGGCGGCTCGCTGGTCTACGCCAACACCCTCTACGAGCCCCTCGACGCGTTCTACGCCGACCCGCAGTGGCGGGACATCACCGACTGGCGCGACGAACTGGCCCGCCACTACGACCAGGCCAAGCGGATGCTCGGGGCGACCACGTACCCGGTGCGGACCGGTGCGGACCGGGCGATGCGGGCGGTGGCCGAGCGGATGGGGGTCGGGCACACCTTCCACGCCACCCCGGTGGGCGTGCACATCGGCCGGCCCGGCGAGCGGGTGCCCGACCCGTACTTCGGCGGGGCCGGGCCGGAGCGGACCGGTTGCCTGCACTGCGGCTCGTGCATGACCGGCTGCCGGCACGGCGCCAAGAACACCCTGGTCAAGAACTACCTCTGGCTGGCCGAGCGGCTCGGCGTCCAGGTCCACCCGCTGACCACGGTCACCGCGGTCCGCCCCACCGCCGACGAGGGCTACGAGGTGCACACCGAGCGCACCGGCGCGTGGCTGCGCAAGCGGCGCCAGGTGATCCGCGCCGACCAGGTGGTCTTCGCCGCGGGCGCGCTGGGCACCCAGCGGCTGCTGCACGAGATGAAGGCGACCGGGGCGCTGCCCGCGCTGTCGCCCCGCCTCGGCGAGCTGACCCGGACCAACTCGGAGGCCATCCTCGGCGCCTCGGTGCCCCGCCGGCAGGCGCGGGAGCGGCGGCTGGACTTCACCGAGGGGGTGGCGATCACCAGCTCGTTCCACCCCGACCCGCAGACCCACATCGAGCCGGTCCGCTACGGCCGGGGCTCCAACGCGATGGGGCTGCTCCAGTCGCTGCTGGTCGACGGCGGGCCGCACCGGGTCCGGCGCTGGCTGGGCAGCATCGTCCGGCAGCCCGGCCTGGCCGTCCGGATGCTGTCGGTGCGCGGCTGGTCCGAGCGGACGGTGATCGCCCTGGTGATGCAGTCGGCGGACAACTCGCTCAGCACCCGCTGGCGGCGCGGCCCGCTCGGCCGCCGGCTGGTCTCCGGGCCGGGGCACGGCGCGCCGAACCCGACCTGGATCCCGGCCGGCAACAACGCGGTGCGGCTGCTCGCCGAGGAGATCGACGGTACGCCGGGCGGCGCGCTGACCGAGCCGTTCAACATCCCGATGACCGCGCACATCCTCGGCGGGGCGGTGATCGGCGCCACCCCGGCCGACGGGGTGATCGACCCGTACCACCGGGTGCACGGGCACCCGGGGCTGCACGTGGTGGACGGCGCGGCGGTCTCGGCGAACCTCGGGGTGAACCCGTCGCTGACGATCACCGCCCAGGCGGAACGGGCGATGTCGTGCTGGCCCAACAAGGGCGAGGAGGATCCGCGGCCGCCGCTCGGTGCGGCGTACCGGCGGGTGGAGCCGGTCCCCCCGCGTCACCCGGCGGTCCCGGCGCACGCCCCCGCCGCCCTGCGCGGGTGATCCGCGCGACATCCGGGCGGGACGCGCCACGCGGACGGCCGGGCCGCGCCCGGCGCGGAGGTGACGGTCGGTAGGCTTTCTGCACATGAGCACGCCTCGCCCCGTCCTCGTGGTGGACTTCGGAGCCCAGTACGCCCAGCTCATCGCGCGCCGGGTGCGTGAGGCGAAGGTCTACTCGGAGATCGTCCCGCACACCATGCCGGTCGCCGAGATGCTGGCGAAGGACCCCGCCGCGATCATCCTGTCCGGCGGTCCGGCCAGCGTCTACGCACCCGACGCCCCGCAGATCGACGCCGGCATGTTCACCGCCGACGTCCCGGTCTTCGGCATCTGCTACGGCTTCCAGGCGATGGCCCAGGCGCTCGGCGGCACGGTCGCGCGGACCGGCAACCGGGAGTACGGCGGCACCCCGCTGCACGCCCGCGCCGAGGCCGGCGTGCTGCTCCGCGACCTGCCGGACGACCTGCCGGTCTGGATGAGCCACGGCGACTGCGTGACCGAGGCCCCCGCGGGCTTCACGGTGACCGCCGAGTCGGCGGGCGCGCCGGTCGCCGCGTTCGAGGACGTGGCCGGCCGCCGGGCCGGGGTGCAGTTCCACCCGGAGGTGGGGCACACCGCGCACGGCCAGGAGATGCTCACCCGCTTCCTGTACGACATCGCCGGCGTCGAGCCGACCTGGACGCCCGAGAACATCATCGACGAGCAGGTGGCCCGGATCCGTGCGCAGGTGGGCGACAAGGAGGTCATCTGCGGCCTGAGCGGCGGCGTGGACTCGGCGGTCGCCGCCGCGCTGGTGCACCGGGCCGTCGGTGACCAGCTCACCTGCGTCTTCGTCGACCACGGCCTGCTCCGGGCCGGGGAGGCCGAGCAGGTGGAGAAGGACTACGTGGCGGCCACCGGCATCAAGCTCAAGGTGGTCGACGCGCAGGACCGCTTCCTCGGGGCGCTCGCCGGGGTGACCGACCCGGAGCAGAAGCGCAAGATCATCGGCCGGGAGTTCATCCGGGTCTTCGAGGCCGCCGCCCGGGAGATCGCCTCCCACGGCGACGTCGAGTTCCTGGTGCAGGGCACCCTCTACCCGGACGTGGTGGAGTCCGGCGGCGGCACCGGCACCGCCAACATCAAGAGCCACCACAACGTCGGCGGCCTGCCGGAGGACCTGAAGTTCGCGCTGGTCGAGCCGCTGCGCACGCTCTTCAAGGACGAGGTCCGGGCGCTGGGCCTGGAGCTGGGCCTGCCCGAGGCGATGGTCTGGCGGCACCCGTTCCCCGGCCCCGGCCTGGCCATCCGGATCATCGGCGCGGTCGACCGGGAGCGGCTGGACCTGCTCCGCAAGGCCGACCTGATCGCCCGGGAGGAGTTGACGGCCGCCGGCCTGGACCGGGGCGTCTGGCAGTTCCCGGTGGTGCTGCTGGCCGACGTGCGCAGCGTCGGCGTGCAGGGCGACGGGCGCAGCTACGGGCATCCCGTGGTGCTGCGCCCGGTCTCCAGCGAGGACGCGATGACGGCCGACTGGTCCCGGCTGCCGTACGAGGTGGTCGCCCGGATCTCGACCCGGATCACCAACGAGGTGGCCGAGGTGAACCGGGTGGTCCTGGACGTCACCAGCAAGCCGCCGGGCACCATCGAGTGGGAGTGACGCCGGCTCACCCGGCGGTCGGCGGCTGAGGCTGCGGCCGGGGCGCCGGCTCCGGCGTACCCGCCGGCTGCGTCGCCGGCCCGCCGGTCGCGGTCGGCCCGGCGGCCGGCTGCGGCCAGCCCTGCGGCGCGGGGGCGCCGGGCGGCCAGCCGCCCGGCGCGGCGCCCGCCGGGTGCGGCCAGGCGGGGGCGCTGGCCGGCTCCTCCGGCATCAGGAACCACATGATCGGGTACGCCAGCGCGGCGAAGCCGCCGGTGAGCAGGGTGGCGACGGCGAAGACCACCCGGACGAGGGTGGGGTCGACGGCGAGGTAGCGGCCGAGGCCGCTGGCCACGCCGGCCACCATGCGGTCGGTGGTCGGTCGGCGGAGCTGCTTGTACGGGGCCTGAGGGGTGCTCGTTGAGGTCATGTCCCCACGGTCGCTCGCCGGCCGGCGGACGGCCTCGGTGACCGCCCGGACTCCTACCCTGATCGATCCCTGAGGCGCCAGCGATGAGTCAGGAATCCGACTCTTTTCGATGGAGGTAACCCGGCGCGGGGAGAATTGCCTCCCGTGACCACCTTGCTGGAGCCGCTCCGCAGGATCGCGGCATACGCAGTTTGTGCTGATCAAGACGGCCGAGTGTTGCTGGTCCGCGCATCGGAGCGCTCCGGCACCCCGGGCAGCTGGTCGCTGCCCGGCGGGGCGGTCGACCACGGCGAGGACCCGAAGCACACCGTCGTCCGCGAGACCGCGGCGGAGACCGGCATATCGGTCGCCGTCTCCGGGCTGGCCGACGTGCTCGCCGACATGCGGGCGCTGCCCGAGCGCGGCATCACCCTGCACACCGACCGCCTGCTCTACACGGTCTCGGTGCGGGGCGGGACGCTGACCGACCGGGTGGACCGCCCGACCGACCTGGTCCGCTGGGTGACCCTGGACGAGGCCCGGGGGCTGCCGCTGCGGTCGTTCACCGCGCGCGCCCTGGGGCTCCCCGCCTCCTCGGCCGACGTGGTGCCCGAGGAGGTCCCCGAGTTCCCCTCCTTCTACGCGGTGCCCGGCCCGGACGGACTGCACCGGGCGCAGCGCTTCGCCGCGTACGCGGTGGTCACCGACCCGGAGGAGCGGGTGCTGCTCACCCGGGTCTCCGACGGCTACCCGGGCGCCGGCTGCTGGCACCTGCCCGGCGGCGGCACCGACTACGGCGAGCAGCCGGGCGCGGCGCTGATCCGGGAGCTGGTCGAGGAGACCGGGCAGACCGGTCGCCTGGTTGAGCTGCTCGGCGTGGCCAGCCACCGGGACGCCGCCTCGCTCGGCCCCGAGGGCTACCCGATCGACTGGCACGGGGTGCGCGCCTTCTACCGGGTGGTCGTCGACCAGCCCGCCCCGCCCACCGTGGCCGACGTCGGCGGCTCCACCTGCGAGGCCCGCTGGTTCCGTCGGGAGGAGCTCGGCGCCCTCCCCACCGACCGCCTCACCGAGGTCACCGCCGAAGCCGTCCAGGCCGCCCAACTCCTCTGACCCTCACCCCACTCTGAGCTCCTACCCACCTGCCCTTCCGGTGATCATGAAGTTGTTGCCCCGACACGCCGTGCCGGCGGGCAATAGGTTCATGATCGACGGGAACGGTGGGTCGGGTAGTGGGAGCAGGGGGCTGATGGAGGAGCGGCGGCGGATCGGCGCGTACGGGGTGTGCCGGGACGGGGAGCGGGTGCTGCTCGTGCGGGGGTCGGCCACCGCGGACTTTCCGGGGGTGTGGCAGCTGCCGGGGGGTGGGCTCGACCACGCCGAGCATCCCGAGGCCGCGGTGGTGCGGGAGTTCGCCGGGGAGACCGGGCTGACCGTGGCGGTGGCCGGGCTCCGGGACGCCGTGGCGGACGTGACCCGGTACCCCGACCTCGAGGTCGCCCTGCACACCGACCGGATCATCTTCGACGTCACGCCCACCGCAGGGACGCTCCGGGACGAGGTCGACCGGACCGGCGACCTGGCGGCCTGGTTCACCCCCGCCGAGGCGGCCGGGCTGCCGCTGCTGCCGTTCACCGCGGAGCTGCTCGGCCTGCCGGTCGACCCGCTGCCCGCGCGGACGGCCCGGGCGCCGTTCGGGCCGGCGCCCACCGACCGGCGGCAGCGCTTCGCCGCGTACGGGCTGGTCACCGACCCGGCGGGGCGGGTGCTGCTCACCATGATCGCCGAGGGGTACCCGGGTGCCGGCAAGTGGCACCTGCCCGGTGGTGGCACCGACCACGGCGAGCAGCCGGCCGCCGGGCTGCTCCGCGAGTTGGTCGAGGAGGCCGGCCAGCTCGGCCGGGTGGTCGAGCTGCTGGCCGTCGACAACCTGCACAATCCGGCCGCGCTCGGGCCGGAGGGGCGGCCGCTGGACTGGCACGGGGTGCGGGTGATCTACCGGGTGCTGGTGGACGCCCCGACCGAGGCGGTGGTGACGGAGCTCGCCGGCGGGTCCACCGCCCGGGCCGCCTGGTTCCTTCCGGAGCAGGTCAACGGCTTGCGGCTGACCGACGTGGCCGCGCTGGCAACCGGACGTCGAGGTCGATAGCACCCGCTCGCCGAGCGCCTTGGGCTCGCTCCGGTACAGTCGTTAGCTGGGATTGGTGGAAGAAACGGGCGATGGAGCCCGAGTTGGGAACAAGAGAGCGGTTCGTGCGGTTAAGAGAGCTATAAGTACCGCCGGCAGCTATCGCCAAGCCCCTTTCCCTTGTGCAATGGTGTACTCCGCAAAACGGGCTGCCGGACCAGCAAGGTCCGGCACGAGACAGCCGGACAGCCCGCCCTGGTGGCGGGTCAGCCGATCCGGTGATGGAGGAAACGTGCCGAGAGCCCCATGGCGCCGGCGTCGTACGACTGACAGTCCGCGCCCCGCAGGGCGTCGCTGGGCGGGCCGGTTGCGCCGCAGCAGCACGTTCGCCCGCCAGGTGCTGCTGGTCCGGGTGGGCCGACGGGACGACGTCGTCCCCGGCGCCGACCTGGTCGTTCCGGACCACCGCTACGCCGACCGTCAGCGTCGCCGCTACGGCCGGTTCAACCGCGCCGAGGTCGAGGCCATCATGCCGGTCAGCCCGGCGCTCGCCCCCACGTCGGCGGTCGACGACGACGCGACGGCGATGTCGATCCCGCTCCTGCCGGGCGAGCGCACCGCCGCCCGCCGGATGAAGTTCGCGGTGGTCAACGGCTGCACCCTGAGCAGCCTGATGCTCGGCATGCTGGCCATCTTCCTGGCCATGCAGGGCGAGGTGCGGGTCGCGGCGCTCTGCCTGATCGCCTGCGTCGTGTTCGACGGTCTCGACGGCGCGCTGGCCCGCAAGCTCGGCGTGGCCAGCCCGTTCGGCGCCCAGATGGACTCGCTGGCCGACATGTGCTCGTTCGGCCTCGCCGCCCCGGTGGTGGTCTACGCCTCGCTGGCCGGCTCGGTGTCGGCGGCCGCCGCCGCGGTGGCCTGCGCCCTCGTCGCGGCCTGCGCCGCGATCCGGCTCGCCCGATTCAACGTCTCGCCGAAGGACGGCCGGTTCTTCTGCGGCGTACCGACCACCATGGCGGCGGCCGTGCTGGCCCTGACCGTGGCCATCGGGCTGCCGGTCCCCGGCCTGGTGCTGGTCGGCGGGGTGGCCCTGCTGGCCTTCGCGATGGTCTCCAGCTTCCCGTACGCGAAGCTCGCCCGGCTGGTGAAGCTGCCGCCGTGGCTCTGGCTGGCCCCGGTGGTCGGCGCCCTGGTCGACATCCGGCTCACCTTCGCCCTGGTGGTGGTGGGTTACCTGGTCAGCGGCCCGCTGCTCTGGCTGCACCAGCGCCGTACCGCCTGATCCGAGCCATCGAAAAGGGGCGCCGCACTCGCGGCGCCCCTTTTTCGTGTCTCCACGGTCAGACCCAGCGGGCGATCACCGTCGAGCCGCCGACCACCTTGTCGCCGGGGCCGACCAGCGGCTCGGCGGCGTCCGCCGGCAGGTAGACGTCGGTCCGCGAGCCGAACCGGATCAGCCCGAAGCGCTCGCCCTTGGCCAGCAGGGCGCCGACCGGGGCCCGCTGCACGATCCGCCGGGCGATCAGGCCGGTACGCTGCGCGACCACCACCGTGCCGTGCTCGGTCTCCAGCACCGTGTACGCCGCCACGTTGTGCTCGGCGTCCGGCTTCATCGCGTTGACGAAGCCGCCGTCGGCGACGAAGTAGTCGACCACCTTCCCGGCGACCGGGGCGCGGTTGACGTGCACGTCCAGCACGGAGAGGAAGACCGCGAGCCGCAGCCACTCGCCCTCGCCGAAGCGCTCGTCGTGCAGCCGCTGCACCGAGAGGACCTGACCGTCCGCGGCGGCGACCACGGCCGACGGGTCCTCCGGCACGTCCCGCTCCGGGTCCCGGAAGAAGGCGGCCACCGGGGCGGCGGCCAGCGCCGGCAGCAGCCAGAGCTTCGACTTCGGGCGGGCCACCCGGGCCAGCGCCGCCAGCCCCAGGCTGATGCCGGCCGCGGCGACGCCGTTCGAGTCGATGTGCATGCTCCGGGTCAGCGGCACGCTGGAGGGCCGGTACGCCGGCGCCAGCCGGCCGGCCACCGCGGCGCTGGCCGGCGTGAAGCGGAGGTGGTGCACCCGGACCGGCGGGGAGTTGCGCAGCACCAGGTCGGTGCGGACGCCGTGCAGCACGCCCTGCCGATCCAGTTCGGTGCCGGCGCCCTCGGTCCGGAAGAGCGGCGCGGCCACGCTCAGCACCGCGCCGTCGGACAGGTACTTCGACAGCCCGTCGACGGCCGTCCGGGCCTCGTCGGCGGTGCCGGTGAACGGCCCGGCGGCGATGACCACCTCGGCGGCGTCCGCCTCGGCGAGGGTGTCGACCACGCGTACCCGGTCGGCGACCCAACGGCCCTGGGCCGACACGTGCTCGCGGAGCGCGGCGGCGGACGACCCCTCCGCCGGCACGACGGTGAGCCGGTCGCCGGGGAGCAGCGCCTCGATCGCCGCGGCCAGGACCGCGGACTCCGCAGCCGCGCCGACCAGCAGGGCGGCCTTCGGGTCGTTGCGCCGGGCGAGCTCGCTGACGAGGGTACGGGCGGCGCGCTCGCCGATCCGGACCGGACCGGACGCGCCGGCGGTGCGCACGGCGGGGGACTGGGTCATGTCGGACGGGCTCCTGACGGGGTAGAGACGGGAAAGCGGTGGGACCGCCACGGCGACCTGGTCGGCCGGGGACGAGGCTCGGCGACCGGGACCACCGGGTCCGGGCGGAGCCCGGCGACGTGGCGGCCCGGCCGCGGCCGAGGCCCCACGGCGTGGGCCGGCCGGCGGAGGCGAGATCTCCACCGGTCAGCATATGCGCCGCCGGAGGAGCCCCGCACCGCCGCGCTCGGCCCGGTTACCGCTCCTCGCCGTCCGGGCCCGCCGCCGGGCCGGCTCCGGCGGCCCGCTGCTGCCGGGTGGCCGGCGCGTCGCCGACGGTGGACCGCCCGGGGCTCGTCGGTCCGAGGTCGACGGTGGGCTGCTCCCGGGTCGTCGCATCCGTGCTGGTGCCGGGGTCCGTCGGCGGCGCGGACGGCGACCAGCGCGATTCGCCCGCCCCTCCGCTGACCGGCCGGTCCGCCACCGCCTCCGCCGCGTCGTCGCCTACCGCGTCGGTGCGCCACTCGTCGGCCTCCGGCGCGACCGGCGGGGTCCACTCCGGGCCGCCCTCGTAGGGAGCCGACACGGTCGTCTCGGCGTCCGTCCCGGCGGTGTCCCGGTCGGCGTGCCGGCCGGAGCGCAGCGCGCCGGCCAGGCCCAGCACCCCGATCAGGATGAGCGCGCCGGCCAGGAACCATCCCACCGGCGGGAGCGTCAGCCCGAGGATCCGGGCCAGCAGCCACCAGACGGAGAGGGCCAGGAAGACCAGCCCGAACGCGAGCGAGACGAGGTCGGTGCGGTGGGCCTTCACCGGGTCACCTCCAGGTTGCCGGCGTTGACGTGGATGAGCAGGCGCAGTTCGCCGCCGCCCGGGCCGTCCGGGCCGACGTCGGTGCTCTCCCGGAGGTTGCCGTCCATGCCGCCGGAGCGCCGGCCGAAGACGGTGGCGTCACCGGCGTTGACGTCGGCCACCGTGGTGACGTCGACGTTCGACGGCACCACCACGGTCGCCTCGCCGAAGTTGATCGCCACGGTGATCTGCGTCTCCTTCTTGTCGAAGTCGACGCCGCGCAGGTCGAGCACGGCGTCGCCGAAGTTGTTCTCGTACCGGGTCGCCAGGTCGCGGTAGTCCGTCGGGGCCCAGGTCACGTCGCCGTCGATGCCGCGTACCCGGTCGTAGGACTCGGCGACGGTGGCGACGCCGAGCGCCGTGGCGGTCACCAGGCCCAGCGCGATCAGCCAGCGCGCCCGGCCGAACCAGGTGCCGACCAGCAGCCCGAGCCCCATCGTGGCCAGCGCCGCGGCGAAGTACCCGGCGGCGCCCACCGGAAAGACGTCGAGCAGGTCGAGCACGGCGACCACGCCCAGCGCCAGGAAGATCAGCGAGAACGTCGCCGCGCCGAGCGGGGAGCGTTCCTTCGGCCGCTTGGGCGGCTTGGGCGCCCGGACCCGCGGCTGCGGCGGCGGGTACGGCCCGGCGTACGGGCCACGGGGGGCGAACGGCGCCCGGTAGCCGGTCGGCGGCGGCGCGGTGGGCGGTACGGGGACCGCCACCCCGGCCGGCGCGCCGATCGTCGGCGCGGCGGGCCAGACCGGCGCCTCCGCGCCGGCTCCCGTGGTGGGTGGGGCGGCCGGCAGGCCCGAGGCCGGGACGTCGGCGGGCGGGGCGTACATCTGCGGGGCCGGCCAGGTCACCGGCGGCACGGGACCGGGAGGTGTCGCGGGCGGGCCGGACGCGGCTCCCGGCGCCGCCGTCCCCCGGTGTTCCCGATTGAGCAGCAGCGCGCCGCCGATCAGGATGGCCGCGCCGAGCAGGACGGCCCGGAAGGCGTCGGTGACGATGTAGCCGAAGCTGACCGCGACCAGGATGCTGAGCACGATGACGGTCACCGGGGACATGCTGGACCGGCCCCGGCCGAGCATCGACTCCACCGGGGAGGCGGTGTCCCCCTCGCCGGGGATGATCAGCCAGGCGGCCACGTAGACCAGGATGCCGATGCCGCCGAAGAAGCCCAGCACGGCGAGCAGCACCCGCCAGAGCACCGGGTCGGTGTTCGTGGCCCGGCCGATCGCTGCGCAGACGCCGGCCAGGTAGCGCCCCTCGCGGGGGCGGACCAGCCCGTACCGCGAGGTGAAGCCGGCGGCGCCGGGCGGCGGGGCGTACCCGGGCGGCGGATCGCCGAGCGGCTCGCCGCCGGCGGCCGACGCGCCCGGCGGCGGGCCGGCGGGTCCGGCGGCGGACCACGACGGGTCGCCGGCAGGGTCCCCGGCCGGCGGAGCGCCCTGCTCCGAACCGGCCTGGGTGGTGGGCGCCGGTGCCGGCGCCGTGGGTGGCGGTGGCCCGTCCGGCGGTGCCGCCCCGGGCAGGGGCGGACGGGCAGCGTCCTCGGTCATGCTCCGATCCTGCTGCCCCGGGCGCCCGAGCGTCCTCCGGAACCGACCCTGACGCCACCCTGAGATCCGCGCCGGCCGAATGTCGGGGGCCTCCCCGTGGTCCGGGGCGCCCCGGCCGTGTGACGATCGGAGCGGCGCCGGAACCGGCCCGTACCTCGTCCCATGACCAGGGAGCTTCCGATCAGCAGCACCGTGTCCCCACCCCCGCCGCGGCTCTACCGTGCCCCCGAGCACCGGTTGGCCGCGGGGGTGGCCGCCGGCATCGCGGACCACCTCGGCATCTCCGTGGTCCGCGTCCGGGTGGCCTTCATGGTGCTGCTCGGGCTGAGCGGCCTGGGCCTGCTGCTCTACGCGGCCTTCTGGGCGGTGGTCCCGCTGCGCCCCGGCGACGCCGTACCGCCCCGCCGGGACCTCGCCCAGCTCCTGCCCTTCGTCGCGATCGGGCTGGGCGTGCTGCTGACCCAGGTGATGGTCTTCGACTCGGTGGGCGCGGCCGGCACCGCCGGCTGGCTGGTTGCGATCATCGCGGTCGGCGCCGGGGTGATCTGGCACCAGTCCGCCCCGGAGCGCCGCCGGCAGTGGGGCGAGTCGATGCCGGTGCCGTGGCTCGGCGCGGTGGTGGAGGAGAGCGACCGCCGAGCGTTCGTGCTCCGCTTCATCGGCGGCGGCGTGCTGGTCGCGGTCGGCATCATCGGCGTGGCGGCGGTCTACTCGCCGGCGCAGAACTTCGACGCCGTGCTCAACGGCGTGATCTTCGCGCTGGTCGGGCTGGCCGGTGTCGGCGTGGTGGCCGCGCCCGTGCTCTGGCGGACCTGGAACCAGCTCCGCTCGGAGCGGGAGGGGCGCATCCGCGAGCAGGAGCGCGCCGAACTGGCCGCCATGGTGCACGACCAGGTGCTGCACACCCTGGCCCTGATCCAGCGCAACGCCAGCGACGTCAAGACCGTCCAGCGGCTGGCCCGGGGCCAGGAACGGTCGCTGCGCAACTGGCTCTACAAGCCGACCGGCTCACCGAGCGAGCGCTTCGCCGCGGCCCTGGAGCAGGCCGCCGCCGAGGTGGAGGACACCTTCGCCATCACGGTGGAGGCGGTGGTGGTCGGCGACCGGGAGACCGACGAGCGGGTCGGCGCGCTCGTCGCCGCGGCCCGGGAGGCGCTGGTGAACGCCGCCCGGCATGCCGGGGTGCAGACCGTCTCGCTCTACGCCGAGGTGGAGCCGGACCAGGTCAGCGTCTTCGTGCGGGACCGGGGCAAGGGCTTCGACCCGGATACCGTGGAGGATCACCGGCACGGCGTCCGAGGGTCGATCATCGGGCGGATGAAGCGGCACGGTGGCCGGGCGGAGATCCGGTCCGAGCCTGGGGAGGGGACCGAGGTGCGGCTGATCCTGCCGATCACCGGCACCGGCTCCGCGACGGAAAGGGACAAATGACCATGGCCGAGCACGGACCGGTCGAGGGGGCGCAGCCCCGGGGCGGGCGGCTGCGGGTGTTCCTCGTCGACGACCACGCGATGTTCCGGGCGGGCGTCCGCGCCGAGCTCGGCGGCCATGTGGAGGTGGTGGGCGAGGCGAGCACGGTGGCCGAGGCGGTCACCCGGATCGCCGCCACCCAGCCCGACGTGGTGCTGCTGGATGTGCACATGCCCGACGGCGGCGGCCGGGCGGTGCTGGACGCGATGCGGCGTACCCACCCGCAGGTGAAGTTCCTCGCGCTGAGCGTGTCGGACGCGGCCGAGGACGTGATCGGGCTGATCCGGGCCGGCGCCCGGGGGTACGTCACGAAGACCATCTCGCCGGACGAGCTGACCGACGCCATCCGCCGGGTGGCCGACGGCGACGCGGTGTTCAGCCCGCGGCTGGCCGGGTTCGTGCTGGACGCGTTCGCGGCCCGGCCGGACGCGCCGGTGGCCGATCCGGAGCTGGACCAGCTCACCAACCGGGAGCGCGAGGTGCTCCGGCTGCTGGCCCGGGGGTACGCGTACAAGGAGATCGCCAAGGAGCTGTTCATCTCGATCAAGACGGTCGAGACGCACGTGTCGAACGTGCTCCGCAAGCTCCAGATGTCCAACCGGTACGAGCTGTCCCGGTGGGCGGCGGACCGCCGGCTGGTGTGAGCGGGTGAGGCGGTCGTGACCGTTTCCGCCCAGGGCTCGGTCTCCTTCGGCGGGGTCTGTCTCTTCGCCGGTCGGTAGCCGACGCGGTCACTCCGTGCGGAGCACGGTGAACGACTCGGCCAGCCGGCCGGCGGGCAGGCCGGCGTTGTCGGCCACCGTGGTGAGCCAGCCGCGTACCCAGGTCTCCACGTCCAGGTGCGCGGTCTGCGAGCGGTGGGCCCGCATCGCGGCGATCTTCCGGTCGAGGTACGGGGTGACGTCCACGGCGTGGTCCGGGGCGGGGCCGCCGGCGTACCAGACCTCCCGGACCACCCACGGCTCCAGCCCCTCGTCCAGCAGCTCGGGGAAGGCGAAGGCGTTGCGCGCGTCCGGGTAGACCGCGCAGGTGGTGGCCTCGCCGACCGCCAGGTGGTCCGGGTGGCTCGGGCCGGCGAGATGCTCCCAGCGGCGCAGTGGAGAGCTGGTGAGGACCCGTTCCGGCCGGAACCGCCGGATCGCCGCGGCGACCTGCCGGCGCAGGGCGAGGCTGGGGGTGAGCATCCCGTCGGCGTGGCCGTCGACGAAGTCCACCCGGTGCACCCCGACCGCGGCCGCCGCGGCCCGCTGCTCCCGTTCGCGCAGCCGGGGCACCTCCTCGCGGGGGGTGTCGTCGAAGCCGCCGGACTCACCCCGGGTGATGATGAGGTACGCGACCTCGATGCCCTCCTCCACCCAGGCGGCAATGGTGCCCGCACAGCCGAAGTCGACATCATCCGGATGGGCAAATACGGCCAGCGCCCGATGGAGGCCGGACAGTGCCGGAGCGGAGGCAGGGAAGCTCACAGGGACCGAGAGTACGTGCCGTGCTCGCCCCATGTGACCGCGTCTTTCCTGTTCAGCGAGGTCCGACTCGGGCGTTTCATGATCTTTTCTCAGGTATCGGCAACGTGGCGGGCAACTAACGGCTTGATAACGGCACCTTCACGTAATGGGCCGGTGGGTGTCACAGTGGCAGCACCTCACCCTCGTTGTGAGGCACCCCGTCGGGCCCGCCGACCACGTGACGCCGCTTCTCGTCGCGGAACGTGGCCGTCGACCCTGCGCGGTGTCGCCCGGCGAGAGTGTGGTGCCCGGCGGATCGGTACCCCTGGGGTGTCCCGATTTCCCCTGCGGTAACCGTCGACCTGCGGTTCGGGTCGGCGGCGGCGTCACCCCCCAGACGTGCGTGAACCCACGACGGAACCAGGTTAGAAAGAGGAGGCCCCTCGGTATGAGAGTCTCGAAGCGGGCGACCGGCGCCCTCGCGGTCGGTATGGCCGCCGCGCTGGTCGCTACCGGTTGCTCGAGCAGTGAGGGTGGCGGCGGCGAAGCCGGCGCCACCAAGGACGGCGCGATCACCATCCACGGCGTCCAGCCGGAGAACCCGCTGGTTCCGGCGAACACCACCGAGACCGGCGGCGGCAAGATCATCGACTCGCTCTGGACCGGCCTGGTCGAGTACCCGAACAACGGTGGGGCCCCGCAGAACGCGCTGGCTGACTCCATCGAGACCAAGGACTCGAAGGTCTTCACCATCAAGATCAAGAAGGGTACCAAGTTCCACGACGGTACCGAGGTGAAGGCGAAGAACTTCGTCGACGCCTGGAACTGGGCGGCCTACTCGCCGAACGGCGCCGCGAACGGCAGCTTCTTCGCCGACATCCAGGGCTACGGCGACGTCGCCACCGAGGACCCGGACGGCGACGGCCCGCAGAAGGCCCCGACCCCGAAGGTCGACAAGATGTCCGGCCTGAAGGTCGTCGACGACCAGACCTTCGAGGTCACCCTCTCCGCGCCGACCGCGGTCTTCCCGACCAAGCTCGGCTACAGCGCCTTCATGCCGCTGCCGGACGTCTTCTTCACCCAGAAGCCGGAAGAGTTCGGCAAGAAGCCGATCGGCAACGGCCCGGTGAAGTTGGTTTCCTGGGAGGACAACGTCTCGATCAAGCTGACGCGCTTCGACGACTACAACCTGCGCGACAAGCTGAAGATCAAGGACGTCACGGTCAAGCTCTACCAGAGCGAGGACGCCGCCTACGCCGACCTGCTGGGCGACAACCTCGACTTCATGGAGACCATCCCGACCTCCGCGCTCGCGGGCGAGAAGTACAAGACCGACCTGGGCGACCGGGCCATGTCGACCGTCACCCCGTCGACCGCGTTCATCGCCTTCCCGATCTACGACAAGCGCTTCCAGAACCCGAAGCTGCGCAAGGCGGTCTCGCTGGCGATCAACCGGCAGGAGATCTCTGACAAGATCTTCTTCGGCACCCGGAAGCCGGCCGACAGCTGGGCCAACCCGCTCACCCCGGGCGCCCCGGCCGGTAACTGCAGCGTCTGCAAGTTCGACCCGACGCAGGCCAAGCAGCTGCTCCAGGAGGCCGGTGGCTTCCAGGGCGAGATGGTCTTCTACTACAACGCGGACTCCAGCCACAAGGACTGGATGGAGGCCGTCGCGCAGCAGGTCAAGACCAACCTCGGCATCAACGCTCGCGCCGAGGGCATGCCGACCTTCGCGGTGTTCCGCCAGAAGATCAACGCGCACAAGATGACCGGCCTCTACCGCGCTGCCTGGCAGCAGGACTACCCGGACATCGAGAACTGGGTCAACCCGCTCTACGTCAAGGGTGGCTCCTCCAACGACGGCCTCTACAGCAACTCCGAGGTCGACGCCGGCGCCAAGGCCGCCAGCGGCGCGCCGAGCCTGGAGGCCTCGCACCAGCAGTTCGCCGAGGTCCTCAAGAAGGTCGACGCGGACGTGCCGACCATCCCGATCTACTTCTACGGCCAGCAGTCCGGCCACTCGGAGAAGATCAAGAAGCTCGAGCTGAACAACGTCGGCGAGCTGGACCTCTCCTCGGTCGAGCTCTGATCCGAACGCTCTGACCCCGGGTCGGGCTCGCCACATCCGGTGGGCCCGGCCCGGGGCAGTTCCGCGAGCGGGTGTTACAACATCCGCCTCGCACGTTGTCGCCATCGTGTCGGCCGTCCGACGCGCCCCCTGTCTGGAGGACCACCCCATGGGCCGTTATCTCTTGAGACGGCTGCTCCAACTCGTGCCGGTCTTCATCGGCACCACGTTCATGATCTACGCACTCGTCTGGGCCGTCCCGGGTGACCCGTTCGCCGGCAAGTGCGGCGAGCGGCCCTGCCCGCCGCAGTACGTCGCGTTCATGACTGAGAAGTACCACCTCGACCAGAGCATCTTCGTCCAGTACGCGACGTACATGCAGAACCTCCTCAAGGGGGACTTCGGGCAGACGTTCAGCGGCCGGTCGATCAACGACATCATCGCGACCGCGTACCCCAACACGCTGAAGCTCGCGGTGGTGGCCCTGCTCATCGAGGCGGTCATCGGCCTCGCCGCCGGGGTGCTCAGTGGTCTGCGCCGCAACGGCTTCCTGGACAACCTGGTCCTGGTCTCCTCGCTGTTCCTGATCGCGCTGCCGGTCTTCGTGGTCGGCTTCGTGCTCCAGTGGCTGTTCGGCGTGCAGTGGGGCCTGGTCAAGCCGACCGTCTCGAGCGAGATGCCGATCTCCGAGCTGATCATCCCCGGCTTCGTGCTGGGTAGCGCCTCGATGGCGTACATCGCCCGGGTGTCGCGGACGAGCATCGCCGAGAACCGGCGGGCGGACTACGTGCGCACCGCGATCGCCAAGGGCCTGCCGATGCGCCGGGTGGTCGGTGTCCACCTGCTGCGCAACTCGCTGATCCCGGTGGTCACCCTGCTCGGCACCGACCTGGGAGCCCTGATGGGCGGCGCGATCGTCACCGAGGGCATCTTCGGCATCAACGGGATCGGTCGGCAGGTCTACCGGTCGATCGTGACCAAGGAGAGCGCTACGGTTGTCTCCATCGTGGTGGTGCTGGTGGTGGTCTACCTGCTGATGAACCTGCTGGTAGACCTGCTCTACGCCGCCCTGGACCCGAGGATCCGCTATGAGTGACCCTTCCACCGCCTCGATCGTCAGCACCCCGAGGCCGGAACAGCCGGGTGAGATCGGTGCCCCCGCGAACGCCGGCCTGCCGGAGAGCGCCCGCAGGGAGAAGCCGCGCGGCCTGCTCGGCGACGCCTGGCGCGACCTGCGCCGCAAGCCGCTCTTCTGGCTGTCCGCCGCGTTCATCGTCCTTTTCGTCGTGATGGCGGCGTTCCCGTCGCTCTTCACCTCCGGGGACGCCGTCAACGGCGACCTGTCGCGCAGCCTGGGCAAGCCGTCGGCGCACGCCTGGTTCGGGTACGACGTGCAGGGTCGCGACGTGTACGCCCGGGTGATCTACGGTGCCCGTGCCTCCATCGTGGTGGCGTTGCTCTCCGTGGTTGGCACCCTCTTGGTCGGCGGCGTGGTGGGCATCATCTCGGGTTACCGGGGCGGCTGGGTGGACTCGCTGCTCTCCCGGATCGCCGACGTCTTCTTCGGCCTGCCGTTCGTGCTCGGTGCGATCGTCATCCTCACCACGTTCAACGGTTCCGGCACCAGCAACAGCAAGTGGCAGATCATGGGCCTGGTCATCGCCTCCCTGGTCGTGCTGAGCTGGCCGGTCGTGATGCGGCTGATGCGCTCCTCGGTGCTCTCCACCAAGGAGGCCGACTACATCGTCGCGGCCCGGGCCCTGGGCGCGGGGACCGGTCGGATCATCCTCAAGCACCTGCTGCCGAACTGCCTGGCGCCGCTGCTGGTGTACGGGACAATCATGGTCGGCTCCTTCATCGGCGCCGAGGCGACGCTGTCGTTCCTGGGCGTCGGCCTGAAGAGCCCGGTGGTCTCCTGGGGCATCATGATCAGTGAAGCGCAGAACTACATCCGGGTCTCGCCCTATCTGCTCTTCTTCCCCGCCGCGTTCCTCGTCACCGCCGTGCTGAGCTTCGTGATGCTCGGCGAAGCGGTCCGCGAGGCCCTCGACCCGAAGCTCCGATAGGGGAGACTGAGTTGTCCGACATTCTCGTGTCCGAGCAGACCGCGCCGGGCGCCGACGGCTCCGGCCGCCCCTCCGGCCGGCTGCTCGAGGTCGACGACCTGCGGGTGGAGTTCCGCACCCGGGACGGCGTCGCCAAGGTCATCAACGGGGTCACGTACCACGTCGACGCGGGGGAGACCCTCGCCGTGCTCGGCGAGTCCGGCTCCGGCAAGAGCGTCACCGCGCAGACCATCATGGGCATCCTGGACACCCCGCCGGGCTTCGTCACCGGCGGTCAGGTCCGCTTCCACGGCAAGGACATGCTCGAGATGTCCGCCGAGGAGCGCCGCCGCATCCGCGGCGAGGGCATCGCGATGATCTTCCAGGACTCGCTCTCCGCGCTGAACCCGGTCTTCACCGTCGGGTTCCAGATCGCCGAGCAGTTCCGCATCCGGCGCGGCATGAGTCGCTCGGACGCCAAGAAGCGCGCGATCGAGATGCTCGACCAGGTCAAGATCCCGAACGCCAAGGGCCGGTTCAGCAACTACCCGCACCAGTTCTCCGGCGGTATGCGGCAGCGCGCGATGATCGCGATGTCGCTGGCGCTCGACCCGGAGGTGCTGATCGCGGACGAGCCGACCACCGCGCTCGACGTGACCGTGCAGGCCCAGATCATGGACCTGCTCGGCGAGCTCCAGCGGGAGCGGCGGATGGGCATGATCCTGATCACCCACGACCTCGGCGTGGTCGCCGACGTCGCGGACCGGATCGCGGTCATGTACGCCGGCCGGATCGTCGAGGAAGCCGACGTGTACGACCTGTACGCCAAGCCGGCGCACCCGTACACCCTCGGCCTGCTCAACTCGATCCCGCGGATGGACGAGAAGGGGCAGGAGCTTCGCACCATCAAGGGGCTCCCGCCGAACCTGATGAACATCCCGCCGGGCTGCCCGTTCAACCCGCGCTGCCCCATGGCGCAGCCGGTGTGCCGGGAGAACCTGCCCCCGCTGCTGCAGATCGGCCGCGGCCGGGCCAGTGCCTGCCACTTCGCCGAGGAGCTGGTGAACCGTGACTGAGAACATCATCGAGGTCCGTGACCTGGTCAAGCACTACCCCGTCACCCGCGGGGTGGTGTTCAAGAAGACCGTCGGTCACGTCAAGGCGGTCGACGGCGTCTCCTTCGAGCTGAAGGCCGGCGAGACGCTGGGCGTGGTGGGCGAGTCCGGCTGCGGCAAGTCGACGCTGGCCCGGGTCCTGATGAACCTGGAGAAGCCGACCGCCGGCAGCGTGCTCTACAAGGGGCAGGACATCTCCAAGCTCTCCGGCGGGGCGCTGCGGCGGCTGCGCCGGCAGATCCAGCTGGTGATGCAGGACCCGTACACCTCGCTCAACCCTCGGATGACCGTGGGTGACCTGATCGGTGAGCCGTTCGAGATCCACTCCGAGGTGGCTCCGAAGGGCAGCCGCCGGAGCAAGGTCAAGGAGCTGCTCGACCTGGTCGGCCTCAACCCGGAGCACATCAACCGGTACCCGCACCAGTTCTCCGGCGGCCAGCGGCAGCGCATCGGCATCGCCCGGGCCCTGGCGCTGCGGCCGGAGGTCATCGTCTGCGACGAGCCGGTCTCGGCCCTGGACGTGTCGATCCAGGCGCAGGTGATGAACCTGCTGGAGAAGCTCCAGAACGAGTTCGGCCTGTCGTACGTCTTCATCGCCCACGACCTGTCGGTCGTGCGCCACCTCTCCGACCGGGTCGCGGTGATGTACCTGGGCAAGATGGTGGAGGTCGGCACCGAGGACGAGATCTACGAGCGGCCGACCCACCCGTACACCCAGGCGCTGCTCTCGGCGGTGCCGGTGCCGGACCCCACGCTGCGGGAGAACAAGGCGATCATCCGGCTCACCGGTGACGTCCCCTCCCCGGTGAGCCCGCCCTCGGGCTGCCGGTTCCGCACCCGTTGCTGGAAGGCGCAGGACCTCTGCGCTCAGCAGGTGCCGCTGCTGCAGGTGCGGCCGGGCACGGACCACCCGAGCGCCTGCCACTTCGCCGAGAAGCGGGAGATCGTCGCCACCCACGAGGCGTGATCCGTCCGGACCGCCTGCCGGCGTCAGCTCGACGCCGGCAGGCGGTTCGTCGTATCCGGCCCGCCCGCGGCGGCCCGCCGGGTGGCCGGCCGGGCCGGGTGGCCGGGCCGGGCCGGCCCGCCTCACAGTGGGCCGCGTCCGGCGCGGAGCAGCAGCAGCGCGAGCTGGGTCCCGTCCGCGCCCAGCGCCTGCCGGAACCGCTCCAGGATCTCCCGCTCCCGGGAGAGCACCAGCCGGGTGCCGCCCGAGGCGAGCCGGGTGGCCCCCACCTCCTGGGAGAGGGCGGCCCGTTCCTGCCACAGCGCGATGATCATCCGGTCGATCTCGTCGATCCGCTCCCGGATCGCCACGATCCGCTCGGCGGCCGCCGAGTCGCCGGTGCCGGTCCCGGCGGTCGCGGCCGCCGTCGGACCCGGGTCGGCCCGGTCGTGGTTCTTCGCCAGGCTGCCGCTCTGCTCCGCCACGTCAGTCATCATCGTCGTACCCCTCGGGTGTCGGGCCCGGTGCCCGGATCCCGGGACGAAAAAGCCCCGGGCTCTCCGAGCCCGGGGCTTTCGCAGGTCTTGTGATCAGGCGCGACCTACAGCTGCCGGACTCCCGGTGCCGTAGTAAAAGTAGAAGCGCTGACCGAACACGTCGTCGAGTATGCCGAGCGGTGGCCGGGGTGCGCAAGGATTCCCGCCAACAGGTGGGACGGGGTGCGTTTCCGTCCCCGGTGACGGCTTCGTCTCGTCGGGGCGTGCTCGGGCGGGAAGTGTCCGTCCGGCGGCATAGACTCGCCGTGCGATGCATCCTCTCTTCGACATTCCCGCGTCCCCGCCCGCGCCGGAGCCGACCCCGCCGCACCGGCCCGGGTCCTACGACGACTCCAGCTCGGCTGGCGGCCAGGATTCGGCCTCCGCGCCGCTAGGCGGCGCTCCGGACCGAATGAAGGCCGGTCTGTCGCCGCGCCGCGACCGGGAGCCGTCGGCCGCCCGGCTGGACCCGCAGGCCCTCCTCGCCGGGCTGAACGCTCCCCAGCGCGACGCCGTCACGCACGCGGGTTCGCCCCTGCTGATCGTGGCCGGCGCCGGTTCCGGCAAGACCCGGGTGCTGACCAACCGGATCGCGTACCTGCTCGCCGCGCGGGACGTGCACCCGGGCGAGATCATTGCGATCACCTTCACCAACAAGGCCGCCGGCGAGATGAAGGAGCGGGTGGCCGCCCTGGTCGGGCCGCGGGCCCGGTTGATGTGGGTGTCGACCTTCCACTCCGCCTGCGTCCGGATCCTGCGGGCCGAGCACGAGCACGCCGGGCTGAAGTCGACGTTCTCGATCTACGACGCGGACGACTCGCGCCGGCTGATGCAGATGGTGGCCCGGGAGCTCGACCTCGACCCGAAGCGCTACCCGGCGCGCGGGCTCGCCGCCCAGGTGTCCAACCTCAAGAACGAGCTGGTCGACCCGGAGGCGTTCGCCAGCCGGGCCAAGGGGCCCAACGAGCGGGCGCTGGCCGAGGCGTACACGCTCTACCAGCGGCGGCTGCGCGAGGCGCACGCGCTGGACTTCGACGACCTGATCATGACGACGGTGCACCTGCTCCAGTCGCACCCGCACGTCGCCGAGAGCTACCGACGCCGGTTCCGGCACGTGCTCGTCGACGAGTACCAGGACACCAACCACGCCCAGTACGTGCTGATCAAGGAGCTGGTCTCCGGCACCGAGGGGATCGAGCCGGCCGAGCTCTGCGTGGTCGGCGACGCCGACCAGTCGATCTACGCCTTCCGGGGCGCGACCATCCGCAACATCCTCGAGTTCGAGCGGGACTTCACCGACGCCCGGACGATCCTGCTCGAGCAGAACTACCGCTCCACCCAGACCATCCTGAACGCCGCCAACGCGGTGATCGACCGGAACACCTCCCGCAAGCCCAAGCGACTCTGGAGCGACGCCGGGGCCGGCGAGCAGATCGTGGCGTACGTCGCCGACACCGAGCACGCCGAGGCGGACTGGGTGGCCCGGGAGATCGACCGGCTCGTCGACGACGGCGAGACCCGGCCCGGCGACGTCGCGGTCTTCTACCGCACCAACGCCCAGTCCCGGGTCTTCGAGGAGGTGTTCATCCGGGTCGGCCTGCCGTACAAGGTGGTCGGCGGGGTGCGCTTCTACGAGCGCAAGGAGGTCCGCGACGCGCTGGCCTACCTGCGCGCGGTGGTCAACGACGACGACACGGTCAGCCTGCGCCGGATCCTCAACACCCCGCGCCGGGGCATCGGCGACCGGGCCGAGGCGTGCGTGGAGGCGCTCTCCAGCCGGGACCGGATCTCCTTCGGGGCGGCGCTGCGCCGGGCCAACGACGCGCCGGGCATCTCCACCCGGGCGGCCAACGGGATCGCCGACTTCGTCGCGCTGCTCGACGGCGCCCGGCAGCTGGCCGAGACCGGCACCCCGGAGGAGGTGCTGGAGGCGCTGCTGACCCGCTCGGGTTACCTGACCGAGCTGGAGGAGAGCCTCGACCCGCAGGACGCCGGCCGGGTGGACAACCTCCAGGAGCTGGTCAGCGTCGCCCGGGAGTACACCGAGCGGATCGAGGCGCTGGGCGAGGAGGGGGAGCGGGCCACCCTGGCCGGCTTCCTGGAGCAGGTGGCGCTGGTCGCCGACGCCGACCAGATCCCCTCCGACGACCCGGACCACCAGGGCGTGGTCACCCTGATGACCCTGCACACCGCGAAGGGCCTGGAGTTCCCGGTGGTCTTCCTGACCGGCCTGGAGGACGGCGTCTTCCCGCACCTGCGCTCGCTCGGCGACACCCGGGAGCTGGAGGAGGAGCGCCGGCTCGCGTACGTGGGCATCACCCGGGCCCGGCAGCGGCTCTACCTGTCCCGTTCGGTCACCCGTTCGGCCTGGGGGCAGCCGGCCTACAACCCGCCGTCGCGGTTCCTGGAGGAGCTGCCGCCGGATCTGGTCCGGTGGGAGCGCACCGAGGGGTCGTACACCTCGTGGGCCGGCGGGGGCGGCGGCGTCGGCGGCCGGGCGGACCGCGCCCCCGGCGGACGGGGCGGCTTCACCGGCGGCACCCCCAAGGCGGCGCAACTGGCGAAGCGGCTCGGCGTGGACGGCAGCCGGCTGGCCACTGCCAGCGAGCTGCCCCAGGGGCCGAAGGTGGCGGCCGGCGACCGGGTCAACCACCAGCGCTACGGCCTGGGGCGGGTGCTCGCCGTGGAGGGGCACGGCCCGGGTGCCCGGGCGCAGATCGACTTCGGCGACCAGACCATGTGGCTGGTCCTGCGGCACGCCCCGATCGACAAGCTCTGAGCGACCACGAAGGGCCCGGGCCGGCGAACCGCCGGACCGGGTCCCTCGTCGTGCTCCGCGACCGTCAGCAGGCCACGTCGATGCCCCGCGCGCGCAGGAACGGCGCCGGGTCGATCTGGTTCCACATCGCGCCCTTGTGCACCTCGAAGTGCAGGTGCGGGCCGGTGGCGTCGCCGGTGGCGCCCTCGTAGCCGATCACCTCGCCGGCGCTGACCTTCTCGCCCACGCTGACCGCGATGCGGCTCTGGTGGGCGTAGTGGGTCAGGTAGCCGTTGCCGTGGTCGATGAAGACCGAGTTGCCGTACCCGTCGCCGACGTCGCCGGCCTTGACCACGGTGCCCGCCGCCGCGGCGTGGATCGGGGTGCCCGCGGGCATCGCGAAGTCGATGCCGGCGTGCAGGGTGCCCCACCGCTGCCCGTAGCAGGAGGTGATCGCGGCGCCCTGCATCGGGATGACCCAGGAGGGCTTCGGCTTGGCGGTCTTCTTCGGCGTCGGCTCGGCGGTGGCCGCCTTCTTCGTCGGCGTCGGGCTGGCCGTGGAGGGGCTCGGCGACGGGCTGGCCGCGGTCGCGGACGGGGTGACCGGGGCGGTCGACTCCCGGACGGAGCGGTCGGCGCGGGCGGCGGCCTCGGCGCGGGCCTGGGCGTCGAAGTCGACGGCGGCGGGGGTCGGTGTGCCGTGGTCGGCGGTGGCGACGGAGACGCCGCCGAGGCCGAGGCCGATCAGCGCCACCGCGCCGACCACGAAGTACGTGCTGCGCCGGCCCGGCCGCCTGCGCGCCCGGTGCCGGGGAACGTCGTGGGTGATCTCGTTCTGGACGGAGCTGTCTTCCTGCACGGCGGACCTTCACAGTCGAGGGCACTTGACCTCGAAATACTGGTGTCGGCCCGGTCCGCGCCGGGTAGGGGCTCCGGTGGGACGGCCGGGCTGCTGACGGCCCACGTCCGGTTTCGCCTCAGCTGGGTGATCTGACCCCGGAAAACGATCATGCTCTGCTGTGTCTCCGCTCACAGTTGTCGCTGTGACCCGGCAGACTTCGCGTCAACGAAAACCGCCCGGATCCAATGATCCGGGCGGCAAACGGGCGGTACCCAGCGTCAGGACGCCGCTACCTCGCTGTAGATTGCCTCGACTTGCAGCTTGATGTCCACTCCGCGGTCCTCGAGCCACGGCACCGGGTCCAGCGGCTGCCCGTTGACATGGATCTCCAGGTGCAGATGCGAGCCGTAGGAGTGCCCAGTGTTGCCGACCAGACCGAGCTGGTCGCCGGCCTTGACCTGCTGGCCCTCCTGGACGCTCACCGTGGAGGAGTGGCCGTAGATGGCCTCGCTGCCGTCCGGGTGCTGGACGATCACGGCGTAGCCGTACCCGCCGAACCAACCGGCCTTGGTGACGGTGCCGGAGTGGATCGCGACGTACGGGGTGCCCTCCGGAGCGACCAGGTCGACGCCGGTGTGCAGCTTGCCCCAGCGCATGCCGTACGGCGAGTTGAAGTCGTAGCCCTGCAGGGGGAGCAGCCAGACGTCCTGCTCGGTCCCGGCCTTGGCGACCCGGCTGTCCCGGGTGGCGCGGTCGGCGGCGTCGGCGCGGGCCGCCGCGTCCTGGCTGGTGATCGAGGCCTGCTTGAGCTCGTCGAGGACCGACGGGCTGACGCTCTTGGCGTCCGGCAGGGCGTTCGCGCCGAGGGCGACGATGCCGGCCCCGACGAAGGCGGTGGTGACGACCGCCGCGTAACGGCTCCGCGGGGGGGTGGGTACGCGGCGGCGGCCGCGATATCTATCGGGCTCAGACGACAGGCGCTGGCGCACGCACACCCTCCGTTGTCGGGGTTCCGATGCGGTCGACCGGCGCCCGGGAAACTCGGGTGAACGTCGGCTGGCCGCGTCGTCACCCGTCCATGGACCTGATGACAACCGTGGTCACGTTAGCCAACTGCCACTCCAGTCACAAGCCGAAGCGCCGAATTGGGGTTTCGTTCTGTCCCTTTCCGTCCGCTGATGTCATAGCTCGCGCCCCCGGACGGGGGGCCCGTTAACCGTCCGTTCGTCGCGCACAGTGACCGTTCGGCGGAGGCGTCCGACTTCCGGGCGGTGCGGTCGAAGGCTATGGGTGCAGCCCGGCTTCCCGGCGTCGGGGCGGGCGGGTTACCGTTCGTTCAGGTGATAGCCGCGGAGCCGGTGAAAGGTGTGCGCTGATGAGCTCTCGTATCCGGGTCGTCGTCGCGAAGCCCGGCCTGGACGGCCACGACCGGGGCGCGAAGGTGGTCGCGCGCGCCCTGCGCGACGCCGGCATGGAGGTCATCTACACCGGCCTGCACCAGACCCCGGAGCAGATCGTGGAGACCGCCATCCAGGAGGACGCCGACGCGGTCGGCCTCTCCGTGCTCTCCGGGGCGCACATGACGCTCTTCAAGCGGGTGCTGGAACTGCTCGCGGAGCGGGACGCCCGGGACATCGTCGTCTTCGGCGGCGGCATCATCCCGGACGCCGACATCCCCGAGCTGGAGCGGCTCGGCGTGGCCAAGATCTTCACGCCGGGTGCCACCACCCAGTCCATCGTGGAGTGGGTCCGGCAGAACGTCGCCCAGCCGGTCGCCTGACCGCAGCCTGGCTGCCGGCGGCGGTGTCGTCGCGGATTGCTCGTCGCAAGCGTGGGCGCCGCGGAGCGGGTTCGCGCCCGTAGCCGGGGTGTCCAGGAAGGGCGCCGGCAGTCGAGGCCGCGCCGGACGGGCGTGCGATGCGGGCGCCTGCGGGTGCGGCCCCGGCCGATGGACGCCGTTGGGTGACCTCCCGGCCCGGTAGGCGCGCGTGCATGCTGTTGCGTGCGGTCCCGGCCCGGTGGGCGTGCGGTGGATGCCGTTGCCCGAGGTCCTGGCCTGCGGGTGCGCGTGGGCGCTTGCGGGCGAGGTGACAGCCCGGCTGCTGCGCGGTGGGCGCGGTCGGGCGGGAATGACCGGAGCGCGGGCAGGGGGAAGGGCCGGACGCACCCCTCACACGCCCGGCCCCTCTATGCACGATGCCCCGCCGCCACCCCTCGACCGACAGGGCATCGGCCGTCTCCCGTCATCGCGCTGATCAGCGCTCCGACATCAGACTCAACGACGCCCCCACGACGGGGTTACGCATCTTCCGCAACATCCCCCGGACGGCTGAATCGACGCCCGCGGCGGGCGCGGCAGCCCTCTCCACCGGGCCCGCTGCCGGCCTGGCACCCCGCCGATGCCGGCCCGATCCGTGCCTGATCCACTTTGGATTCGCGATCTGGGGCTGCCCGGGTGACGTGGGCAGCCCCCACATCGCGGATCTGGAGTCGATCATGAGGTGCCGCGAGGCCTTTTGGGGTCCGCGTCACGTCTGCCGGGGCCTGTCCGCCGCGGTGCGGGCCGTACCCTGTGGCTCCCCGTACCGCATTCCGCGGTCGATGACCCCGCCGGGAGCCTGCCGTGAACCAGCCGCCGCACCCGCAGCCGAACCCCGCCGCCGGGCCGCCGCCAGGTCCACCGGCCGCCGGCTGGCCGCAGCAGGGGCAGCCGGACGGCACGAGCGGGGGCTGGCCCGCGCCGCCGCCGGCCGGTCCGGGTTGGTCGGGGCCGCCGCCGCAGGGCTATCCGGGTGGGCCGGGCGGCGGTTGGTCGGGGCCGCCGCCGCAGGGGTATCCGGGCGGGTCGGGCGGCGGTTGGTCGGGGCCGCCGCCGCAGGGGTATCCGGGCGGGCCGGCGCAGTTGCCGCCGCCCTGGCAGCCGCCGGCGGCGCGACGGGCGAAGCGGATCCCGGAGGACCAGCCGTTCGTCGCCCGGCCCAGCCTGCGCAAGCGGGGGCTGGCCCTGGGCGGCCTCACCCTGCTGATCGGGCTGGTGATCGCCTGCCCGCTGGGGCTGGCGGCGTCGTCGGAGAACGGCGGCGCGGAGATCCTGCTCGCCGTACCGCTGATCATGTTCTTCTTCGCCCTGGTGGTCGGCCTCCAGCTCTGGCTGGTCTCGTCCGGCGGTCCGGTGCTCGCGGTCGGCCCGGCCGGGCTCTGGATCAAGACCCGGCCGACCCGGGGGCAGGCGATCTGGCTGCCGTGGGAGGCGATCGACCAGATCTACCGGCGGCGCTGGGGGCTGGAGAAGATGCTCTGCGTGCGGGCGCGCGACCCGCGGGCCGGCGGTGACCTGGGTGCCTTCACCGCGCTCGACGCGGGAATGCAGCAGGCGTTCTTCGGCACCGGGTTCACCGCCACGGTCAACTTCGCCGACCGGTCGGAGCAGGAGCTCATGGCGGCGGTGGTCCGCTACTCGGCCGGCCGCTGCCGGGTGGCCTGACCGGTCGGGCCGGCGGCTGTGCATTACCGCACACCCCGCACCCGCTCGGTTGCCCCCGGTTCCCATCTCGTTAGGCTGCGGCAAATGACCTGTCTCATCTGATGACAGGCGTCAAACTGATTTTCCAACGCTGGTGGCGGCGCGACGGCGCGCCGCGGAGACGGGACGGGACGCGCAATCGTGGACCTGTACGAGTACCAGGGGCGGGACCTGTTCGAGCGGCACGGGTTGCCCGTGCTCGCCGGCGGCGTCGCCACTACCCCGGAGGAGGCCCGCGCGATCGCCGAACGCCTCGGCGGTCGGGTGGTCGTCAAGGCGCAGGTGAAGGTCGGCGGCCGAGGCAAGGCCGGCGGCGTCAAGCTGGCCGAGGGCGCGGAGGAGACGGTGGCCCGCGCCACCGACATCCTCGGCATGGACATCAAGGGTCACACGGTCCACAAGGTCATGATCACGGTGACCGCGGACGTGGCCGAGGAGTACTACTTCTCGTACCTGCTGGACCGGGCGAACCGCACCTTCCTCTGCATCGCCAGCGTCGCCGGCGGCATGGACATCGAGCAGGTCGCCGCGGAGACTCCGGAGAAGGTGGTCAAGGCCCCGATCGACGCCAACACCGGCGTCGACGAGGCGAAGGCCCGCGAGATCGTGAGCGCCGCCGGCTTCCCGGCCGAGGTCGCCGACCAGGTCGTCGACATCGCGGTCAAGCTGTGGCAGGCGTTCGTCGCCGAGGACGCCACGCTGGTCGAGGTGAACCCGCTGGCGAAGAACGCGGACGGCAAGGTGCTGCTGCTCGACGCCAAGGTCACCCTGGACGAGAACGCCGCGTTCCGGCACCCGGACCACGAGGCCCTGGTCGACCAGGCCTCGGTGGACCCGCTGGAGCAGGCCGCCAAGGAGAAGGACCTCAACTACGTCAAGCTCGACGGCGAGGTCGGCATCATCGGCAACGGCGCGGGTCTGGTCATGTCCACCCTCGACGTGGTCGCGTACGCCGGTGAGCGGCACGGCGGCGTCAAGCCGGCGAACTTCCTCGACATCGGCGGTGGCGCGAGCGCCGCGGTGATGGCGAACGGCCTCGAGATCGTCCTCTCCGACCCGTCGGTGAAGAGCGTCTTCGTGAACGTCTTCGGCGGCATCACCGCCTGCGACGAGGTCGCCAACGGCATCATCCAGGCGCTGGGGCTGCTCGAGCAGCGGGGCGAGAAGGTCACCAAGCCGCTCGTCGTCCGCCTCGACGGCAACAACGCCGAGGCCGGTCGGGCGATCCTCGACAGCGCGAACAACCCGCTCGTGCAGCGGGTGGACACCATGGACGGCGCGGCCGAGCGGGCCGCCGAGCTGGCAGCTGCGGGGGTCTGATCATGGCTATCTGGCTGACCAAGGACTCCAAGGTCATCGTGCAGGGGATGACCGGTTCCGAGGGTTCCAAGCACACCCGGCGGATGCTCGCCGCCGGCACCAACGTGGTGGGCGGCGTCAACCCGCGCAAGGCGGGCCAGACGGTCGACTTCGACGGCACCGAGCTGCCGGTCTTCGCGTCCGTCGCGGACGCCATGAAGGAGACCGGAGCCGACGTCACGGTCATCTTCGTGCCGCCGCAGTTCACCAAGGGCGCGGTCGTCGAGGCGATCGACGCCGGCATCGACCTGGCCGTGGTGATCACCGAGGGCGTCCCGGTGCACGACACCGCCGCCTTCTGGGCGTACAACGTGGCCAAGGGCGAGCGGACCCGGATCATCGGGCCGAACTGCCCGGGCATCGCCTCGCCGGGCGCCTCCAACGCCGGCATCATCCCGGCCGACATCACCGGCACCGGCCGGATCGGCCTGGTCAGCAAGAGCGGCACGCTGACCTACCAGATGATGTACGAGCTGCGCGACATCGGCTTCTCGACCTGCGTCGGCATCGGCGGCGACCCGATCATCGGGACCACCCACATCGACGCCCTGGCCGCGTTCGAGGCCGACCCGGAGACCGACGCCATCGTGATGATCGGTGAGATCGGTGGCGACGCCGAGGAGCGGGCCGCCGAGTTCATCAAGGCCAACGTCACCAAGCCGGTGGTCGGCTACATCGCCGGCTTCACCGCGCCGCCGGGCAAGACCATGGGTCACGCCGGCGCGATCATCTCCGGCTCGGCGGGCACCGCCGAGGCGAAGAAGGAGGCCCTCGAGGCCGTCGGCGTGAAGGTCGGCAAGACCCCGACCGAGACCGCCAAGCTGATGCGGGAGATCATGTCCGCCGGCTGAGCCGTACGTGACGTGGTGGAGGGGGGCGACCGGCAGCGGTCGGCCCCCTCACCTGTACCAGTACAGGTCGCGGCCGCTGGCCCGCCAGATCGCGCTGCCGATGATGTTGATCACGCCGAACGCGATGGCCAGGTAGCCGAGCACGGGTGACTTGCCGAACCGCTTCGCGTCCCGGATCGACAGCCAGCCGAAGACGATGCCGAGGATGCCGCAGCAGATCAGGCCGAGGACGATGCCCAGTACGCCCCAGAGGGTGGTGCGGTCCCGGCCGGCGGCCGGCGGCGGTGGCGGCGGCGGATACGGAGCGTTCACGGCTTCCTCCGAGCGGTCGGTGCCGCGACAGGGAAGGGTCGCGTCCTGGGCCGAGGCTAAACCGGATCGAGGTCGGGAAGCCGGTGGATCACGGAACTCGCCGCCCTTCCGGGGCGGTATCGGACTGCCGCCGCTCGTGCGGCATGCCAGAGTAGAGCCGATGTCACCCGTCACCCCTGACCAGCCCCGCCGCCCCGCCGCCGGAGTCGCCGCCGACACCCGGCCGCCGGGCCGTGCCCGGCCGGCGTCCCGGGTGCCCGCGCCCCGGTCGGGGGAGGCGCCACGACGCCGGGCGCCGCTGCCCGTCGCCGCCGGCGTGGCGGCCGGGTGGGCGGCTCTCACGTCCTGGCTGCCGGTCACCGTCGTGCTCGGCCTGGCCCAGCTCAGTGAGGACGCCGGCTCGCCGGCGGGCGCGCTGCGCACCGGGCTGGCCGGCTGGCTGCTCGGCCACGGGGTGCCGCTGGAGACCTCCGCCGGCCCGCTCGGCCTGGCGCCGCTGGCGCTGGCGGCGCTGGCGGTCTGGCGGTTGACCCGGGCCGGGGTGCACGTCAGTCGGGCCATCGGCGCCCGCGACGGCCGCTCACCGCGGCAGGCGCTCACCGCCGCGGTCGCGGTCGGCATCGGGTACGCCCTGCTCGGCGCCCTCGCCGCGGCCGTCGTCGGCGTGGGCGGCCCGCGGGTGTCCCCGGTCCGGGCGGCGGTCACCTTCGCGGTCTTCGGCGCGCTGTCGGCGCTGGTCGGCGCGCTGCGCACCACGGGCGTGTCGGGCCTGCTGGCCCGGCGTTCCGCGCCGCCGTTGCGGGACGGGGTGCGGACCGGGCTGGTCGCCGGGCTGCTGCTGCTCGGCGCGGGCGCCGGGGCGGCCGGCCTGTCGGTGGCGACCGGGGGTGGCGACGCCGCCGACATGATCGGGGCGTACCGGACCGGGGTGGCCGGCCAGGCGGGCATCACCCTGGTCAGCCTCGCGTACGCGCCGAACGCCACCGTCTGGTCGGCCGCCTACCTGCTCGGCCCCGGGTTCGCCGTCGGCACCGACACGGCGGTGCGGACCAGCGAGGTCTCCGTCGGCGCGCTGCCGGCCGTACCGCTGCTGGCCGGACTGCCGCGCGGGCCGGTCGACGGGTTCGGCGCCGGACTGCTCGCGGTGCCGGTGCTGGCCGGGATGGCCGCCGGCTGGCTGCTCGCCCGGCGGCTGCTGCGGCTGGCCGTCGAGGACCGGACGGTGGTCGGCTGGGGGCCGCTGCTCGCCCCGGCGGCGCTCGCCGGACCGGTCGCCGGCCTGCTGCTCGGCGCGGCGGCCGCCGCCTCGGGCGGGCCGCTCGGCGGTGGCCGGCTGGCCGAGATCGGTCCGGTGCCCTGGCAGGTGGCCGGGGTGGCCACCGGGGTCGTCGGGGTCGGCGCGCTGCTCGGCGCCGCCGCCACGAAGCTCCTCGCCCGGCCACGCGGGCCTGAACTCTTGGTACAGCGAAAGGGGCATCCCGGACCACGCCGGGACGCCCCCATCACCTGATGGCCCGGCTCAGGCGCCGGGAACATTCATGTTGAGCGCCACAATCGCGATGATCTGCGCGATTCCCAGCACGATGCCGATCGCCCCGCAGATCAGGCCGGTGGTGACCTGGCTGCCGTTGGCCGCCACGCCCTGGCTGACCTTCTGCTTGCCGAGGTAGCCGGTGACCACCGCGGCGATGCCCAGCGGGATGCCCAGGTAGCAGCAGGCCAGCGGGATGGACGCGATGCCGAGGATCATCGACACCAGGCCGAGGGTGTTCTGCTGGCCCTGCGGCATCGGGTAGCCGGCGTTCGGGTACGTCGGCGCGGCGCCGTAGGGCGGCTGCTGGCCGTACGGGTCCTGGTACGGCTGCTGCCCGTACGGCTGTCCCGAGGTCGGCTGCCCGTACGGCTGGCCGGGGGTCGGCTGGCCGTAAGGCTGGCCGTACGGCTGTCCCGAGGTCGGCTGCTGCCCGTACTGCGGCGCCTGCGGCTGGGTGTACGGGTCCTGCGGCTGGCCGTAGGGCTGGCCGGCCGGGGGCTGCTGCCCGTACTGCGGCGCCTGCGGCGGCGGCGCGTACGGGTCCTGGTACTGCGGAGCGGTCGGATCCTGCGGCGGCTGCTGGCCGTACGGGTCCTGACCGGGGTAACCGGGCTGCATTACTGGATGCTCCTCAGGCTGGGGGTCGGCGGTCGTCAGTTCGTGCTGTTGCCGCTCATCATTCCGCCGACGCCCAGGGCGAGGCAGCACACGACCGTCAGGGCGATCCAGATGATGCCGATGATGAGGGCCAGCTTCGACCACTTCTTCGACTCGGCGGCGGCCGCCTGGGCGCCCGCGTAGTCACCCTGCTGGAGCAGCGGGTTCACCTTGGACGCGTTGATGATGGCCGGGATGGCCAACGGCCAGAACAGGAAGATCGAGACGATCGACATCGTCATGTTGTTGTCGATCTGCGGCGGCGGCTGCTGCTGCGGGTAACCAGGCTGCATGGCGGGCGTACTCCTCGTTCCATCGGCACCCCCGGGGGTGCCGGTTCACTGACGGGTGCGGGGCCGGGCGTACGCCGGGCACCGAGCGAAGCGACCGGCAGCGTATCGTGCCCGGGCCATCCGGGTGACCGCCCGAAGCGGCGCTGCCCGAGCGCTGGACGCCCCGACCTGCCCGATAGGGTGGCCGCGTGACCGAGCCCGCGTCCGTCGCCCGCCTCGTCGTCCTCGTCTCCGGCTCCGGCAGCAACCTTCAGGCGCTGCTGGACGCCGCCGCCGACCCCGCGTACGGGGCCCGGGTGGTCGCCGTGGGTGCCGACCGGGACGGGATCGCGGGCCTGGACCGGGCCGCCGCGGCCGGGGTGCCGACCTTCGTCGACCGGGTGAAGGACCACCCGACCCGGGAGGACTGGGACAAGGCGCTGACCGCGCACGTCACCGAGCACCGGCCCGACCTGGTCATCAGCGCCGGCTTCCTGAAGCTCGTCGGCCCGCACTTCCTGGCCGCGTTCGGCGACCGCTACCTCAACACGCACAACACCCTGCTGCCGGCGTTCCCCGGCATCCACGGTCCCCGGGACGCCCTCGCCTACGGCGTGAAGCTCACCGGGGCCACCCTCTTCTTCGTCGACGCCGGCATGGACACCGGCCCGATCGTCGCCCAGGTCGCCGTGCCGGTGCTGGACGACGACGACGAGGAGACGCTCACCGAGCGCATCAAGTCCGCCGAGCGCCGCCAGCTCGTCGAGCAGGTCGGCCGGCTGGTCCGTGAAGGTTGGACGATCACCGGAAGAAAGGTCACCGTGCCGTGAGTTCCACTCAGGACGAGCGCCGTCCGATCCGGCGGGCGCTGGTCAGCGTCTACGACAAGACCGGCCTGGTCGAGCTGGCCCGGGCCCTGCACGACGCCGGGGTGGAGCTCGTCTCGACCGGCAGCACCGCGTCGACGATCGCCGGCGCGGGCGTGCCGGTGACCCCGGTGGAGCAGGTGACCGGCTTCCCGGAGATCCTCGACGGCCGGGTGAAGACCCTGCACCCGAAGATCCACGGTGGCCTCCTCGCCGACCTGCGCAGGGACTCCCACGCGGCCCAGCTCGACGAGCACGGCATCGCCGGGATCGACCTGCTGGTCTCGAACCTCTACCCGTTCCAGGCCACCGTCGCCTCCGGCGCCGACCAGGACGAGTGCGCCGAGCAGATCGACATCGGCGGTCCGGCGATGGTCCGCGCCGCCGCCAAGAACCACGCCTCGGTCGCCGTGGTGACCGACCCGGCCGCGTACCCCGCGCTGCTGGCCGCCCTCGGCGCGGGTGGCTTCACGCTCGCCCAGCGCCGGGCGCTCGCCGCCCGCGCCTTCGCCGTCATCGCCGACTACGACGTGGCGGTCGCCGAGTGGTTCGCCGCGACGCTGGCCCCGGCCGCCGACGGGTGGCCGGAGTTCGCCGGGCTGGCGCTGACCCGGCAGGCGGTGCTGCGCTACGGCGAGAACCCGCACCAGGCGGCGGCCCTCTACGCCGACCCGGCCAGCCCGGCCGGCCTGGCCCAGGCCGAGCAGCTGCACGGCAAGGAGATGTCCTACAACAACTACGTCGACGCGGACGCCGCCTGGCGGGCCGCCAACGACTTCGCCGACCGGCCGGCGGTGGCGATCATCAAGCACGCCAACCCGTGCGGCATCGCCGTCGGCGTGGACGTCGCCGAGGCGCACCGCAAGGCGCACGCCTGCGACCCGGTGTCGGCGTACGGCGGGGTGATCGCGGTGAACCGCCCGGTGAGCGTGGAGCTGGCCCGTCAGGTCTCCGAGATCTTCACCGAGGTGCTCGTGGCGCCCGGATTCGACGAGGGCGCGGTGGAGATCCTCCAGGGGAAGAAGAACATTCGCCTGCTGCGCGCCCCGGAGTTCAACCCGCTGCCAGCGGAGTGGCGGCAGGTCACCGGCGGCGTCCTGGTGCAGTTGCGGGACCGGATCGACGCCGCGGGCGACGACCCGGCGAACTGGCGGCTGGCCACCGGCGAGGCGGCCGACGAGGCGACCCTGCGGGACCTCGCCTTCGCCTGGCGGGCGGTGCGCGCGGTGAAGAGCAACGGGATCCTGCTGGCCAGGGACGGCGCGACCGTCGGCGTGGGCATGGGCCAGGTGAACCGGGTCGACTCGGCGCAGCTCGCGGTCAGCCGGGCCGGGGCGGACCGGGCCCGCGGGTCGGTCTGCGCCTCGGACGCGTTCTTCCCCTTCGCCGACGGGCCGAAGATCCTGATCGAGGCGGGCGTCCGGGCGATCGTCCAGCCCGGCGGCTCGATCCGCGACGAGGAGGTCATCGCCGCGGCGAAGGAGGCCGGGGTGACCATGTACCTCACCGGCACCCGGCACTTCTTCCACTGACACGTCGTGGGAAGCGGGGCGCGGCCGGCGGCCGTGCCCCGCTTCGGCGTTGAGCCTCCACTCGGGAGCGCTCCCTCGGTCGCCGCGCTGACCAGCCGAAAGTACGACCATCAACCCGTTGCCGGTCGTCAACTGGTGTTGCTAGCGTGATCCCGGCAGCAAGCGATCGACCCCCCGGATACTCCTTACCACCCGTCTCCCGCCCGCGGCCCCCGGCCGCCCGCCCGAGCGGCGTCCGACATTCCTCGTTCCGACAGGTTGGCCCCATGCGCGTGTGCGACCGGTTGAGCGCCGTCGTCGTCGCGCTGGCGTTCGTCCTGGCCGGTCTGGGCGCGCCGGCCTGCGCGGAGGCCCACCTGCCCGGCGCGGTGGTCACCGCCGCGCACCGGTCGATCGCCCACGACGCGTCGCACGTCGTCCCTCCTGACGTACGGCGCATCGTCGCCCCGGTCGCCGCGCCGCACCCTGCCGCCCCGCCGTCCGGCGACCTCCGGGTCGTCGGGGAGCGCCACGCGCACCCCGACACTCCGCCGGAGCTGCGGGCGGAGGTTCCCGGCGGGCCCTGTGGTGACCACCGCGCCGGCGTCGGCCAGGCCGACGGACCGGACGATCTCCTCCTCGGCGCGCCCCTGCGGGTCGACGGCACGACGGTCGCCGTCCTCGCCGCGACCCCTTACCGGCCGCCGGTCGTTCCGCTGCCGCCCCGGGGCACCCTGCTCACCCGGGCGCCACCCGCCACCGCCTGACCCTCCCCGCCGTCCCGGTCCTGCCGGGCCCGACGAGGTGTGACTTGTCCGCCAGGTGGACGCCGCAGCGCGACGAGGGTCGAATCCGGACGGTGCCCGTCCGATCACCACGCAGCACACCACGGCCACGCCATCCGCCGCCGTGGTCTCCCTCCCCGGGCCCACCCTGCCCGGGACCTCCCTGAATCCTGGAGAATTCACATGTCGAAATTCCGCTGGCGCAAGCCGGCGACAATCGCGGGCGCGCTGGTGCTGACCGCCGCGCTCGGTGGCGTCGCGGCCACCAACCACGAGGTCCTCGAGGCCCTCGGCCTGGCCCAGGAGCCGGGCGCCAACCTGCCCTGGCACCCCCGGGAGTTCGCCGAGATGGCGGCCGGGGAGAACTCGGAAGAGGCCGGCGAGGAGGCCTTCGAGGCCCGGGTCATCGCCGAGCAGTTCGCCCAGGCCCGGTCGGCCCCGGGCATCGTCGCGCCGGGCGCGTACTCGAACGCGTTCAGCCAACTGAACGGGCTGCCGGCCACCAAGGGCAGCTGGCGCGAGGTCACCAAGATCAAGTACGACGGGGACGACCCCCGCTACCGCGACTACGCCTCCAACTCCTCCGGGGGCGCGGGCCTGGTGACCGGTCGGATCACCGGCCTCGCGGCGGACAACAGCGGGTACGTCTACGCGGCCGGCGCCGACGGTGGCGTGTGGCGGTCCTCGATCGGCGGCGGGAGCTGGACGCCGATCACCGACCAGCTGCCCACCCTGTCCAGCGGCGACGTGGTGCTCGCCGCCGACGGCTCGCTCTGGTACGCCTCGGGCGAGGCGAACACCGGCGCGACCTCGTACGTCGGCGCCGGCGTCTACCGGCTGGCCAGCCCGAAGACCGGTCAGTTCACCGCGGCCGACCGGGTCGGCGGCACCGAGCTGGAGAGCACGGTCATCAACAAGCTGCGGTTCTTCGACGGCAAGGTCTGGGCCGCCACCAACCGGGGTCTCTACTCGCACTCGATGAGCAGCGGCTCCGGGGCGTGGAAGTTCGAGTGGGCGCCGAACCCGAGCTACCTGCCGGGCGGGGCGGACGCGGGCACGGCCAACGCGGCGTACAAGAACATCGTCAACGACGTGGCCGACGACCCGCGCAATCCGAAGCACGTCGTGGTGGCCTCGGCCTGGCGGTCGGGCGACACCTACAACGGCTTCTACGAGACCGCCGACTACACGGCGGGCGGCTGGGCCAAGGTCAACCCGACCGGCTCCATCCCGGCCGACGACATCGGCTACGTGACGTTCGCGTTCTCCGCCGACGGCGGCAAGCTGTACGCGATCAACCAGTCGCCGAAGCTGCTCAACAAGCCGGCCGGCAACGTCAACAGCTACCTGGACGGCATCTACGTCTCCAACAACGGTTCGCCCGCCGGGCCGTGGAGCAAGATCGCCGACTCGTCGAAGCTGGGCAACTCCGGCTCCGCACTCAAGCAGACCGTGATCGGCAAGGGCTACGGTCCCGGCATCCAGGCCTGGTACAACCAGTTCCTCGCGGTCGACCCGGCGAACCCGAACCACGTCTGGGCGGGTCTGGAGGAGGTCTACGAGTCGACCGACGGCGGCGCCAACTGGAAGACCGTCGGGCCGTACTGGAACTTCGGCTTCTCCTGCTGGAACATCTACGACGCGCAGAACAAGTGCAACAAGACCACCCACTCCGACCAGCACTCGGTCGCGGTGGGCAACGGCTTCGTCTACGTCGGCAACGACGGCGGCATCTACCGCCGGCCGATCAACGGGAAGACCGACAAGGACGGGCACGCCACCGACTGGCAGAGCCTGAACGACGGCAGCATCGACGCCCTCCAGTACTACTCGGTCTCGGTCGGCAAGGACCCGGCCAAGGCGGGCACGGTGGTCTCCGGCGGTCTCCAGGACAACGGCGCCTCGGTGCTGCGGGCCGGCGACACCGTGATGGGCTCCAACTTCGGCGGTGACGGCGGCGACTCGCTGGCCGACCCGGCGAACGGCTGCCGGCAGGTCCAGGAGTACACCAACCTGGCCATGCGGGTGACCGAGAACTGCAACGCCAACCCGGGCCCGGGCACGGCGTCGACCTCCACCTCGCGGGACATCCAGCCGTACACCTCGGCGCCCGGCGACGAGCTTGCCCGGTTCATCGCGCCGTTCTCCCCGGACGCGAAGGACGCGAACGTGTGGGTCGCCGGCGGCCAGCACGTCTGGGTGAACACCAAGGGGTACGCGATCTCCAACGGCAAGGGCTGGACGAACGTCTTCGACCTGGGCGGCGGCCATACCGCGACCTCGGTGGGCGTCTCCGGCGGCACGGCGTACGTCGGTTGGTGCGGTCCGTGCAACAACGCCGGGTTCACCCGGGGCGTCGCGGTCGGCAAGGTGAACGACCCGGCGAGCTGGCACCAGCTGACCCTGCCGGCGGACTTCCCGAACCGGTTCGTGCAGGGCGCCGGCGTCGACCCGGCCAACCCGGCGCACGCCTTCCTCGCGATCAACGGGTTCTCCCGGCGGTTCACCGAGGGCCCGGGCGCCGGCTACGGCCACGTCTACGAGACGACCGACGCGGGCGCGACCTGGAAGGACGTCTCGGCGAACCTGCCGGACGTGCCCGCCAGCTCGATCAGGGAGCTGTCGAACGGCGCCCTGGTGCTCGCCACCGACCTGGCCACCTTCTACCGGGCGCCCGGGGCGACCGACTGGCAGCGGCTCGGCGCCGGCCTGCCGCTGACCGTCGGGATGGACGTCGAGTACAACGCGGTGGACAACTCGGTCTACGTGGCCACCCACGGCCGTGGCATCTGGGCGTTCGACCTGGCCCAGCTCTGAGACGTCGGCGGTCCGGCCCGGTTCCCGATCCGGGCCGGACCGCCGGCCCGACACCAGCCGGCCCCCGTCCCCTGTCCGGGGGCGGGGGCCGGCTGAATTCGGCGCGCGGCGGTTCGGTCGGCGGGTGGGGTGGGTCAGGCGGCGGCGGGGCGCACCTCGGCGAAGTGGCAGGCCGAGGGGTGCGGGTCGGCGGCGCGCAGGACCGTCTGCGGGTCCTGGATGGCGCAGATGTCCTGCGCCTTCCAGCAGCGGGTGCGGAAGTGGCAGCCACTCGGCGGGTCGGCCGGGCTGGGCACGTCGCCGGTGAGCCGGATCATGTTCCGGTTCTCCCGGGCGTCCGGGTCCGGCACCGGCACGGCCGAGAGCAGCGCCTGGGTGTACGGGTGGGTGGCCCGCTCGTAGATCTCCTGCTCGGTGCCGATCTCCACGATCCTGCCGAGGTACATCACCGCGACCCGGTCCGAGATGTGCCGGACCACCGACAGGTCGTGCGCGATGAAGATGTACGACAGCCCGAACTCGTCCTGGAGCTGCTCCAGCAGGTTGATCACCTGGGCCTGGATCGACACGTCCAGGGCCGAGACCGGCTCGTCGCAGACGATGACCTCCGGCCGCAGCGCCAGGGCCCGGGCGATGCCGATGCGCTGCCGCTGGCCGCCGGAGAACTGGTGCGGGTACCGGTTGATGTGCTCGGGGTTGAGCCCGACCACGTCCAGCAGCTCCTGCACCCGCTTCTGCTTGCTGCCCTTCGGTGCCGCGTCCGGGTGGATCTCGAACGGCTCGCCGATGATGTCGCCGACCGTCATCCGCGGGTTCAGCGAGGTGTACGGATCCTGCATCACCATCTGCATGTTGCGGCGCAGCCGGCGCAGCTCCGCGCCGGAGGACTTGAAGAGGTCCTTGCCCTCCAGCGTGGCCCGGCCGGAGGTCGGCGTCTCCAGCCGCATCAGCAGCCGGGCGAGGGTCGACTTGCCGCAGCCGGACTCGCCGACGATGCCGAGCGTCTCGCCCCGGCGCAGCTCGAAGCTCACCCCGTCGACGGCCTTCACTGCGCCGGTCTGCTTCTTGAACAGCACACCCTGGCTGATCGGGAAGTGCTTCACCACGTTGTCGACGGAGAGGATCGTCTCGCCGCGGACCTTGGTCGGGCTAGCGGGCGCTGTCATCACGGACCTCCTGCGCGAAGTGGCACGCGCTGGTCCGGCCGTCGCCGAGGACCAGGTCGTGCGGCACCACGTCCACGCAGACCTGCTGCGCGTACGGGCACCGGGGGTGGAACGGGCAGCCAGAGGGGATCCGCATCAGGTTCGGCGGCAGCCCCTTGATCGTGGAGAGCGCCTGCCCCCGTACGTCCATTCGCGGAATCGATTCCAGCAGGCCCTTGGTGTACGGGTGGGCCGGCGCCCGGTACAGCGAGCGCACGTCGGCGTGCTCGACGATCCGACCGGCGTACATCACGGCGATCCGGTCCGCGACGCCGGCGACCACGCCGAGGTCGTGGGTGATCAGGATCATCGCCATGTCGAGGTCCCGGCGCAGGTCGGCCAGCAGGTCCATGATCTGGGCCTGCACGGTGACGTCGAGCGCCGTCGTGGGCTCGTCGGCGATCAGCACCTTCGGGTTCAGGGCCAGCGCCATCGCGATCATGACGCGTTGCCGCATGCCGCCGGAGAACTGGTGCGGGTAGTCGCCCAGCCGCTTCGCCGCCGCCGGGATCTTCACCAGGTCCATCAGCTCGACGGCCCGCCGTCGGGCGTCGGCCCGGGACATCCCCTCGCGCTGGCGCAGCGTCTCGCCGATCTGCCAGCCGACCGGGAAGACCGGATTCAGCGCGGAGAGCGCGTCCTGGAAGATCATCGCGATCTCCTTGCCGCGCACCTGCCGGCGCTGCTCCTCCGACTGGGTCAGGAGGTCCCGGCCCTGATACAGGATCTGGCCGGAGCGGACGTGGGCCGGGGGAGTGTCGAGGATGCCCATGATCGCCTGGGCGGTCACCGACTTGCCGGAGCCGGACTCGCCGAGCACCGCCAGGGTCTCGCCCGCGTCCAGGTGGTACGAGACCCCGTTGATCACCTTGGCCACGCCCTCATGGGTGCGGAACTCGACGTGCAGGTCGCGTACCTCGAGCAGGTGGCCGCCGGGCGGGGTGGGAGAGGCCGGCGTCGGCCGGACAGCGGACTGGGTCATGAGAGTGTCACCGCAGCTTCGGGTCGAAGGCGTCACGGATCGCGTCGCCGAGCATGATGAACGCCAGCACGGTCAGCGCGAGGAAGGTCGACGGGACGATCAGCGGGGTCGCCGACTCCCGCATGTGGATCCGGCCGGTGTCGATGTCCTGGCCCCACGAGATCGTCGGCGCCTTGAGACCGATGCCCAGGAAGGAGAGCGTCGCCTCGGCGGCGATGAACGAGCCGAGCGCGATGGTGAGTACCACGATGGCCGGGGCCAGCGAGTTCGGCAGGATGTGCCGCCACATGATCCGGCCGTGGCCGGCGCCGAGCATCCGGGCCGCCGCGACGTAGTCCTGCTCCTTCGCGGTGATCACCGACGAGCGCACCACCCGGGCGGCCGTGGTCCAGCCGAGGATGGCCAGCACGAAGATCACCGCCGTGATCCGGACCGTCGGGCTGGCGTTGCCGACCCGCTTGAGCAGCACGATCGCGGCCAGCAGCAGCGGGATGCCGAGCACCACGTCGATCACGCGGGAGAGCACCGCGTCGATCCAGCGGCCGAAGTAGCCGGCCACCATGCCGACCACCAGCGCGATCACCCCGGTGCCCAGCGCGGAGAGCGCGCCGACCAGCAGTGAGGCGCGAGTGCCGTGGACCGCGCGGGAGTACGTGTCGCAGCCCTGAAAGTCGTACCCGAAGATGGCCCCGCCGGACGGCCCGGCGTGCTGCCGGGAGAGCAGGCAGTCGCTCGGGTCGTTCGTGGTGAACAGGCCGGGGGCCAGGGCCATCAGGGTGAAGATGACCACCAGCGCCAGCGAGATCCAGAAGATCGGGTTGCGCCGCAGGTCGCGCCAGGCGTCGCCGGCCAGGCTGCGCGGCTTGTGCGCCGCGCCGATCTGGTTGGGCGTGCCCGGCTCGCCGGAGGGGCCCCGGCGGGCGGCCTGGTTCTCGGTCGCCGCCACCGTCTCAAAATCACTCATAGCGGATCCTCGGATCGAGTACGGCGTACAGGACGTCCACCACCAGGTTCGAGACCAGGTAGACCACGACGAGCACGCTGACGATGCCCACCACCAGCGGTCCGTCCTCGGTGCGGATGCCGCGGAAGAGGTTGAAGCCGACACCGGGGATGTTGAAGACGCCCTCGGTGATGATCGCGCCGCTCATCAGGTTGCCCAGCTCGACACCGAGGAAGGTGACCACCGGGATGAGCGAGTTGCGCAGCACGTGGACGGTGACGATCCGGCGCTTGACCAGGCCCTTGGACCGGGCGGTGCGGACATAGTCGGCGCGCAGGTTCTCCGCCACCGAGGTACGGGTCAGCCGCAGCGCGGTGGCCAGCGACAGCGAGCCGAGCACGATGCCCGGCAGCAGCAGCGCGTAGAACGTCGGCTCGGAGCCGGCGGTGGGCGGGAAGAGCTGCCACTTGACGCCCAGGAAGTACTGGGCGAGCGGCGCCAGCACGATGGTCGGGATGCCGAGCACCAGCAGGGTGAGCACCAGCGTCGAGTTGTCGAAGATGCTGGCCCGGCGGATGCCGGCGATCACGCCGGCGGTGACGCCGAAGATGATCGCCACGGCGAGCGCGATCAGCGCGAGCTTCACGGTGATCGGCCAGGCCGCCTGAAGGATGTCGCCGATCTGCCGGCCGGTCAGCGACTGGCCGAGGTCACCCTGGAGCAGGCTCTTGACGTAGTCGAAGTAGCGGTAGAAGAAGCCACCGACGCCCGTGGCGTCCAGGTGGTACTTCTCGGTCAGGTATGCCCGCTGGGCCGCCGTCACCGGTCGTTCGCCTGCGAGGGCCTGGATGGGGTCGCCCTGGCCGGCGAACATCAGCGCGTAGACGATCAGGGTGGTCCCGAAGAACGCGAGGACCATCTGCAGTAGGCGCCGCAAGATGTAGCGGAACATGCTTAGCAGTCTCTCCGGAAATGTGCGAAAGGGTCGCGCGACGGCATCTCTGGTCGTACCGGAAATATCCGGTAGGGGTGCCGTCCGGCCCGGCCGGGGTAGCGCGGTCCGGGCCACCCGGGCGTCGTCGCCCGGGTGGCCCGCACCATGGTCAGCTCAGCTGGCCGCTTCGATCTTGACGAGGTTGACCCGCTGGAACAGGTCCATCTCAACGTTCTTCACCTTGGACGAGTGGCCGAACACGTTCTCGCCGAAGCGGAGCGGGATCACCGGCATGTCCTTGGCCAGGATGTCCTCCGCCTGCTGGTACTTGGCGATCGCCTCGTCCTGTGTCTTGGCGGCCGAACCCTCCTTGACCAGCTTGTCGAACTCCGGGTTGCTGTAGCCGTAGTAGTTCGACGAGCCGTTGGTGGTGTACAGCGGGCCGAGGTAGTCCTCCATCGACGGGTAGTCCATCACCCAGCCCATCCGGAACAGACCCACCGGCTGCTTCTTCTCGACCTTGGTCAGCAGGTCGGCGAACTTCGGCTCGGCCGAGCCGACGACGTCGACGCCCAGGTTGGCCTTCAGCTGGTTGGCGGTGGCGTCGACCCAGTCCTTGTGACCGCCGTCCCCGTTGTAGGAGATGACGATCTTCGACGGGCCGCCGGCGGCCTGGTAGAGCTTCTTGGCCTCGGCCGGGTTGAACTCCCCGGCAGCGCCCGCGGTGTTGTCCCGGTAGCCCGGCAGCACCGGCGAGACGAACGAACGGGCCGGCTGCTGCGAACCCTTGAAGATCGACTTGGTGATCTCGTCCCGGTCGATCGCCATCGAGATGGCCTTGCGCACGTCCGGCTTGCTGTAGTCCTTGTCGAACGTCGGGAACGCGAGGAACTGGAACGACGACATCGGGCTGGTCTGGTACCGGTCACCGAGGTCGGTCGGCGCGGTGCTCAGGTTCTCGGTCGGGATCGTCGGGAGGACGTCCAGGTTGTCCCCCTGCACGTCCGCGTAGGCCGCGGTGAGCTGCTGGTAGACCCGGAACTCGACGCCCTTGACCTTGGGCTTCTGGCCCGGGTACGCGTCGTACCGCTCGACGTCGATCTTGGCGTCGTGCTGCCAGGTGCCCTTCATCTTGAACGGGCCCTGACCGATCGGCGCCTGCTCGTACGAGTCCTTCAGCACGCCCGGGCCGGAGAACGCGGCCTCCGGCAGCGGGTAGAAGGCGGTGTAGCCGAGCATCGTCTTGAAGTCGATGTACGGCTCGGACAGCGTCACGGTGAAGGTGAGGTCGTCGACCTTCTTCAGCCCGGACATCGTCTTGGCCTTCGGTTTCTCGCCCTGCAGGTCCTGGTAGCCGGCGATCTTCTCGAAGAAGTAGCTGGCGCCCTGGCCGTTGGGGGCGTACGCGCCGTAGTTCCACGCGTTGATGTAGTCGTCGGACGTGGCCTTCTCACCGTTGTGGAAGGTGAAGCCGTCCTTCAGCTTGATCGTCCAGACCTTGTTGTCCGACGACGTCACCGACTGGGCCGCCACCTCGTACGGCTTGTTCTGCGCGTCGTAGTCGACGAGCGGGCTGAACAGGCCGGCGAGCACCTGGGAACCCGACGTCTCGGTGGTGTTCGTCGGAACCAGGTGCTGCGGCTCGCTGATCTGGATGCTGACGGCCGCGTTGGGGTCGCTGCTGCCGGATCCGCTGCCTCCGCCGCCGCCGCAGGCCGCGAGGCCCAGGGTCACCGCGAGCGGGAGGGCGGTCCAGGCAGCAAGCCTACGAACTCGCATTGAGTCTCCTCATCTCCTCACGCTGCGCAGTCAGGCCCGGCGTTGGGTGACGCTGCGCAACAATCGGCAACGGTAGGTCGCCGGCGGCAGCTTCGACAACGAGAGCGTTGCGAAGGGGTAACGGAGTGGGGTGCCGGGCCTTGTCGACGTCGGGCACCTCTGCTAAAGAGGAGGCCGGAATCCCTGCTCAGGCTGCCTCTCCGCCCGCCCGGCCGCGCGCCTGGCGTGCGGTCGCGATGCAGCCGCGACCTTGCGTGCCCGTTGTCCGCTCTGTGGAGGTTGATGATCGCCTGTCGGTCCCACGATGTGGCGCGATCCACAGCACGTAACTGTGAGTGATTAAACCCACGTTACGTTCAGTCACGGTTTGCCGTCGTCGGCCGGGCGGGCGACGCGCGTGAGACGATCGGTGCGTGACGGCGACGATCCTGGACGGCAAGGCGACCGCGGCGGAGATCAAGGACGAGCTGCGAGTACGGGTCAAGGCGCTCGCGGAGCGCGGCATCACCCCCGGGCTGGGCACCGTCCTGGTGGGTGCCGACCCCGGCTCCCAGGCGTACGTCAACGGCAAGCACCGGGACTGCGCCGAGGTGGGCATCGCCTCGATCCGGCGCGAGCTGCCCGCCGACGCCACCCAGGCCCAGCTCGACCAGGTGCTGACCGAGCTCAACGCCGACCCGGCCTGCCACGGCTACATCGTCCAGCTGCCGCTCCCGGCCCACCTGGACACCCAGCGCGCGCTGGAGATGATCGACCCGGACAAGGACGCGGACGGCCTGCACCCGGTCAACCTGGGCCGGCTGGTGCTCGGCTACGATGCTCCGCTGCCCTGCACCCCGCGCGGCATCGTGGAACTGCTCCGCCGGTACGACATCGCGCTGCGGGGCGCCAAGGTCGCCCTGATCGGCCGGGGCAACACGGTCGGGCGCCCGCTCGGCCTGCTGCTCACCCGGCGCAGCGAGAACGCCACGGTGACGCTCTGCCACACCGGCACCCTGGACCTCGCCGCGCACACCCGGGCGGCCGACATCGTCATCGTCGCGGCCGGCGTGCCGGGACTGCTCACCGCCGACATGGTCACGCCGGGCGCCACCGTGGTCGACGTCGGCATCACCCGGGTGATCGGCGCGGACGGCAAGGGCCGTTACACCGGCGACGTGGACCCCGAGGTGGCCGAGGTCGCCGGCGCGCTGGTGCCGATGCCCGGCGGCGTCGGCCCGATGACCCGGGCGATGCTGCTGACAAACGTCGTCGAGCGCGCCGAGCGCGGCTGATCCGCCCGCACCCGGCTCATCGGGTCGCCGGGGTGCTGTGTCGTTACGCCCAAGCGCGTCATAACCGTCCGCCCCTCGCCCGATCGGTGCCAGGATGGCTGATACGGTCCGGAAAACCGACTGGTATCAGGGAGTGGGACGACCATGGGTAAGAAGGTCACTGTCGTCGGCGCCGGCTTCTACGGCTCCACCACCGCACAGCGCCTGGCCGAGTACGACATCTTCGACACCGTCGTGATCACCGACATCGTGGAGGGCAAGCCGGCCGGTCTCGCGCTGGACCTCAACCAGTCGCGCGCGGTCGAGGGCTTCGAGACCAAGGTCGTCGGCGCCACCACCGGCCCGAACGGCGAGGGCTACGAGGCCATCGAGGGCTCCGACGTCGTCGTCATCACCGCCGGCCTGCCCCGCAAGCCCGGCATGAGCCGGATGGACCTGCTGGAGACCAACGCCAAGATCGTCCGTCAGGTCGCCGAGAACGTCGCCAAGTACGCCCCGAACGCCGTCGTCATCGTGGTCTCCAACCCGCTCGACGAGATGACCGCGCTGGCTCAGCTCGCCACCCAGTTCCCGAAGAACCGGGTGCTCGGCCAGGCCGGCATGCTCGACACCGCCCGGTTCACCAACTTCGTCGCCGAGGCGCTGAACGTACCGGTGAAGTCGGTCAAGACCCTCACCCTCGGCTCGCACGGCGACACCATGGTCCCGGTGCCCTCCAAGAGCACCGTCAACGGCAAGCCGCTGCGTGACGCGATGCCCGCCGCCCAGATCGAGGAGCTGGTCGTCAAGACCCGCAACGGTGGCGCCGAGGTGGTCGCGCTGCTGAAGACCGGTTCGGCGTACTACGCCCCGTCGGCCGCCGCCGCCCGGATGGCCAAGGCCGTCGCGGAGGACTCCGGCGAGGTCATGCCGGTCTGCGCCTGGGTCGACGGGCAGTACGGCATCTCCGGCGTCTACCTGGGCGTCGAGGCCCAGATCGGCCGCGAGGGCGTCAAGAAGGTCGTCGAGACCGACCTGGACGCCGACGAGCTGGCCAGCCTCAAGGCCGCCGCCGAAGCCGTCCGCGCCAAGCAGGCCGACATCGCCAACATGTGAGCTGATCCAACCCCGAAGGGGCACGCCGGCACCCGCCGGCGTGCCCCTTCGCCGTCCCCGCCCACCCCCGCCCCGGCCCCGGCCCCGGCCGAGTTGATCAGGAAGTTTGCGATCAGTGGGGTGGGGGGTGGCTCACAGGGGGGTGAAGGGGGTGCCGAGGTGGGGGGTGGCGAGGAGGGTGAGGCCGGGGGTCGCGGTGAGGGTGTGCAGCAGGGCCGTGCGGGAGGTGCGGGCGGCGGCGGGATCCTCCTCGTGGGCGTACGCGAGGGTGGGGTCGACCAGTTGCACGGCGTGCACCAGCAGGTCGCCGGTGAGCAGCAGGCGTTCGTCGCCGGAGTCGACCAGCACCGACTGGTGGCCGGGGGTGTGGCCCGGGGTGCTCAGCACGCGTACCGCCGGGGTCAGCGGGGTGTCGCCGTCGACCACCCGGAGCCGGCCGGCGGCGCGCAACGGGCCGACCAGCCGGGCCGGCAGCTCGGGGTGGAACGACTCCAGCGCGTCCAGCTCGGTCCGCTGCACCAGGTATTCGGCGTTCGGAAAGTAGGGGCGGCCCGGTGTGCCGGTCACCGCCCAGCCGATGTGGTCGCTGTGCAGGTGGGTCAGCACCACGGTGCGTACGTCGGCGGGATCGACGCCGGCGGCGGCCAGTTCCGCCGGCAGCCGGCCCGGCACCGGCGCCCAGCTCGCGGCGGGCGAGTCGGCCGGGCCGATGCCGGCGTCGACCAGCGTCACCGGCCCATCGTCGTCACGGACGGCGAAGCTGCGGAACTGCAGCCACCACTCCCCGTCGGCGGTCACCGACCCGGGATCGCGCCGGTCGGCCTCGCGCCACTGCGCCTCGGTGGCGTCGGGGAACGCCTCGGCGCGGGGCTGGAAGAACGGGCCCTCGCCGTCGGTGAGGGCGGTGACCGTGATAGACCCGAGGGTGCGGCTCAGTGGCATCCGGTGATGCTGCCAGTGGTTTCCTGCGCCGTGCACCCCGATTCCCGGCCGACCGAGGCCGGCTGGGGCACCCCGGCCAGTTTCCAGTACGCTCGTACTGCTTGAGCACGTGTCCCCCGAGAGGAGCGCCGGCCGATGGCGAAGATCAAGGTAAACAACCCGGTCGTGGAAATCGACGGCGACGAGATGACCCGGATCATCTGGAAGCAGATCCGGGAGCAGCTGATCCTGCCCTACCTCGACGTCGACCTGCACTACTACGACCTGTCGATCCAGCACCGCGACGAGACCGACGACCAGGTCACCGTCGACGCCGCCAACGCCATCAAGCAGCACGGCGTGGGCGTCAAGTGCGCGACCATCACCCCGGACGAGGCCCGGGTCGAGGAGTTCGGCCTGAAGAAGATGTGGCGGTCGCCGAACGGCACCATCCGCAACATCCTCGGCGGCGTCGTCTTCCGCGAGCCGATCATCATGTCCAACGTGCCGCGGCTGGTCCCCGGCTGGACCAAGCCGATCATCATCGGCCGGCACGCCCACGGTGACCAGTACAAGGCCACCGACTTCGTCGTCCCCGGCCCGGGCACGGTGACCATCACCTACACCCCGGCCGACGGCGGCGCCCCCATGGAGATGGAGGTCGCCAACTTCCCCGGCGGCGGCATCGCCATGGGCATGTACAACTTCGACGAGTCGATCCGGGACTTCGCCCGGGCCTCGTTCCGGTACGGGCTGGACCGCAACTACCCGGTCTACCTGTCCACCAAGAACACCATCCTCAAGGCGTACGACGGCCGGTTCAAGGACATCTTCGCCGAGGTGTTCGAGAACGAGTTCAAGGCCGAGTTCGACGCCGCCGGCATCACCTACGAGCACCGGCTGATCGACGACATGGTCGCCGCCGCGCTCAAGTGGGAGGGCGGCTACGTCTGGGCCTGCAAGAACTACGACGGTGACGTGCAGTCCGACACCGTCGCGCAGGGCTTCGGCTCGCTCGGCCTGATGACCTCGGTGCTGCTCTCCCCGGACGGCCGCACCGTCGAGGCGGAGGCCGCGCACGGCACGGTCACCCGGCACTACCGGCAGTGGCAGAAGGGCGAGAAGACCTCGACCAACCCGATCGCGTCGATCTACGCCTGGACCCGGGGCCTGGCCCACCGGGGCAAGCTGGACGGCACCCCGGCGGTCACCGAGTTCGCCAACACCCTGGAGCAGGTCATCGTCGACACCGTCGAGGGTGGCCAGATGACCAAGGACCTCGCGCTGCTCATCTCGCGGGACGCCCCGTGGCTGACCACCGACGAGTTCATGAACGCGCTCGACGAGAACCTGGCGCGCAAGATCAACGCCTGATTCCGCCCCGCGTCACCGACCGAGCCCGCCGGCACCCGCCGGCGGGCTTCGTCGTACCCGGGGGCGACGTGCGCGTCGGCCGTGGTGGCGCCGGCGACCGTCGCGGCGTCACCCCGTGGGGGTGCGGGTCGTTGAGCTGGGTGGACGTGATGCCAGTCCCGTCCAGGAAGGTTGACCGCGGTCGCCTCGCGGCCCGAGTGCCGATCAGCCAGCCTTCCCGGCTGTCGCGCACAGCCAGCCGTCCCTTCCCTGCGGGGGGCCCTGTCCCGGGCCCCCCGCGCCCGGTCTCCCGCCTCTGCCGGCAGCCGCCCCGCGTCGGCGCCTGGGCTCATGATCCAATCGCGTTGCGGCAGGTGGCGGTGTCCCGGTCGTCCGACACCGCCACCTCGCGCAGCTCAGGTGGACCATGCCGGACCGGACCGGACCGGGCCGGGCCGGGCCACGGGCCGAGGTCAGGCGGCGCGGAGGAGTTCGGCGGCCCGCTCAGGGGCGATGTCGTTGATGAAGACGCCCATCCCGGACTCCGAGCCGGCCAGGTACTTCAGCTTGTCCCTGGCGCGGCGGATGGTGAACAGCTGCAGGTGCAGGTGCCCCAGCTCGCGGTCGATCCGCACCGGCGCCTGGTGCCAGGCCGCGATGTACGGCATGGGCAGGTCGAACAGCCCGTCGAAGCGGCGCAGCACGTCCAGGTAGAGCGGCCCGAACGCGTCCCGCTCGGCGTCGTCGAGCGCCGGGATGTCCGGCACCGGCCGGTGCGGGGCGACGTGCACCTCGAACGGCCAGCGGGCGGCCGCCGGGACGTACGCGGTCCAGTGCTCGTTGCTCGCCACCACCCGCTTCCCGGCGGCCCGCTCGGCGGCGAGCACGTCGGCGTAGAGGTTGCCGCCGGTCCGCTCGGCGTGCCGCCGCGCGGCGGCCAGCATCGACCGGGTCCGCGGCGTGACGAACGGGTACGCGTAGATCTGGCCGTGCGGGTGGTGCAGGGTCACGCCGATCTCCACGCCCCGGTTCTCGAACGGGAAGATCTGCTCCACCCCGGGCAGCTCACCCAGCGCGGTGGTCCGGTCGGCGAGCGCGTCCAGCACGGTCCGCACCCGGCGCGGCGGTAGACCGGCGAAGGAGGCGTTGTGGTCGTCGGTGAAGCAGACCACCTCGCACCGGCCGCGCCCCGGGCGGACCGGGGTGAACGGGGTGATCTCCGCCGGCTCCTCGGCCACCCGCTGGCTCAGTGCCGGGAAGCGGTTCTCGAAGACCGCCACGTCGTAGTCGGGGGCCGGGATCTCGCTGAGCCGGTCGGCGGTCGACGGGCAGAGCGGGCACTGGTCGGCCGGGGGCAGGAAGGTGCGGGTCTGCCGGTGCACCGCCACCGCCACCCACTCGTCGGTGAGCGGGTCGAAGCGCAGCTGGGAGGCGGGCGGCGGCGGGAGGAGGTCGCGGAGGTCCGGCCGGTCGCGGACCGCGTCGTCCCGCTCGTCGAAGTAGATCAGCTCACGGCCGTCGGCCAGCTCGATCTGCGTACGCTTCACTCCGCCGCCTCCTCCGTGAGCCGCCCCGTGGCCCGCACAATCACCAGCTCACCCACCTTCTCGTCGAGTACCCGTCGTGCTTCCGGCGCCAACCGGTCGTCGGTGACCAGCACGTCCGCGGCGTCCAGACCGACGATGGAGGAGATCCCCACCGTGCCCCACTTGGTGTGGTCGGCGAGGACGACCAGCCGATCGGCGGCCGCCACCAGGGCCCGGTCGGTGTCCGCCTCCATCAGGTTGGGCGTGGTGAAGCCGGCCCGCTCGCTGATTCCGTGCACGCCGAGGAAGAGCAGGTCCAGGTGGAGCGAGGCGATCGCGGCCACGGCCAGCGGGCCGACCAGCGCGTCGGAGGGCGTACGGACACCGCCGGTGAGCACCACCGTCTGGTCCGGCCGCCCGCCCATGTGCAGGATCTCGGCCACCGGCAGCGAATTGGTCACCACGGTCAGCCCCGGCACGTCGACCAGGCGGCGGGCCAGCTCCGCGGTGGTCGTACCGGCCGACAGGGCGATCGCGGCGCCGGGGCGGACCAGCTCGGCGGCGCGGTTGGCGATCGCCGCCTTCTCCGCTGACTGGCGGACCGCCTTGGCGTGGAAGCCGGGTTCGTCGGTGGAGCTCGGGCCGGTCAGCGTGGCGCCGCCGTGCACCTTGGCGAGGAGGCCCTGCTCGTGCAGCGTCTCCAGGTCCCGCCGGATGGTCATGTCGGAGACGCCGAATTCGGCGGCCAGCTCGGTGACCCGCACGCCGCCGGCGCTGCGGACCCGATCCAGGATGGCCGTCTGCCGCTGCCGCGCCAGCATCCGTCGCACCTCCGGGGTCCCGCGACCACGTGTCCACGCGGTCGAACGTGTTCCAACAAAGATGAACACTAGCGCGCAGAAGGTCACGACGGAAGGAATGCCGCTGCAGACGGCGCCGCCGCCCGTCCCCGCCGGCCGGTCGACGAGCGGACCGGGGCGGGAAGCGGGCGGCGGCGGGGCCGAACGGGAGGCGGGCGGTGGGACGCCGCGCGGGTCAGGCGGACTGGAGGCGGGGCTCCACCCAGCCGGTCTCGGTCAGGTGGTTCATCACCACCTGGACCGCCTCCTCGATGGTCATCTCGGTGGTGTCCACCACCAGGTCGGCGTCGGTCGGCTCCTCGTACGGGTCGTCGATGCCGGTCATCCCGGTGAGCAGGCCGGCCCGGGCGCGGGCGTACAGGCCCTTGCGGTCACGCTGCTCGCAGACCTCCAGCGGGGTGGCGACGTGGACCAGCAGGAACCCCGCCCCGGCGGCGTGCGCCATCTCCCGGGCGGTGGCCCGGGCGGCGGCGTACGGGGCGATCGGGCAGCAGATCCCCACCCCCCGGTGCCGGGCGATCTCGGCGGCCACCCAACCGATCCGGCGCACGTTGAGGTCCCGGTCGGCCTTGCTGAAGGTCAGCCCGGCGGAGAGCTCCCGGCGCACCACATCCCCGTCGAGCAGGGTGATCGTCCGGTCGCCTCCCTCGCGCAGGGAATCCGCCAGACCGCGGGCGATGGTCGACTTGCCGGACCCGGAGAGCCCGGTGAAGAAGACCACCAGCCCCCGGTGCCGGCGCGGCGGGCGGGCCCGGACCAGCTCCTTGGCCACCGCCGGCGGGGTGTGCCACTCGGGCAGCGGGAAGCCCCGGTCCAGCAGGTCGTCGATCTCCTCCTGGGTCAGCGCCAGCCGCCGGTTGCGCGGCGGGATGTCCTCCCGCCAGCGCCACTGCCCGTCCCGGTTGTCGTAGGCCAGCTCGCGGGGCACCAGCACCCGCAGGCCCGCCCCGGAGAACACGTCGGTGGTGGAGAGCAGGTGGGTCACCCCGTACGCGGCGGCGACCCGGGCCCGCAGCAGCGCGTCGCTGATCTCGTCGCGGCGCCGGACCAGCGGCACCGCCACCAGGGTGGCCGGGGGCATCCGGTCCCGGGCGGCGAAGACGCTGCGGACCAGCGCCTCGGCCGGCAGCCCACCGGTCGCCTCCTCGCCAACCGGGATCATCACCAGCAGGTGCGCGCCGAGCGTGCGGGCCGCGTGCGCGATCTGGGCGAGCTGCGGCCGGTGCAGCGGCCGGTCGGCGAACACCCCGAGCACCCGGCCCGGGGGCAGCAGCGCCTTGACCTCGTCCGGGCCGCGGCGCAGCCGCTGGAACGGCCCGTGCCCGCCGTCGCCGAGCCGGCGGACCGCGCCGCCCACGCCCGCCGTGCCGTCCCGCACCGGCCAGACGTCGGTCACGTCCATCGCGGCCACCGGGGCGCCCTCGCCGTCGGTGAGCACCAGCGCCCGGCGCAGCGGGTCGTCCAGCGCCAGGCCGTCGGCGAGCGCCGCCGGCACCTGCAGGGTCACCGGTACGGGCCAGGGCGTCCCGTCGGCGAGCCGGCCGCGTCGGCTCAGCGCGGCCAGGTCGGCGCGGGTCATGAAGCCGGTCAGCGGGGCGTACGCCCCGGTCAGCAGCAACTCCAGATCGGCCAGTTCACTGGTGCGTGGCGCGTACGCCGGAGCATCCCGCAGCACGTCCTCGGGCAGCACCCACCCGTTGCTCATCTAACCCCCAACTCACCGGCCGGCACACAGTTTCGCAGCCCACCGGCGATCGGTCGAGAGCGCCACTCCACCTGCCGGCCACCGGCCGTTCGGGCGGCCGTCGGCCGGGCGCCGCCGGATCAGCCGGCGGGAGTCAGCGGGGCCGCGCCGAACGACGCCGCGAACCGCTCGCACCAGATCGACACGCTGGTCAGCCCGGTCGGTTCGGTCCCGGCCGGCAGGTCGTACGCCTGGTCGCCCCGGTTGCCCTTGAGCGGGCCCAGTTCGACCCGGCGGCCGTCGTCGAAGACCTTCCACCCGGACGGCCCGGTGCGGACCGGCTGGTCGGTCAGCGCCGGTGGTGTCGTGCCTTACGGAAGGCTTACCCCTAGTGGGGGAACCCGCCGAGGATCAGGGGCGCGCCGGATGCCGCGACGAGCACCCACTTCCTAGGCTGTGCAGCGTGACACTGATCGCGACCGAGTCGCTGACCAAGACGTACGGAGGTCGGGTCACCGCGTTGGCCGACCTCACGGTGTCGGTCGAGCCGGGGATCATCGGCCTGGTCGGCGCGAACGGCGCCGGCAAGTCCACGCTGATCAAGATCCTGCTCGGCCTGCTCCCGCCCACCAGCGGCCGGGCCGCCGTGCTCGGCCTCGACCCGACCACCGAACCGGCGGCGGTCCGCGCCCGGGTCGGCTACATGCCCGAGCACGACGCCCTGCCGCCGGACCTCTCCGCCGCCGAGCTGGTCACCCACCTGGGCCGGATCAGCGGCCTGCCCCGGACGGTGGCCCGCGAGCGCGCCTCCGAGGCGCTGCGCCACGTCGGCCTCTACGAGGAGCGCTACCGACCGGTCGGCGGCTACTCCACCGGCATGAAGCAGCGGGTCAAGCTCGCCCAGGCCCTGGTGCACGACCCGGACCTGCTGCTCCTCGACGAGCCGACCAACGGCCTCGACCCGGCCGGCCGGGACGCCATGCTCGCCCTGATCCACCGGATCGGCACCGAGTTCGGCATCTCCGTGCTCGTCTGCTCGCACCTGCTCGGCGAGGTGGAGCGGATCTGCGACACGCTGGTCGCCATCGACGGCGGCCGGCTGCTGCGCGCCGACCGGATCGCCGCGATGACATCGGTGACCGACGTGCTCGCGGTCGAGGTCAGCGAGGGTACGGACGACCTCGCGGCCCGGCTCGCCGCGCTCGACCTGCCGGTGGCCCGGGAGGGGCGGCTGCTGCTCGTCCCGCTCGCCGACGACGCCACCTACGACCTGATCCTCGGCGCGGTCGCCGAGCTGGACCTGCCGCTGCACCGGCTGGACCAGCGCCGGCACCGGGTGGCCGAACTCTTCGCCACGAGGGAGCCCAGCCATGTCTGAGCCGACCGGTGTCATCCACGACATCGGCTACCAGCGCTACACCGGCCCGCGACTGGGCCGCCGGCACGTCTTCGGCGCGCTCTACCTGCACGGCCTGCGGACCGTCTTCGGGTTGGGCCGTACCGCCAAGGCGAAGATCTTCCCCTGGCTGGTGGTCGGCATCGTCACCCTGGTCGCCGCCGGGATCACCGCGGTCCGCAGCCAGATCGGCGAGGTGGTGATGACGTACGCCCAGTTCGCCGACTCGATGAGCTGGCTGGTCATCTTCTTCGTCGCGGTGGCCGCCCCCGAGCTGGTCTCCCGGGATCTGCGCAGCGGCGTGCTGCCGCTGTACTTCTCCCGGCCGCTGCCCCGCGACGACTACCCGCTGGCCAAGCTGCTGGCGCTGGTCACCGCGATCTGGCTGCTGCTCGGCGGGCCGCAGCTGGTGATGTTCCTCGGCGCCGCGTTCACCACCGACAAGGGCATGCGCGGGGTCTGGGACGAGCTGCTCGACCTGCTGCCCGGCCTGCTCTACGCCGGGCTGTGGGCGGCGGTCTTCGCCTCGATCGGGCTGCTGGTCGCCTCGCTCACCGGCAAGCGCGCCTTCGCCGCCGGCGGGATCGTGGCGGTCTTCCTGATGACCACCCCGATCGTCGGGACGCTGTCGATCCTGCCGTCCCGGACGATCAACGAGCTGGCCTTCCTCGCGTCGCCCTCGACGCTCGTCGGCGGGGTGGGCACCTGGGCGCTCGGTGACCTGCTGGTGCCCGAGGGCCGGGGCGGCGGCGTCCCGATCGGTGGCTTCGGCCCCGTCTACGGGGTGGCCGCCGTCCTGCTGGTCGCCGCCTGCGTCGCCCTGCTGTTGCTGCGATACCGGAAGGTGGCCGCCCGATGACCACGATCAGCGCCAGCCCGGAGGCGGCGGCCCCGACCGCCGCCGCCAGCACCCTCGACCTGGCCGGCGTGTCCCGCTGGTACGGCAACGTGGTGGCGGTCAACGACGTCACCATGCGGCTCGGCCCGGGGGTGACCGGCCTGCTCGGCCCGAACGGGGCCGGCAAGACCACCCTGCTGCACATGATGGCCGGGTTCCTCGCCCCCTCGCGGGGCGCGGTGACCCTGGACGGGGAGCCGACCTGGCGCAACCCGGGCGTCTACCGGCGGCTCGGCCTGGTCAGCGAGCGGGAGGCGGTGCACTCCTTCCTCACCGCGTACGAGTTCGTGCTGGCCAGCGCCAAGCTGCACCGGCTGCCCGACCCGGAGGCGGCGGCCCGGCGGGCGATCGCCCTGGTCGAGATGGCCGACGCGCAGGACCGGCGGATCGGCACGTACTCCAAGGGCATGCGGCAGCGGACCCGGGTCGCCGCGGCGCTGGTCCACGACCCGCAGGTGCTGCTGCTCGACGAGCCGTTCAACGGGATGGACCCGCGCCAGCGGCTGCACATGATGCAGCTGCTGCACCGCCTGGGCGACGCCGGCCGGACCATCCTGTTCAGCTCGCACATCCTGGAGGAGGTCGAGCAGGTCTCCGGCACCGTCCAGGTGATGGTGGCCGGAAGGCTCGCCGCCTCCGGCGACTTCCGCACCATCCGCCGGCTGATGACCAACCGGCCGCACGTGTTCGCGGTCCGCTCCACCGACGACCGGGCGCTGGCCGTGGCGCTGATGGCCGAGGTCTCGGTCACCGGCGTCGAACTGGACCGGGCCGGCCTGACCGTGCGGGCGGGTGACTACGGCGCCTTCACCCGGGCGCTGCCGAAGATCGCGCTCGCCCACGGCATCCGGGTCCGGCAGTTGACCCCCGAGGACGAGTCCCTGGAGAGCGTCTTCTCCTACCTGGTGGAGGCCTGATGTCGACCGTTTCCTGGATCACCGCGCGCGGGCTCTTCGGCCGCCGCCGGTTCCTGATGCTGCTGCCCCTGCCGCTCGTGCTGGTGGCGTTGGCGGTGCTCTGCCGGTCGCTGGGGGTGGACCCGGGCCAGTGGGGGCCGCCCGTGCTGGTCGGTCTCGGCCTGGCCGTGGTGCTGCCGGTGGTGGCGCTGATCGTCGGCACCGGCGTGCTCGGCGCTGAGATCGACGACGGGACGGTGGTGCACATCCTCACCAAGCCGCTGCCCCGCTGGCAGATCGTGCTGCCGAAGCTGGCGGTGGCCGTCGGGGTCAGCGCGGCCACCGTCGCCGTGCCGCTCTACGTCGCCGGCGTGCTGGCCGATTCGGTACGCCTCGGCCTGGCGCTCGCCGCCGCCTCGGCGCTCGGCGCGCTGGCGTACTCGGCGCTGTTCCTGGCGCTCAGCCTGGTCACCCGACGGCCGGTCCTGCTCGGGCTGGTCTACGTGCTGATCTGGGAGGGGCTGCTCGGCAACTTCGTCAGCGGCACGAAGGTGCTCTCGATCCAGCAGTGGGTGATCGCCCTCGCCGACCGGATGGCCCCGACCGAACTGCTCTCCACCACGGTCTCCGTCCCGGTCGCCGGGGTGCTCACCGCCCTGGTCAGCGTCGGCTTCACCGTCCTGGCGATCGACCGCCTCCGCTCCTTCTCGGTGGCTGGCGAGACGAGCTGACGCCGCCCGGTGGCAGCGGGTGCCGCCGCGGCGGTATGCCTGAGAGGCATATTTATGACTCTCAGGCATATCGCTCACCGAGGACCTGCCTCCGCGCCGCCTCCGGTCAGAAGGCGCAGGCGATGACCAGCTCCGGGGTGCGGTCGGGGAGCAGGTCGAGTTTCGCGATCCGGCCGGCCGCGCGGAGGTCGTCGGCGATCAGCGTGAGCTGGTCCAGCAGGGCGGCCGGGCCGAGCGCCTCGGCCAGCGGGACCTCCGCCTTCATCGACAGCTTCCGCTCCGACTTGGCCCGGCGCACCTGGCTGAGCGCGTCGGAGGCCAGCCGCAGCAGCTCCGGGTCACCGGGCGCCTGGACCGCCCGACCCACCTCGTACGTCGTCGGCCAGGTCGAGCGGTGCACCGAGCCGTACCGCCACCACGACCAGACCTCCTCGGTGACGAAGGGCAGCACCGGCGCGAAGAGCCGCAACTGCACCGACAGCGCGGTGGCCAGAGCGGCCCGGGCCGAGTCGGCGCCCGGCCCGGTGCCGTAGGCGCGCTCCTTCACCAGTTCGATGTAGTCGTCGCAGAACCGCCAGAAGAACGCCTCCGTCGCCATCAGGGCGGCCGTCTGGTCGTACCCGTCGAAGGCGGTGGTCGCGGCGGTGACCACGCCGGACAGTTCGGCGAGCATGGCGGTGTCCAGCGGCTCGGTCGCCGCGGCCCGCAACGCGTCCGCGGCGCCCAGCCCGAGGGCGAACCGGGACGCGTTGAGCAGCTTGGTGGCCAACCGCCGGCCCACCCTGATCTGGGCCGCGTCGAAGGCCAGGTCCATGCCGGGCTTGCCGTTGGCCGCCCAGTACCGGACGGCGTCCGAGCCGTGCTCCTCCAGCAGCCCCGTCGGGGTGGTCACGTTCCCCTTGGACTTGGACATCTTCTTCCGGTCCGGGTCGAGGATCCAGCCGGAGAGCACCGCGTCCCGCCAGGGCAGCACGCCGTGCTCCAGATGCGACCGGACCACCGTGGCGAAGAGCCAGGTACGGATGATCTCCTGGCCCTGCGGGCGCAGATCCATCGGGAAGACCCGGCGGAACAGGTCCGGGTCGGTCTCCCAACCACCGACGATCTGCGGGGTCAGCGACGAGGTCGCCCAGGTGTCCAGCACGTCCGGGTCGCCGACGAAACCGCCCGGCACACCGCGCTGCGACTCGTCGAAACCGGCCGGGGCGTCGCTGGACGGGTCGATCGGCAGCTGCGCCTCCTCCGGTGTGAGACGCTGGGTCCAGTCCGGCTCGCCAGCGTCGTCGAGCCGGTACCACACCGGCACCGGCACCCCGAAGAAGCGTTGCCGGCTGACCAGCCAGTCGCCGTTCAGCCCGCCCACCCAGTGGTCGTACCGGTGCTTCATGTGCTCGGGCACCCAGCGCAGCTCCTCGCCGCGGGCCAGCAGCTCGGCCCGCAGGTGGGCGTCCCGGCCGCCGTTGCGCAGGTACCACTGCCGGGTCGAGACGATCTCCAGCGGGCGGTCGCCCTTCTCGTAGAACTTGACCGGGTGGGTGATCTCGCGCGGCTCGCCGACCAGGTCGCCCGCGTCGGCCAGCAGCTGCACGATCGTCCGGCGGGCGCCGTTGACCGTCTGCCCGGCCAGCGCCCCGTACGGCTCCGCCGGCACCCCGGCCGGCGGCTCGGGCAGCAGCCGGCCGTCCCGGCCGATCACCACCCGGGTCGGCAGGTCCAGCTCCCGCCACCAGGTCACGTCGCTCAGGTCGCCGAAGGTGCAGACCATCGCGATGCCGGTGCCCTTGGCCGGGTCCGCCAGCGGGTGCGTGCGCACCGGCACCTCGACCCCGAAGAGCGGGGTACGCACCGACGCCCCGACCAGGCCGGCGTACCGCTCGTCGTCCGGATGGCAGACCAGCGCCACGCAGGCCGGCAGCAGCTCCGGCCGGGTGGTGTCGATCAGCACCTCCCGCCCGTCCGGCCCGTGGAACCGCAGCCGGTGGTACGCCCCGGGCCGCTCCCGGTCCTCCAGCTCCGCCTGGGCCACCGCGGTGCCGAACCCGACATCCCAGAGCGTCGGCGCCTCCGCCTGGTACGCCTCGCCCCGGGCCAGATTCCGCAGGAACGCGCGCTGGCTGGTGGTGCGGGCGAGCCGCCCGATCGTGGTGTACGTCAGCGACCAGTCCACCGACAGTCCGAGCCGCCGCCACAGCGCCTCGAAGATCTGCTCGTCGGAGGCGGTCAGCTTCTCGCACAGCTCGATGAAGTTGCGCCGGGAGATCGACGTCGGGTTCTTCCGGGCGGCGTCGCTCACCGGGGCGGCGGGCGGCACCCAGGACGGGTCGTACGGCAGGGCGGTGTCGGGGCGCACCCCGTACACGTTCTGCGCCCGGCGTTCGGTGGGCAGGCCGTTGTCGTCCCAGCCCATCGGGTAGAAGACCGTGCGGCCGCGCATCCGCTGGAACCGGGCCACCGTGTCCGTGTGCGTGTACGAGAAGACGTGTCCCATGTGCAGCTCGCCGGATACGGTCGGCGGCGGGGTGTCGATCGCGTACACGTCCGAGCGCTCCTTCGCGCGGTCGAACGCGTACGTGCCCTCCTCCTGCCAGCGGCGCGCCCAGGTCTCCTCGATGCCGTCCAGGGTCGGACGTTCGGGGACGCCGGCGCGGGCCGTCCTCGCCGTATCGGTCATCAGCCGATCCTAGGCAGCCAGTGACGGAACGACCACGGCTTAACCATCGTGCCGCCCTGCCGGTTGTCTCCGAGACCACGGCGACGCCGGAGCAACCCTGACGGTCCTCAGATCAGCGAGTCCCGCCACTGGCTGTGCAGGGTGGCGTACCGGCCGCCCGCGGCGGCCAGCTCGGCGGGGGGACCGTCCTCCACGATCCGGCCGCCGTCGAGCACCAGCACCCGGTCGGCGATCTCCACGGTGGAGAGCCGGTGCGCGATCACCAGGGCGGTCCGGTCCCGCAGGATGCTGCCGAGCGCCCGCTGCACCAGCCGCTCGGTCGGCACGTCCAGCGACGAGGTCGCCTCGTCCAGGATCAGCACCCGCGGGTCGGCCAGGAACGCCCGGGCGAACGCGACGAGCTGGCGCTGCCCGGCGGAGAGCCGGCCGCCGCGCCGGTGCACCTCGGTGGCGTACCCGTCGGGGAGCGCGGCGATGAAGTCGTGCGCGCCGATGGCCCGGGCCGCGGCCTCCACCGCCGCGTCGTCCGCGCCCGGCCGGCCGAACCGGATGTTCTCCGCCACCGAGCCGCTGAACAGGTGGTTCTCCTGGGTGACCAGCACCACCGCCCGGCGCAGCTCGGCGTCGGCCAGGTTGCGCAGGTCCACCCCGTCCAGGGTGACCGCGCCGGCGGCCGGGTCGTGGAACCGGGCCAGCAGCTTGGCGATGGTCGACTTGCCGGCGCCGGTCGGGCCGATCAGCGCGACGGTCTGCCCGGCCGGCACGGTCAGCTCCAGCTCGGACAGGATCGGCGCGTCGGGCCGGTAGCCGAAGGAGACCGACCGGAAGGCGACGGCGCCCCGGCCCGGCCCGGCCGGCAGCGACGTCGGCCGCTCCGGCTCGGCCACCGCGGGCCGCTCGTCGAGCACCCCGGCCAGCTTCTCCAGCGCGGCCGTGGCCGACTGCAGCGAGTTGTAGAACTGGCTCAGTTCCTGCATCGGCTCGAAGAACCGGCGCAGGTAGAGCAGGAACGCGGCGAGCACGCCCACCTCGGTCCGCCCGCCCAGCACCCGCCAGCCGCCGTAGCCCAGCACCACCGCCACGGTGAGGTTGCCGATCACCTTGATCCCCGGCGAGTAGACCGCGATCAGCCGGAAGGCGCGCAGGCTGGCCTGCCGGTAGTCGTCGTTCACCGCCGCGAAGATCCGCTGGTTGCGCGGCTCCCGCCGGTACGCCTGCACCGCCCGGATGCCCCGCAGCGACTCGACGAAGTGCACGATGACCAGCGCGACCGCCTCCCGGGTCCGCCGGTACGCCCCGGCGGAGGCGCGGGCGAACCAGCGGGACAGCCAGAACAGGAACGGGAAGGCGAGCAGGGTGGCCGCGGCCAGCGGCAGGTCCAGCCAGAGCAGGATGCCGGCGACGGAGAGCACCGACAGGGCGGCGACCACCAGGTTGTCGATCCCGCCGTCGACCAGCTCGGCGATCGAGTCGAGGTCGCTGGTCAGCCGGGCGACCATCCGGCCGGACGTGTACCGCTCGTGGAAGCCGACGTCCAGGCGGAGGAAGTGGCCGTAGACCCGCTGGCGGAGGTCGAGCAGGACGGCCTGGCCGATCCGGGCGGCGAGGGTGAGGAAGCACCGCCGGGCCGCGTACTCGGTGACGCTCGCGGTGGCGAACGCGGCGGCGACGGCGACCAGCGGCCCCGGGTCGCCGGCCCGCAGCGGCGTGATGGCCCGGTCGATGCCCAGCATGACCAGGTACGGGCCGGACATCGCGGCGGCGTTCTGGGCCAGCAGCAGGGTCACCGCCAGCCCGAGCCGCCGCCGGTGTGGGCGGAGGAGCTGCCCGAGCAGCGCCCGGCTGCGGGCCCGGAGCCGGGCGACGGCCTCCGGCGCGACGTCCTCGGCCCGGCTGCGGTCGGCGTCCGGGTCGGTGGCCCGCCCGCGCCACCGGGCCAGGTCGAGCTCGTCGTCCAGGGCGTGCCTCGGTCGCGGGACTGTCGGTGATCCGTCCGGCGGCTCCGTCACGAGCGCACCAGGCCGGCGCCGTCGTGCCGTTCCACCGGTCCGGCCGACAGCACCGCCCGGTACGCGGGCACGGTGGCCAGCAGCTCGGAGTGGGTGCCGACGGCGACGATCCGGCCGTCGTCGAGCAGGGCCACCCGGTCGGCGAGCGCCACGGTCGACGGTCGGTGCACCACCAGCAGCGCGGTGGTGTCCCGCAGCACCCGCCGCAGCGCCGCCTCGACCAGCGCCTCGGTGTGCACGTCGAGGGCGGAGAGCGGGTCGTCCAGGACGAGCAGCGCCGGCCGGCCGAGCACCGCCCGGGCCAGCGCCAGCCGCTGCCGCTGCCCGCCGGAGAGGGAGAGCCCCTGCTCGCCGACCCGGGTGGCCAGCCCCCACGGCAGGTCGTACGCGAACTCGGCCTGGGCGAGAGCGAGCGCCGCCCGGACCTCCTCCTCGCCGGCGGCCGGCCGGCCGAGGGTCAGGTTCTCCCAGACCGACATGGAGAAGAGCGTCGGCTCCTCGAAGGCCACCCCGACCAGCCGGCGCAGCGAGGCGAGCCGCAGGTCCCGCAGGTCGTGCCCGTCCAGGGTGATCCGCCCGCCGGTCACGTCGTGCAGCCGGGGGACCAGCGAGAGCAGCGTGCTCTTGCCGCAGCCGGTGGCACCGACGAGGGCGAGCGTCTCGCCCGGCTCGACGGTCAGGTCCACCTCCCGCAGCACCGGCGCGCAGCCCGGGTAGTGGAACGAGACGCCCTCGAAGCGCAGCTGGCCGCGCACCTGCGCGCGGTCCAGCTTCCGCGCGTGCGGGGCGTCCACGATGGTCGGCCGGGTGTCCAGCACCTCCTGGATCCGGTCGGCCGCGGTCGCCGCCTCCTGCCCGTTGGCGATGATCCAGCCGAGCGACTGCACCGGCCAGATCAGCATCAGCTGGAGGCTGACGAAGGCGACCAGCTCGCCGATGCTGAGCGCGCCACGGGCGGCGGCGGCCGTGCCGGCCACCAGCACCACCCCGAGGGTCAGGTTGGGCACCAGGTCGAGCAGCGCCGAGGTGCGGGCCAACAGCCGGGCCTTGGCGATGCCGGTGTCGTGCAGCGCGCGGGCGCCGCTGGTGAACCGGGCCGCCAGCTCCGGCCCCCGCCCGTACGCCCGCATGGTGCGCAGCCCCTGCGCCGTCTCCTCGACCAGCGTGGCCACGTCGCCCTGCTGGTCCTGCATCCGGCGGGAGGCGGCGTGGTAGTGCCGGGCGAACCGGCGGCTGATCAGGAACAGCGGCACCGCGCTGGCCGCCACCAGCAGTCCCAGCGCCGGGTGCAGGCGGACCAGCAGCACCACCACGGCCAGGTAGGTGACCAGGTTGAGGATCAGGAAGAGCAGGCCGAAGGAGAGGAACCGGCGGATCACCGACAGGTCGCTGGTGATCCGGGAGAGCAGTTGGCCGGACTGCCACCGGTCGTGGAAGCCGGCCGGCAGGCGTTGCAGGTGGGCGTAGATGTCGGCGCGGATGGCCGCCTCCATGCCGACCGAGGAGGAGGACTGGGTCCACCGCCGGATGAAGATCAGCACGGCCTCGGCCAGGCCGAGCAGGAGGGCGAGCAGGCCGAGCCGGAACAGCCCGGCCGCGTCGTGCCCGGCGACGGGTCCGTCCACCACCCGCTGCACCACCAGCGGTACGGCGAGGCTGGCCGCGGTGGCCGCGAGAGCCGCGACGAGCAGCCAGGCGAACTCCACCGCGTACGGGCGCAGGTAGGGGCGCAGCCGCCAGAGGTTGCGCAGCGGATGCCGGCCGGCGCCGTCCCGGGCCGCCGGGTCGCCGTCGCTCTGCGCAGGCACTACCCGACGGTAGCGGCAAACGGTGGCGGTGCCGGTGTCAGCTTGCCGTCAACCGCCGCTCATGACCGAGAAGCCACTTCTTCACGTCCAACCCCCAGCGGTAGCCGCCGAGTGTCCCGTCGGTGCGCAGCACCCGGTGGCAGGGGACGAAGAGCGCGGCGGCGTTGCGGGCGCAGGCGGCCGCGGCGGCGCGGACCGCCGCGGGGCGGCCGGCCAGCCCGGCGAAACCGGTGTACGTCACCGGCTCGCCCGGCTTCACCTCGCGGAGCACCTGCCAGGCGTGGCTCATGAACTCGCCCCCGCTGTGCTGCTCCACCGGCACCGCGTCGATCGCGGTCAGGTCACCGTCCAGGTAGGAGCGGACGGCCACGGTCACCGGGCCGAGGTCCGGCCGGTCCCGCAGTTCGCCGCGCAGGCCCGGGTGGGTCAGCGGCAGCAGGCCGGCCGGGTCGGCGGTGAAACCGGCCGCGCGGACCGCGCCGTCGGGGCCGGTCAGGATGCTCAGCGGGCCGGCGGGGGTGTCGATGACGCTGCTGTCCAGGATGGTCATGCTGCTCTCCAGAGTCGGATCACCGCGTACGACCGCCAGGGGCGCCAGCGGTCCGCGTACGCATCGAGGGTCTTCGGGTCGGTGGGCAGGCCGAGCGCGGCCGCGCCCCGGCGTACGGCGAGGTCGGTGGGGAGGAAGACGTCGGGGTCGCCGAGGGCCCGCATGGCCACGTAGCCGGCGGTCCACGGCCCGATCCCGGGCAGCGCCGTGAGCCGCCGTACGGTCTCCTCCCGATCCCCGCCCGGCTCCAGCTCGAGCCCCCCGTCCACCACCGCCCGCGCCACCCCCCGGATCGTCTCCCGCCGCACGGCGGGCATCCGGAAGGCGCCATCCGGCAACCCCACCACCTCCTCCGCCGTGAGGAACCCCCGCAGCGCCCCACCCCACTCGGGTCGATCATGAAGTTGTTGTCCCGACACGCCGTGCTCGACGGCAACATCGGGGTGGACGGCGGGGTCAGGGGTGGGGGTGGCTGCCTGGCGGAGGCGGGTGAGGGTGGTTCGGGCGGACTGGAGGGAGACCTGTTGGGTGGCGATGGCGCGGAGCGCCATCTCGAAGCCGTCGACGGCGCGGGGGAGACGGACTCCCGGTTCCGCCCGCACCGCCGGCGCCAGGGCGGGATCGTGGGCGAGGGTCTCGTCGACGGCGGTGGGGTCGGCGTCGAGGTCGAGCAGGCGGCGGCAGCGGGCGACCGCGGGGGCCAGGTCACGCATGTCGGCCAGCCGCAGGGTCGCGGACACGTGCCCGTCGGCCGGGGTCAGCGACACCTCGCCGGTCCCGTGCGGCAGCCGCAACCCCCGGCGGTACGTCCCGTCGCGGACCTCCTCCACGCCGGGCAGCGCCCGCAGCGCGAGGAAGTCGAGCAGCGCCGCCGCGTGCAACGGCGGCCGGTACGCCAGCCGCAGCGTGATCGTGCCCGCCCCGCCCGCCGCCGGCCGGCCGCCCCGGCTGACCCGCAGCTCGGACGGGGCGGCCGCGTACACCTCCCGGACCGTGTCGTTGAACTGGCGGACGCTGCCGAACCCGGCGGCGAACGCGATCTCGGCCATGCCCAGGCCGGTGGTCTCGATGAGGATCCGGGCGGTCTGGGCGCGCTGGGCGCGGGCCAGCGCGAGCGGCCCGGCGCCCAGCTCGGCGCGGAGCATCCGGTGCAGGTGCCGCTCGGTGTAGCCCAGCCGGGCCGCCAACCCCGGTACGCCGTCCCGGTCGACCACCCCGTCGGCGATCAGCCGCATCGCCCGCCCGACCACGTCGGCCCGGACGTCCCACTGTGGCGAGCCCGGCGCGGCGTCGGGGCGGCAGCGGCGGCAGGCCCGCAACCCGGCGCCCTGCGCCGCGGCGGCCGACGGGAAGAACCGGACGTTCTGCCGCTTCGGCGTCGTCGCCGGGCAGGACGGCCGGCAGTAGATCCCGGTCGAGGTCACGCCGGTGTAGAACCAGCCGTCGAACCGCTGGTCACGGCTGTCCACGGCCCGGTAGCACCGTTCGAAGTCCAACTCCACGCCACCGATACTGCCTCGCCGCTCGGGGCGACGGCTGGCGGGATTCGGACCTGGCCGTGCGGAGCCCGGCGGAGACCGCGTGCGGCGCGGCCGGGCGCGCGGTCAGCGGGGTGACGGGCTGGGCGGCGACGACGGCTTGGCCGGGCTGGGTGACGGCACCGGGCGGGTGCCGACGGGGCTGGGCCAGGCGGCGGAGGGCCGGGGGCGGCGGGGCTGGCCGCCGGCGGCCCCGGCGCCGCCGGGCCGGCCGGGCTGGGGGTGGCCGACGGCCAGGGCCGGCCGGATGCTGACGGGCTGGGCAGCGGCGGTTCGGTCGGGGGCGTAGGGCTCGGTGCCGGTGGCAGCGAGGGGAGGGTGCCGGTCGGGCTCGGCGTCGCCGGGCGCGGCGGGACGCTCGGGGCGGCCGGGCGCGCAGCGTCCGAGCCGTTCGCCGCGATCGCCAGCGGAGCGGCGTCGCCGGGGTGCGGCTCGCCACGAAGTCGGCCAGTCGGGCCCGTTCGTCCTCGTCCACCCACCCTCCCCGTTCTCACTGTCACAGTTACAGACGCCCCAGCTCAGGCCGGCTATCCCTGACACGGCAACGATTTCCCGGCCGAAAGTGTCGGTAGTGGCCGGTACCGTCCCGCCACCAACTCAAGAAAAGGTGCGGGGGATGGCGAGCGTGGCCGGGCGAGGTGCCCGCTGATGCGGTCCGGACGGGTCCGGCTGGACCGCGCGGTGGTGCAGGGCTTCTGCGACCGGATGCGGGTGGTGGCGCCGGCGGCCTACGGCGCGATCGAGCGGGACCGCGCCGACGACCCGGGGCGGGCCTTTCCGGAGACCGCCTGCGGCCGGCTCGCCGGTTCGCTGGACGCGGCCGGGCTCCGCGCGCTGGGCATGTGGGCGCACCACTGGTGTGTGCGCTTCTACGACGACGACACTCGGGTGGGCCTGCGGCTGGTCCGGGAGATCGCCGGCCGGGCGGGGCTGGGCTGGACCGTCGACGAGGTGCGCTGGATGCTCGACGAGTCGGACGCGGCCGGCCCGGCCGCCGTGCACCGGTTCGTCCTGCCGCGCGCCGCGGCGGCGGAGCTTTCGCCGGGTGCGTTGGCCGACCGGGCGGACCGCGACGCCCCCGACTGGCGTCGGTTGCTCGCCGGCTGACCGGTCAGCTGGCCGACCACCATCGCGGTGACCGCCACGGCCGCCCCGGCCGCCCCGGCCGACGGGGACCGGAGGGCGGGCTGCGCGGGCCGGCCCTCGTACCGGAGGATGATCGTGCCCGCCAGCCGCCGACCGGGAGGACGACCATGCCCGCCAGCGAACCCACCGTCGTCGCCACCAGCATGGGCTTCTCCAGCCGGCACCGCGGCCCGTACGACGCGCGGCCCGGCCCGGTCTTCGAGCTGATGGCCGAGCTGGCGCAGGCCGGTGACGCGCCCCGGATCTGCTACCTCAACCAGGCGGTCGGCGACCAGCCGACCTCGTTCACCGTCTTCTACAGGGCGTTCGCCGGCACCCGGTTCCGCCCGTCCCACCTGGCCCTCTTCCCGATGCCCACCGTCGAGGACGTGCGGGCCCACCTGCTCGCCCAGGACGTCATCTGGGTGGGCGGCGGCAGCGTGGCCAACCTCTGCGCGGTCTGGCGGGTACACGGCCTCGACGAGATCCTGCACGAGTGCTGGCAGGCCGGCGTGGTGCTGGGCGGGGTCTCCGCCGGGTCGATCTGCTGGCACCTCGGCGGCGCCACCGACAGCTTCGGCCCGACCCTGCGGCCCTTCGTCGACGGGCTGGGCTGGCTGCCGTACGGCAACGGGGTGCACTACGACGCCGAGGAGCAGCGCCGGCCGCTGATGCACAAGCTGGTCGGTGACGGCACACTCCCGGTGAGCCACTGCACCGACGACGGGGTGGGGCTGGTCTACCGGGGCATCCGCCTGGCCGAGGCGGTCGCCGACCGCGAGGGCGTGGCGGCGTACGAGGTGAGCCGGGCCGAGGACGGCAGCGTCCGGGAGACCCGGATCGAGCCCCGGCTGCTCGGCTAGACCCGGTCCTCGAAGGCGGCGCAGACGGTGGCCCGCACCTGCGGGCCCTCGATCGCCCGGAGCAGCTCCCGGGCCAGCGTGACCTGGTGGTCCTCGTCCACCGTCCGGTCCATCGGGGTCAGCTCGACCCGCCACCGGAAGTAGAGGTAGTCGTCCTCGTCGCTCGCGGCCAGCCGCGGGTCGGCCCCCTCGTTGGGGTTGATCTCCAGCAGGTTGCCCCGGACGTCCACTGAGTCTCGCCGGTAGGGCACCGCGTCAGGCAGCCGAGTGCGGATCCGGTCCAGCAGCTCCGCCGATTCCAGCGGGCCGTCCACCATGATCAGGAACTGCAACGTCGTCTGCACCCTGTCACCTTGCCAGATGCCGGTCCGCTCAATCGAGCGGGAGGAACGGGCCGTTGTCGAACTTCCCGCCGCGCCGCAGCACCGAGAACTGCACCTTGTGCGGCACGTGCACGTCCATCAGTTGGCGACGCAGGGCGGTGAAGTCGGTGCCGAGGTCGAAGCTGGCGAGCTGACCGTTCTCGTTGATCCGGCGCAGCATCGTCCTGCGCAGCCGGGTGCCGGCCGGCGCGCGGGCGAGGGAACGCTCGGCCAGGTCGAAGAAGGCGTCGTCGTCGACGATCAGCGCCACGTCGATGTCCGAGTCGGTGCGGGCGCTGCCGCATACCCGACTGCCGTGCGCGACCAGGTCGCCGTCCGGCAGTCCGGCCTGCCGCTGGGTCTGCCGGGCGCCCCGGGCGAACCGGGTCCACTGCCGCTCGGTGAAGCCCTGCGGGATCCGCCGCGCCGTCCGGGCGGCGGCCGACTCGGCGGCCTCACCCGCCACCTCGTCGGCCTGGTGCATCATGCTCCGGGCGGCCCGGGCGATGATGCCCCGGGCGGCCGAGGTCGCCCCGCCCGGTACGCCGTGCCGGCCGCTCATGCCGGCCCCGCCGTTCGGTGCCGAAGCACCGCGTCGAAGACCTGGGCGAGCTCGGCGGCGTCCTCCCCGGCGTGGTGGGTGTGCGGCACGTCGTACAGGCCCAGCTCGTGCTTGATCTTCCCCTTGCGGGTCTGCACCCACTCGCTGCCGGTCAGCCCCATCCAGTAGCTGCGCAGGTCCACCCCGGAGCCCGTCGCCCCGAAGGGGCTGTGGCCGACGAACCGGACGAAGTACCAGTGCACGAACATGCCGTCCCACACGGCGGGGGCGGCGAGGAAGACCGGCCGCCCGATCGTCCGCAGGCCGTTGACCCACTTCGCGGCGGCCGACATGGCCTCCTCGGCGGTCGGCGCCTCGCGGAGCAGGCGGTCCCGGTCCAGGCCGGAGACGGCCAGCGCGGCGGGCACGAAGTCGTCCGAGATGGGTCGCAGCTCGGTGTAGAAGCTGAGGTCCGGCCGGCCCGCCACGGCCATGCCCAGCGAGATCATGCTGTACGGCCCGGGGATCGGGCCGTCCGCCTCCACGTCGACCGCCACGTAAAGCTCCGGCAGTGGGGAAGTCATCCGAGCACCACCCCGATCGCCTGGTCGACGAGGATTCCGAGCACCACGTCGGTGAGCTTCTTGAAGACCGGGATCTCCAACAGCGAGGCGCCGAAGGTGGGACCCGCCGTGACGACCGCCTGGAGGATCTGAATCAGTAGGATGGTCAGCTGGACGATCACGTTGATCTTCAGGGCCAGCACGATCAGGGCGCAGACGAAGAGGGTGGCCGCCACCATCTGGGCTCCGGTGGCGCCCTTCTGGAGCACGGTGATCGCGGACCCCTCGGCCGTCCAGCGCTTCCCGAAGGCGGCCATCGCCTCGCCGGAGTTGCCGTCGAGCAGCCGCTGCGCGGTAGCCGCCCCCTCGGCCGCCGTCCGCTGCAGCGAGCCGGCCAGCTCCAGCCACATCTGGCCCAGCGCGAACAGTTGCGCCTCGTCGGACTTCGGCCAGGTGTACCCCAGCTCGTTGAGCAGCCCGGCCAGTTCGCCGGGGAGCATGATGCCCATCGCCGCCTACCAGCTCAGGTTGCTGAAGTTGGCGAGGTTGTCCTGCTCGGCCAGGTCGTACCGCTCGGCCATCACGCCGAGGCCCGCACCGAAGCCGCGCAGCCCCTCGACGACGGAGCGCAGGCACTCGCCCGCGATCTCCTCGGCCACCTGGTACGACATGCCGATCAGGCCGCCCACGTCGTCGTCGCCGAAGATGTCGCCCATCGCCGCGGTGCGGGCCTGCAACGCCTCCCACTGGGCGGCCACCTGCTCGGCGACCGCCGCCAGCTCGCTGCCACCCTGGCGGAGCGCGGGCGGGTGGACCTCGTATCCGCCGGTCACCGGCCCCCCTCCTGGATCCGCTGCACCACGTCGGTCAGCGCCTGGCTCATCGCCGACATGCTCCGCACCGACTGGTCCTGCAGCTGGCCGAGGGTCTCGCCGAGGGCGGCCGGGTCGAGCGCGGCCGGCTCCGCCCCGGCCTGCCCGGCCTGGTGGCGCAGGTCGTCCAGGGCGGCGTTGACCGCCTGGGCGACGTACTCGCCGAGCAGTTCGGCGCCCGCCCGCAGCACCCGCGGGTCCAACCGCACCGACTCGACCCGCTGGCCGACCAGCACCACCTCGACCTGGCCCTCGGCCGCCGTGCCCGCCGCCCGCAGCGGCTCGGCAGCCTCGTCCGCCCCGGACGTGGCCGCTGTTCCGCGCATCGAGGCGAGCACGAGCCGGCTCTGCTCGAACAACCGGTTGAATTCGGTCACCTGGTCCACAACGCCTCCCCGCGGGCCTACGGCACCGAAGAGGGTAGCAACGTCCCGCCACGTAGCGGTGACCGTCCTTGACAGCGCGTGCGGGGGCGGTGACCGGCGGTTCGCGTACCGGACGGGACGCCGGCCGGCAGGGCCAGGTCGGGGGCCGCGTAGACTGGCCGCCCGTGAGCCTCACCATCGGGATCGTCGGCCTGCCCAACGTCGGCAAGAGCACCCTGTTCAATGCGCTGACCAAGAACGACGTGCTCGCGGCGAACTACCCGTTCGCCACCATCGAGCCGAACGTCGGCGTGGTCGGGCTGCCCGACGAGCGGCTGGGCACGCTCGCGGAGATCTTCGCCTCGCAGAAGGTGCTGCCGGCGCCGGTGTCGTTCGTCGACATCGCCGGCCTGGTCCGGGGCGCCTCGAAGGGGCAGGGTCGGGGCAACGCGTTCCTGGCGAACATCCGCGACGCCTCGGCGATCTGCCAGGTGGTGCGCGCCTTCTCCGACCCGAACGTGGTGCACGTCGACGGCAAGGTCTCCCCGGCCGACGACATCGAGACGATCAACACGGAGCTGATCCTGGCCGACCTCCAGACCCTGGAGAAGGCGCTGCCGCGGCTGGAGAAGGAAGCCAAGCTCCGCAAGGACCGGGCCGCCGCGGTCGAGGCCGCGAAGAAGGCCGTCGACGTCCTCGACGGCGGCACCACCCTGTACGCCGGCGCGGCCGCCGCCAAGATCGAGCTGGAGCACCTGCGCGAGCTGCACCTGCTCACCACCAAGCCGTTCCTCTACGTCTTCAACGTGGACGAGGCCGAGCTGGGCAACGCCGAGTTCCTCGACGAGCTGCGGGCGCTGGTCGCCCCGGCGGAGGCGGTCTTCATGGACGCCAAGATCGAGTCGGAGCTGGTGGACCTGCCCGAGGAGGAGGCCCGCGAGTTGCTGGAGTCGATCGGCCAGTACGAGCCGGGCCTGAACCAGCTCGTCCGGGTCGGCTTCCGCACGCTCGGGCTCCAGACGTACCTCACGGCGGGGCCCAAGGAGGCGCGGGCCTGGACCGTCCCGGTCGGCGCGACCGCGCCGGAGGCCGCGGGGGTCATCCACTCCGACTTCCAGCGCGGCTTCATCAAGGCCGAGGTGGTCTCCTACGACGACCTGGTCGCGGCCGGATCGATGGCGGCGGCGAAGGCCGCCGGCAGGGTCCGGATCGAGGGCAAGGAGTACGTCATGCAGGACGGCGACGTGGTGGAGTTCCGCTTCAACGTCTGAATCCGGCCCGTTCCCTCAGGAGGTTGTGCCCTCGCTTGGGGGCGCACTGGGGGCACAACCCAGCTCCGGCTAGATGGGCCTAGCCGTTGGTCGCCCTGGGAAGGACCGGAAGACCCTGGTGGGTCAGATCCGCGGCGCGGGGGGCTCGAGTTCCCGGCCTCGGGCGCGCCACGCATCCCAAACGGCGATTGCGGCCAGCACGGTCGCGGCGGCGGCACCGGTAGTCAGCGGTGGCGCGTACCAGGTGGCCGGGATCAGGAGGCCGAGGGTGAACAGGCCGGCCAGCCTCGATCGGGAGACCCGACTGAAGACCTGGAGTTCAATAAGCGCTCGCCCAGCCAGGAACAGTGCAGGTCCGCCGAGGATGGCGATGAGCCACTGCGGTTCGGGCCGGCCGTGCGGCTCGATGATGTCGAGCTCGAAGCCGACAGCAGCAAGGACGACACCGGCGATCATGAGCAGGTGACTCCCGGCGACCGCCACGGACTGCCGGTCCGGGTTCCGGGCGCGGGTGATGGCCAGGGGCAGGGCGGCGCCGGCCCGGTAGAAATAGATTCGCCAGAGCAGCACGATGCTGACGAACGCCAGCCCGAACCCGGCAGCATGCGGGATGCCGAAGTCGCTGTCGCTCAGTGCCTTGCCGGATACGAAGACGGCCTCACCCAACGTGATCAAAAAGAACTGCTGCAACCGCTCGGCCAAGTGTTCGCCGGCAACCGGTACGCCGACCGTTCGTCCAAGCCCGAGCGCGAACCCGCCGTACTCGAGGGCCAGCGCGAGGGCCCAGAGCACGGCGCGGAGAAGCAAATCGTCCACTAGCGCACCCACGATCCACGGCACCGCGCCGACGACGATAGAGACCTTCAGCGGGATAGGGGCTCGCTGCGCCGGGCGGACGATCGCGTTGAGCAGCTGACGGCTTATCCGGGCCGCCACGTAGGCGGCTGCGAAGACGAGAGCCCGTTGCTCGAACCCCTGCGCCACCGCGACGGCCATTACCACGCCGCCCGCCATCGTCATGAACACCGCGATCTGACCCGGCCACGAATTCGGATCCACTCGGCTGGTCAAAACAACCGTCGAGACCCACAGCATCCAGAGCGCCAGGAACAGCAGGAAGGTCGGGGCGGCCTCGCTGAACAGGAGCCGGTGCCCGGTGGTGAAGTCGTTGATGAGCCGCATACTGACCTGGTTGAGTGCGAACACGAAGACAAGGTCGAAGAACAGCTCCAGGAAGGTTGCCCGCCGCCAGGTGGCTTCCTCGCGTACGCGCTGCTCGCGGCCCGGCTCACCCATCAGTCGTCAGCCGGGCGTAGGTGCCCAGAGCGGTCATGGCGTTCCCTCTCGTAGAGATGATCACTCCACTCAACGAGTCAGGGACGACAGAAGCCGCTCGTCATTCACCTAGTCCCCGGTAGGCACGCCGGGGCTCTGAGTTCCGCTTCAACGTCTGACCGTCCGACGCGTACGCGCGCCTAGAAGTCGATCCGCATCACGACGCGCCGGCGTGTCGGTCTGGTGACTTCGGTGAACCCGGCGTCGTCGAAGATGCTGCGGCTCCCGACGTAGAGCTCGCCCCAGGTGATCACCTTGCCGCACACGGTGATCATCGGGTAGCCCTCGATGGCCCGGGCGCCGCGCTCCCGGACGAAGTCGACGGCCGCGGCGGCGAGCGCGCCGCTGACGCCGCGTCGCCGGAAGCCCACGCGGCTGACGAAGCAGGTCACCGCCCAGACGCTGTCGTCGGCCGGGTCCTCGTCGCGGCCGGACCAGACGACCCGGCTGCCCAGCAGGTGCGCGTAGACGGAGCGCGGCTGGACGGCGCACCAGCCCGCGGGCTCGCCGTCGAGGTAGGCGACCAGGCCGCTCGTCGTGCGGGCCCGGGACTGGCCGCACCGGGTCTCCTCGCGCAGTCGCCGGGCGCGTTCCTCGACCGACTGCGACCGCCACTCGGCGGGCGTGCTCTGGAACCACTGGCACTGGCACTCGGCCGCGCCGCCGCGCGTGCCGAACACGGCCTGCAGGTCCTCCCAGCTCGCCTTGTTGGCGGGCACGACGGAGATGACGGCGTCCTTGGCCTTCCCGGTCGTGTCCGCCATCGCCGCCACACCGTCCCTCCGGATTCGGCCGAGCCCCCGCGACCGGCCACGACGATGAGGTTGCCCACCCGGTGCGCGGACGTCAACAGGGGCTGCCGCCGGTCCCGGCGGAGTCGGTCCCCGGCGGACTTCTCCCACACCGAGACGTGCTGGCGGCTCTCGCTGGTGAACGGCTCCCTGGTCCATCCGTCCCAAGATGCGCAAGCGCCTGCAACCCTGAGCCGTCCTACTGGCCGAAGGTGTGCCGCAGGTTCGCGTTGATCAGTTGGTTGAGGCGCTTGCGTAGGTGACCGAGCAGGGGCGGTTCCGGCATCGGCTCCGCCACGAACAGCGTCCAGCGCAGGTCGGTCCCGGCGCTGCCGTCGGACGGCAGGTCGAGGCGCACCAGCGCGTCCGGTCGCTTGTGCCAGAGCGAGGACCACACGACGAGGTGGGGCTTCTCGGCGCGGAAGATCCGCGGGCGCTGCTCGTCGTCGAGGAGCAGCAGCCAGGGTCGGGCCCGGTCATGGTCCGGTTCGGTGAGGGCTTCGTCCGGCTGCCGACTTCGATCACGCCTCAGGCTAGACGTCCGGCCCTGTGTCTGGCTCGTTGGAGTCGGACGGATCGTGGAAGTAGACGGTGGCCGACCACCAATCGCCGTCGGCGGTGATCTCGTTGTGGAGGACCAGGTCTTGGACCTCGATGCCGGCGTACGCCTCAATGCTGTCGGCGATGCGCCGGAGTAGCGCCGGGACGCTGCCCTGCCCCGGGCCAGCCGGATTGGCCCGCGAGAAGTGTCGGATCGTCCACGAGGGTGTTTCGGCTGGCACGGGCGGAGTCTGCCAGACCGCCGCGGCCGGGCGTGGCCCGCCTGGTCTGGTGGATGGGGCGTCGCGGGAGCGGATGCGGCCGCACGGCGCTACGAAGCTGATGACGCCAATGACTCAGCGTGGACGCGTCGCCACGTCGATAGCCCTTCGCCGACACCCGGCGAGCTGTACCCGGAGACCGCCGACGTCCGTGCGCTGGCGGAGCCCGCCCCACACATCACCAGCCGGGTCCGGCCTGGTCAAGCTCGGCCGGATAGGGGGCGGGTCAGCTCCACCTCGTCGCCCGGCAGGACCTCGACGTTGCCTTTCGGGTCGCGGACTTCAAGGATTGGTACGCCCTCGTCGAGCTGCATCGACCGGCGCTCGCCGCCACTCGGCATCCGCGCGATGACCGACGCGCCCGGCGGCACCTCGACCTGCCGCCGCTGTGGAGTCTCCCGAATATAGCTGCCGTGTCCGCGCACGGTGGTGACCAGTCCCTCGGAGCGCAGCAGCGAGATCGACATCCGCACCGCCTCACGGCCGATCCCGTACTCCTGGGTCAGTCGCGCCTCGCTGGGCAAGGCTGACCCTGGCGCCAGCTCTCCCGCCTCGATCTGCTCACGAAGTGTGTCGGCGAGCTGCACGTAGACCGGCGTGTGCGAGCGCGGATCGATGGCCATGACGCATAAGCCTCATTCCCCCGTGTGCAAGTCTGGTTGTGCCCCTAAGCCCCTGCCCGTATAGTCGCAGTGACGTTCGGTGCCCGGGTGGAAACGCTCGTATGTGCTGACGTCGCTGAACAGCCCTGCTGCCGTACCGCTGATTGGAGTTGCGGTGGTGGGGCCGGGGTGGCCCGCCCGCGCGCGGCGGGCGGGTGGGGCCACCCCCTCCATCCCGAGTACGAAGAGAGGTGGGGCGATCATGCGTGCCTTCTTCCGGAGACCGCGCCGACTCGGGCGGGCAGAGCGCGGGCCGTCGAGCTGCTACCGCTCCTCGACGTACGTCCCGCTGGCGCCCTGGCAGGTGCGGGAGCGACGGTTCCGGCCAATCCGGTTCGGCCGGCGCGGCCTCGACCCGGCCGAGGTGCAGGAGTTCCTCGACCGGGTGGCCAGCGACCTCGCCGCCTACCTTGCACTGGGCGACAGCCGGCAGGAGACGGCGCGGATCAAGGACGCGCTCCGGCGCTGGCAGTCCGAGCAGGCCCAGCGGGCCAACGCCGGCCGGTACCGCTGATGGTCGAAGGGAAGCGTTTCGTCATCCACCTGCCGGTGGCCGCCGGCGACCTGGTTGGCGCGGTACGGCTGGCCCGGGTGGTGGCCCGCTGGGCGACTCTGCTCTCCTCGACGGACCCGGGGGAGACCACCGTGTCGGCCGAGGACGACCAGGGTGTACGGCATCGGGTCTTCTGTGACCTGTTGCTGCCCGGCGGCCGGCGCTGCCTCCTCCGCGCCGACCACGACGGGCCGTGCGCCCGCCGCCTGGTCCGTTGACCGGGCAATCCCGGCTGTTGTCGGGGCCCGCCGCTAGCGTGAGTCCATCGACGTCGGAGGAGGTAGAGGGATGAAGGAGCGGCATGCCGCGCTCGCGCGGCTCGACGTGCTCGTCGGGCGGTGGACCGTGCAGCCGAAGGTCGAGGGCCTCGGCACCGGGTGGACGGACATCGACTGGGTCGAGGACGGCCAGTTCCTGCGTCAGGTCACGGACGCCGAGCCGGTGCCGGACACCGCGCCGCAGGCCTGGCGGGAGAACGCCCCGTTCCCCACCACGGCGCTGATCGGCCTGGACGACTCCGCCGACGAGTTCACCATGCTGTACGCCGACGCGCGGGGCGTGCACCGGGTCTACCGGATGACGTTCGCCGACCGGGTGTGGCGGATCCGGCGGGACGCGCCCGGTTTCCACCAGCGCTTCACCGGCACCCTGAGCGCCGACGGCGACACGATCGACGGCCGCTGGGAGAAGTCCGCCGACGGCGTCGACTGGACGCTCGACTTCGAGCTAACCTACCGCCGCTGACGCCGCCCGCCGGCCCGGTCAGTCGGCGGCGCGGGCCATGACGATCAGTTCTCCGTCGTCGTTCGCGCCCACCGGCTCCCGGCCCCATCCGCCGTGGATCCGCTCGACCGCGAAGCCGGCGGCGGCCAGGGCCGTCCGCAGTTCCGCCTCGGTCCGGAAGCGCAACGTCCCCGGGCTGCGCAGCTCGTCGCCGTCGGGCAGGAGGTAGTGGTGAACGAAGCTGACCAGGCCGGCGCGTACCTCGGTCAGCTCGGTCCAGGCGTCGACCACCGTGCCGTTCGGCAGCGTCAGGCGGCGCCGGGAGTCCCGGGGGTTCCAGCGCTCCCACCGGCGGGCCGCCGGGTCGCGGGAGTCGAAGACCAGCCGGCCGCCGGGCACCAGCGCCCGGCGCAGGTGGGCGAGCGTCCGCCGCCAGTCGTCCTCCGCGCGGATCTCCTGCGCCACGTGGCTGGTCAGCACCGCGACGTCGTACGCCGCGTCCGGCAGGACCTCGGCGGTGCCCTCGATCCAGGTGATCCGGTCGGCGCCCGGCTTGGCCCGGGCGGCGTCGAGGGACGCGCGGTGCGGATCGACGCCGGTGACGGTGTGGCCGGCGGCGGCCAGCGCCAGGGCGAGGCGGCCCGTGCCGCAGCCGAGGTCGAGCACCCGCGCCGCCGGGGTCTGGTCGACCGCCGTGAGAAAGAAGTCGTCGTCGCGGCCCCACCGGTTCTCCGCGTCGTAGACGGCCGCGAGGCACCGGACCATGCAGTGGTCCACGTCGGCCATGACGCGGTCGGCGTCCTGCCGCCGCTGCGCGTGGAGATCCGCCATGACTGATCAGGATAGGGGTCAGGAGATGTGGTGCAGGATCACGTTGTGCACGTGGTGGCTCTTCTGCGCGCCCCGGAACTCGACCTCGTAGGTGTGCGTACCGACGTGGATGGCGATCGCGCCGGTGGAGAAGAACGACCCGCCCCACGACTTGTTGCTGACCACGCTGACGCTGGTGATCTTCGAGTACGGGATGCTGGTGATGGCGTGCCGCTTACCGACGAACGACCGGTCCTGGATGATCACCCGGCGATCGGTCAGGCCGATGAAGCCGGTGCCCGTGCCCACCGCGTCGTAGACGGCGATGATCTGTTCGCCGTCCAGGAGCCCACTCTGGATCTGCTGGAACTGTTCCTTACGGTCGTACGTCGCGTTCACCATGCGTCCCACGGTAGGCAGGGTGCGCCAACAGCCGGCGGACAGCAGAGGAGCCCCGCCGCGCATCGACGGATTCGCGGCGGGGCTCCGGAATGACCTGGTGGGTCAGGAGCGGATGTCGGTGACCGCGCGGAAGGCGTCCTCGATGCGGGCGGCCAGCAGGACCTCGCCCTCGGTCAGCGGCTCGCCGTCGCCGTGCCCGACCCGGATCTGGGTCTGGTCGGCGCGGCGGCTGATCTCGGGGCGCAGGCGCAGCGCGTCGGCCACCACCTTGACCCGTTCGGTCAGGGCCGCGTGCTGGGTGTCGTCGAGGACCATGGTCCGGCGGATCTGCTCGCCCTCGCGGGTCCACCCGGACAGCAGGGTGAGCGCGTCGCTGAGGTAGTCGTGCTTTGCTCGGCCGCTGAACAGCACACGCATCACCGCACCTCCCAGGCGTCGTTGCCGGCTTGTGGCCAAATCGCCGCCATCCCGTGTCCTCGTAGACGACCTCTAGTCTGTCGTCGCACACATGGTGTGTCCACGCCCACACTTCCGTGTTCTGTTGGCCTGACGGCCGACTCCGGTACCCAAACCGCCGATTGATCTGGCACGCTGGACGCCCGTGCGGACCGAACGGGTAAGCGGATACGGGCAGCCCGACCGGCGCGAGCCGAAGGTGGTCGTCGGAGCGGCGATCATCGCCGACGGGCGGGTCCTGGCCTGCGCGCGCTCCGCGCCCCCCGAGGTCGCCGGCCGGTGGGAGTTCCCCGGCGGCAAGGTCGAGCCGGGCGAGAGCGAGACCGCCGCCCTGGTTCGGGAGTGCGTCGAGGAACTCGCCGTACGCGTGGAGATCGGCGACCGGGTCGGCCGCGACGTCCGGATGGCGCACGGTCGCTCGGTGCTCAAGGTGTACACGGCCCGGCTGCTCCACGGCGACCAACCGAAGGCGCTGGAACACTCCGAGCTGCGCTGGCTCACCGCCAGCGAACTCGACTCCGTCGCCTGGCTCCCCGCCGACGCCCCGATCGTCGCCGCCCTCCGCCCACTGCTCGCCGCCGGCTGACCGCGGAAGCGGACACGGAGGCGAAAACGGGACGGGGGCCGGCGGCAAGTCGCCGCGGCCCCCGTCTTCGTTGTTGTCGTCGTGCTCAGTGCTTCGGCTCGTCCTGGCTCGGGTGAGCGAAGTTGAGGTGCTCGGGCGGCAGCGGGAAGGTGACGTCGTCGCCGAACGGCGACGGCGCCGCCGCCCGGTCGAAGGTCAGCTCCGTCAGCGGCAGCCTGCCGTTGGCGTCGACGGGCGCGGCGGTCGGGTGCGGCACCTGGCGGTGCCAGTTGACGCCCTTCTGCGCCTCCGCCTCATGGCGCGGGTCGTGCGAGCCGCCCGCGTGCGAGTGCACGCCGCCATGGGCGGCAGCGGAATGCGCCGCGCCGCTCTGCTGCGCGCTGGTTACGAAGGTCTGAGGCACCTGACCCCTCCGGAAGATCTTGCTACCAAGCCACACGAGGGGATCGTACCTGCGGTCGACGAACCGCTCCTTCATGGGGATGATCCCGTTGTCCGTGATCTTGATGTGCTCGGGACAGACCTCGGTGCAGCACTTGGTGATGTTGCAGAAGCCCAGACCCTGCTCGGCCTGCGCGTACTCCTTGCGGTCGGTCTTCGCGTCGAGCGGGTGCATGTCCAGCTCCGCGGCCCGGATGAAGAACCGCGGACCGGAGAACGCCTGCTTGTTCTCCTCGTGGTCGCGGATCACGTGGCAGACGTTCTGGCACAGGAAGCACTCGATGCACTTGCGGAACTCCTGCGAGCGCTCGACGTCCACCTGCTGCATCCGGTAGTCGCCCGGGGCGACGTCGGCCGGCGGCGCGAAGGCCGGGGTCTCCCGGGCCTTCTCGTAGTTGAACGAGACGTCCGTGACCAGGTCCCGGATGACGGGGAAGGTCCGCAGCGGCGTGACGGTGACCGTCTCGGTCTCCTCGAACGTCGACATCCGGGTCATGCAGCTCAGCCGCGGCTTGCCGTTGATCTCCATCGAGCAGGAGCCGCACTTGCCGGCCTTGCAGTTCCACCGGCAGGCCAGGTCGGGCGCGTCGGTGGCCTGGAGCCGGTGGATGACGTCGAGGACCACCTCGCCCTCGTTCACCTCGACCGTGTAGTCCTGCAGGTCGCCGCCGGTCTCGTCGCCCCGCCAGATGCGGAACTGTCGCTTCGCGCCCGGCTTGCCGGCCGCCTGGGATTTCTGCTCACCCATTTCGTCAGCTCTCCTTCTGCGCGAGGGCGTCGAACTCGGCGAGCTCCTCGTCGGTCAGGTACTTGGACAGCTCGGCACGGTCGAAGAGGCTGATCAGCTCGCCCCGCATCTTCGGCAGCGGCTTGTGGGTCAGCCGGACCGTGTCGCCGTCCAGCGAGCAGACCAGGTTGACCCGCCGCCACTTCGGGTCCATCGCCGGGTGGTCCTCCCGGGTGTGCCCGCCGCGCGACTCCTGCCGCTCCAGCGCCGCCTTCGCGGTGCACTCCGAGACCACCAGCATGTTGCGGAGGTCCAGCGCCAGGTGCCAGCCCGGGTTGTAGCGCCGGCCGCCGGCCGCGCTCACCTTCGCCACCCGCTCGCGCAGCTCCGCCAGCCTGCCCAACGCGTCGACCAGCTCACCCTCCCGCCGGATGATGCCGACCAGATCCCCCATCACCGCCTGGAGGTCCTGCTGGAGGGTGTACGGGCTCTCCCCGGTGTCCCGCTGCAGCGGCGCCAGCGCCGTCTCCACCGCGGTCTCCACGGCCGCGACCGGCACCTTCGGGCGCGAGGTCAACTGGTCGGCGTACGAGGCGGCGTGGCCGCCCGCCCGCTTGCCGAAGACCAGCAGGTCGGACAGCGAGTTGCCGCCGAGCCGGTTCGAGCCGTGCATGCCGCCGGAGACCTCACCGGCGGCGAAGAGCCCGCGCACGGCGCCGAACGCGGCACCGCTGTCCGGGTCCACCTCGACGCCACCCATCACGTAGTGACAGGTCGGGCCGACCTCCATCGGCTCCCTGGTGATGTCGACGTCGGCCAGCTCCTTGAACTGGTGGTACATCGACGGCAGCCGGCGGCGGATCTCCTCGGCCGGCAGCCGGGAGGCGATGTCCAGGTAGACGCCGCCGGCCGGCGTACCGCGACCGGCCTTGACCTCGCTGTTGATCGCGCGGGCGACCTCGTCGCGGGGGAGCAGCTCCGGCGGACGTCGGTTGTGGTCCGGGTCCTCGTACCAGCGGTCCGCTTCCTCCTCGGTCTCCGCGTACTGCTTGCGGAAGACGTCGGGGACGTAGTCGAACATGAACCGTTTGCCGTCGGAGTTCTTCAGCACGCCGCCGTCGCCACGCACCGACTCGGTGACCAGGATGCCCTTCACCGACACGGGCCAGACCATGCCGGTCGGGTGGAACTGGAGGAACTCCATGTTGATCAGAGTGGCCCCGGCGCGCAGGGCGAGAGCGTGACCGTCTCCCGTGTACTCCCAGGAGTTCGAGGTGACCTTGTAGGACCTTCCGACGCCGCCGGTGGCGAGGACCACCGCGGGTGCCTCGAACAGGATGAACTCGCCGGACTCCCGGTAGTAGCCGAACGCGCCGGCCACCCGCTCGCCGTCGAGCAGCAGCTCGGTGATGGTGGTCTCGGCGAAGACCTTGATCCGGGCCTCGTAGTCGCCGAGGTCGCGCTTGTCCTCCTGCTGCAGGGAGACGATCTTCTGCTGGAGGGTACGGATCAGCTCCAGGCCGGTCCGGTCACCGACGTGCGCCAGGCGGGGGTACTCGTGGCCACCGAAGTTGCGCTGCGAGATCTTCCCGTCCTTGGTGCGGTCGAAGAGCGCCCCGTACGTCTCCAGCTCCCAGATCCGCTGCGGCGACTCCTTCGCGTGCAGCTCGGCCATCCGGAAGTTGTTGAGGAACTTGCCGCCGCGCATGGTGTCGCGGAAGTGCACCTGCCAGTCGTCCCGGCTGTTCACGTTCCCCATCGCGGCTGCCGCGCCGCCCTCGGCCATCACGGTGTGGGCCTTGCCGAAGAGCGACTTGGAGATGATCGCCGTCTTCTTGCCGGCCAGTCGGGCCTCGATCGCCGCCCGCAGGCCGGCGCCGCCGGCCCCGATCACGACGACGTCGTAGTGGTGTCGTTCGATTCGCGTCTCAGTCATGTCCAGGGCCTCTAGTTGATGAACCGCAGGTCGTTGAACCAGCCGGCCCCCACCGCCATGACGTAGAAGTCGGTGAGCGCCAGGGTGCCGAGGGTGATCCAGGCGAGCTGCATGTGCCGGACGTTCAGCCAGGAGATGAACGTCCAGGCCTTGTACCGCACCGGGTGCTTGGAGAAGTGCTTGAGTCGCCCGCCGATGATGTGCCGGCAGGAGTGGCAGGAGATGGTGTACGCCCAGAGCATCACCACGTTGGCCAGCAGGATCAGGTTGCCGAAGCCGAAGCCGAAGCCCTTCGGCGAGTGGAAGGCGTAGATCGCGTCGTACGTGTTGATCAGCGAGATGATCGCGGCGGCGTAGAAGAAGTAGCGGTGCAGGTTCTGGCCGAGCAGCGGGAACCGGGTCTCCCCGCCGTACGACTCGTGCCCGTCGGGGACGGCGCAGGCCGGCGGCGACAGCCAGAACGACCGGTAGTACGCCTTGCGGTAGTAGTAGCAGGTCAACCGGAACAGCAGCAGGAACGGCAGGGTCAACGCCGCGTCCGGGATGATCCACCAGCCGGGCAGGAAGCTGCCGAAGTGCGAGGAGCCCTCGACGCACCGGTCCGTCACGCACGGGGAGTAGAACGGGGTCAGGTAGTGGTACGCGTCCACCCAGTACCACTTGTGCATGAAAACCCGGACCGTCGCGTACGCGACCCAGGCGCTGAGCCCGATGACGGTGATCAGTGGCTGGAACCACCAGCGGTCGGTCCGCAACGTCTTCGCCGCGATCGCGGCGCGTGCCCGCGCCCCCCGCGGCCTCGTTGCCGTTGATGTCATTCGAGTCGTCTCCCTGACGGGGCCCTCGCGGGCGGCGGATCAGTCGTACCGGTCAGCGGACCGGCGAGACCGCGTCCACTGCCACGTCTTGCGCACGCAGGCGACCGCACCGGCGTACCGGCGCAGCTAAGTGACACACGTTACGCCGATCTTCGCGGCCGGGCCGCGCAACGCAGTGTCCCGTGTGTCCCCCAGCTTGGAAAGAGCCGGAGCACGATCGATGTCCGGCTGTTAGGAAAGATCGTCCGGCGTGGTCAGCCCGAGGCGCCGCCGGTGAAGTTCCAGGCGGCCAGGCGCACCGGCGGCGCCTCCCACCACACGCCGTCCACCCGGTCCGGTTGCCGCACCGGCCGCCGGCCGAGGCCGAGCACCGCGCCCGGGCCGAGCGCCCGCGGGTACGACTCGGTGAAGCGGAAGTCGCGGACCGCCCGGGTCGGCACGCCGTCCTCGACCAGCCAGACCCCGTTGCGGGTCAGGCCGGTGATCACCAGGCGCTTCGGGTCGAGCACCCGGGTGTACCAGAAGTCGCTGACCAGCAGCCCCCGCTTCACCCCGGCGACCAGCGCGGCGGTGTCCGGGTCGGCCACCGCGCCGACGTCCGCGACCGGGACGCCGGCGGCCGGCCCGCCGTCGCCATGCGTGGCGAGGAGGCGGAGGTTGTGGGGGAGCGGGCCGAACGTGGTGCTGCCCGGGCCGCCGTGACCGGTGGAACCGGTGCCCGCCTGCGCGCCGCTGCGCCGATCGTGTGCCACGGCCCGGGTGATGCCCCCGTCCACCAGGGTCAGCGCCCGCCGGGCGGTCCCCTCCGGGTCGTACGGGAGGGCCGAGCCGTGCAGCGGGTCGTCGACCAGGGTCACCGCGGGGTCGAACTGGGCGACGCCCGGCTCGGCGAAGGACTGCCGCTCCAAGTACCGCTTGCCGTTGAAGCCGTACCACGCCAGGTTCTGCAACAGGTCGGCGACGGCGGCCGGTTCGAGCACCACCTCGTACCGGCCCGGCGGCAGCTCCACCGGGTCGGCGGCGGCGCGCGCCTTGGCGGCCGCCCGGGCGCCGAGGGCGGCGCCGTCGAGGTCGGCGAGGCGGTCGGCGCAGAGCCGGGCCACCCCGTCCGCCCCGCCGGTCCGCGCGATCCCGTCCATCGCCGCCTCGGTGGAGCGTCCGCGGGCGCTGTGACCGGCGGAATTGGCGAACGCCCCGGACCGGTGCGTCGTACGGCAGTAGCCGGCCGCCTCCAGCCCGCCGACCGCGTCCACGAAGGCGCGTACCCGGGCGGCGCGCTCGTCGGGGTCGGCGTGCGCGGTGGCCTCGTCCCAGTCGCCGGCCGGCGGCACCGCCGACGGCGGGATCAGCCCCGGCCAGGCCGGGTCGGGCGGGCCGAGCCGCGCCGCGGTCAGCGTCCGCTCCACCAGGGCGCGCAGCCCGTCGGGGGTGGCCACGCTGCCGCTGCCGGCGGCGGTCCGGCCGTCGACGTGCAGCCGCAGCCGGACCCCGATCGCCGACTCGGCGACGTTCTGGTGGATGAAGGAGTTGGCGAACCGGGTCAGCGCCAGCTCGAACCGGTTCGCCACCACCTCGGCCTGCGCCTGTGGCCCGGCGAGCCGGCGGACCAGCTCCACCACCTGACCGGCGACGTCCAGCTCGGTCACTCCCGCACCCTTCTGCCGGTCGGCCGAGTGGTCGTTCACGCCCGCACCCCCACCCGGACGTTGCGGAACCGGGCCGGGGCGGCCGGGTGGCCGGTGTGGCCGGTCTGGCCGGGTTGACCCTTGCCGCAGTTCGGCGTGCCCCACGGGACGATCTCGCTGGAGAGCATGTCCATCGACCGCCAGAAGAGCGGGCCGATCCCGGTGTACGTCGGGTTGCGCAGCATCCGCCCGCGCCGGCCCTTCTTCACCTCCCAACCGATCTCGCAGCCGAACTGGAAGTTGAGCCGCTTGTCGTCGATCGACCAGGAACGGTTGAGGTCCATCAGCACCCCGTCGTCGGTGGCGGCGATGATCTCATCGAGCGTGTGCGGGCCGGGCTCCAGGCCGACGTTGGTCATCCGCACCATCGGCAGCCGGGCCCAGCCGTCGGCGCGTACGCTGCCGCCGTGGTCGAGACCGGCGACGGCGGCCGAGTCCCGGCCGGCGAGCACGCCCACCCACCGCCCCTCGCGGACCGCGTCCCGCTTCACCGCCGGGGAGCCCTCGTCGTCGTAGCCGAAGCTGCCGAGTGCGCCGGGCAGCGCCGGGTCGATGGTGACGTTCATCAGCTCCGAGCCGTAGCGCAGCGTGCCGAGCTGGGCCAGGTCCAGCCAGGACGTGCCGGCGAAGGCGGCCTCCCAGCCGAGGATCCGGTCCAGCTCGATCGCGTGCCCGACCGACTCGTGGATCTGCAGCGCGAGCTGCTCGCCGCCGAGGATCAGGTCGGTCTCGCCGCTCGGGCACTCGGGTGCGGTGAGCAGCGCCCGGGACTCCTCGGCGATCCGGGCGGCGTGCGCGGCCAGGTCGAGCGAGGTGACCAGCTCCCAGCCGGTGGTGCCGTACTGGCCCCGGTAGCTGGGGTAGGAGCGGCGCTGCGTCTCCCCGTCGCCGATGGAGGTGGCCGAGATGCCGCCGCCGCACTCCCGGATCCGCTGGTCGATCCGGTGCCCCTCGCTGGAGACGAACCACTTGGCGGTGTCCCAGATCTGGTAGAGCCCCTCGGCCAGGTCGGCGCCGTGCTCCCGCATCGTCGCGGTGGCCCGCACCAGCAGGTCGCCCTTGTCCGACAGGGGCACGCCGAGCGGGTCGACGGCACAGTCCGAGGCCCAGCTCGCGGTGGTCGCCTCGACGGGGACCAGGTCGATGGGCGGGCCGGGGACCCGCGCGCTCGCGGCGGCTATCCGCGCGGCGCGCCGGCCGGCGTCCCGGGCCGCCGCGTCCGACAGGTCCGGTACGGCGTGGAAGCCCCAACTCGACCCGACCAGCGCCCGGACGCCCAGCCCGTTGCTCTCGTCCTGGGTCAGCTCCTCGATGTCGCCGTTGCGGGCCGACATCGACTCGTAGCGGCGGTGCATCACCCGGGCGTCCGCGTACCGGGCGCCCGCGTCGAGGGCGGCCTGGACGGCGGCGGTCGCCGCGTCGAACTCGGTCATGCGACCGACCCTAGGCGAGCCGACCGACATCCGTCAGGGGACGAGATCCTCCGGCCGGATCGTCGCCCGCACCGGCTCGGTCAGCTCCAGGACCTGGCCGGGCTTGGTCACCGACTGCTCCTTGTAGTGGCTGTGGTGCCGACGGTGGAGATGCACGGTGCCGGTCTCCTGCTCGATCAACAGATAGCATTCGATGCCCGCGGCGGCGTAGTAGTGCATCTTGAGCACCTTGTCGGTGGCCGCGTTGCTGGGCGAGATGATCTCGCAGACCAGCCGCACGTCCCTGGCCTCGACGTTGAGCTCGTCGAAGTCGATGGGGCCGGTGATGACGAGATCGGGAATCGGGATGCGGCCGGGCCGGAGCCGTACGTTGACCGCTTCGAGCACGTGCAACCCGGCCGCGCGCGCGGGGAGGCGCAGTGCCGCCCGCAACTCGCCGGAGATGTTCTGGTGCCGTGGGGTGGGGGCTGGGGTCACGTGGAGGCTCCCGTCGAAGAGTTCGACGCGTTGCTGCATCTCGCCGAGGGCGAGGTACTCCTCTTCGGTCCACGGTCCGTCGTGGCCGAACACCGCCGCGGTCATGGTCACCTCCACCTCGTGTCGGCGGGAATCTTCACGTGGTTACCCCGACCATGGTCGCACCCGACGTGCGACCGACGCGGGACGACATCGAGTTGTGGCGGTGAATGTCCAGGTGAGGGCTGTTCATGGCCGATGCCGAGTCGTTACGCTGAGCCCCGCTGACAGCTCCCGCCTTGTAGCTTATTTTCGCCCTCAGGACTTTGCTGTAGGTTCTCTTCACTACTGAGGGAGGCGGTCGTGGGCAGGTCGGAGTCGGCGCCGTCCGGGGAACCGGACCGCCCCGAAATGCCGGAGCAGCGCTCCAGCGAGGGGCCCTACCTGCGGGTGAACGACCTGCGGGTCCGGTTCGACACCGAGGACGGCGTGGTGCGCGCGGTCGACGGGGTGTCGTTCGCGGTCGAGCGGGGCCGCACGCTCGGCATCGTCGGCGAGTCCGGCTCGGGCAAGAGCGTCACCTCCCTGGCCGTCCTCGGCCTGCACAACGCCAAGCGCGCCAGTATCACCGGCGAGATCTTCGTCGGCGGCCGCCAGCTGGTCGGCCTGCCGGAGGAGGAGGTACGCCGGCTGCGCGGCCGGGACATGGCGATGATCTTCCAGGACCCGTTGTCGGCCCTGCACCCGTACTACACGGTGGGCAGGCAGATCGCCGAGGCGTACCGGGTGCACCACCCGAAGGCGGGGAAGCGGGAGGCCCGGCAGCGGGCGGTGGACATGCTCGGGCGGGTGGGGATTCCGCAGCCGGCGCGGCGGTTCGACCAGTACCCGCACGAGTTCTCGGGTGGCATGCGGCAGCGGGCGATGATCGCAATGGCCCTGGTCAACGATCCGGATCTGTTGATCGCGGACGAGCCGACGACGGCGCTGGACGTGACGGTGCAGGCGCAGATCCTGGATCTGCTGGCTGATCTGCAGGCGGAGTTCCATTCGGCGATCATTCTGATCACCCATGACCTGGGTGTGGTGTCGCAGGTGGCCGACGACGTGTTGGTGATGTACGGCGGTCGGGCGGTGGAACACGGGAGTGTGGCGCAGGTGTTGCGGCGGCCGCAGCATCCGTACACGTGGGGGTTGCTGTCGAGCGTGCCGTCGTTGCGCGGTGACGCGGACGCGGACCTGGTGCCGATTCCGGGCAATCCGCCGTCGTTGATCAATCTGCCGTCGGGGTGCGCGTTCCACCCGCGCTGCCGCTACGCCGGCCGCAACGGCAACCGGTCGACCACCGAGGTGCCCGAGTTGCGCCCGGCCGGGGAGGACGGGCACCTGGTCGCCTGCCACCTGCCGGCCGAGGAGCGCACCCGGCTCTACCAGGAGGACGTGGCACAGGTGGGGGTGGCGCGATGAGCGAGGAGCCGCTGCTGCGGGTGCGAGGTCTGGCGAAGCACTTCCCGGTGCGCGGTGGCTTCCGCACCACCGGGTTGGTGCGGGCGGTCGACGGCCTGGACTTCGACGTCCGGCCCGGGGAGACCCTGGGCCTGGTCGGGGAGTCCGGCTGTGGGAAGACCACCACCGGGCGGATGCTGGTGCGGTTGCTGGAGCCGACGGCCGGCAGTATCGAGTTCGCGGGGCGGGACATCACCCACGCCCGGCGGGGCGAGTTGCGGCCGTTGCGGCAGGACCTGCAGATCATCTTCCAGGACCCGTACGCGTCGTTGAACCCCCGGCACACGGTCGGCCGGATCGTGGCCATGCCGTTGCAGGTCAACGGCATCACCCCGCCCGGCGGCGTGAAGCAGCGGGTCCAGGAGCTGCTGGAACTCGTGGGGTTGAACCCGGAGCACTACAACCGGTACCCGCACGAGTTCTCCGGCGGGCAGCGCCAGCGCATCGGCATCGCCCGCGCCCTGGCGTTGCGGCCGAAGCTGATCGTCGCCGACGAGCCGGTCTCCGCCCTGGACGTGTCGATCCAGGCGCAGGTGATCAACCTGCTGCGGGATCTGCAACGCGACCTGGACCTGGCGTTCGTGTTCATCGCCCACGACCTGGCCGTGGTCCGGCACTTCTGCCACCGAGTCGCCGTCATGTACCTCGGCAAGATCGTCGAGATCGGTGACCGCGACGACATCTACCAGCGCCCGCAGCACCCCTACACCCGGGCGCTGCTGTCGGCGATCCCCGACGTGACCACCCTCGGCCCGGCCGGCCGGATCCGGCTCACCGGCGACGTGCCCACCCCGCTCAACCCGCCGTCGGGCTGCCGCTTCCGCACCCGCTGCTGGAAGGCGCAGGAGCGGTGCGCGACCGAGGAACCGGCACTGGTGCCGCGCGGCGGCAACCAGGCCACCGCCTGTCATTTCCCGGAGACGGGAACGATCAGCCCGAGCGCGAGCCCGGACCCCGCGCGGGCCGGCGCGAGTTCGGCCGGGCCGGTCGGCGAGACCGCCGAGGAGGTGTCGAAATGAGCATGTCCCCGGTCGAGGGCGTGGCACTGGCCGAGATCGAGTCCACCGGCACGGGTCCCGAGGAGAAGTCCCTCGTCGGTCGCTCACCGGGCCAACTGGTCTGGAGCCGGCTGCGGCGCGACCGTACCGCGCTGGTCAGCGGTGTGGTGCTGGCCCTGTTCGTCCTGCTGGCGGTGGCGGCGCCACTGGTCCAGCGGCTCTACGGGGTGTCGCCGAACGAGCAGTTCGGTGACCTGCTGGACACCACCGGCATGCCCCTCGGTTACGTCGGCGGGGTCAACGCCGACCACTGGTTCGGGCTCGAACCGGGCCTGGGCCGGGACATCTTCATCCGGATGATCTTCGGTATCCGCACCTCGCTGCTGATCGCGCTCGGCGCCGCGCTGGTCACCGCGACGATCGGGGTGGTGCTCGGGATCCTCGCCGGTTACCTCGGCGGGGTGATCGACTCGGTGATCGGTTGGGTCACCGACGTCGCCCTGGCGATGCCGTTCCTCGTCTTCGCGCTGGCCGTGGTGCCGACGTTCTCGCTGCGCTTCTACGGCCCCCGGGACGCGGTGCCGACCTGGTTCGCGGTCACCACGCTGATCGTGGTCTTCGCCGCGTTCGGCTGGACCGGCACCGCCCGGCTGGTACGCGGACAGGTGGTGTCGCTGCGCGAGCGGGAGTTCGTGGAGGCGGCCCGGGCCAGCGGGGCCGGGCTGGGACACATGCTCTTCCGGCAACTGCTGCCGAACATCTGGGCCCCGATCCTGGTCTCGTTCTCGCTCGCGGTGCCGGCGTACGTGACCGGCGAGGCCGCGCTGTCCTTCCTCGGCATCGGACTTCCCGAGTCGGTGCCGAGCTTCGGCCGGATGATCTACCGCAGCATCGACTACCTGCAGACCGACCCGGCCTACGTCTTCTTCCCCGGCATCACGATCTTCGCGCTCGTGCTGGCGTTCAACCTCTTCGGCGATGCGCTCCGCGACGCGCTCGACCCGAAGTCGTCACGGTAAGGGGTACTGCGCATGATGCGCTTCCTGCTGAAGCGGGTGCTGCTGGCGGTCTCGGTGCTGTTCGCGGTGAGCGTCGTCAGCTTCCTGATGTTCTTCGCGCTGCCCCGCGACCCGGTGACCGGCATGTGCCCGAAGAACTGCAACGCCGAGCGCCTGGAACGGGTGCGTACCGAGCTGGGGCTGAACGACCCGAGGACGGAGCAGTACGCCAACTACATGAAGGGCATCTTCGTCGGCCGCGACCTGGGCAGCGCGCAGGGCGGCAAGTGCGAGGCGCCCTGTCTCGGCTACTCCTACGTCAACAGCGAGGCGGTCAGCGACACCTTCGCCCGGGTCCTGCCGGTGACGTTGAACATCGTCATCCCGGCGGCGGTGCTGTGGCTCGCCCTCGGGGTCGGGCTGGGGATGATCTCGGCGTTGCGAAGAGGTTCGCTGCTCGACCGCGTCTCGATCGGGCTCACCCTGACGTTCGCCTCGTTGCAGCTCTACTTCGTCGGCGCCGTGCTGTTGCTGATCTTCGTCTACACCCTGAAGATCCTGCCGACGCCGCGGTACACGCCCCTCATGGACAACCCGGTGGAGTGGGCGCGGGGGCTCGTGCTGGCCTGGGTCACCCTGGCGCTGCTCTTCTCCGCGATCTACGCGCGGTTGTCGCGGGCGCAGATGCTGGAGACGCTCTCCGAGGACTTCGTCCGGACGGCCCGGGCCAAAGGCATGGCGAAGCGGCAGGTCTACGGGCGGCACGCGCTGCGGGCGGCGATCACGCCGATCGTGACGATCGCCGGTCTGGACGTGGGCGGCGCGCTCGGCGGCACGGTGATCACCGAGACGACCTTCGGGATCCAGGGGCTGGGCCGTACCGCGGTGGAGGCGGTCCGCCAGGGGGACCTTCCGACCATCATGGCCACCGTGTTGATCTCCGCGCTCTTCGTGGTCGTCGCGAACGTCGTCGTCGACCTGCTCTACGCGTTCATCGACCCCCGGGTACGCCTCGGCTGACCTCCCGGGTGCCGATCGTTGTGGCCCCGTTACCTGCTCGAAATTTACGGCGAACGAAAGCTAGGCGAAGCTTTCCTTCAATGGCGATCCCGGAGGAGTGAGTATGCGAGCAAGACTCGTCACCGCCATGGGCGGTGCGATCGCACTGGCGGTTGCCCTCGGTGCGTGCAGCAAGAACACCGGCGACAACGCCGACAGCGTGGACAACAACAAGCCGCGCACCGGCGCCATCGCGACCGACCCCAAGGACTCCCTCGGTCCGGCGCCGGAGGTGGCCGGCGCGGCCAAGGGTGGGACCTTCTACATCCTGCGCGAGAACAAGATCTCCCACCTGGACCCGCAGCGGGTCTACTCGTTCGCCGGTCTGATGGGTAGCCAGCTCTACGCCCGCTACCTCACCACCTTCAAGGACGACGGCAAGGGCAACGTCACCCTGGTCGGCGACCTGGCCGAAACCCCCGGCACCAACGTGAACAACGACTGCAAGGTCTGGGAGTTCAAGATCAAGCAGGGGGTGAAGTTCGAGGACGGCCGGCCGATCACCGCCAAGGAGATCGCGTACGGCATCGCCCGCTCCTTCGACCCGGACCTCACCGGCGGCCCGACCTACCTGCAGGAGTGGCTGGCCGACAGCCCGCAGTACGACACCAAGTGGAACTTCAAGGCCAACAAGACGTCGCTGCCGCCGGGGCTGAGCACGCCGGACGAGCGGACGCTGCGCTTCGAGTTCAACAAGCCCCGCTGCGACCTGCCGTTCGCCGTGTCGCTGCCGGCCACCGCTCCGCTGCCCGCGGACAAGGACACCGGCGTCAACCTCGACCAGCAGCCGTTCTCGTCCGGGCCGTACAAGATCACCAAGAACACGCCGGGCGTGGAGATGGTGCTCGAGCGCAACCCGAACTGGGACCCGGCGACCGACCCGGTGCGCCACCAGTACCCGGACAAGTTCATCTGGTCCTTCGGCGCGGACAACGCCACCCAGACCAACCGCGTGCTCGCCGGCACCGGCAACGACGCCGCCGCGGTGGCCACCGGCGGAGTCCCGTCCGAGCTGATCGCCAAGGTCACCGGCGACGCCAAGCTCAAGGAGCGGATGATCGTCGCCGCCACGCCGAACGCGTACCGGCTGAGCATCAACACCACCCGGGTCACGGACCTGTCCGTGCGGCAGGCGATCAACTACGCGATCGACCGCAGCAGCATCACCAAGAACCTCGGCGGCCCGTACGGCGCCGTGCCGCTCACCACGCTGCTGCCGCCCACCACGCTCGGCTACCAGAAGTCCGACGTGTACCCGGCCGGCGAGAGCGGCAACCCGGAGAAGGCGAAGGAGGTGCTCGCCGGCAAGAGCGTCAGCCTGGTGCTCGGCACCTCCGACGACACCCCGTCGCAGGAGACGGCGACCCAGGTCAAGAACGCCCTGGAGAAGGCCGGCTTCACGGTCACCATCAAGCCGATCCCCGAGGACGGCTACCTCGACGCGGTGAAGAAGAAGACCAACCCGTGGGACATCTGGGTCGACTCGTGGGCGGCTGACTGGCCCAGCGGCGCCTCGATCCTGCCGGTGCTCTTCGACGGCCGCAACATCAAGGCCGAGGGCAACAGCAACACGTCGCAGCTCAACAACGAGGCCATCAACGCCGAGTTCGACCGGGTGCTCGCGCTCGACCCGGCGAAGCAGGCCGACGAGTGGAGCAAGCTGGACGAGCGGCTCATGAAGGAGTCGGCGCCGGCCGTGCCGCTGTACAACGAGGTGGTCTCCGTCGCCCATGGCGAGAAGGCCGGCGGGGTCTTCGTGGGCAGCATCTTCGGCTGGCCCAGCTTCGTGGACGCCTACGTCAAGCAGTAACACCGCACGGATCGCCCCCGGCCGACAGCGTCGTCGGCCGGGGGCGGTCGCATCCGCGGGCCCTTCTCGTCGACGAGGCGCTCCTCACCGCAGGTGGGTGCGGAGGAAGTCCAGTTCCAGCTTGAGCAGGCGCTCGGCGGTGCCGCCGGTCGCCATGTGGGTCGCCCCGGTCAGCGGCAGCACCGCGTGCGGCCGGCCGGCGGCCAGCAGCGCCGCCGAGAGCCGCAGCGTGTGCGCGGCCAGCACGTTGTCGTCCACCAGGCCGTGCACCAGCAGCATCGGCCGGGCCTGCTCCGGGGCGCCGACCGGCTCGGCGGCCAGTTCCACCAGCGAGTGGTGGGCGTACACGTCCATCCCGTCTTCCGGCAGCCCCAGATAGCGCTCGGTGTAGGCGGTGTCGTACAGCGTCCAGTCGGTGACCGGCGCGCCGACGATCGCGCAGCGGAACAGCTCCGGGTGGCGCAGCACCGCCAGCCCGGCCAGCCAGCCGCCGAACGACCAGCCCCGCACGGCCACCCGGTCCAGGTCCAGGTCCGGATGCTTGCCCGCCAGGGCGGTGAGCGCGTCCACCTGGTCGGCCAGGATCACGTCGGCCAGCCGCCGGTGGATCGCCTTCTCGAACGACGGCGCGATCCCCGGGGTGCCCCGGTTGTCGATCGTCACCACCGCGAAGCCCGAGTCGGCCCACCACTGCCGTTCCAGCCAGGCCCCCCGGGCGGAGATCACCTCCTGGTGCCCGGGACCGCCGTAGACGTCCAGCAGCACCGGCAGCCGGGTGCCCTTCACGTGGTCGGTCGGGTAGAGCACCGCGGTCGGCAGCCGCCGGTCGGTCACCCGGACCAGGGTCGGCCTCGGCGCGTACGGCGGGTTGGCGGCCAGCGAGCGGAGCCGTGCCACCTCCCGGTCCTCGTGCCAGACCGACCACCTGGTCCCCGGGTGCTCCAGCGACGCGGTGCCGACCGCCAGCGTCGCGCCACCGATCGCGGCGGTGTGCCAACCCGGGTCGCCGCTCAACCGGCGGGCGTCCACGCCGCCGCCGATCGCCGTCCGGACCCGGAACAGGTGCCGTTGGCTCGGCTCGCCCTCGCTCGCCTCGACCAACAGGTCCGCCGGGCCGTTCGGGCCCGCCGGCAGCCGGCCCACCACCCGGCGTACGTAGAGCGACGGCGGGGTGAGCAGGGTGCCGTCGGCGAACAGGCAGCGGGCGTCGTACCCGTCGTGAGCCAGCTCCCCGCCCACCAGCACCCGCCCGTCGGGCAGGTGGGCCGGGGTGCCGGGGATCGGCTCCACCCAGCGCGGGTCGGCCAGCTCGGCGTGCACCTGGGTCTCCCCGGTACGCGGGTCCACCGCGAGCACCAGGCCGTGCTGCTGGGACCGGCGCAGCACGGTGATCAGCGGCCCGCCGTCCGCCCAGTCCACCGAGGTCAGGTACGGGTAGGTCTCGCGGTCCCAGTGCACGTCGACCCAGCCGCCGTCCAGGTCGAGCAGGTGCAGACTGACCTCGGCGTTCTGCCCGCCCGCGCGGGGGTACGCGATGGTCGTCGGCGGGCTCGCCGGATCGGCCGGGTCGTGCAGGTGCCAGTGGGGCAGCCGAGACTCGTCCACCCGCGCGGCCAGCACCGAGCGCCCGTCCGGCGCCCACCAGTAGCCGCGGAAGCGGTCGAACTCCTCGGCCGCGATGTGCTCGGCCAGACCCCAGGTGACGCCGCTGTCCTCGCCGGCCAGCAGGGTGTCCGTGCCGTCGGACTCGACCACCCGGAGCTGCCCGCGGCGCACCCCCTCGGCGGCGTCGGTGACGTAGGCCAGTCGTTCCCCGGTCGGATCCGGACGGGGGTCGATCACCGGGCCGACGGTGGCCACCTCCACCACGTCGCCGTGCACCAGGTCCGCCCGAAACAGGCGGCCGGCCAGCGGGAACACCGCGATCCGGCCGGCCGCGTCCAGGGCGTACGAGCCGATGCCGGCGGCGCTGAGCCGCAGCCGTTCGCGCAGCGCCCGCTCGCCCGGCGCCAGCGCGGCCGGGTCGGCGTCCGCCTCGAGCAGGGTCGCCGGGTCGGCGACCAGCCGTTCCTCGGCGGAAGCGACGTCCAGCAGCCAGAGCGCGTCGGCGGGGTCCTCCGGACCGGACGAGCGCAGGAAGATCACCCGGGAGCCGTCGTCGGCGACGGAGACGGCGCGCGGCGCCCCGTGGCTGAACCGGCGGGTACGGGCGGCCAGCTCGGGAAAGTCCACAGTTCGGATCGTAGAGCCGCATCGGGCGTGATGTGGCCGACCTGGGTGGACGCGTCAGGCTCGGTCGGCGGAGGACGACGGTTAGAGTGACGGTCGTGACGACCCTGCCCGACCGCCGCCTGCTGCTGGTCCACGCGCACCCCGACGACGAGTCCATCGGCACCGGTTCGACCATGGCGCACTACGCCGCGACCGGGGCCCACGTCACCCTGGTGACCTGCACGCTGGGCGAGGAGGGCGAGATCCACGTGCCCGAGCTGGCCCAGCTCGCCGCGGCCGAGGCCGACCAGCTCGGCGGGTACCGGATCGGCGAGCTCGCCGCCGCCTGCGCCGCGCTCGGCATCACCGACCACCGCTTCCTCGGCGGCGCCGGCCGCTACCGCGACTCGGGGATGATGGGGCTCGCCACCAACGAGCACCCCCGCGCCTTCTGGCAGGCGGACGTCGACGAGGCCGCCGGGCACCTGGTGGAGATCATGCGCGAGGTACGCCCGCAGGTCATGATCACGTACGACCCCGACGGCTTCTACGGGCACCCGGACCACATCCAGGCGCACCGGGTGGCGATGCGGGCGGTGGAACTCGCCGCCGTCGGGGGCTTCGCCCCCGCGAAGGTCTACTGGACGGCCATGCCGCGCAGTGTGCTGGCGGCCGGCCTGGAGCACTTCGTCGAGGCCTCGGACAACCCCTTCGCCGGCATCGAGAGCGCCGACGAGCTGCCCTTCGGCACCCCCGACCCGGAGATCGCCGCCCGGATGGACGCCACCGACCAGCACACCGCCAAGGAGGCGGCGATGCGGGCGCACGCCACCCAGATCCCGGCCACCTCCTGGCTCTACTCGATCGCCGGCAACTTCGGCGCCGAGTTCATGGGCGTCGAGTACTTCACCCTGGCGGTCGGCGAGAAGGGTCCGGGCAACGGCCCGTACGGCTGGGAGGACGACCTGTTCGCCGGGCTGGCGCTGGACGGGCCGGACCGGTCCCCGGTCGCGGCAGCCGGCCTCCGGTGACCCTGCCGACCGCGTCGATGTCGGTCGTACCCGAGCAGGAGCCGGCGCCGCCGCCCGCGCGCCCACGGCCGGCGGTCGACCTCGCGCTGCGGGTCGCCGGTGGCCTGATCGCCGTGCTCGCCGGGGTGCTCTCGGCGGTGCTGGAGCTGCTGCTCTCCACCGTGCGGGTGGGCGGTCAGCTGATCGGCGTGTCGGCGCTGGTGGCGATCGGCGCCGGCATCGCGCTGAGCTGGTTCGCCCACGAGGCGGTCGGCACCCGGTGGGCGGTGGTGCTGCCCGCCGTGCCGTGGTTCGCGCTGATGGCGGTGGCCTCGGTCCGGACCACCGAGGGGGACCTGCTGGTCTCCGGTGACAACTGGGTCGGGCTGGCGATGATCGTCGCCGGGGCGATGACGTTCGCGGTGATGGGCTTCCGGCAGATCCTCGCGCCACCGGCCCGGCACCACGGGTGATGACGGCACACAGGTTGCGGTGGTAGACATTCCTGCCAGAAGTCCCGCCGCTCCGGCGGGCGTACGGCGGAGGTGTGCGATGGGGCGGTGGCGCGCGGTGGGCGTGCTCGCGATGGCGCTGTTCGCGGTCAACGTGCTGGCCCGGCTGGTCATCAGGTTCGGTTTCGAGGGCGACGACAGCGCCGCCGACCGGGTGTCCCTGGTGATGTTCGCGGTGATCGGGCTGATCCTCGCCGCGCTGGCGTTCCGCTGGGGGCGCGACCGTCCGGTGGGCCGCTGGGCCGGTGAGCTCGCCGCTGCGGTGGGCGTGGCGCTGGCGCTGACCGTGTTCGTCGCCCCGCTGCTGGTCGGCGAGAACCCGTTCGGCGGTGGCGCCGGGCTCTTCTTCGCCCAGATCTGGCTCTACCTCGCCGCCGCGGGGGCGGGCGTGCTGGTCGGCTACCTGATCCTCACCGCGCTCGGCCGCGACTACCGCTCCCAGCAACTCAAGCGGTACGCCCAGCTCAAGGCTGCCAAGCCGCGCCGCGTCGTTCGCCGCTGACCCCCACACACAGCGCCATGATCGTCTGTTGCTGAGGGGCCCGCCGCGCCGTCGGCCGGCCCACTGCACAGCAGACGATCATGAATCGAGGCGGCGGGTCGCGCCGCGGGCTCAGGCGGGGGCGACGCGGGTCAGGTACGTGTGGTGGGTGGTGAAGCCGAGACCCCGGTAGAGGGCCACCGCCGGGGTGTTGCGCTGCTCGACCTGGAGGAAGGCGTGGCTCGCCCCTTGCGTCGTGCCCCAGTCGACCAGCGACCGCAGCACCCGGCCGGCCAGCCCCTGCCGACGCGCCTCGGGCAGCACCTCGATCAGGGTCAGGCCGAGCCAGCGCCCCTGCCCGGTGACCGTGCCCCGGCCGACGGCGACCAGCCTGCCGTCGGCGTACACCTGGGCGAAGCGGACCCGGTCCACGGCGGTGAGCACGTGCCGGGCGGCGTCCGGCAGGCCGCCCTTGCGGCCGGCGGCGACGGCCAGCCAGTCGTCCGACGGCGCGGCGGCCAGCTCGACCGGCGGCAGGCCGGCGCGGGCCGGCGCGGGTGCCGACAGCGCGGCGAGCGCCACGGTCTGTACCAGCACCGGCGGCCGGGCGCCCCACCCCCGCGCGTCCAGCTCGGCGCCGACCGGCGCGGCGAGCGGCAGCGGGGTGTTGACCATGGCCGGCTGGCCGTGGTCGGCGTACCAGCGCTCGACGGCGTCCAGGGCGGCCGGGAGCGGGCGGTCCGGGTCGCCCACCGGCAGCGCCGAGTTCGCCCGGCCGGTCCAGCCGTCGGCGCTGCGCAGCAGCCAGTCGCCGAGCCGACCGCGGACGGGGGCGGGCCACGCCTCGTCGGCGGCCAGTTCCAGGGCGACCACCGCGGCGGCGGTCGGCCGGCGGGCCGGCGGCACCCGCTTGGCCCGGTGCACCTCGCCCACCGGGACCCGCAGCCGGCCCTGGGCGGTCGCCAGCGTGATGTGGGTCTCGCTCAGCTCGACCAGCTCCCCGAGGGCGTCGGAGAAGAGCGGCCGGCCTTCGCGAATCCCTACAATCCGGCGGACCACGATCCGGTGTCCCACGTCCTGCTGCCGGAGCACCATTCATCCCCTCCCCGGCGAGATACTAGGCTCTTACCGTCGCGGGTGATCGCGGCGAGTCTTGCGGAGGAGAAGACCGGTGACCTACATCATCGCCGAGCCGTGCGTCGATGTGCTCGACAAGGCATGCATCGAGGAGTGCCCGGTCGACTGCATCTACGAGGGCAATCGGATGCTCTACATCCACCCCGACGAGTGCGTCGACTGTGGTGCCTGTGAGCCGGTCTGCCCGGTCGAAGCGATCTTCTACGAGGACGACGTCCCGGAGCAGTGGAAGGACTACACCGGGGCGAACTACGAGTTCTTCGAGGACCTCGGCTCGCCCGGCGGCGCCTCCAAGATCGGCAAGGTGGAGAAGGACGCCTCGTTCGTCGCCGCCCAGCCGCCGCGCGGAGAGGGCCACTGAACCGGCCCGCGCCGGTCTCGTCGCGGCTGCCCGACTTCACCTGGGACACCCTGGACGCCGCGGCCGCGACGGCAGCGGCGCACCCGGACGGTCTGATCAACCTCTCCATGGGCACGCCGGTGGACCCGGTGCCCACGGTGATCCGGCAGGCGCTCGCCGACGCGTCCAACGCCCCCGGCTACCCGCTGACCGCGGGCACCCCCGCGCTGCGGGAAGCCATCGCGGCGTGGGTCGCCCGGGCCTGCGGCGCCGGCGTCGACGGGCTGGGGGTGCTGCCGACGATCGGCTCGAAGGAGCTGGTCGCCTGGCTGCCCACGCTGCTCGGCGTCGGCCCCGGTGACGTGGTCGTGGTGCCGTCCATCGCCTACCCGACGTACTCCGACGGGGCCCGGCTGGTCGGCGCCACCACCGTCCGCACCGATTCGCTGACCGCGGTCGGCCCCACCTCCCGGGTACGCCTGGTCTGGGTCAACTCGCCCGGAAACCCGACCGGCCGGGTGCTGCCCGCCACCCACCTGCGCAAGGTGGTCGACTGGGCCCGCGAACGCGGCGCCGTGGTCGCCAGCGACGAGTGCTACCTGCCGCTGGGCTGGGAGGCCGAGCCCGTCTCGATCCTCTCGCCGAAGGTCTGCGGCGGGTCGTACGACGGCGTGCTGGCGGTGCACTCGCTCTCCAAGCGCTCCAACCTGGCCGGTTACCGGGCCGGCTTCGTCGCCGGTGACCCGGCGCTGGTGGCCGAGCTGCTCAAGATCCGCAAGCACGCGGGCATGATCGTGCCCGCCCCGGTGCAGGCCGCGATGGTGGCCGCGCTCGGCGACCAGGCGCACGCCGACGCCCAGCGGGAGCGCTACCGGGCCCGCCGCGAGCGGCTGCACTCCGCGTTCACCGGCGCCGGCTTCACCGTCGAGCACTCCGAGGCCGGGCTCTACCTGTGGATGACCCGGGACGAGGACTGCTGGGAGACCGTCGACTGGCTGGCCCGCAGGGGCATCCTGGTCGCCGCCGGGGTCTTCTACGGCCCGGCCGGCTCCCGGCACGTCCGGGCGGCGCTGACCGAGTCCGACGAGCATGTCGCGGCGGTCGCCGGCCGGTTGCGCGGCTGACCCCGGGGCTGCTGCGGCGATGACTGACGGGGTGAGCGACAAGCGCCCGGTCCTCGGCGAGCGTACGGCCGCGGTGATCGGTACCGGACTGATCGGCGGGTCGGTGCTGCTGCGGCTACGCGCGGCCGGGCTGGACGTCGCCGGGTGGGACCCGGACCCGGCCACCCGCCGGTACGCCGACGCGCAGGGCTTCGTCGCTCCGGACACCCTGGAGGAGGCGGTCGCCGGCCGGGACGTGGTGTTCCTCTGCGGTCCGCTGCCGAGCCTGCCGGGGACGCTGTCCCGGGTCGCCGCCGCCACCGACGAGCACTGCGTCCTCACCGACGTGGGCAGCACCAAGGCCCAGGTGGCCGCCGCCGCCGGCGCGCTGGGGCTGGGACATCGGTTCGTCCCCGGTCATCCGATGGCCGGCGCGGACCGCGCGGGTCTCGCCTCCGCCTCCCCGGGGCTGCTCGACGGGGCGGCCTGGGTGCTCTGCCCGACCGGGTCGGGGATGGCCGCGTTCCGGCGGCTCGCCGCGCTGGTCATCGACGTCTTCGGGGCCTGGGTGGTGCCCATGTCCGCGCCGGAGCACGACGTGGTCGCGGCCCTCTCCTCGCACGTGCCGCACCTGCTGGCCGGTGCGCTGGCCGGGGCGGTGCAACGGTCCGCGCTGCGTGAGGCGGTGCTCGCCCTCGCCGCGGGCAGCTTCACCGACGGCACCCGGGTGGCCGGCGGCCCGCCCAACCGGACCGCGAACATGCTGCTGGCCAACCGGGGACCGGTGCTGACCGGGCTGGATGCGGTCCGGGTCGTCCTCGACGACCTGGCCGACGCGCTGCGGGCCGGTGACCGGGCCACCCTGACCGCCCTGCTCGACGAGGGCCGCGCCGCCCGCGCCGCGGTGCGGGGTCGGCCCTTCACCGCCCACCGCCGGGAGTTCCGGGCCGGGGTCGACCACGCGGGGGAGCTGGCGTACCTGCGAGAGCTGGGCGCGGCCGGGGGCCACCTGACGGAGTGCCGGGTCGAGGCCGGGGCGGTCGCCTACACCGGGCACCTGCCGGGGCCGCCCGGCTGAACCGCGCCCCGCGCCCCCGCGCCCGGGACGGCCGCGGTTAGGGTGAGGGCATGGCGGACGCACCGGTGGTGGCGGTACGCGGCGAGGCGTACCGGGAGGTCGCCCCCGAGCTGGCCGAGTTCACGGTGACCGCGACCGCCCGGGACCGCGACCGGGAGACGACGTTGACCCGGCTGGCCGAGCGGGCCGCCGCGGTCCGGGTGCTGCTCGACTCCTCCGGCCCGGCCATCGAGCGCCGGGAGACCGGCCAGCTGCGGGTCTGGCCCGAGACGAAGCGCTCGGGCGAGCGGGTGGTGGCGTACCACGGCAGTGTGGGCACCACCGTCACCATCACCGACTTCACCGCGCTCGGCGAGCTGATGCTGCGCCTGGCCGACCAGGACCAGGTCGAGGTGGCCGGCCCGTGGTGGTCGCTGCGGCCGGAGAGCCCCGCGTACCGGGAGGCCCGGCACGCCGCGATCGCGGACGCGCTGGCCCGGGCCCGGGAGTACGCGGAGGCGCTCGGCGCCCGGGTGACCGCCCTGCTGGAGCTGTCCGACACCGGTACGGGCGCCCAGCCGATGATGGCCCGCGCCGCGTTCGGCAAGGGCGCCGGCGGGCGGGCCGACGTCGCGCCGGAGCTGGAGCTCGACCCGCGCCCGCAGTCGGTGCAGGCCGCGGTGGAGGCGCGTTTCACCATCAGCGAGCCGGTGCTCGGCTGATGCCTCCGGCGCAGGTCCTGCCCTTCGACGAGCTGGCCGCCCGGGCGCGGACCCTCGCCGCGGCCGGTCCCCGGCAGCTGCTCGGCATCGCCGGGGCACCCGGGGCCGGCAAGTCCACGCTGGCCGAACGGCTCGTCGCGGCGGTCGGGCCGACCGCCCGGCTGGTGCCGATGGACGGCTTCCACCTCGCCCAGTCCGAGCTGGTCCGGCTCGGCCGGCAGGAGCGCAAGGGCGCGCCGGACACCTTCGACGTCAACGGGTTCGTCTCGGTGCTGCGCCGCCTGCGGCGGCTGGAGCCGACCTCGGTCTGGGCGCCGGCGTTCCGCCGGGATCTGGAGGAGCCGGTCGCCGGGGCGATCGAGGTGCCGCCCGAGGTCCGGCTGGTGGTGACCGAGGGGAACTACCTCCTGCTGCGGGACGAGCCGTGGGAGGAGGTCCGGACCCTGCTGCACGAGATCTGGTTCCTCGATCTCGACGCCGAACTGCGGCTGCGTCGGCTCACCGCCCGGCACGAGGCGTACGGGAAGTCGCCGGAGCAGGCCCGGGCCTGGGCGCTCGGCAGCGACGAGGCCAACGCCGCCCTGGTCTCCGGCACCGCCGGCCGCGCCGACCTGGTGGTACGCCTGACCGAGCCCCCGCCCGTTTGACGGCACCGCGCGGCGCAGCAGCCAGGCCACCCGGGCCCGTTCCCGGTGGAACTCCGGCGCGTGCCTTGCGGTTGGACGCGGTCAGGCGAGTTCGCGTACGACCCGGGCGGGGTTACCGACCGCGACCACGTTGGCCGGGAGGTCCTTCGTCACGACGGCCCCCGCGCCGACCACCGTGTTCTCGCCGATGGTGACCCCGGCGAGCACGATGACCCCGCCCCCGAGCCAGACGTTGTCCCCGATGGTGATCGGCTTGGCCGCCTCCCACTTGGCCCGGCGCGGCTCCGCCTCGATCGGGTGGGTCGCGGTGAGGAGTTGGACGTTCGGTCCGATCTGGACGTCGGCGCCGATGGCGATCCGGGCGACGTCGAGGAAGACGGCGTTGAAGTTGACGAAGCTGCGCGGGCCGATGTGGGTCTGCCAGCCGTAGTCGCAGTGGAAGGGTGGCCGCACCCAGGTGTCCTCGCCGAGCGAGCCGAGCAGTTCCCGCAGCGCCGCGAGCCGACCCTCCGCGGCGGAGCTGGTGTTGAAGCGTTCGGTCAGCCGGGCGGCGCGGTCCAGGTCGGCGATGATCTCGGGGTCGTCGGCGATGTACGCCTCGCCGGCGAGCATGCGTTCCCTCATGGAGCTCACCGGGTGATCATCCCTGGACCCCTCGTCGTTTGGTGCCACCGTCGCGGTGTCCGCCGTCAGTCGTTGGCGTGCAGGGCGGCGTTCAGCTCGATGCCCCGGCCGCTGCGCTGCTTCGCCTCCAGCGCCCCGGTGACCGAGTTGCGCCAGAAGAGCAGCCCGTCCACGCCGGAGAGCTCGCGGGCCTTGACCACCCGGCCGTCCGGCAGGGTGATCTTCGAGGCGGCGGTGATGTAGCAGCCCGCCTCCACCACGCAGTCGTCGCCGAGGGAGATGCCGACACCGGCGTTCGCGCCGATCAGGCTCCGCTCGCCGATGCGCACCTTCTCGGTGCCGCCGCCGGAGAGGGTGCCCATGATCGAGGCGCCGCCGCCGATGTCGGAGCCGTCGCCGACCAGCACGCCCTGCACGATGCGTCCCTCCACCATCGAGGTGCCCAGCGTGCCGGCGTTGAAGTTGACGAAGCCCTCGTGCATCACGGTGGTGCCGGCGGCCAGGTGCGCGCCGAGCCGGACCCGGTCCGCGTCGGCGATCCGTACGCCGGCGGGGACCACGTAGTCGGTCATCCGGGGGAACTTGTCCACCCCGTACACGGCCAGGTGGCGGCCGGCGGCCCGCTCGATGACGCGCAGCTCGTCGACCCGCTCCGGCGGGCATGGCCCGGCCGAGGTCCAGGCCACGTTGGCCAGCTTGCCGAAGATGCCGTCGAGGTTGAGCTCGTTGGGTCGCACCAGGCGGTGGGAGAGCAGGTGCAACCGGAGGTACGCGTCGGCGGCGTCCTTGATCGGGTCGTCCAGCGAGCCGATCACGGTGGTCACCTCGACCGTACGCAGACCGGGCAGCGCCCGCTCGCCGACCGCGCCCGGAGGCAGGTCCAGTACGTCGGCCTGGTCCTCCCCGGGGACCAGCGGCAGCTCGCCGAGGCCCAGCTTGCCGGTCGGGTACCAGGTGTCGAGCACCTGATCGTCAGCGGTCACGGTGGCCAGGCCGATGCCCCAGGCAGACTGTGCGGTCGTCACGATTGTGACGGTACCGTGCCAACCATGGAGAACCCGTTGACCCCCGAGGTCTTGGCTGATCCGGTGGCGCTCACGCGCGCCCTGGTCGACATAGAGTCCGTCTCCCTCAACGAGAAGGCGATCGCCGACTGCGTGGAGGAGGTGCTGCGCTCGGTGCCGCACCTGACGACGTTCCGGCACAGCAACACGGTGATGGCGCGTACCGACCTGGGCCGGGCGCAGCGCGTGGTGCTCGCCGGCCACCTGGACACCGTGCCGCTCAACGACAACTTCCCGTCCACCATGCGCGGCGACCTGATGTACGGCTGCGGCACCTCCGACATGAAGTCCGGGGTGGCGTTCGCGCTGCACCTCGCGGTGACCCTGCCGGACCCGCGCTACGACGTGACGTACTTCTTCTACGAGGCCGAGGAGATCGAGTCGAGGTACAACGGCCTCACCCTGGTCGCCGAGGCGCACCCGGAGTGGCTCGAGGCCGACTTCGCGGTGCTGCTCGAGCCGACTTACGGGATCGTCGAGGCCGGCTGCCAGGGCACCATGCGGGCGATCGTCACCACGCACGGCGAGCGGGCCCACGCGGCCCGGTCCTGGCACGGGGTGAACGCCATCCACGGCGCGGGCGAGGTGCTGGACCGGCTGCGGTCGTACGAGGCGCGGCGGGTCACCATCGACGGCTGCGACTACCGCGAGGGCCTGAACGCGGTGCGGATCACCGGCGGGGTGGCCGGCAACGTCGTCCCGGACCGCTGCGAGATCGAGATCAACTACCGGTACGCCCCGGACCGCGACCCGGCGGACGCCGAGGCGCACCTGCGGGAGGTCTTCGCCGGCTTCGACCTGGCGGTGACGGACGCGGCGGCGGGCGCGGCCCCCGGCCTGGACGCGCCGCCGGCGCAGGAGTTCCTGACGGCGGTGGGTGCGGCCCCGATCGGCAAGCTGGGCTGGACGGACGTGGCCCGGTTCGCGGCGATGGGCATCCCGGCGCTGAACTTCGGCCCCGGCGACCCGAACCTGGCCCATCACAAGGACGAGCACGTCGAGCTCACCAAGATCCGCGACGGCGCGGCCACCCTGCACCGCTGGCTCGCCCCCGCCTGACCCGCCCCAGAGACGATCAAGAGGTTCGCGTCACCGGATCCCGGTCGACGCGAACCTCCTGATCGACGGTCGACCGGTCAGCCGGCCGGGGTGAGGGACTGGTCCGCCGGGGGGCGGGACTCGGTCGGGTCACCGCTGAGGTCATGGGCTTCCAACTGCCGGGCGCGGCGGCGCTCCGCCACCACGTCCCGGATCCGCCGCTGCATCTGTCGCCGGATCCGGATCATCTCGCTGTTGCTGATCACGCTTGCTCCTCCCCGAAGGCGCGCGCCGGGGCATACCCGGTATGTGAATAGTAAGACGTACGGGCGACCGAATTAGTTGCCCAAGATCCCGAACAATTTCCCCGGCTCGCCGGCCCGCACACCCGGCCGCCCCGGCTCCACTACGGTGGCTCCCATGAGCCAGAGCAACGGGCGGCACCAGCCCGGCCCGGACCGGGGACGGGAGCGGCACCGGGGCGCCGTCACGCTGCGTCGCGGCGCCATCCCGACCAGCACCGCCGACCAGCGGCTGCTCGACTCCCGGGGGCGCGGCGACTGGAAGACCAAGGACGCCTGGCGGGCGCTGCGCATCCTGTCGGAGTTCGTCGAGGGCTTCGACACCCTGGCCGACCTGCCGCCCGCGGTCAGTGTCTTCGGCTCGGCCCGGAGCATGCCGGAGAGCCCGGAGTGCCGGATGGCCGAGGAACTGGGCGGCGCCCTGGCCCGGGCCGGGTACGCGGTGATCACCGGCGGCGGTCCGGGCGTGATGGAGGCGGCCAACCGGGGGGCCAGCGAGGCGGGCGGCCTCTCCGTCGGGCTCGGCATCGAGCTCCCGTTCGAGCAGGGCCTCAACGACTGGGTCGACCTGGCCATCGACTTCCGCTACTTCTTCGCCCGCAAGACCATGTTCGTCAAGTACGCGCAGGCGTTCGTCGTGCTGCCCGGGGGCTTCGGCACCATGGACGAGCTGTTCGAGGCGCTCACGCTGGTGCAGACCGGCAAGGTCACCCGCTTCCCGGTGGTGCTGATGGGCGCGGACTACTGGCGCGGGCTGCTCGACTGGCTGCGGGACAGCATGGCCGCCGAGGGCAAGATCGGGCCCTCCGACCTGGAGCTGATCTGCCTCACCGACGACGTCAACGCGGCGGTCCGGCACATCGTGGAGGCCGAGGCGGTGCTCTCCGCCGAGCAGGAGGCGATCCGCGTGGAGTCGGTCGCCCGCGCCGAGGCGGACCAGCGGGCCGCCGCCGACGAGGGCGGGAAGGGCTGAATGGCCGCCATCTGCGTGTTCTGCGCGTCCTCCCGCACCCTCGACCCACGCTGGCTGGACCTCGCCGCCGAGACCGGCGCCGAGCTGGCCCGGCGCGGGCACACCCTGGTCAGCGGCGGCGGCTGCGTCGGGATGATGGGGGCGGTGGCGGACGGCGCGCGTTCCGCCGACGGGTACACCCTCGGGGTGATCCCGCAGGCGCTGGTGGACCTCGAGGTCGCCGACCTGGCCTCCGACGAGCTGCTGATCACCGAGGGCATGGCCGGCCGCAAGACGCTGATGATCGACAAGTCGGACGCGTTCATCACCCTGCCGGGCGGGCTCGGCACCCTGGACGAGCTGTTCGAGGTGTGGACCACCGCCACGCTCGCCATGCACGCCAAGCCGATGGTGCTGATCGACGCGGACGGCTTCTACCGCCCGTTGCTCGACTGGCTGGGCGGCCTGGCCGACCAGAACTTCCTCAAACCCGCCGGCCTGCACCTGCTCACGGTGGCCCGAACCGTCCCCGAGGCCCTCGACATCCTCGAATCCCGCCTCACCTGACGCCGCCCCGGCAACGCTCCATCATGAAGTTGTCGTCGTCGATGCCGGCGTGTCGGGGCGACAAACTCATGATCAACGTGAGTTGGGCGCGAGGGTGAGATGGTGTCGCGGGAGGTGTCGTACGGGCGTGGTGGGATGAGCTGATGCAGGCGTACCGGCTGGTGCGTCGGCCTGGCGAGGCGGTCCGGGGGGACGGGCCGCCCGGCGGGGCGGCGCGGGGGGACGGTCGGTCCGGAGGGACGACCGCGGCGGAACGCCGGCCCGAGGGGTCGGCGGGCGATGACGCGCACCCCACGGTCCGGCTGGCCGACCCGGTGCAGGCCGAGGTGGTGGCGCACACCGACGGGCCGATGCTCGTCGTCGGCGGTCCGGGCACCGGCAAGACCAGCACCCTGGTCGAGGCGGTCGCCGCCCGGGTCGCCGAGGGCGTCGACCCGGAGCGGATCCTGGTGCTCACGTTCGGCCGGCGGGGCGCCACCGACCTGCGTCACCGGATCGAGGCGCGGATCGCCGGGGACGGGCACCGGGTGGTCCGCGAGCCGCTGGTGCGGACCTTCCCGGCGTACGCCTTCGGTCTGCTCCGCCGGGCCGCCGCCGAGCGGGGCGAGCCGTCGCCCCGGCTGCTCACCGGTCCCGAGCAGGATCTGATCATCCGCGAGCTGCTCGACGTGGTCGGCGAGGAACCCGACGACGACCCGGTCGGCTGGCCGGAGGACCTGCGCCCCGCGCTGCGCACCCGGGCGTTCGCCGCCCAGCTCCGCGACCTGCTGATGCGCGCCGCGGAGCGCGGCGTCGGCCCGGTCGAGCTGGCCCGGCTGGGGGAGAAGCTGGGCCGCGCCGACTGGCCCGCGGCCGCGCGCTTCCTCCGGGAGTACGTCGCCGTCCTCGCCCTGCGCGACGTGAGCAACCGCGGCTCGGTGGCGTACGACCCGGCCGAGCTGGTCCGGGCCGCCACCGGGATGCTGCTCGACGACCCGGAGCTGCTGTCGGCGGAGCGCCGCCGGCTCGCCCACGTCTACGTCGACGAGCTGGCCGACACCGACCCCGCACAGCTCGACCTGCTCGCCGTGATCGCCGGCGGTGGCCAGCCGCTGGTCGCGTTCGCCGACCCGGATTCGTCCACGTACGCCTTCCGTGGCGCCGACCCGGCCGGGGTGACCGCCTTCCCGCACCGGTTCCGCACCGCCTCCGGCGCGCCGGCCGCCCAGGTCGTGCTCACCACCTCGTACCGGGCCGGCCCCGGGCTGCTGGCCGCGACCGCCCGGCTGGCCCGCCGGCTGCGCGGCCCGGCGGCGCACCGGAAGCTCCGCCCGCTGCCCGACGCCGCGCCCGGCGCGGTCGAGGTCCGCACGTTCCGCTCGGCCACCAGCGAGTCGGCCTGGCTGGCCCACGCGCTGCGCGAGGCCCACCTGCTCGACGGGGTGCCCTGGTCGCGGATGGCGGTGCTGGTCCGCTCGACCGGTCGGCAGCTGCCGTCGCTGCGCCGCGCCCTGCACACCGCCGGCGTGCCGACCGTCGTGCACGGCGAGGACCTGCCGCTGCACCTGCAACCCGGGGTGGCGCCACTGCTGCTCCTGCTGCGGTGCGCGCTGGAACCGGAGCGGCTGGACGAGGAGGCCGCGGTCGCCCTGCTGCACTCGCCGCTCGGCGGCGCCGACCCGCTCGCCGAGCGGCGGCTCCGCCAGGGGCTGCGCGCGCTCGCGCTGGCCGGCGGCGACCGGCGGCCCTCCGGCGAGCTGATCGTGGAGGCGCTGCGCGACCCGGCCGAGCTGGCCGCGATCGACCGGCGCTGGGCGGCGCCCGCGCAGGCGGTGGCGGCCCTGCTGGAGACCGCGCGGCAGGCCGCGGCCGCCCCGGGCGCCACCGCGGAGACCGTGCTCTGGGCGGTCTGGCGGGACAGCGGCCTGGCCGAACGCTGGGCCGGGGCGATCACCCGGGGGCGGGCGGCCACCGGGGAGCACGAGACCGCCCAGCGCTGGCGGGCCGAGGCCGCCGACCGGGACCTCGACGCCGTGCTGGTCCTCTTCGACGCGGCGGCCCGGTTCACCGACCGGCTGCCCGGCGCGCGGACCGAGGTCTTCCTCGACCACGTGCTCGGGCAGGACCTGCCGGCCGACACCCTGGCCGCGAGCGCCGACCGCGGCGACGCGGTCCGGCTGCTCACCGCGCACGCCGCCAAGGGCCTGGAATGGGATCTGGTCGCGGTCGCCGGCGTGCAGGAGGGTGTCTGGCCGGACCTGCGGCTGCGCGGCAGCCTGCTCGGCTCCGAGCGGCTGGTCGACGTGCTGGCCGGCCGGGCCGCCGGCGCCGGCACCCGGGCCAGCCTGGTCGGGCAGACCTCGGCGCTGCTGGACGAGGAGCGACGGCTGTTCCACGTCGCGATCAGCCGGGCCCGGCACCGGCTGCTGGTCACCGCGGTCGCCTCGGCGGCGGTGGGCGGCGACGACCACGAGGAACAGCCCAGCCGCTTCCTGCACGAGCTGGCCGCCACCGAGCCGCCCGCGATCGGCGGCGGCGGACCGGCGGCGGGTCCGGCCCCGTCCGGGCCGACGGCACGCGGCCCGAAGCCGGCGGGCCCGAAGCCCGGCGGCTCCGGCGGTGCTCGGCCGGGTGACGGCTCGGCCCTCGCCGTCGGCGGCGACCCGCCCGGCGACGCCGGGGCCGCCCGCTCGGGTGACGGCGCGGCGCTGACCGTCGAGGGCGAGCCGCCCGGCGACGCCGGGGCCGATCGGCCCGGCGTGCTGCCGGTCACCCTCCCGCCGCGCGGGCTCACCCTCTCGGCGCTGGTGGCGGAGCTGCGTACCGCGGTCACCGACCCGGCGGCACCGCCCGCCCGGCGGCGCGCCGCGGCGGCCGAGCTGGCCCGGCTGGCCGCCGCCGGGGTCCCCGGCGCGCACCCCGACGACTGGTGGGGGCTGCGTGGCCTCTCCGACGACCGGCCGCTGGTCGACGACGGCGAGCCGGTCCGGGTCACCCCGTCGGCCATGGAGAGCGCGCTGCGGTGCAGCCTGCGCTGGCTGCTGGAACGGCACGGCGGCAGCGGCCCGGCCAGCGCCGCGCAGGGGGTGGGCAACCTGGTGCACGCCGCGGCGATGCTCGCCGAGGACGCCAGCGCCGACCGCACTGCTCTGCTGGAGTACGTGGCCGCCCGGTTCGACGCGATCGAGCTGGCCGCCCGCTGGATGGTCGGGCCGGAACGGGCCCGTGCCGAGGCCATGGTGGACAAGCTGCTCCGCTGGCTGGCCGGCAACCCGCGCCGGCTGCTCGCCATCGAACACGAGTTCGCCGTCCGCCTCGACGACCCGCAGCGGCCCGTCGAGCTGACCGGCCGGGTGGACCGGCTGGAGGTCGACGCCGACGGCCGGCTCGTGGTGATCGACCTGAAGACCGGCAAGTCCACCGCGGTCACCGAGCGGGAGGTCGCCGAGCACCCGCAGCTCGGGGCGTACCAGGCGGCGGTGGAGGCGGGGGCGTTCGCCGAGTTCGGCGAGGAGTCGGGCGGCGCCGCGCTGGTGCAGCTCGGCACCGGGGCGAAGGACGCCAGGGAGCAGACCCAGGCCGCGGCCGGGGAGGGCCCGGAGGCCGGCTGGGCGACCGCGCTGGTCCGGCGCACCGCCGATACGATGGCCGCCGCCACCTTCGCGGCCGTCGCCAACTCGAAGTGCCGGGTCTGCCCGGTGCGCACGAGCTGCCCGGTGTCCGGGCAGGGCCGCCAGGTCGTCGAGCCGCCGACCGTCCGTCCCCCGGAGAATCCGTGAGCGCCAGGAGTAGGCCACGAGGCCGGCAGTCGCGAACCGAGGCGGAGACGTGACCCAGCCCGCGCTCTTCAGCACCGCGACCCCGGCGCCGCGGACCGCCGACTCCGGCCCCCGCTACACCCCGGTCGAGCTGGCCAAGCTGCTCCGGCTGCCGGCGCCCACCCGGGAGCAGGCGGCCATCATCGCCGCGCCGGTGGAGCCGCTGCTGGTGGTCGCGGGCGCCGGCTCCGGCAAGACCGAGACGATGGCCGCCCGGGTGGTCTGGCTGGTCGCCAACTCGTACGTGCGGCCGGAGCAGATCCTCGGCCTCACCTTCACCCGCAAGGCCGCCGGCGAGCTGGCGCACCGGGTGCGTACCCGGCTCGACCAGCTCATCCGTCGCGTCGGCCGGCAGGGCCGGGACCCGCACGAGGACCCCCTCGCGGGCGAGCCGACCGTCTCCACCTACCACTCGTACGCCGGCCGGATCGTCACCGAGCACGGGCTGCGCGCCGGGTACGAGCCGACCACCCGGCTGCTCACCGAGGCGTCCCGGTGGCAGCTCGTGGACCTGCTGGTGCGCAACTACGACGGCGACATGTCCGAGGTGGAGCGGATGCCCAGCACGATCACCGACGCGGTGCTGGCGCTGGCCGGGGAGCTGGACGAGCACCTGGTCGACCCGGCCACCCTCGCCGCCTGGACCGGCCGGTTCTTCGCGGACGTGCAGGCCCGCCCCGGCCGGGTCTACGCCGACGTGCGGAAGGCGCTGCGACTCCAGCAGACCCGGCTGAAGCTGCTCCCGCTGGTCCGGGCGTACGCCCGCCGCAAGGACGACTTCGAGGCGATGGACTTCGCCGACCAGCTCGCCCGGGCCGCCCGGGTGGCCCGTGACCACGCCGGCGTCGGGGTGATCGAGCGGGACCGCTTCCGGGTGGTGCTGCTCGACGAGTACCAGGACACCAGCCACGCCCAGGTGGTGCTGCTCAACGCGCTCTTCGGCGGGGGCCACCCGGTCACCGCGGTCGGCGATCCCTGCCAGTCCATCTACGGCTGGCGGGGGGCCAGCGCCGGCACCCTGGACCGCTTCCCCGGCGACTTCGCCCGCGCCGACGGCGCCCCGGCCGACGTGCTGAGCCTGACCACGAGCTGGCGCAACCGCCCGGAGATCCTCGGCGTGGCGAACGCGCTGGCCACCCCGCTGCGGGCCGCCGGGGCGCAGGTGCCGGAGCTGCGGGCCGCGCTCAGCGTGAAGGAGCCCATCCCGCACCGCAGCCCGCGCGGCCACGCCGCCGGCACCGTGCACTGCGCGCTGCTCCAGACGTACGCCGACGAGGCCGAGTGGATCGCCGACGGCGTCCTCGGCGCCTGGCGGGGGGCGGCCCGGATGCCCGGGGCGCTGCCCGAGCACATTCCGGTGCCGCAACGCCCCACCACCGCCGTGCTGGTCCGGCTGCGCAGCCAGATCCCGGCCATCGAGTCCGCGCTGCGCGCCCGCGGGCTGCCGGTCGAGGTGGTCGGCCTGGGCGGTCTGCTGGACACCCCCGAGGTCCGGGACGTGGTCTGCACGCTGCGGGTGCTCGCCGACCCGACCGACGGGGCGGCGCTGCTGCGGCTGCTCACCGGGGCGCGCTGGCGGATCGGGCCGCGCGACCTGGTGGCGCTGCACCGGCGGGCCCGGTCGATCGCCCGGTCCCGCCGCCAGTTGACCGGCGACGACGGGCCGGAGATCGCCGTGGACGTGCTGGACGAGGCCACGCTGGTCGAGGCGCTGGCCGACCTGGGGCCGGCGCAGGCGTACTCGGCGGAGGGGTACGCGCGACTGCGCGCGTACGGGATGGAACTGGCCCTGCTGCGGTACCGGCTCGACCAGACCCTGCCGGAGCTGATCGCGGACATCGAGCGGACCATCGGCCTGGACGTGGAGGTGGCGGTCCGGGCCGGCCGGGACGGCGCCGGCGACGCCGGCCTGGCCCGCGGCCACCTCGACGCCCTCGGTGACGTCGCCGCCCGGTTCAGCGGGGAGACGCCGGGCGCGACCCTGGCCGGCTTCCTGTCCTTCCTCGCCGCCGCCGAGGACGAGGAGCGCGGGCTCGCCCCCGGCGAGGTCGAGGTGGTGGAGGGTGCGGTGCAGATCCTCACCGCGCACGCCGCCAAGGGCCTCGAGTGGGACGTGGTCGCGGTCGCCGGGCTGACCCGGGGCGTCTGGCCGGGGCCGGTCCGCAACTCCGACCACTGGCTGGGCGGCCTGGGTGTGCTGCCGTTCCCGCTCCGCGGCGACGCCGACGGGCTGCCCGAGCTGAAGCTCGCCGCCGCCGAGGACCAGCGCGGGGTGGCCCGGGCGGTGGAGGACTTCACCGACGCCTGGCGGGCGCACGACGAGCGGGAGGAGCGCCGGCTGGCGTACGTGGCGGTGACCCGGCCCCGGCGGCTGCTGCTCTGCTCCGGGTACTGGTGGGGGGAGGGGACGAAGCGGTTCCGCGGGCCCTCGGTCCTCCTCCGCGAGGTGCACGACGCCTGCCTGGACGGCGGGGCCGGGCACCTGGTCGACGAGTGGGCCGCGGAACCTCCCGGCGACGCGGTCAACCCGACCACGGAGGTGGTGCTGCGCGCCGAGTGGCCCGCCGACCCGCTCGGCGCCCGCCGGCCGGCCCTGGCCGAGGCCGCCGCCCTGGTCCGCCGCTTCCTCGCCGATCCCGAGGCGGCCCGCCGGCAGCCCGCCGAGCCGGAGCCGGCCAACCGGGAGCCCGTCGACCCGGAGACGGTCCGCCCCGAGCCCGTCGGCCCGGAGACGGTCCGCCCCGAGCCCGTCGGCCCGGAGGCGGCCCGCCCCGAGCCCGTCGACCCCGAGGCGGCCGCCGGACCGGCGAGGGCCGGTGCGGGCCGGGACGGCGCCGCCGGAGCACCGGGCGACGCGGCCCCGGCCGCCGGCGGTGCGGACGACCCGGAGGTGGCGCGGTGGCGGCGGGAGGCGGACCTGCTCCTCGCCGAGCGGGCCGAGCTGCTGCGTCGGGCCGAGGCGGTCGAGGTGGAGCTGCCCCGGCACCTGTCCGTGACCCAGTTGGTGGCGCTGCGCCGCGACCCGGGGGCCCTGGCGCGCGCCCTGCGCCGCCCGATGCCCACCGAGCCCAACCCGTACGCCCGCCGGGGCACCGCCTTCCACACCTGGCTGGAACAGCGCTTCGGCGCCGACCGGCTGCTGGACGTGGACGAGCTGCCCGGCGCCGCGGACGACGACGCGGCCCCCGACGAGGCGCTCACCGAGCTGCAGGAGCGATTCCTGGCCAGCGAGTGGGCCGACCGGGTGCCGCTGGAGGTGGAGGTGCCGTTCGCCACAGTGATCGCCGGGGTGGTGGTCCGGGGGCGGATGGACGCGGTCTTCGCCCGGCCGGGTGGCCGGTTCGACGTGGTCGACTGGAAGACCGGCCGGCAGCCCGCCGGGCGGGAGGCCGAGGTGGCCGCCGTGCAGCTCGCCGTCTACCGGCTGGCCTGGGCCGAGCTGGCCGGCGTGCCGGTCGAGCGGGTGGGCGCCGCCTTCCACTACGTGCGGGACGGCGTCACCGTCCGCCCGGCCGACCTGCTCGACGCCGACGGGTTGACCGCGCTGATCGCCGGCGTACCGGAAATTTCGGCGGACCGCCCCACGTTACGTAATCCGTGGTAGGTTAGGCGCGTTGCAGTTTTGGTTTCCAGAGACTCTGTGTGCGCCTGGCGGATTGTGGCCCCAGGCGCTCTTTGTTGTGTCCGGAGTTCTCCGGGCGGGGCGACCAGCAGCGACAGGCGATTCGCGCATGCCCGCGCGGAGCGCTCCTCTTCGAGCCCGCAACAGGTGCGGGTTCGACGTTCCGTCAAGGAGACGAAACAAATGGCTATTGGCACCGTCAAGTGGTTCAACGCTGACAAGGGCTTCGGCTTCATCACCCCGGACGGCGGCGGCGCCGACGTCTTCGCCCACTTCTCGGCGATCCAGTCCTCCGGCTACCGGAGCCTGGACGAGAACCAGCGGGTCGAGTTCGAGGTGACCCAGGGCCAGAAGGGCCCGCAGGCGGAGAACATCCGCCCGCTCTGATCTTCGGATCACCCAGCACCATCCACCGCACCCTCTCGGGTGCGGTGACGGGACCGGTCCGCCGCGCCGCCCACCCGCTCCGCGGGGCGCGCGTGCTGCGGCGGACCGGCCCGTACCACCTTCGGTTCGTGCTTGTGAGTCGCGACGGGCTTGACCGCCGACGACAGCGCCGCCCTGCGGCGCCCTCCCTCGACACGTGCCGCGTCGAGGAAGGCATTCCGCATGACCATGACCATTCCCACCTTCGCCGCGACCGGGCTCGCCCCGGCGCTGCTCACCGAGCTGGCGGCGCAGGGCATCACCGAGCCGTTCCCGATCCAGTCGGCGACGCTGCCGGACTCGCTCGCCGGCCGGGACGTGCTCGGCCGGGGTCGGACCGGCTCCGGCAAGACGCTCGCCTTCGGGCTGCCGCTGCTGCACCGCATCGCCGGCCGCCGGGCCCGCCCCGGCCGGCCGCTCGCGCTCGTGCTGGTGCCGACCCGGGAGCTGGCCCAGCAGGTCACCACCGCGCTCGCCCCGTACGCCCGTGCCCTCGGGCTGCGCTGCGCCACCGTGGTCGGCGGCCTGTCGCTGCAGCGGCAGGCGGACGCGCTGCGCGCCGGCGTCGAGGTGGTCGTGGCCACCCCCGGCCGGCTGCACGACCTGATCAACCGCGGCGACGCCCGCCTCGGCGAGGTCGCCATCACCGTGCTCGACGAGGCCGACCAGATGGCCGACATGGGCTTTCTTCCGCAGGTCACCAAGCTGCTGGAGCAGGTCGCCCCGGACGGCCAGCGGATGCTCTTCTCCGCCACGCTGGACGGCGGCGTGGACCGGTTGGTCCGCCGCTTCCTGAGCAACCCGGTGTCGCACTCGGTCGACCCGGGCACCGCCACGGTGAGCGCGATGACCCACCACGTGCTGCACGTCGACGCGGTGGACAAGCCCGCCGCGCTCACCCAGATCGCCGCCCGCGAGGGCCGCACCATCCTGTTCATGGGGACCAAGCACCGCGCCGACCGGCTGGCCCGCCAGCTGCTCTCCAAGGGGGTACGCGCGGCCGCGCTGCACGGCGGCAAGTCGCAGCCGCAGCGCACCCGGATCCTGGAGCAGTTCCGCACCGGCCAGGTGACCGCGCTGGTGGCCACCGACGTGGCCGCCCGGGGCATCCACGTGGACGGCCTGGACATGGTGGTCAACGTGGATCCGCCGACCGAGGCGAAGGACTACCTGCACCGGGGCGGGCGTACCGCCCGGGCGGGGGAGTCCGGCACCGTGGTCACCCTGGTCCTGCCCGAGCAGCGCCGGGACGTCTCCCGGCTGATGAGCGTGGCCGGCATCAAGCCGCAGTCGACCCAGGTGCGCCTCGGCGACGAGGCGCTGGCCCGGGTGACCGGGGCCCGCGAGCCCTCCGGCCTGCCGGTGACCATCGTCACCCCGCAGCCGGCGGCCGCCGCGCGCCCCAGGCCGGCCAGCGGAGCCGGCGACGGTGGCCGTGCCCCGCACCGCGCCTCCGGGCGCTCCCGCCGCCCGCGTCGGCCCCGCACCGCCTGAGCGCACTGCCTGACGAACGGCCCCTTCGGGGGCCGTTCGTCGTTTCCGTCGCGCTTCGGCGCCGGGGCGGACCTTGAGTCGGGGATCAGCGGAAGGCGGGTCCGATGGCTGACTGCGGCCGGCCGCGGGCGCGCCGATGCTGGCACCCGGGGGAAGAGGTCGGGGGACCGGCCGGGCGCGGGAGGGGCGATCATGACGGGTGACGCCGGCTCGGGGACGCGGGAGTTGCTGCTGGTCCTCGCGGTGGCGGGGGCGGGTCTGCTGCTCGCCATGGTCGCCGCGTTCGGTCCCTGGCACCCGACCGCGGACCGGGCCGCCCGGGCCGGGCTGGTCGTGCTGCACAGCCCGACCGGGCGGGTCGGCGGGCCGAGCGCGAGCTGAGCCGCGCCGCCGGCCGGTGCCGGGAGCGGCGCCGTCAGCGCGTCCCGGCGCGGTCCACCAGCAGGTCGGCGAGGGTGGTCCGGTCCACCACCAGGGCGATCGCGCCGTCCACCGCGAGCCAGACGTCCCGCAGCCCGGTGGCCGCCCCGTGGTAGCCGGCGCGGTCCGCCGGCAGGCCCCGCACGCTGGTCAGCGAGCCGCCGAGCGCGCGCAGCACGTCGCCCACGCTGATCTGGTCGGCGGGGCGGGTCAGGGCGTAGCCGCCCTCGGTGCCCCGGTGGCTGTGGAGCAGCCCGGCCCGCCGCAGGTCGAGCAGGATGCCCTGGAGGAAGCTGAGCGGGATGTCCTGGCGCTCGGCCAGGCTCGCCGCCTTGACCAGCTCGCCGCCACCGTTGGCCGCGCCGTCGGCGGACCCGGCGGTGTCGGCGACGGCGAGCATGGCCCGGAGCGCGTAGTCGGCTCTCGCGGAGACGTACACGGGCTCAGTTGCCGGCCTGGTCCAGCACGCCCCAGCGGCGCCGGATCGCCTTGTCCGCGGCGCCGAACGCGGCGTCCACCAGGATGCCCACCACCAGGATGACGATCATGATCGCCATCAGCCGGGGCGCGTCGGAGAAGTCCCGCGCGTAGGTGAGCTGGGCGCCGATGGACGTCCTCTCGGCGATGACCACCAGCAGCTCGCCGGCCATCAGGCTGCGCCAGGCGAACGCCCACCCCTGCTTCAGTCCGGCCACGATGGCCGGCAACGCGGCGGGCGCGATGACGTACCGGTAGAGGTTGAGCCCGCGGGCGCCGATGTTGCGGCCGGCCCGGATCAGCAGCGGTGGCACGTAGTCGACGCCGTGGATGACGCCGTTGGCGACGGACGGCGCCGCGCCGAGCACCACCACGAAGAAGATCGCCTGCTCGGTGAGCCCGAAGAGCAGGATGGCCAGCGGGAACCAGGCGATCGAGGGCATGGTCTGCAGCGCGGTGATCATGGAGCCGAGCGCGGCCCGGAGCACCTTCACCCGGGCCACGGCCAGCCCGAGCACCAGGCCGACGGCGACGGCGGCGGCGAAGCCGACCGCGGCCCGCCGGCCGGTGGTGGCCAGACCGTCCCAGAACGCGGCGGTGAGCACATAGTGGCCCAGGTCCGCGAAGACCGTGGCCGGCGGGGAAAGCGCCCACTCGTCCTTCCAGCCGGTCCAGACCACGGCCTGCCAGAGCCCGATGGTCAGCGCCAGGGCGGCCAGCTTCGGCCAGGTCGCCGACCAGAACCGGCGTACCCGGGACGGTCCCTTCTCCCGGCCGGCAATCTCCAGCGCGTCCAGGCCGGAGATCTCCGCGTCGGTGCGCGGAGCTTCGGCGAGCGTGTCACTGGCCATGGCGGCCCACCTCCGTACGCAGCCGGTCGGTGACCTCGGCGGCGATGTTCGCGATCTCGGGCGAGTCGATGCGTCGGGGCCGGGGCACGTCGACCGGGGTGGAATAGATGATCCGGCCGGGCCGGCTGGAGAGCAGGATGATCCGGTCGGCGAGCCGGGCGGCCTCGCGGACGTTGTGCGTCACGAAGAGCACGGTGAGCTTCCGCTCGGACCAGATCCGCTCCAGCTCGTCGTGCAGGATGTCCCGGGTCATCGCGTCGAGCGCGCCGAACGGCTCGTCCATCAGCAGCACCGGGGTGTCCAGGGCGAGGGTGCGGGCCAGCGCGACCCGCTGCCGCATGCCGCCGGAGAGCTGGTGCGGCCGCTTGCGGCCGAACTCGGACAGGTGGACCGTGCGCAGCAGCTCGGCGACCTTCGCGCGGCGTTCGGCCCGGGGCAGCCCGCGCAGCTTGAGCGGCACCTCGAGGTTGGCCTCGACGGTGAGCCAGGGAAAGAGCGCCGGCTCCTGGAACATCAGGCCCGGGTTGACCCCCTCGTCGAGGTCGATCCGCCCGCCGCTGGCCCGGTCCAGGCCGGCGACCAGGTTGAGCAGCGTGCTCTTGCCGCAGCCGGAGGCGCCGACCAGGCAGACGAACTCGCCGGGCGCGACGTCCAGCGACACCCCGTCCAGGGCCAGGACGGCGTTCTCGCCCTGGCCGTACACCTTGGTCACGCCGCGCAGCGCGACCGAGCCGGTCGCGCTACGCGGCGTCGTGGTGGTCGACGTCACGGCTGGCTGACCTCGGACTTGCCCTCGGCCTTCAGCACCTCGTTGAGGAACTTCAGGTCGTAGAGGCCGTTCAGGTCGACCGGCTGGGTCAGCTCGACGGCGACCGCGTGGTCCAGGCCGGCCTTCAGCGAGGAGGCGATCGGGTCGTTGGTGAACTCCAGGGTCGGCCACGCCTGCCTGATCAGCTTGACGTCCAGCGGCTTGCCGGTGATCTTGCCGATGTGGTCGGAGATGGCCTGCTGCGCCTCGTCCGGCTTGCTGTGGACGAACTCGTTCGCCGCGACCTGCCCCTCGACCAGCTTCTTCACCACGTCCGGATGGGCCTTGAGGAACTTGGTGCTGACGATCAGGTTGGTGATGACGAACTTCTTGTCCGGCCACAGGTCCCGCTCGTCGACCAGGACCTTGCCGCCGGCGTTGACCAGGCGGGAGACGAAGGGCTCCGGCACCCAGGCGCCGTCGATGGCGCCGCTGGCGAAGGTCTCCACCGTCTGCGCGTTCTCCTGCGGGACGACCTTGACGTCGCCGCCGCCCTCCTTGGTGGTCTTCAGGCCCTTGTCCTTGAGCCAGTAGCGCAGCGCCACGTCCTGGGTGTTGCCGAGCTGCGGGGTGGCGATCTTCTTGCCGCGCAGCTGCTCGACCGTGGTGATCTCCGGCTTGACCACCAGGGCCACGCCGCCGGAGGCGGCGCCGGAGACGACCCGGACGGCTTCGCCCTTGGACTTGGAGAAGGCGTTCACGGTCGGGTTCGGACCGATGTACGTGGCGTCGAGCGCGCCGGAGAAGATCGCCTCGATCGCGGCCGGCCCGGCGTTGAAGGTCTTCGTCTCCAGCGTGACGTCGCTGCCCAGCTTCTCGGCGAAGATGCCCTTCTGTACGCCGACCACGGCGGGGGCGTGGGTGATGTTGGGGAAGTAACCGAGCCGCAGGGTGACCGGGCCGGACTTGCCGGCGGCGCCGTCGCTGTCGTCGCCACAGGCGGCCGTGGCGCCCAGGGTGGCCGCGCCGACGACGGCGAGCGTGGCGAGGGAGACCAGCCGGCGGAAGGGGAGCCGTCTCATCATTGTCCAATCCACAGTATTCCTACTTAGTTGGTAGGAAGAGTGGGGCAGGTCGTGGCCGGCGTCAAGACCGATCCACCATCCGGGACGCCTCGCTCCGGCGTTCTCGGCAATTCCCACCTGTTCGGTGGACTTCGCGGCGCCGGTCGGGCCACCGGCGGGACCGCCGTCCGGGCCGCCGCCGGAATCCGCCCGGCACACTGCCCACAGCTGCGCCGAGGAGCCGGGTACGCGGGGGGCCGACGCGCTACTGTCGATCTCGTGCCGACGCGGAGAGCGAAGATTCCAGCGACGAAGTACCCGGTCGAGCGGTTCAGCCTCGACAACGGCCTGCGGGTGGTGCTCACCCCCGACCGCAGCGCCCCGGTGATCGGGGTGGCGGTGGTCTACGACGTCGGCATCCGCTCCGAACCCGAGGGACGCACCGGCTTCGCCCACCTCTTCGAGCACCTGATGTTCCAGGGCTCGGAGAACCTCGAGAAGCTGGCCCACTTCCGGCACGTCCAGGGCGCCGGGGGCACCTTCAACGGCTCCACCCACCTGGACTACACCGACTACTTCGAGACCCTGCCGAGCAACGCGCTGGAGCGCGCGCTGTTCCTGGAGGCCGACCGGATGCGCGGCCCCCGGCTGACCGAGGAGAACCTGCGCAACCAGGTCGACGTGGTCAAGGAGGAGATCCGGGTCAACGTGCTCAACCGGCCGTACGGCGGGTTCCCCTGGCTGACCCTGCCGCCGGTCATGTTCGACACCTTCCCCAACGCGCACGACGGGTACGGCTCCTTCGACGACCTGGAGTCGGCCACCGTCGCCGACGCGGCCGACTTCTTCCGCCGCTACTACGCCAGCGGCAACGCGGTCCTCGCGGTCAGCGGGGACGTCGACGTGGCCGAGGCGACCGAGCTGATCCAGCGGCACTTCGGGGACGTGCCGGCCCGGCCCGCCCCACGGCGCCCCGACTTCACCGAGCCCGACCTGACCGCCGAGCGGCGCGCGTCGTACCCCGACAAGCTGGCGCCGCTGCCGGCGGTGGCCGGGGCCTGGCGGGTACCCGACCCGGTCGACGACTTCGCCGGCTACCTGCCCTACGTGGTGCTGGCCGAGGTGCTCACCGACGGGGACGCGTCCCGGCTGGTCGAGCGGCTGGTCCAGCGGGACCGGACGGTCACCAGCCTCGGCGGCTACCTGGGCTTCATGGGCGACCCGTTCGACGTGCGCGACCCCACGGCCCTGCTGCTCCAGGCGCACCTGCCGCCCGGCGGCGACGTGGACAAGGTGCTGCGCACCATCGACGAGGAGCTGGACCGGCTGGCCACCGACGGGCTGACCGAGGGCGAACTGGCCCGTACCCAGGCGCGCATGGCCACCCACCTGCTGCGCGACACCGACGCGGTGCTCGGCCGGGCGCTGCGGATGGCCGTGCTGGAGCAGCAGCGCGGCGAGCCGGGCCTGCTCAACGAGTTGCCCCGGCTGGTCGGCGAGGTCACCGAGGAGCAGGTCCGCGCCGCCGCCGCCACCCTGCGGCCGGAGCGCCGCGCGTCCATCGAGGTCATCGCCGGAGGTGCCCGGTGAGCGCGAGGAGCGAGCCGGGTTTGCGAGCCCCGCAGTCGCGAACGAAGACAAGTCAGGTGAGCGCGAGGAGTGAGCCGGGGTTGCGAGCCCCGCAGTCGCGAACGAAGACAAGTCAGGTGAGCGCGAGGAGCGAGCCGGGGTTGCGAGCACCGCAGTCGCGAACGGAGGCGGGTCAGTGACGGCAACCGTGGAGACCGGGACGCGGCCGCTGCCGCCGCTCGGCCCCAACCGCAAGCTCAAGCTGCCCAAGCAGGCCGAGCGCACGCTCGCCAACGGGCTCACCGTGATCGCCGTACGCCGGCCGGCGGTGCCCCTGGTGGAGCTGCGGCTCTGGATGCCGTTCGGGCGCAGCCACCTGGCCCGCGGCGCGATGCTCGCGGAGACCATCCTCTCCGGCACCGAGACGATGACCGCGAACCAGATCGCCGCCGAGCTGCAGCGGGTCGGCGGCGGGCTCTCCGCCGGGGTCGACCCGGACCGGCTGATGCTCTCCGGGGCCGGCCTGGTCACCGGGCTGGACCGGATGCTGGAGATCCTCGCCGACGTGCTGACCGGGGCCACCTACCCCGCGGAGTGGGTCGACACCGAGCGGGACCGGCTGGTCGACCGGATCCAGGTGGCGCAGAGCCAGCCCGCGCACCTGGCCCGCACCGCGCTGCTGAAGCGGATCTACGGCCGGCACCCCTACGCCGTCCAGACCCCGGAGCCCGACCAGGTCCGCGCGGTCCGCCCGCCGGCCCTGCGCAAGCTGCACGCCGAGCGGGTGCACCCGGCCGGCGCGGTGCTGGTGCTGGTCGGCGACGTGCAGCCGGAACGCGCGCTGGACGCCGCCGAGCAGGCGCTCGGCGGTTGGCGCGGGGGCGGGCACCCCGCCGAGCTGCCGCCCGCCCCGCCGCTGGAGCCCGGTCCGCTGCTGCTGGTCGACCGCCCCGGCTCGGTGCAGTCGTCGCTTCGGCTCGCGCTGCCGGCGGTCCCGCGCACCCACCCCGACCACGCCGCGCTGCAGCTGGCCAACCTGGTCTTCGGCGGCTACTTCTCCTCCCGGTGGGTGGAGAACATCCGGGAGGACAAGGGCTACACGTACGGCCCGCACTCGCTGGTCGAGCACTCGGTGGCCGGGTCGGTGCTGGTCGCCGGCGCCGAGGTGGCCACCGAGGTCACCGCCCCGGCGCTGCTGGAGACCATGTACGAGCTGGGCCGGCTGGCGTCGTTGCCGGTGCGGCCGGAGGAGCTGGAGCAGGCCCGCCAGTACGCCCTCGGCACACTCCAGCTCGGCATGTCCACCCAGGCCGGGCTCGCCTCGCTGACCAGCGCGTACGCCGGCAACGGGCTGCGCCTGGACTTCCTCGCCGAGCACGCCGCCCGGTTGGCGAAGGCGACCGTCGCGGACGTCGCCGAGGCCGGGGCGCGCTACCTGTCCCCGGCGAAGGCGGTCACCGTCGTGCTCGGTGACGCCGACCGGGTCGCCGGGCCGCTGTCCGCCCTCACCCCGGTGCGCACGGAGTCGGCGTGACCGGTGAGGCCGCCCCGCCGCTGGCCCGGTCCACCCTGGACCGGGCGGCGCACCGGCGCACCGACCCGGGCTGGCTCGCCGAGGCGTGGCAGCGGGCCCGGGTGCTGGTGCTGGACTCGACCGACGACGGCCGCGCGCTGGTCCGGGGCGAGGCGGCCCCGCCGGAGCTGGTGCTGCTCGACTCCGGCGAGCTGCCCGAGGTGCCCCGGTCGGTGCCGATGTTCCTCGGCGTCGAGCCGGACGGGGTGCCGGTCTTCGCGGTGGACGCGCCGCTGCCGGCGCTGCCCGGTGCCCGGCCGGTCAACCTGCGCGAGGTGGGACATCTGCTCGTCGACCGGGACGCGGGCATCTTCACCACCGCGCTCGCGCTGCTGAACTGGCACCTCCGGCACGGCTACTCGTCCTCGACCGGGCAGCCGACCCAGGTGGACGAGGCGGGCTGGTCGCGGATCGACCCGGACGGCGGCCGGGTGTGGCCGCGTACCGACCCGGCGATGATCGTGCTGGTGCACGACGGGGTCGCCGGGCCGGAGGGGCGCTGCCTGCTCGGCAACAACGCCACCTGGCCGAGCACTCCCGGGCAGCGTCGCTTCTCCTGCCTCGCCGGGTACGTCGAGCCGGGGGAGTCGGCGGAGGCCGCCGTGTTGCGCGAGGTCCGCGAGGAGGTCGGCGTCGGGGTCGAGGAGATCGCGTACGCGGGCAGCCAGTCCTGGCCGTTCCCGGGGTCGCTGATGCTCGGCTACCTGGCCCGCGCCGACGCCGACGAGCCGGTACGCGTCGACCCGGCGGAGATCGCCCATGCCCGCTGGTTCACCCGGCGCGAGATCGGCGCCGCCCTGGCCGGGCGCCCGGTCGACGCGGGCGAGGGCAACCTGCTGGTCCTGCCGCCGCCCTCCTCGATCGCGCTCTTCCTGATCCACCGCTGGCTCGACGGCCACTGCTGACCCGGGGCCGGACGCGGTCCCGGCCCGTGACCGTCGTTGCCGCGAGGGTCACGGGCCGGGAACACGGGCCGTCGTGGTCGGCTGGGGCAAGGAACACGGCGGGGGAAGCCGGTCCGGCCACGACGGACGTCAGGTGCGGGTCAGGTGCGCTCCCAGCGGTACGGCTGCCCGGGGTCGGGGTCGGCGAGGGGCACCACCTTGACCCGTTGCCGGCCGGAGCGGACCGCCCCGACGGTGGCCAGGGCCCGGGCCAGCACCAGCGCGGCCTCGCGGTCCTCGGCGTGCACGACCTGGCGGCGGGGTTCCGGTGTGGTGGTCTCGTCCCGCAGCCGGCCACCGCCGGCCCAGGCGGCCGCGATGTCGTTGTCGGCGGCGGTGCGGATGTCGGTGCGAACGATCAGGAACCGCATGGGTGTCCCCCGGACGGATCGCGACGGACGAGTACGCGCTGGAACTTCCACGTCACTCTTTCGTCATGTTACGCCCGGTGGTCGTCCCAGCAAGTGAAACTCGACGATCCCCGGCGGCGTAGACCGATCGGAGGACCCCTGGTCAGGACGGTCGTCGGCAGTGGACACGCGAGAGGGCCGCCGGCGCTGCGCCGACGGCCCCTCGGTCATCGGCGGATCAGTTCAGATCGAACTGCCCGTTCTTCGCGCCGGCGATGAAGCCGAGCCAGCCGGTCCGGTTGAACAGCAGCACCGGGCCACCCCGGTCCTTGCTGTCCCGCAGGGCGACGGCGGCCGGCCCGGCCCGCAGCGGGGCGACCTCCACGCAGTTGGAGGTCTGGCTGCGGGTGCTGGTGCGCCACGACGCATCGGCGAGCTGCTGGGCGAGGCCGACCGGGCTGTTGCGGATCTCGTTCATGGTCCTGCTCCTGCTCTGGAGTGCTCCGATGGGGGCGAGTGACGCCGCCGGCCGGACGGACCCGTCCCCTCGTGGGGTCACCGATCCGTCGTGAGGCGCCCCGAGTTCCGGCGGCGCTGGACCGGCGCCGTTGCCGGGCCGTACGCCGCCGTGGCCTCGGGTGCCGTCTCGGTCAGCCGCCCCGTCGCCTCGATGAGCCAGGAGAGGGTGTCCGATGCGGAGAGCGCCGCCGAGCATAGCCACTCGAACGCCACTTTATAGCGATTTAGGGCGTTTGCCTCGGTCGACATGACGTCGGTGAAGCCACCTTCGATCGCGAGCGTCTCCGGATCGAGCGGATCGGCGAACCGGTAGACCGAGAAGGCGGTCGGCGGCAGGTACCAGTCGGCGATCCGGGTGTCCCGCAGCAGCAGGTGCAGCGTGACGTTCGGCAGCATGGCCAGCTCGCAGAGGTGCACGATCTGCTCGTGCAGCACCTCGGGCGGCCCGGCGCGCCAGCCGAGGGCCGCGTCCTCCAGGACTGCGGTGTAGCGGGGCGCGTCGGGGGAGCGGGTCAGCAGTGACTGCCGGGCCTGCCGGGCGCGTACCTCGGTCTCCGGGTCCTCGCCGGTCTCCGGGTCGCCGGCCTGCTCGGCGACCTGGGCCGCGGAGATGATCCGGTGCCGGGCGTAACCCGGGGTCTGCAGCAGCCCGGGCACGATCACCGGGTTGTACTCCGAGATCTCCGCGCAGCCCGCCTCCAGCTCGGCGAAGCCGCGCTGCTGCTGGGTCATCACCGGGAAGTTGCGCAGCCAGCCGCGCATGTCGCCGGCCTCCTGGGTGATCCCCAGCAGCTCCTCGTGCAGTTCGTCCTCGGCCCCGTAGAGGGCGAGCAGGTCCCGGACGTCGTCCGGGTCCGGGCGGCTGCGGCCGTTCTCCAGTCGGGACAACTTGGACGCGGAGGCCCAGCCGACCCGCTCGATGACCTGGTCCCCGGTGAGACCAGCTGCCTCGCGCAGCCGGCGCAACTCGGTGCCGAGCCTGCGCCGGCGCAGGATCGGGCTCGGTACGGCAGGAGGCACGATGTCCTCTTCTCCGTCGACCGCCGCAGGAGGCGACGGTAACTGTATGGAATTCGCCCCCCACGGCCAGTATGGACGGCGCGACCGGTGTCGGAGGTTCCGGCGAGGGCGTGTCTCGCGAGAAAAGAGGACCGTGGAGAGGTGCCGGCCGCCCGACGACGGGGTCCCCGCCGGCGCCGCCCCCGACGCGCCCGCCCTCGGGCGCCGCCCCGCCGGAGGGAACGCATGCGCACCGTCCTGCGCCGCCCCGAATTCCGCCTGCTCTTCGCCGCCCTGCTGGCCAGCATGGCGGCCGAGTCGATCCTGCTGCTGGCCCTCGCCGTCTGGGTGAAGGAGCTGACCGGATCGGACGGGATGGCCGGCGCGACCATCTTCGCGATCATCGCGCCGATGACGCTGGCGCCGCTGGTCGGCTGGGTCGTCGACCGGTACCCCCGGCGGCCGTTCTTCGTGGCCGCCAACCTGGCCACGGCCGTGCTGCTCAGCCCGCTCTTCGCGGTCCGGGACCGGGCCGACGTCCGGATCATCTACGTGGTGGCCGCGCTGTACGGCCTGTCGTACATCACGCTCAGCGCGGTGCTCAGCGGGCTGATCCGGCAACTCGTGCCGAGCGAACTGCTGGCCGAGGCGAACGGGGTGCTGCAGACCGTGCGGCAGGGACTCCGGCTGGTCGGCCCGCTCGCCGGGGCCGGGCTGTACGCCGCCGTCGGCGGCTGGCTGCTGGTCACCCTCGCGATGACCGGTTTCCTGACCGCCGCCGCCGTGGTCGGCCTGCTGCGGGTCGCCGAGACGCCGCCGGCCGCCGCCGAGCTGCGCTGGCCGGCCGAACTGGGCGCCGGGCTGCGGCACCTGGCCGGCGAGCCCGCGCTGCGCCGGGCCCTGCTCGGGTACGGCCTGGGCTCGCTGGTGATGGGCTTCACCGAGTCGTTGATCTTCGCGTACGTGGACCAGGGGCTGCGCCGGGACGTCGCGTTCGTCGGCGTGCTGGTCACCGTGCAGGGGATCGGCGGGCTGGTCGGTGGGCTGCTCTCGGCGACCGCCGTCCGGCGGGTGGGTGAGGTGGGCGCGCTCGCCGCCGGGGTGACCTTCTTCGGCCCGGCCGCGCTGGCCCTGGCGTACCCGCGGCTCTGGCTCGGGGTGATGGCCCTGCTGCTGGCCGGGGTGTCGCTGCCGCTGACCATGGTCGGGCTGAACACGCTGATCCAGCGGCGTACCCCGGTGGGGTTGCTCGGCCGGGTGGCCGCGGCGTCCGAGGCCCTGGTCAGCGGCCCGCAGGCGGTCTCCATCGGGGCCGGCGCCCTGCTCGTGGGCGCGCTGGACTACCGCCTGCTCTTCGCCCTTGTCGGGGTGATCACCACCGCCGCCGGCGCCTATCTCTGGCACGGCCGCCGCCTCACCCCACCCCCACCCGAGCCCGCGTCCCCCCACCGCCCCCGCATCCCCTCCCCCCGCCCCCCGACCGACCCCGCCCTCACGCTCGCCACCGGCGTCGATCAGGAAGTTGTTGTCACGACACGCCGAGGACGAGGGCGATAACTTCATGATCAACCGGGGCGAGCCGGGGAGGGCGGGGGTCGGGAGATGGAAGAGCGGCCGGCCCCGGAGGGGGCGGCCGCTCTTTCCGTGCGGTGCTGTGGGTCAGGCGTTCAGGCTGGCGAGGTGCTGCTTGACCTGGGTGATCGAGGGGTTGGTGAGGGCGCTGCCGTCGGCGAAGCGCAGGGTCGGGACGGTCTGGTTGCCGCCGTTGACCTTCATCACGAACTCCGCGGCCTTCGGGTCCTGCTCGATGTCGACCACCTCGTACCCGATGCCCTCCCGGTCGAGCTGCGACTTCAGCCGGTAGCAGTAGCCGCACCACGTGGTGGAATACATCGTCAACATGATCAGGTCCTCCAAGGGGTGGCTCACGCCCGGTCAGATCAGGCCAGGCTAACCGCTGCAACATCGCCGGCGGCTGGAATGATTCCTGCCTGTGGTGGTTCACTCAGCGGCGGAACGGGTGCTGGCCGGGCTCGACCCGGAGCAGCGGTCCGCGGTGACCGCCCCGGCCGGTCCGGTCTGCATCCTGGCCGGCGCGGGGACCGGCAAGACCCGCGCGGTGACCTCCCGGATCGCCCACCGCGCACTCACCGGGGACATCTCCCCCCGGAACGTGCTCGCGGTCACCTTCACCGCCCGGGCCGCCGCCGAGATGCGGGCCCGGCTCACCGCGCTGGGCGTGGCCGGCGTGCAGGCACGCACCTTCCACGCCGCCGCCCTGCGCCAGGTGCGCTACTTCGCCCCCCGGCTGCTGGAGGGGCGGGCCATGCCGGAGCTGCTGGACAGCAAGGTCCGGGTGGTCACCCTGGCCGCCGCCAAGGTGGGCCTGCGGGCCGACCGGGCCGCCGCCCGGGACCTCGCCGGCGAGATCGAGTGGGCGAAGTCGTCCCTGGTCGAGCCCGGCGAGTACGTGGTGGCCGCGGCCAAGGCGCTGCGCGACACCCCGCACGAGCCGGCGAAGGTGGCCGAGGTCTTCGCCGCGTACGAGAAGCTCAAGCGCGGCAACGGCGTGATCGACTTCGAGGACATGCTGCGCGCCGCCGTCTGGGGGATCGAGGAGCACCCCGACGTCGCCGAGCAGGTACGCGGCCAGTACCGGCACTTCGTCGTCGACGAGTACCAGGACGTCAACCCGCTCCAGCAGCGGCTGCTGGAGGCCTGGCTCGGCGGCCGGGACGACCTCACCGTGGTCGGCGACGCCAGCCAGACCATCTACTCCTTCACCGGGGCCAGCTCGTCGTACCTGGTGGACTTCCCGCGCCGGCACCGGGGCGCCACGGTGGTCCGGCTGGTCCGCGACTACCGCTCCACCCCGCAGGTGGTCGGGCTGGCCAACGCGGTGATCTCGCAGGCCCGGGGCGCCGAGGCCCGGCTGCGGCTGGAGCTGGTGGGGCAGCGCCCGGCCGGTCCCGAACCGGAGCTGCGGATCTTCACCGACGAGCCGGCCGAGGCCAACGCCGTCGCGGCCCGCTGCCGGGCGCTGGTCGACGGCGGCACCCCGGCCCGGGAGATCGCGGTGCTGTTCCGCACCAACGCGCAGTCCGAGGCGTACGAGAAGGCGCTCACCGAGGCCGAGGTGCCGTACGTGGTGCAGGGGGCGGAGCGCTTCTTCGAGCGGCCCGAGGTGCGCCAGGCGATGGTCGCGCTGCGCGCCGCTACCCGCTCGATCCCGGGGGAGACACCGCTGCCGACCGCCGTCGTCGAGGGGCTCTCCGCGGTCGGCTGGGCCCCCGACGCCGCCCCGGCCGGCGGCGCGGCCCGGGAGCGCTGGGAGGCGCTCGCCGCGCTGGTCCAGCTCGCCGAGGAGTACGCCGCGACGCCCGAGGTGCTGCCGGTCGGCGAGGCCGCCGCGGTGGAACGGCCGGTGACGCTCGCCGACTTCAACGACGAGCTGGCCCGGCGCGCCGCCCAGCAGCACGTGCCCACGGTCGACGGGGTGAGCCTGGCCTCGCTGCACTCCGCCAAGGGCCTGGAGTGGGACGCCGTCTTCCTGGTCGGTCTCGCCGAGGGCACCCTGCCCACCACGTACGCGAAGACCCCGGAACAGGTCGAGGAGGAGCGCCGGCTGCTCTACGTCGGGATCACCCGGGCCCGGGAGTGGCTCTGGCTGTCGTACGCCGGGGCCCGATCGCCGGGCGGACGGGCCCGGCGGCCGTCCCGCTTCCTGCCCCAGCTCGACCGCTCGGGCGGCGGCGCCGAGCGGGCCGGCCCGGGCGCGGCCCGGCGGACCGAGCGGCGGCGCAACCAGGTCGTCTCCTGCCGGATCTGCGGCGCGACCCTGCTCGGCGGGGCGGACCGCAAGCTGGGCCGCTGCCCGACCTGCCCGTCCGACATCGACGAGGAACTGTACGAGCGGCTGCGTGAGTGGCGGCAACGGGTGGCCGGCGCGCAGAAGGTGCCGGCGTACGTGGTGTTCACCGACGCCACGCTGACCGCGCTGGCCGAGCGGAAGCCGGGCCGGACCGAGGAGCTGATCGCGATCGCCGGGATCGGTCCCCGCAAACTGGGCCTTTACGGCGAGACCGTGCTGGCCCTGGTGGAGGGCGCGGCGGTCGACGACGTCTGCCCGGAGAAAACTTTCGAAATCGAGTCGTAAATTCGTTTGCCCTCGCCCTGGGGCGAGGAATAGCCTCAGGACACACCTTGGGAGCGGCGCCATTCCGGCTGCTCACAGGGGCTGAGTCCATAGTCGGCACGAGGAACGTGAGGGAGGTGGCACCCGTGGAGATCTTCACCTATGAGCGTCCGGCGGTGATGCCGGCTGCCTGCGCTCCGCTGTCGGCTGTCCGGGTGGTCCTTGCCGCTGCGCGACCGTCCGTTCCGCAGGTGCACCAGGTCCAGGTTCAGGCCGAGCTGACCCTGACCGTTGCGCCCACCGGAATTCAGAACCCGGGGACCAGTGGCTTCACGGGCAAGGGCATCGATGGCGCCAAGAAGCGCATGGATGTCCGCGGCGTTCCACCTCGAGGTAGACCGGTCTGATCACCAGACCACCGGCTCACCTCGAGGCCGCGGAACCCGCACACCGGGATCCGCGGCCTCAGTTTTTTTGCCCTGCCGAAGTACGTCGGAAATGCGATCCACGAGATCGAAGTGAGAGAGAGGTGACCGGGCATGAGTCTGGCGTTGGCCCCGCTCGACGTGAGCGTCGACGTGGAGGCGAACCTGCCCTGCCGGAAGTTCGACCCCGACCTGTGGTTCTCCGACTCGCCTGCCGAGCTCGAGCTGGCCAAGTCGCTCTGCGGGGACTGCCCGCTGCGCGTCGAGTGCCTCGCCGGTGCGGCGGAGCGGGCCGAGCCCTGGGGCGTCTGGGGTGGCGAGATCTTCGAGCGTGGCGCGGTCGTCCCGCGCAAGCGGCCCCGTGGCCGTCCGCGCAAGGAGGACCTCGCCCGTGACGCCGCCCTGCGGGTCGAGGCCGAGGCGCGACTGGCGGCCAGTGGGCTGTCCGAGTCGCGGCACGCGGTCCGGCTGGCAGCCTGACAATGCACCCGATCCGTACCCAGGCCGGCCGCGAGCCGGTTGTCAGAGAGATGAATCAAATGCTGTACGCACCCAATGGAGCCGTCGAGATGCAACTACTCCACGAAGCGTTGTCCCGGGCCCGAATGCCCCGGCCTCAGGCCGGTCGCACCACCACGAGCACTGAGGCAACCCGTTCCGCCCGTACCGTCGCCATGACCAGCCGCAAGCAGTCGGCTCGCGACCTGGGCGTTCTCTAGTCCGTACCGATTCGCGGGGGCGGTGGCCGGAATTCCGGCCACCGCCCCCGCGGGGTTCCGTCGGTCAGGCCACCGGGGCGAAGCCGGGGAGCCAGCGCTCCAGGATCGCCCGGTACGGCGCCTTCGCCTCCAACTGGCAGAGCACCCCGATCGAGCCCAGCGTCACCCGGTGGATCATCAGGTACGACGGGGGCAGGTTGAGCTGCCGGCTGAGCTGGAAGGTGGGCGACCGGGGGCTGGCCAGCCGGGTCGCCTCGCCCCGCAGCCAGGCCCGGGTGAACCGGAACTCCTCGGCGGCGATCGGCTCCAGCATCGGCCGGAGGAAGTCGAGCACCGCCTCGGCGTCGATCGGCTCGGTGGGGCTGACGAAGCCCTCCTCGCGCAGGCCGGCCACCACCGCTTCCGCGTCGCCGCGGAGCGCCAGCGCGGCGATCCGGCCGATCGGCTCGGGGGTGCCCTCGGGCATCCGGGCCACCGCGCCGAAGTCGATCACGCCGAGCCGGCCGTCGGGCAGCAGTCGGAAGTTGCCCGGATGCGGGTCGGCGTGCAGCAGTCCGGCCCGCATCGGCGCGGAGAGGTGCAGCACGGCCATCAGCCGCCCGGCCTCGTCGCGCTCCTCCTCGGTGCCCTCCCGGATGATCTGCGACAGCGGCGTCCCCTCGATCCACTCGGTGATCAGGACCCGGGGCGAGGAGTCGAGCACCTCGGGGATGAAGATCTCCGGGTCGTCCGCGTACGCCGCCGCGAAGGCGCGCTGCGATTCGGCCTCGAGCTCGTAGTCCAGCTCCTCGGTGATCCGCTCGCGCAGCTCCACCAGGAGCGGCTTGACGTCCAGCCCGGGCTGGATCGCCCGGAACATCGCGCCCAGCCGGGAGAGCTGCTTGAGGTCGGCGAGCAGCGCGTCGCCCGCGCCCGGGTACTGGATCTTCACCGCCACGTCCCGGTGCTTCGGGCCGCCGGACGGGCCGTACCCGGGATCCCGCCAGACCGCGCGGTGCACCTGGCCGATGCTGGCCGCCGCGGCGGGGGTGTCATCGAACTCCACGAAGCGGTCCCGCCAGTCCGGGCCGAGCTGCTCGGCGAGCACCTTGTGCACGGTCGCCGCGGGCAGCGGCGGGGCGGCCTCCTGGAGCTTGGTGAGCGCCTGCCGGTACGGGGCCGCGATCTCCTCGGGCAGGGCCGCCTCGAAGACCGACAGCGCCTGGCCGAACTTCATCGCCCCGCCCTTGAGCTGGCCCAGGACGCTGAACAGCTGCTCCGCGGTGCGCTGCTGAATCTCGGCGGAGATGACGTCGGACGCGAGCCCGGTGACCCGCTTGCCCATCCCGAGGACGGTCCGGCCGGCGAAGCCGAGCGGCAGAGCGGCGAGCTTGGCGGTCCGGGTCACGGCCCGGCGCGGGATGTCGGTCACCCGGTCATTGTTACCGACTCGGGGGGCCCGCTGCTGCTACGAAGCCGGGAGCGGGTGGGCTCGAACCGGATCCGGCGACCACCCGAGCATTCGCAGGACGGATGGGGGGACCAGATTCGACGGCGGAACCGGCCGGCGCCGCCGACCTCGACCGTGCAGCCGAGCGTCTCCGGGGTGCCGCCGTCGAGGTGGGCCAGCGCCTCCGCCGCCGCGTACGCCACCGCCGCGAGCCCGGTGGTGGCGGCGCAGGCCTGGTCCGCGTCGCCGGCCGCGAGCTGGGCGGCGAGCGCGGGCCAGTCCGGGTCCCGGTCGACCCGGTGCAGGTCGAGGCAGTTCAGGCAGGGCCCGACCGGGGGCCGGACCAGCGGGCCGACCAGCGGCACGCCGCCGCGCAGGCCGACCAGGAGGTGGGGCTGGCGGCGCTGGGCGTACCGGGCGGCGAGCAGGGCGGCCGGCCGGTCGGTGCCGAGCTGGACGACCAGGTCGACCCGGCCGCGTCGCAACGGCGCGGTCCCAGTGCCCGGCGCGACGGGCCCGAGCAGGCCGCGGAGCGCGGCGGCAAGGGGCCGGCCCACCTCGGCGGCGGCCAGGCCGGTGCCGACCAGGTCGGCCGGGCGGACCGGGCCGGCCAGGTCGGGATCCAGGTGGCCGACGCCGGCCTGGGCCAGCGCCACGGTGAGCGGACCGCCGAGCCGGCCGGCGCCGGTGACCAGCACCCGGGCGGCCCGGCGGCGGCGCAGCACCTGGGCGGGCGTGCCGGGCGGCCCGGGCACGGCCAGCGCCAGCGCCCCGGCCTCGGCGGCGAGCCGGGCCCGCACCGGCCCGGCGAGGTCGCGGGGGAGCAGGGTGTGCGCGGGTACGACCAGGCCGGCGGCGTGCAGCGTGTCGAGCAGGGCGCGGGCCTCGTCGGACGGTACGTCCGCCGTCGTCGCGCAGTCGAGGACGCTGCGCTCGCTGCGGGTGCCGTCCAGCAGGTCGAGCAGGTGGGCGGCCCGGGGGTTGGCCACCTCCAGCAGGACGGCACGGCCGGGCTCCACCCCGAGCTGCAGGGTGTGCCGGTCCCGCCAGAGGCGGGTCAGCCCGGGCAGCAGGGTGGGACGGGTCAGCGGGGTGGCACGGCTCATGACACGGATGGTGATCGTGTCCGTGCCCTCCGTCGATCGTTGTCCACAGGTGCGCCGCGCCCTACCCAGGGTTGTCCACAGGAATGAGCGGGTTTTCCACAGCCCGCCGGTGGTCGTGTCGGCCAGCCGACAGTCCGCTCCGTCCCGGGACGGCAAACGGGGGAGGGGTGGCCATCGGCCACCCCTCCCCCGGACCCGTACGGGTCAGACCTTGGCCTTGCCGAGAATGCGGTTCACTGTTGTCCCGCAGACCGGGCACTTGCCCTTGGCCATGTTCATGCCGGTCTTCGAGACCTCGATGTGCCCCTCGAAGTCCCGCTTCTCCTTGCACTTGACGCAGTAACCGTTGTAGGTCTGGGCCTGGTCGGCCACGGTAGCCTCCTCGTCTCGTCCGCCGGACACGCCGTCCCAGCGGGTTTCCCGGCGGCGGGCCACGAGGCGCCGGCGCTGGGTCTTTCTCCGCGGCCACGCTCATGACCGCTGGTTGGCGGACCCTACCCAGGAACGGGCAGTTCCATGTCAGCTGTGCATCGACACTGTGAGGAAGTCGACGTCGAGAGTGTGCATGCCGAATTACGTCGGATAAGTCAGTTTCGCGGGGACACGCCGGGTGAATGCGCTCAGATCCCCCTTCCGGCGGCCCCCGTGCGGCGCTCCGCCGGGTGATCACCTAACGTGGGTGGGCGCCGGCAGGTGACGCGCCGGCGGCCGGACCGGCCGCCACGAAGGGTGACCGGAGACGACTTCTCGTCCTCCGCAAAGAAATTTTTCAGGACTCCTGGCGACCAACCACCATTTTCCGGGCGCGTGTCGTCGTGTTGACTCTTGCGGACCCCTGGTCAGTACGCATTAGCTTTCCCTCGTGACAGTCATCCGAGGCTGCGCGGGTCAGTGATGGCCGGGACGCGGAAGCCCGTCGTCGAGGTGCGGCGCAGTCAGCGCCGGCGACGCACAGTGTCCGCGTACCGCGACGGCGAGCGGGTCGTGGTGCTCATCCCCGACCAGTTCTCCCGGGCCGAGGAGAGCGAGTGGGTCGACCGGATGCTGGCCCGGCTCGCCGCCCGGGAGGGTCGGCTGGCCCGCTCCGACGCGGAGCTGCTCGCCCGCGCCGCCCGGCTGGTCGACCTCTACCTGCCCGACCACCGCGCCGAGACCGCGCCGGCCAGCGTCCGCTGGGTCACCAACCAGAACGGCCGCTGGGGTTCCTGCACCCCGGCCGACCGGACCATCCGCATCTCCCACCGCATCCAGGACATGCCGGACTGGGTGGTCGACTACGTGCTCCTGCACGAGCTGGCCCACCTGATCGTGCCCAGCCACAACGCCCGGTTCTGGGGTCTGGTCGGCCGCTATCCGAAGACCGAACGGGCCCGCGGCTACCTGGAGGGCGTCGCGGCCGCCTCCGGCGTCCCCCTCTCCGACTGAGCCACCCCGCCACGCCCGGTCGATCGACTCCGGGTCGCCGACCTGGCGGTGTCGGTGGGTGTCGGACAGCGCCACGGCGGGGATCTGGAGTGGGGCGGGGTCCCGGTGGTCCGGGTCGGGCGGGGTGCGTAGCGCGGGGCTAGGGTCGGGGCGTGGCCCGACGTGTGGTGGTGGCGTTGCTCGCTCCGGTGGCGTGGACCCCGCCAGGAATCGACCCGACGCGGTGGCGTACGGCGCTGGCCGAGGACGTGGTGGACCTGCTCGCCACGCTCAACGAGGTGGAGACCGCGGTCGCGGTGACGGCCGGCGACCGGTGGCTGGCCGATGCGGTGGTCTGGCCCGACATGGCCGTGCACGAGGTGGCCGCGCCCACGGTCAACGCGGTGTTCGCCGCGCTGGCCGCCGCTGACGGTGGCGGGCGGACCGGGTACGACCAGGCGGCCGTGGTGGCCGCCGACGCGCCCGACGTGCCCGGGCTGACCCTCGGCAAGCTGCTCCGCCCGCTCACCAGCCGGCCCGTCGCGGTCGCCCCGGTCGAGGGATCCGGGCCGGGGCTGCTCGGTGTCGCGGCCCGGCTGCCCGTGCCGGAGTGGTTGCCGCCGGTGGACCTGGACACCGCCGTACCCGCGGACGTTCGGGACGGGGCCCCGCACCCGGGCGACGTCGCGGTGACCGCCGGCTGGCGACGGCTGCGCGGCCCGGCCGACCTGGGCACGCTCGACCCGGCCTTCGAGGGCTGGGAGGCGACCCGGGCCCTCCTCTCCGGCCAGGCCGGCTGACCGTCCCCGGCCGGCGGGTCAGGACTTGCCGGTGTCGTCGCCCTCGTCCGGGCGGGGCGGGGTGTCGCCGCCCGGCGCCTTCTCCTCGGGACCACCCGGCGCGCTGAAGTCGAAGGAGGCCAGCTCGTCGTCGAGGTCGAGCCCACCGGCGGCGAAGGCCGCCGGGTCGGCGAAGTCGTCGTCGGAGGGGAGGAGGTCCGGGTGGCCCCAGACCGCGTCCCGGCCGGCGATGCCCCGGTGCTCGGTCAGCGCCGCCCAGAGCACCGACGCCTCGCGCAGCCGGCGCGGACGCAGCTCCAGGCCGACCAGGGCGGCGAAGGTCTGCTCGGCCGGCCCGCCGGCGGCCCGGCGACGGCGGAACGCCTCGCCGAGGCGTACGACGTTGGGCAGCCGCTCGCCGGCGGCGGTGTCGACCACGTGGCAGACCCAGCCCTCGACCAGGGCGAGCACCGTCTCCAGGCGGGCCAGGGAGGCCTTCTGCGCCGGGGTGTCCTCCGGCGTGAAGATGCCCTCCAGGGCGATCGCCTGCATCGACTCCGGGTCGGTCGGGTCGACCCGGCCCATCGCCTCCTCGATCGCCTCCCGGTTGACCCGGATGCCCGCGGCGTAGTTCTCCACGGCGGTGAGCACGTGCCCGCGCAGCCACGGCACGTGCTGGAAGAGCCGCTGGTGCGCGGCCTCGCGCAGGGCCACGTAGAGGCGTACCTCGTCCTCGGGCAGCTCCAGGCCCTCGCCGTACGCCCGGATGTTGGCCGGGACGAGCGCGGCCGTGCCGGCCGGGCCGAGCGGCAGGCCGATGTCGCCGGCCGAGAGGACCTCGGCGGCGAGTGAGCCGAGCGCCTGGCCGAGCTGGCCGCCGAAGAGGGCGCCGCCCAGCGTCGCCACCATCGACTGCATCGGGCCGAGCTGGGCCCGGGCCTCCGGCGGCACCAGGTCGCCCATGGCGCCGACCATCCGGCTGGCCACCGGGTCGCAGAGCTTGCGCCAGACGTCGAGGGTCTTGTAGATCCACTCGTTGCGGTTCCAGGCGACGGACGTCCGGATGCCGGTGGGCCACGAGGTCGCCGGCTCCAGCCAGAGGTCGGCGATGCGCAGCGCCTCCTCCACCGCGTTGCGCTCGAACGGCGAGACCGCCGGGTCGCCCGCGGCGGCGAGTTGGCTGGCCGCCACCTGCCGGGCGAGGTCCCAGTTGACCGGCCCGCTGCCCGGCGCGGAGAGCAGGTGCTGCAACTGCGACATGAACTGCTGCATCTGCGCGGGATCGTTGGGGTCTGGTGGTTGCCCACCCGGGAGCGCGAATCCGAACGGAATATCAGGCACGACATCTACGGTACGCGTGCCCCGCCCCAGGTCGCCGCCACCGGCGTTCCGCTGAGGGCGAAGTCCCGCGGTCACCGCGCCGGGCGACGCCGGGCGGATCGGTACGCTCTGCCGCATGAGACGTCGCGGCGTGACCGTACTCCTCGGTGCACTGCTCACCGCCCTGCTCAGCGTCGGCGTGCTGAGCGTGCCCATCCCGTACGTGGTGCTCGGCCCCGGCCCGACGGTCAACACGCTCGGCACCTCGGACGGCAAGGAGGTCATCCAGGTCACCGGGCGGGCGACGTCCACCTCCGCCGGGCAGCTGCGACTCACCACGGTCGGCGTGCAGCCCACGGTCAAGCTCCGCTCGGCGCTGGCGGGTTGGTTCTCGAAGGACGAGGCGGTGGTGCCCCGCGAGCTGGTCTACCCGCCGGGGGAGTCCCAGGAGGAGGTGGAGAAGCGCAACGCCGAGGACTTCCAGAACTCGCAGACCAGCGCGGAGACCGCGGCGCTGCGGGAGCTGGGCTACCCGATCCAGGTGCTGGTCAAGGCGGTGACCGCGGGCGGCCCGTCGGTGGACGTGCTCAAGCCCGGCGACGCGCTCACCTCGGTCGACGGTCAGCCGGTGACCAGCGCCGGCCGGCTCACCGAGCTGATCCGGGCCAAGCCGGCCGGCACCGCGCTGAAGATCGGCTACCTCCGGGAGGGGGCCGCCGCCACGGCCACCGTGACCAGCCGGGAGCAGGACGGCCGGCCGCGGATCGGGGTCGAGATCGACCAGCAGCAGCCGCACCCGTTCACCCTGAAGATCGACCTGGGTGACATCGGCGGGCCGAGCGCCGGACTGATGTTCGCCCTGGGCATCGTGGACAAGCTGGAGCCGGCCGACCTGACCGGCGGGAAGGTCGTCGCCGGCACCGGCACCATCGACGACGAGGGCCGGGTGGGCCCGATCGGCGGCATCGCCCAGAAGCTGGTCGGCGCGAAGGAGGCCGGCGCGAAGGTCTTCCTGGTACCGGCGGACAACTGCGCGGAGGCGGTCCGCAACCCGCAGCCCGACCTGCCGCTGCTCAAGGTGGCCACGCTGGACGACGCGCTGACCGCGTTGGAGAAGCTGCGCGCCGGGGGACAGCCGACCCGCTGCTGAGCCACGGCTCACCGGACGCCCGACGATCGTGACGTGACCTTGACCCGACGTGTCCAGGAACACCCCGTACTCTGGGTGCCTGGTCGGAGCCGATCACATCGAGCGTGCGGAGCCAACAGTGGTCATGCGTAGCAGCCCCCTGCCGAGGATGAGCCGGCGCGGACGCGTCACCATCGGGGTCCTGATCGGGGTGTTCGTGCTCTTCACCCTGCTCGGGTGGGGTGTCAACGCCTGGACGGACTGGCTCTGGTTCGACGAGGTCCGCTACACCCAGGTCTTCACCGGGGTGCTCGCCACCCGCCTGCTGCTCTTCCTGCTGGTGGGGCTCGGCATGGCGGCCGTCATCGCGGCCAACCTCTGGCTGGCCCACCGGCTGCGGCCGAGGATGCGCCCGCACTCCGTCGAGCAGGCCACCCTGGAGCGGTACCGGATGCTGCTGAGCCCCCGGCTCGGCACCTGGATCGCCCTGGTCGCCGCGGTCATCGGACTCTTCGCCGGGCTGTCCGGGCAGAGCCGGTGGAGTCAGTGGCTGCTGTTCCGCAACGGCGGGAACTTCGGCGTGAAGGACCCGGAGTTCGGTGTCGACGTCGGTTTCTACGTCTTCCAGCTGCCGTTCTGGCGCTACCTGCTCGGCGTCGGCTTCACCGCGGTGGTGCTCGCCCTGCTCGGCGCGCTGGCCGTGCACTACATCTTCGGCGGGGTCCGGTTGCAGGGCGTCGGGGACCGGATGACCAACGGCGCCCGGGCCCACCTGAGCACGCTGGTCGCCGCCTTCGTGCTGCTCAAGTTCGTGGCGTACCTGCTGGACCGGCGGGCGATGCTGTTGGAGTACAACGAGGGCGCCAAGCTCTACGGCGCCGGCTACGCCGATGTGAACGCGCTGCTGCCGGCGAAGGAGATCCTGGCGTACATCTCCATCGTGGTGGCCATCGCGATCATCGTGTTCTCCAACGCGGTGATGCGGAACCTGGTCTGGCCCGGCATCTCGCTGGCGTTGCTCGGCGTCTCGGCGGTGGCGATCGGCGGCATCTACCCGTGGGCCGTGCAGACCTTCGAGGTGAAGCCGAGCGCCCGGGACAAGGAGGCGCCGTACATCTCGCGGAGCATCGAGGCGACCCGGTCGGCGTTCGGGCTGGGCGGGACGAAGAGCGCCGGGTACGCGGCGAACAACTTCACCCCGCCGGCCAGCCTGGCCACCGACACCTCGGTGGTGTCGAACATCCGGCTGCTCGACCCGCAACTGGTCTCCGAGACGTACACCCAGCTCCAGCAGGTCCGGGGCTTCTACGACTTCGGCCCGAAGCTGGACATCGACCGGTACGCGGTGAGCGGCAAGACCTCCGACTACGTGGTCGGCGTCCGTGAGATCAACTACGGCGAGCTGACCCCGCAGCAGAACAACTGGATCAACCGGCACACCGTCTACACCCACGGCTACGGCCTGGTCGCCGCCCCGGCCAACCAGGTCTGCAACGGGCAGCCGTACTTCGTCTCCGGCTTCCTCGGCGACGCCGGCAAGGAGACGGCGGGCTGCTCCTCGTCGAGCGAGCAGATCCCGGCCCAGCAGCCGCGGATCTACTACGGCGAGCGGATGGAGGCCGACGACTACGCGATCGTCGGGCAGACCGACGAGAAGCGGAACGTCGAGTTCGACCGCCCGACCTCGACCGGCGGCGAGCAGTACTACACCTACACCGGTGACGGCGGCGTCAAGATCGGGTCGTTCACCCGCCGGCTGCTCTACTCGATCAAGGAGCAGGAGTCGAACTTCCTGCTCTCCGAGGCGGTCAACGACAACTCCAAGCTGCTCTACGTGCGCAACCCGCGCGACCGGGTGGAGAAGGTCGCCCCGTTCCTCACCCTGGACGGCGACCCGTACCCGGCGGTGGTGAACGGCCGGATCCAGTGGATCGTCGACGGCTACACCACGGCGGCGACCTACCCGTACGCCGAGCGGGTCAACCTCCAGGCGGAGACCACCGACGAGCTGACCGGGCGGGGCACCTTCCAGCTCGCCCGGGAGAACGTCAACTACATCCGCAACTCGGTGAAGGCCACGGTCGACGCGTACGACGGCACCGTGCGGCTGTACCAGTTCGACGAGACCGACCCGGTGCTGAAGGCGTGGAACAAGGCGTTCGGCGGGGACCTGGTGCTGCCGAAGTCGGCCATCCCGGCGGAGCTGGCCGAGCACTTCCGCTACCCGGCGGACCTGTTCAAGGTGCAGCGCAACCTGCTCACCAAGTTCCACGTCACCGACCCCGGCGACTTCTACTCGGGCCAGGACTTCTGGCAGGTGCCGAACGTGCCGGACGCGCCGGACAGCGGGCAGAAGCAGCCGCCGTACTACCTGTTCACCGAGTTCCCCGGGCAGGAGGGGCCGCGGTTCCAGCTCACCTCGGCGGTCACCCCCAACGGGCGGCAGAACCTCGCCGCGCTGATCTCCGGGTCGTACGTGGACGGGCAGCCGAAGCTGGAGGTGCTGGAGCTGCCGGACCAGACCCGGACCGCCGGCCCGGTGCAGGTGCACCAGCAGATGACCAACAACGGCGACATCCGGCAGCAGCTCAACCTGCTCTCGTCCAACCAGGCCCAGGTCCAGTACGGCAACCTGCTGTCGCTGCCGTTCGCCGACGGGATGCTCTACGTCGAGCCGGTCTACGTGAAGAGCAACAACCAGGACGCGTTCCCGTCGCTGCAGAAGGTGCTGCTGTCGTACGGCGACGGCGCATCGTACGTGGCGCTGGCGAACAACCTCAGCGACGGCATCAAGCAGCTCGTGGAGCAGGGCAAACGGGCCGGCCAGGGCGTCCCGCCGCCGGCCGGTGGAACGCCGCCGCCGAGCACCGGCGGGGCCCCGCCCGCGCTGACCGGTGAGCTGGCCGACGCCGCCGCCAAGGTGCAGAGCGCCATCGCCGAGGTCAAGGCCGCGCAGGCGTCCGGCGACTTCGAGCGGTACGGGCGGGCGCTGAAGACCCTGGACGAGGCGATGACGGCGTTCCAGCAGGCGCAGGTGGCGGCCAACCCGTCGGCCGCGCCGACGCCGAGCGGCAGCCCGTCCGCGTCCCCGCCGGCGTCCGGTTCGGCGTCCCCAGCGCCCACGCCGAACGGCTGACGCCCGGCTCGACCACGGAGCCCGTGGCCCGAGGACCCGTACCGGTCCCGGCCACGGGCTCTGTCGCATTCCGGACCCTGCGCCCGCAACCCGGCGCCCGGTTCCCCCGTCATCTGTTCAGGTGGGCCAGCGGGGAGGAGTGATCGCCAGATGAGGGACGCGCCGAGTTTCGACGACTTCTACCGGACCACGTCGGCCCGGACCCTTCGCTACGGCCGGGCGGTGGTGGGCGATCCGGGCGAGGCCCAGGACCTCGTCCAGGAGGCGTACGCCCGGGCCTGGCGGCAGTGGGGGAGGCTGGTTGCCCATCCGGCCCCGGCGGCGTGGCTGCGCCTGGTGGTCAGCCGGCTCGCCACGGACCGGTGGCGCCGGTCGCGCGGCTGGTGGCTGGCGATCAACCGTACCGGGCCACCGGACCACGTGCGGCCACCGGGCGAGGACAGCGTGCTGCTGGTCGGCGCGCTCCGGCAGCTGCCGGTGAACCAGCGGCAGGCCCTGGCCCTGCACTACCTGTTCGACATGTCGGTGGAGGACATCGCCCGGGAGGCTCGGGTGCCCATCGGCACCGTGAAGTCCTGGCTGTCCCCGCGGCCGGTCCCGGCTGGCCGAGCTGCTGCCCGGGGTCTCCGCCGAGGAGCTGGAGGTCGACGATGTCGCGTGAACTGAGCCGCCTCTACCGGGCGTTGGTGGAGGAGACCGACGGGCGGGCGCTGATGGCGCCGGAGCAGCTGCGTCGACGGGCCGACCGTCGGGCGCGGAACCGGGCCGCCGTCGGGGCGCTGGCCGTCGCGGCGCTGGTCGCCGGGACCGCGGCCGGCGCGCAGCTCGTCCGCACCTCGGGTCCGGACACCCCGCCCGGGCCGCCGGCGGGCACCCCCACGTCGGCGCGGCCCACGCCCGACGCCTCGTCCCCGGTGCCGTCGCCGACCACGACCCGGGCCACCCCGTCCCGTACCCCGGGCACGTCGCCCTCCGCCGGCCCGCCGAGCTCCCGGACGCCGATCACCATCCCGGACCGGGCCTTCTTCGCCCTGGCCCCGGGGAACGACGCCGGGATCGCCGCGGAGTTCACGCCGGGGCCGGTGCTGCCCGAGCTCTGCGGCGCCGAGCCCGGCGGGTCCGGCGTCGTCCAGCGCCGGGCGCGCGTGCTGGCGTACAAGCTGACCGGCACCCCCGCGGGGTACGTGCCGGACGGCAGCTACCGGCACAGCATCACCATCTACCGCGCCGGCCGGGCGGACGACGCGCTGCGGGAGCTGCGGCAGGCGGTCCGGGACTGCCCGCTGCAGCAGGTGCCCGACGCGCCGGGGGTGCGGTCCACCCAGCGCCTGTTGGACGACGGCGGGTACGGCGACGAGTCGGTGCTGTTCGAGGTCCGTACGCCGTACCGGGACGTCAACGGCCGCCCCACCGGTGGCGACGAGCTCCGGCTGGTCCGGGCGGTCCGGATCGGGGACGTGGTCACCGTGCTGTGGGAGCAGGGCTGGGAGAACACCTCCAGCATCCGGTCGCAGGTCGACGCGGACAGCCGCCGCGCGATGGAGGCGATCCGGAGGTGGTGGAACTGACCGCCCGTCCCGTTTTGCGGGCCGGGGGGTCGGTAGGCTACGGTTGTCGTACCGACGCGGGGTGGAGCAGCTCGGTAGCTCGCTGGGCTCATAACCCAGAGGTCGCAGGTTCAAATCCTGTCCCCGCTACCACACCGGACGGCCCCCAGGATCTGATCCTCGGGGCCGTTCCGCTTCTCCGCCCGGTGGTTTCCGGCCGCCTCGGCCGGATCGGGGACCCGGCCGATCTCCCTGCCGGGCATGCGATAGGCTGTACATACCGACGCGGGGTGGAGCAGCTCGGTAGCTCGCTGGGCTCATAACCCAGAGGTCGCAGGTTCAAATCCTGTCCCCGCTACTCGTCACGAAGGCCCCGGAGTTCGCTCCGGGGCCTTCGTCGTGTCGTGGCCCGGCCGAGTTTCTCGCCTCCTGTCGGTTGTCCGGAAAATTCTGAGAGGGTACTCTCGAGACATGTCTCTCAGAAACGCCGAGGACGAGACCGGGGGAAACCCGTACGGTGACCTCGAACTCACCGAGCCCACGGCGATGCGCGCGCTGTCCCATCCGGTCCGGCTGGCCATCCTGTCGAGGCTCCAGCGGCACGGCGCCGCGACGGCGACCGAGCTGTCCGAGCACGTCGGCGCCTCCCCGTCGGTGACCAGCTGGCACGTGCGCCACCTCGCCGGGTTCGGCCTGGTCCGGGACAGCGCCGTCGGCGGGGACGCGCGTAAGCGGTACTGGGAGGCGAGCGCCCGGGGCTTCCGCTTCCGGTTCCCCGACGACGAGGAGGGGCGAGCCGCGAGCCGGCTGCTCAGCCGGACGCTCTTCCAGCAGTACGACGACCTGCCGCGGCGCTGGATGGCCGAGGACGAGCCGCGGCTCGAACCGGAGTGGCAACGGGAGGCGGGCCTGTCGAACACCACCGTGCGGCTGACCGCGGCGGAACTGGCCGCCGTCAACGCCGCGATCGAACAGGTGCTGGCGCCGTACGTAACCCGCGACGCGGCCGACCAGCCCCCGGGCTCGCGGCACGTGCGGTTCATGCGCTACGTCATGCCCGAGGCGGGGGAGCGATGAGCGGCGCGGCGGAGCCGCGCGTGCCGCTGTTCCGCCAGCCCCGCTTCCGGTCGTTCTTCGTCGCGCACGCGACCTCCCAGTTCGGTGATCGGATCTCCGAGCTGGCGTTCCCGCTCCTCGCGGTGCTCGTACTCGACGCCACCGCCGCACAGGTGTCGCTGCTGACCGCGCTGGTGTGGCTGCCGAACCTCACCGGGATCTTCCTCGGCGCCTGGGTGGACCGGCGGGCGCACAAGAAGCGGCTCCTGGTGGCGGCTGACCTGATCCGCGCGGCGCTGCTGGTGACGGTGCCGGTCGCGTTCGCGTTCGACGCGGGCACGCTGGCGCAGTTGTACGTGGTCGCGCTGCTGACCGGCGCCGCGTCGGTGCTGTTCAACACGGCGTACCCCGCGTTCTTCGTCCGGCTGGTGGACCGGTCCCGCTACCTCGACGCCAACAGCGCGCTGAGCGCCAGCAGGTCCGTCTCCTTCATCGCCGGGCCCGCCCTCGGCGGTGTGCTGGTGCAGGTGTTGACGGCGCCGATCGCGCTCCTGCTCGACGCGGTGTCGTTCGTGGCCTCCGCGCTGGGCATCGGTCGGATCCGACTCGACGACGCGGCGGCGCACCCGGAGGAGCCCGAGCCGGAGACGTTGTGGCGCCGGGCCCGGGACGGGCTGAGGTTCACCCTCAGGGACCCCGTGCTCCGCGCGGCCCTCGGCTGCACGACGACCGTCAACTACTTCAGCTTCGTGTTCGGCGCCCTGCTCGTGCTCTTCGCCAGTCACACGCTCGGCCTGTCCGCGGGGCTGCTCGGCCTCGCCCTCGGCGCCGGTGCGGTCGGCGGCCTGCTGGGTGCCGTCGTCGCGCCGCGACTGTCCGCGCGAATCGGCGTCGGGCGCAGCATCGTGGCGGGTGCGATCGTCTTTCCGGCCTCGATCTCCCTCGTCGCCGTCGCGGACGGTCCGCTGTGGGCGCGGGTCGGGCTGCTGGCCGCGGCCGAGTTCTTCTCCGGGCTCGGCGTGATGTTGTTCGACGTCAACCTCAACGCGCTGAACGCCGCCGTGATACCCGACGGCCTGCGTAGTCGGGTGGCCGGCGCATACTCCACGGTCAACTACGGAGTCCGTCCGCTGGGCGCGCTGACCGGCGGAGCACTCGGCACCTGGCTCGGTCTCCGGCCCACGCTCTGGATCGCGGCGGTCGGCGGGGTCCTGTGCGTGCTGTGGCTGCTGCCCTCGCCGATCCCGGCGGTGCGTTCGCTCGAGCACCTGGACGGTCTTGACGGTCCTCGGCCTGAGCTGTCCGAGGCCGGGCGCAGTTCAGGGCGGTGAGGAGTCCGTGTCCGCCCTGCCGTGGTTGCGCCGTTCGGCGAGGATGGGGGCATGTCTGCTTGGAGCAAGTGGTGGGGCCGGCTCGGCGCGGTCCTCGGTGCGGTCGTGCTCTCGGTGTTCGTACCGGTCGCGGCCTGGGCGTCCACGGGTAGCGGCGAACTGGTCGTGGAGGCCGCGCGGCGGCGGTCACGGGGCGGCGGTGTGGGCTTCCTCGGTCTGCTCTGCTGCCTGGTGGTGGTCGTCGTGATCGTGCTGCTGGTGCTGCGACTGATGCGCGGCCGGCGGGGTGGCCCGCCGCGTTGATCCGACCTGGGCCCGGGCCCGGCGGCCGACGCCCGCCGGGCCCGCGCTCCGCGGTCCACCTGCTGGGGGACGCCCCCGGCCGGGCCGCGCGGCCGGTCACTCGGCCAGGGCCGCGTTCGCCTGGGCGATGAACTTGGCGGTGGCCGCGCGGGCGCCGGAGCGTCCGGAGCGGATGCTCTCGGCGGCGGCGATGAGCAGGGTACGCACCCGCGCGTGCCCCTTCGGCGGCGGCGCGGGGGCGGGTCCGAGCAGGCCGTCCAGGGCGGTGCCGAACGCGACCACCCGCTGCTGGGCCCGGTCGGTGACGCCGTCGGCGACGAACCGGCGCACCGCGCTGCTGGCGTTCAGGCCGCGTTCGACGCCGAGGATCCGGCCGGCCGCCACGTTGGTGGTGAGGAAGTTGATCACGTCGACGACCACCCTCGGGTGCCGGGTGCCCCGGAACGCCGCCCAGTACATGGACGCCCGCGCCCATTGGGCGGCCGGGCTGCCGGGCAGGCTGACGATGCCCAGCTCGTCGTCGGTGTGGCGCTGGAGTTCCGCCAGCTGGTGCGACCAGGCGAAGGACGCCGCGGTGTGCCCGGTGACCACGAGCTGCCGGGCCAGGTCGCCGGTGTCGGCCTGCTCCACCAGGGCCGCGCTCGGGGTGGCCCGCCGGCTCCGCGCCACCTGCCACAGCTCGAACCAGTCGAGCAGTTCGGCGCCGCCGAACCCGAGCTGCCGCCCCTGGTACAACTCGCCGCCCTGGCCCCGTAGCCAGAGCCACAGCGCCCGATAGTCGCCCGAGGGATCCATCGTCCCGGCCACCCGCTTGCCGGAGTCGCGGGTGACCCGGGCGGCCCACTCCACGTAGTCGCGCCAGGACATGCCGGTGCGCGGCTCCGGCACCCGCAGCCGGCGCAGCAGGTCCCGGTTGTAGACCAGCGCGGCGCTGGTCTGGGCGGCGGCCACGGCCACCGTACGTTCGTCGACCTGGCCGTAGTGGGCCAGGCCCTCCGGCAGGCCGCCCAGGTCGAGCCGCTTGTCCGCGACGTACCCGCTGAGGTCGAGCACGATCTCGCGCTGCGCGTACTCGGTGAGGACGGTGTCGTCGATCTGGAACAGGTCCGGCACGTTCCCGCCGGTGGCCTGGGTGGCCAGCCGGTCGTAGTAGCCGGTGAGCCCCTGCCAGGTCACCCGGAACCGGACCCGGGGGCTCTCCTGGGAGTACAGGCGCAGCGCCTTCTCGGTGGCCTCGGCCCGCCGGGTCCCGCCCCACCAGAAGACCGACAGCTCGATCGGCCCGTCGTCGACCCGCGTCTCCTCCTCCCGGCCGCACCCGGCGAGGCCGCCGGCGGCGAGCAGCGGCAGGCCGGTCAGCGCGCCGAGGAGCCGCCGCCGGTCGAGACCGGGGCGGGGCGGCACGAGCGGGTGAGCGCGCACGGGGACTCCTGGGGCGCTGGCGAGCTGCTGCGGACGGACCATTTACACAGGCAGCGGGCGAGGGTGTCAACGCCGGGGCGGTTTGCCCCCGTACGGGGGTCCTTCGACACCGGTGCGCCGAGGGCCGGTCGGACGCGCGGTGGTCGCACCGGGCGTCGCTGCGCCACATGGTGTACTAGGCGCCGTGGAACTTCTGCACTCTGGCAAGGTCCGGGACGTCTACACCGACGGCGACGACCTGATCCTGGTCGCCTCGGACCGGATCTCGATCTACGACGTGGCGCTGCCCACCCCGATCCCGGACAAGGGTCGCCTGCTCACCGCGCTCTCGCTCTGGTGGTTCGAGCAGCTCGCCGACCTGGTGCCGAACCACGTCATCTCCGCCACCGACGTGCCGGCGGAGTTCGCCGGCCGGGCGATCCGCTGCCGCCGGCTCGACATGGTCCCGGTCGAGTGCGTGGCCCGCGGCTACCTGACCGGCGGCGGCTTCGCCGAGTACCAGCGCAGCGGCGCGGTCTCCGGCGTCGAGCTGCCCCGGGGCCTGGTCGAGGCGTCGATCCTGCCGGAGCCGATCTTCACCCCGTCGACCAAGGCCCCGAAGGGGGAGCACGACGAGCCGATCACCTACCACCAGGTCGTCGACAAGGTCGGCGCGGAGGTCGCCGAGCGGCTGCGCCGGATCACCATCGACGTCTACCGGCGCGGCGCGGAGATCGCCGCCGACCGGGGCATCCTGGTCGCCGACACCAAGATCGAGCTGGGCTGGGCGCCGGACGGCACTCTGGTTCTCGCCGACGAGGTCCTCACCTCCGACTCGTCCCGGTTCTGGCCGGCCGAGTCGTACCAGCCGGGCCGCGCCCAGTTCTCCTACGACAAGCAGTACGTCCGGGACTGGGCCACCGGCAGCGGCTGGGACAAGCAGCCCCCGGCGCCGGAGGTGCCGGCCGAGGTGGTCGAGGCGACCCGGGCCCGCTACGTCGAGGTCTACGAGAAGCTGACCGGCAACCGCTGGAACTGACGCGGGACTCTCCGGGCACGGCAGCCCGTACCCGCGGGAGCGCGCGCGGTCGCCCGACGTCGGTCCGTACGATCACCAGGCGTGCGTGACATTGCCGTATTCAGCGGAACCGCCCATCCCGACCTCGCCGCCGAGATCTGCGCCCACCTCGCCGTTCCGCTGCACCCGGTGCGGGTGTCCCGGTTCGCCAACGACTGCCTCGAGGTGCAGTTGCAGGCGAACTGCCGGGAACGCGACGTCTTCCTCATCCAGCCGCTGGTGCCGCCGGTGCAGGAGCACCTGGTCGAACTGCTGCTCATGACCGACGCGGCCCGCGGCGCGTCCGCCGGCCGGATCACCGTGGTGCTGCCGCACTACGCGTACGCCCGCTCGGACAAGAAGGACGCCCCGCGCATCTCCATCGGTGGCCGGCTGGTGGCCGACCTGCTCACCTCGGCCGGGGCGGACCGGGTGCTCGCGATGACCCTGCACTCGCCGCAGGTGCACGGCTTCTTCAGCGTCCCGGTCGACCACCTGCACGCGCTGCGCGAGCTGGCCGCCCACTTCAAGGGGTACGACCTGGGCAACACCGTGGTGGTCTCGCCGGACCTGGGCAACGCCAAGGAGGCGGCGGCGTTCGCCCGGATGCTGGGCACCCCGGTCGCGGCCGGCGCGAAGCAGCGGTACAGCGACGACCTGGTGAAGATCAGCACGGTCATCGGCGACGTGACGGACCGGGACGTGATCGTGCTGGACGACGAGATCGCCAAGGGCAGCACGGTGATCGAACTGATCGCGCACCTGCGCGAACGGAACGTCCGCTCGATCCGGCTGGCCTGCACCCACGGCCTCTTCTCCAGCGGCGCGCTGGAGCGGCTGAGCGCCCAGGACGGGGTGCTGGAGATCGTCTGCACCAACACGGTGCCGATCCCGGCGGAGAAGCGGGTGCCGAAGCTGGAGGTGCTCTCGGTGGCGCCGGCGCTGGCCGAGGCGATGCGGCGGATCCACAACGGCGAGTCGGTCAGCGCTCTCTTCGGCTGACGCCCGACCCCGGCCCGTGCGCGCGCCGGCGTCGATCCACTCCCGGCGGGGAGGGGCTACTCGGCGCGGTGTCGGCCGACGCGCTCGGTCGAGGCGACGGCGGCGCCGATCCGGACGGTCGTGCCGTCCTCGCCGGTCACGACCTCCATCGTGTCGCTGAGCTCCCGCGCGAGCCAGAGACCCCACCCGCCGGCGGTGTCCGGGGCCGGGCGGGCCCGGTCGTCGAGCCACCCGGTGCTGATCCCGTTCCCGTGGTCGGCGACCTCGCAGACCAGCTCGCCCTCCTGCCGCCACAGCCGCAGCGAGCCCTTACCGCCGCCGTGCCGCACGGCGTTGGTGATCAGCTCGTTGACCGCCAGCACGAAGTCGTCCAACCGCTGGCCGGTGAGCCCCGCCGCGTGCGCACAGGAGGTGACCGAGTGGCGCAGCTCGGTCACCTGTGCCCGATCGAAGGCTTCGGCGATGAGGAGGGAAGATTCGATGGGCACAACCGTACGCGGTACGCGGGGTGATGCGTTCGTCATGGCCCCGTCCCGGCGCTGGATCTCGGAGTTATTCGCGGCATTTCCACCGTACGTCAGGGTTTCCCGAGCCGCATCCATGGCTGTCCCCGGCGTCCCCTTGGACTGTGGCATGGTGTCGCGCATGCCGTCGTCTCCCGGAGGTCTCGAGGTCCCGCTCTGGCGGTCCATCGCGGTGTTCCGGTTCGCCTCGCTGGCGTACGTCGGTGTGCTGGTTCTCCGCGACGCCCACCGGTACGCGCACCCGCTGGCCGCCGGCGGCGTACTGCTGGTGATGCTGGCCTGGTCCGGGGTGACCGCGGCCGGCTACGCGCGCCCGGCGGGACGGCGCTGGCCGCTGCTCCTGGCCGACCTCGGCGTGGTGCTGGCGATCGTGCTGGCCACCCCCTGGGTGGTGGGCCGCGCGGCGCTCGCCGCCGGCGTGCCCACCCTGACCGTGGCCTGGCTGGCCGGGCCGGTGCTGGCCTGGGCGGTCTCCGGCGGCCGGCGCCGCGGCGCGGTCGCCGCCCTGGTGCTCGGCGCCGCCGACCTGGCCACCCGGGAGCGGATCAGCCAGTCGTCGCTGACCGGCGTGATCCTGATGCTGCTGGCCGGGGTGGTGGTCGGGCACGTCGCCCGGCTGGCGGTGACCGCCGAGGAGCGGCTGCAACGGGCGGTCGAGCTGGAGGCGGCGACCCGGGAGCGGGAGCGGCTGGCCCGGGACATCCACGACTCGGTGCTCCAGGTGCTGGCGCTGGTGCAGCGACGCGGCGCCCAGCTCGACGGCGAGGGCGGCGAGCTGGCCGGGCTGGCCGGTGAGCAGGAGGCCGCGCTGCGGGCGCTGATCGGCCGCTCCGGCGGCGACCCGGACGACGACGGCGGCACCCGGGACCTGCGCGCCCTGCTCGACCGGTACGCCACGACGACGGTCGTGGTCTCCGCGCCGGCCACCGGAGTACCGCTGCCCACGCGGGTCGCCCGCGAGCTGGCCGCCGCCACCGGCGCGGCACTGGACAACGTGGCCCGGCACGCCGGCGGGCGGGCCTGGGTGCTGATCGAGGACGAGGGGGAGACGGTGACCGTCTCGGTACGCGACGAGGGACCGGGGATCCCGGAGGGGCGGCTGGCCGAGGCCGCGGCCCAGGGGCGGCTCGGGGTGGCCCAGGCCATCCGGGGGCGGGTGGCCGACCTCGGCGGTGAGGTGCGGATCGTCTCCGCCCCCGGCGCGGGCACCGAGATCGAGCTGGTCGTGCCCCGGGACGCCCGGTGAGCGGCGCGGCCGGGCAACCGGACGGCCGGGTCCGGGTGATGGTGGTCGACGACCACCCGATGTGGCGGGAGGGGGTGGCCCGCGACCTCACCGAGGCCGGCCACCTGGTCGTGGCCACCAGCGGCGAGGGGCGGCAGGCCGTGCGGCTGGCCGCCGCCGCCCGGCCCGACGTGGTCGTGCTCGACCTGCAACTGCCGGACGTCTCCGGGGTCGAGGTGATCCGCGGGCTGCGTGCGGCGCTGCCCGAGGTGCGGGTGCTGATGCTGTCGGCCAGCGGGGAGCCGCAGAGCGTCCTGGACGCGGTGAAGGCCGGCGCCACCGGCTACCTGGTCAAGTCGGCCGCCCCGGCGGAGTTCCTCGACGCGGTGCGGCGCACCGCCGCGGGCGAGCCGGTCTTCACCCCGGGACTCGCCGGGCTGGTGCTGGGGGAGTACCGGCGGCTGGCGGCCGAGCCACCGAGCGGGCCCGCCGCCGACTCGGCACCCCGGCTCACCGAACGGGAGACCGAGGTGCTGCGCCTGGTGGCCAAGGGCCTGTCGTACAAGCAGATCGCCGAGCGGCTCGGGCTCTCCCACCGGACGGTGCAGAACCACGTGCAGAACACGCTCGGCAAGCTCCAGCTGCACAACCGGGTCGAGCTGACCCGCTACGCCATCGAACGGGGCCTGGACGACTAGAACCAGGCCCGGACGACTAGGTCGCCTCCGGCGGCCGGGTCTCGTGGATGGCCAGCTCCTCGGCGGTCGCCCCGCCACCGGCCGAACCGGCGTCGTACGCGACGTTGTCGGTCTCCTGGTCGGTGTGGGCGCCCTCGTCCGGCTCGACCAGCCGGCCCACCTCGGCGTCGGCGATGCTGCCGAGCTGCCCGTGGTCGTAGATCGAGACCGGCGAGCGCGGGTCGGAGGTGGGCCCCGGGTCGATCACGTCGGCGTCGAGCTGGGCCTGCGCGGCGGCCTCCTCGCTGTCCGCCTCGGCGGCGATGCCCGGGTCCACCGGGCCCGCGAGGGGGTCGTCGGCCGGACGCTCGTAGCTCTCCCGCTGGAGCTTGTAGTCCAGCGACTCGCCGTCGAGCTGCTCCTCGGCGGTGGTCCCGAACCGGTCCACCGCCACCGGCGTGCGGTCCCCGGGCAGCTGGGCGGGCTCCGGTCCGTCCGCCTCGCGGCCGGTCAGGACGTCGTCGTTGGCGGTCGAGTCGTCGTCGGCGGTGTCGGGCAGCCCCTCCGCCTCGGGGTCGGACACGGGGGTCGGGTACTCGTCGTCGCGCATGGCTGAGCACTACCCACTGCGCTGCCCGGATTAACCGGATCGAGGGCCGAGGATCGGGAGCAAAGGGAAGAAACACCCCGGCCGGGCCCGGCCGCGCCCCCGGTCAGCTCCGGTGGGCCACCTCGTCCTCGGGATGCAGCACGCACCAGACGACCTTGCCGTCCGGCAACGGGGTGCTGCCCCAGCGCCGGGCGACCGTGTCGATCAGCAGCAGGCCCCGGCCTCCGGCCGAGTTGAGCGGGGCCAGGCCGGCGTACGCGGGCAGCCGGGAGGAGTGGTCCCGGACGGCCAGGTGCAGCGAGCTGTCCCGCGGGGCCACCCGGACGGCCATCGGGGTGCCCGCGTGGGCCACCACGTTGTTGACCATCTCGGTCACCGCGATGCACGCCGGCTCCGCCAGCTCCGGCACGCCCCACCGGTCGCAGCCGTCGGTCACCAGCGCCCGGGCCTCCCGGGCCGCGCCGACGGTCGGCAGCAGGTCGGCGTTCAGCACCGCGGCCAGCGGCGCCCCGGCCAACTCCTCCTGCGCCTCGTCCAGGGTCGCCCGGACCGGCGCCCCCTCCCGCGCGGCCGCCGGATCCAGCACCAGCAGGTCGGCGGCGGGCCAGTCGGCCACCACGCGGCGCACCTCGTCGAGGACGGCGCGGGCGGCGGGCTCGGCCACCCGCAGCCGGGTGAGATCGGCGATCACCGGGCCGGGCCGGGCCCAGAGCCGGGCCAGCAACGCGTCCCGGACGGCGTCGACGGCGGCCAGGTCCAGCACGCCGGTCAGCCTGACTACCGCAGACGATTCGTCCGTCTCCACCAGGCAGCGCACGTCCGTCGGCATGATCGTCCCATTGTGCATGCCGGGTCCGGGCCGCGCATCCGACCGGTCGATGCGGTTCATCAGCGGTCCGTCCGGGCCCGGCGGTTGATCGCCGCCATCGTGCCGACGGCGGTGCCGGCCGCCGCCAACCCGAAGGCGGCGGTCACCCGGACCAACTGCCGCCGCCGGCCCTGCCAGCCACCGAAGCGCTCCGCCTCGGCGTCGTCCCGGAAGACGTTGCCGGTGCTGTCCAGCCGGACGCCCGGCCCGAACTGGGTCCGGTGGGTGTACCAGCCGAGCGCCCGCTCGGCCAGCGCCGGCGCCAGCCGCCACTGCAGGCCGAGCAGCCGCGCGGCGCCGCCCGCGTACGCCTCCCGGCGCGGCCGGCGCAGCAGCCGCACGATCGTCTCGGCGACCACCTCCGGCGGGTACACCGGCGGTGGTGGGGTCAGCTCGTGGCCGCTGTGGTTCGCGGCGTGCCGGAAGAACGGGGTGTCGATGGTGGCCGGCAGCACCGTGCAGATGGAGATGTTGCCCCGACCGGTCACCCGCAGCTCCTGCCGCACGGTGTCGGCCAGCCCGCGGATGCCGTGCTTGGTCGCGTTGTACGCCGACTGGTAGGGCATCGCCACCTCGGCCAGCACCGAGGCGTTGTTGACGACGACCCCGCCGCCGGCCGCCCCCAGCCAGGGCAGCGCCGCCTTCGTCCCGTACGCCGTGCCGAGGAGGTTCACCGCCACCACCCGCCGGAACTCCGCCACCGGGATCTCGTCGAAGAGGCCCACCGCGCTGACCGCGGCGTTGTTGACCCAGCCGTCGATCCGGCCGAACTCCGCCGCCGCGCGGGCGGCGAGCCGCTCCACCGCCTCCGGGTCGGTCACGTCGGTCGGTACGACCAGGACCCGCCCACCCAGTTCCCGGCAGCGCGCGGCGACCCGCTGGAGGACCTCCTCGCTGCGGGCCGCGAGCACCACGTCGGCACCGCGACGGGCCAGCGCGTACGCGGTCTCCGCGCCGATGCCGCTGGAGGCGCCGGTGATGACGACCGTGGCGTCGTCGAGGTTGCGGGTGAGAGGCATTCTTCGCCGGTACCCCCGGTCCGGGTGGGTCATGCGGATCCGGGCGCCCCGGATCCCGGTCGCGCCCGGCCGAGTTCGCTCCGCCGGTCCGGTCCCGATCTGCCAGGTTTCGGCTCACCAGCGCCGGGTTAATGGGACCCTCTGACCGGGAGGACCCACCGCTCGCTAGAACGCATGGAGGTGCACCATGCGCGTCGGCCTTGTGTGCGCGCACGCCGGCCCGTCCAGGCAGGTCGACGGTCCGACCGTCGGCACGCACCAGCACATCGCCCGGGTCGCCGCCGAGCTCGCCGACCGGGGCCACGACGTACGGGTCTACGAGCGCCGCGACTCCGCGGGGCAGCCGGAGCGCGTCGAGGTGGACGGCTACCGGCTGGAACGCGTGCCGGTCGGCCCGCCCATCCCGCTGCCCACCGCCGCACTGGTCCCGCACGTGGCCGAGTACGGCCGCTGGCTGGCCGAGCGGTGGTCCGGCGACTGGACCCCGGACGTGGTGCACGGGCACTACTGGGTCGGTGGCCTGGCCGCCGCCCACGGGGTGCGGGAGACCGACATCCCGGTCGTGCAGACCTTCCACTCGCTCGGCGTCGAGCAGCTGCGCCACCTCGGCGGGCAGTACGACGGGCCGGGGGAGCGGATCCCGCTGGAGCGGGCGCTGACCCGGGCGGTGGACATCGCGGTCGCGCAGTGCAACGACGAGGTCGACGAGCTGACCCGGATGGGACTGCAACGCACCTCGGTGGCGATGGTGCCGACCGGCGTCGACACCGGGCAGTTCCACCCCGACGGCGAGGCGGCGCCCCGGGACCAGCGAGCCCGCATCCTCTCCGTCGGCGGGCTGTCGCCCGGGCACGGCCAGGAGGACCTGGTCCGGGCGATGCGGCTGGTCGGCGACGCCGAGCTGGTGATCGCCGGCGGGCCGCCCGCCGAGCAGCTGGCCGACCACGCCGAGGCGCGGCGGCTGCGCGAGCTGGCCGAACGCACCGGGGTGGCCGACCAGGTGAAGCTGGTCGGCGCGGTGCCGCACGACCAGATGGCCACCTGGTACCGCTCGGCCGACGTGGTCGCCTGCACGCCGCACTACTCGTCCGCCGGGCGGGTGTCGCTGGAGGCGATGGCCTGCGGGGTGCCGGTGGTCGGCTACGCGATGGGCGGGATCGCCGACGCGGTGGTGGACGAGGTGACGGGCAAACTGGTGCCGCCGGGGGACGTCCGCGCGCTCGGGGTCACCCTGCGCCGGCTGCTGGCCGACAACGCCGGGCGGTTCGCGTACGGGCACGCGGCGGTCGACCGGGTCCGCTGCAGCTACACCTGGGAGCGGACGGCCGGCGCCCTGGAGCGGCTCTACGAGCGGGTCATCGGGCGGCGCAAGCCGGTCGAGAAGCCCGCCGAGAAACCGGTCGAGAAGCCCGTCGAGGCGGCCTGACGCCGGTACGGCGGGCCGCCTCCGGCGGCGTGTTCGGTCAGCGGCGGGGACGGGCGGCGGCCCCGGCGCCGATCATCGGGCGCTCCCGCTCGCGGGCGACCGCGTGGTGGTGCTGCGGTTCGGCGTACCGGGTGAGGCCGACCACCGACGCCAGCGTGATCAGGAAACCGACCCCGGCCAGCCACTCCCGGCCCGGCCAGATCCGGTCGTTGAGCAGCAGCAGGCCGATGATCGCCGCGGGCACCGCCCCGGCGGCGTCCATCGCGGCCACCGCCGCGGTGGTGGAGCCCCGCTGCATCGCCAGGCCGAGGAGCAGTTGGCCCACCACCGAGTGGGCGATCAGCAGGTAGAGCAGCGGGTCCCGGACGAACGCCTCGGCGGAGTCCGCCGAGGCCAGCGGGCGGGCGGCCACCGCGGCGGCGGAGAACGCCATCCCGGCCAGCGAGCCGAGCGCCACCGAGCCGGGCGCCCCGTGCAGCCGGGCCGCGAAGAAGCCGGCCACGGCGATCACCCCGACCGCCACGGTCAGGCCGATCAGACCGGCAGTGCCGAGCTGCCGGGAGGGGGCCGGCTGGGCGGCCAGCACCAGTGCGGTGATCCCGCCGAAGAGGAGCGCCAGCAGCGCCACCTCGGCGGCCGGCAGCCGCCATTTCAGCACCAGCACCCCGAGTATCGCGGTCACCCCGAGCCCGGCCGCCACGCTGGCCTGGACCAGGAAGAGCGGCAGGTCCCGGCGGGCCAGGAAGGCCAGCACGAAACCGGTGACCTGACAGATCAGCCCGACCAGGTACGTCCGGTGGCTGGCCAGCCGCAGCAGCAGCCCCGGGTCGAAGGTGTGGTGCACGGTGGTCCGCGCCGCGGCGACGGACTGGAGCAGATTGGCGAAGCCGTACGCGACGATCATGGCCGCGAGGAAGCACCAACCGGAGGACACCACCTGGCGAGGATAGAGGCAACCGGTCGGTCAGCGCGCGGCTGGCTCTCCCAGCCGCTCCAGGATGTCGGCGTGGAGGAGGCCGTTGGTGGCGATCGCGCTGTTCTCCCCGCCAGCCGGCGCCGGTCGACCGGCCCGGTCGGTGACCGTGCCGCCGGCCTCGGTCACGATCGGCACCAGCGCGGCGACGTCCCACAGCGACAGCTCCGGCTCCACCATCACGTCCAGCGCCCCCTCGGCCAGCAGCATGTAGCCGTAGAAGTCGCCGTACGCCCGGCTGCGCCAGGTGTGCCGCATGACCTGCAGGATCGCGTCCAAGCGGCCGGCGGACTCCCAGCCGGTCAGCGACGAGTAGCAGAAGCTCGCGTCGGCGAGATCCTTGACGCCCGAGACCCGGATCGGTGCGCCGGAGGCGGCGTCCGGGCCGGCGTACGCGCCCGCGCCCGTCGCGGCCCACCAGCGCCGGCCCAGCGCCGGGGCGGAGACCAGGCCGAGCACCGGGCGGTCGGACTCCAGCAGGGCGATCAGGGTGGCCCAGACCGGCACGCCGCGGACGAAGTTCTTGGTGCCGTCGATCGGGTCGACCACCCAGCGCCGCCCGTCGGGCCCGGCGGCCGGCTGCTCGCCGTACTCCTCGCCGAGCAGGCCGTCACCCGGCCGGTGCTCGGCCAGCAGGGCGCGGATCTCCCGCTCGACCGCGGTGTCCGCGTCGGAGACCGGGGTCAGGTCCGGCTTCGACTCGACCCGCAGGTCGAGGGCGCGAAACCGGTCCGTGGAGATGGCGTCGGCGGCGTCGGCGAGCAGGTGGGCGAGGGCGAGGTCGGCGGCGTACCCGGTCATGCCGGAAACGGTAGCGGCGGACACCGGGTCAGGACCCGGCGGGCGGTGCGTCCGGCCCGCGCTGGTCACCCTCGCCGGGCCCGCGGTGGTCGACCTCCCCGCGCTGGTCGCCCTCCCCGCTGCGGGAGGCCAGCAGCCGGCGGTACGACGCCAGCCGGCGCGGGTCGGCCTTGCCGGCGGCCACCCAGGCGTCCAGCGCGCAGTGCGCCTCCTCGGCGGTGTGCTGGCAGTTCGCCGGGCAGTCGACCGTGGCCTCCACCAGGTCGGCGAAGCCGTGCAGCAGGCTCTCCGCGGAGACGTGCGCCAGCCCGAAGCTGCGTACCCCGGGCGTGTCGACGATCCAGCCGGGATCGCCCTTCGCGCCGGTCGTGGGCGGCAGCCGCAGGGCCACCGCGCTGGTCGAGGTGTGCCGGCCGCGGCCGATCGCGCTGACCGTGCCGACCGCCCGCTCGGCCTCCGGGACGAGGCGGTTGACCAGCGTCGACTTGCCGACCCCGGAGTGCCCGACCAGCACCGAGACGCGCCCGGCGAGCAGCGCGCGCAGGGCGTCCAGGTCTGAGTCGGGCCGGATCAGCACGTACGGCAGCTCCAGCTCGGTGTAGTAGCCGAGCACCGCCTCCGGGCCGGCCAGGTCCGCCTTGGTCAGGCAGAGCAGCGGCTCGATGTCCGCGTCGTACGCGGCTACCAGGCAGCGGTCGATGAACCCGGTGCGCGGCGGCGGGTCGGCCAGCGCGCTGACGATCACCAGCTGGTCGGCGTTGGCCACCACGACCCGTTCCAGCCGGCCCTCGGCGGTGGTCGCGTCGTCCTCGGCGGTGCGCCGCAGCACCGACCTGCGCTCGGCGATCCGGACGATCCGGGCCAGCGACCCGGGCGCTCCCGAGGTGTCCCCGACCAGCCCGACCCGGTCGCCCACCACCACCGACTTGCGGCCCAGCTCCCGGGCCCGCATCGCGGTGATGATCGGGTCGTCCGGCCCGGCGTCCGGTCGTACGCAGGTGTAGCGGCCCCGGTCCACGGCGATCACGAAACCGTCGACCGCCTCGGCGTGCCGGGGGCGGGTGCGCGTACGCGGGCGCGACGACTTCCCGGGCCGGACCCGCACGTCGTCCTCGTCGTACTCGCGCCGTTTGGTCGCCAGGACCTGCCCCCTGTCGCGTCAGCTCTTGCCGGTCACCATTCCTGACCATAGCGCCGGAAACTCGGGCATGGTCTTGGAGGTGCACGCCACGTCGTCCACCTCGATGCCCGGTACGGCCAGCCCGGCCACCGCGGCGGCGTGCGCCATCCGGTGGTCGGCGTACGTCCGGAAGGTCCCGCCGCGCAGCGGGCGGGGGCGGATCTCCAGCCCGTCGGCCGACTCGGTGATGTCCGCGCCGAGCGCGGTGAACTCCTGGGCCAGCGCGGCGATCCGGTCGGTCTCGTGGCCCCGGATGTGCCCGACGCCGGTCAGCCGGGACGGCGAGTCGGCGAGCATGGCCAGCGCGGTCAGCGCCGGGGTCAGCTCGCTGACGTCGGAGAGGTCGGCGTCCAGGCCGTGCACGGCTCCGGTGCCCCGCACGGTGAGCCCGCCGGTGGTCAGCGTCACCTCGCCGCCCATCCGGTGCAGCAGCGCACGGAGCTGCTCGACCGGCTGCATGCTGCTGCGCGGCCAGCCCTGCAGGGTCACCTCACCGCCGGTGACCAGCGCGGCGGCGAAGAACGGCACCGCGCCGGAGAGGTCCGGCTCGATCTCCCAGCCGCGCCCGCTCAGCGGCCCCGGCTCGACCGTCCAGACGTCGGGCACGCTGTCGTCGACCGCCGCCCCGGCGGCGCGGAGCATCTGGACGGTCATCCGCAGGTGCGGCGCGGAGGGAACCGGCGGGCCCTCGTGCCGGACCACCACGCCCCGGTCGAACCGCGGGGCGGCCAGCAGCAGCCCGGAGACGAGCTGGCTGGAGGCGGAGGCGTCGATGACCACCTCGCCGCCGGCGACCCGGCCGGCTCCGAGGACCGTCAGCGGCAGGCTGCCGGTGTCGGGCGTGTCGATGCGTACGCCGAGGGAGCGCAACGCCCCGATCAGCGGGCCGAGCGGGCGGACCCGGGCCTGCGGGTCGCCGTCGAAGGTGACCCGCCCCTCGGCCAGACCGGCCACCGGCGGGAGGAAGCGCATCACCGTGCCGGCCAGGCCGACGTCGACGTGCGCCGGGCCGACCAGCCGGTGCGGCCGGACCAGCCAGCGGTCGTCGTCGGAGATCGACATGTGCGCGCCCAGGGCGCGCAGGCCGCCGGCCATCAGCTCGGTGTCCCGGGCGCGCAGCGGCCCGCCCAGCGTCGACGGGCCACCGGCCAGCGCGCTGAGCACCAGGGCCCGCGCGGTCATCGACTTGGAACCGGGCAGGCGCAGCGTCGCGGCGACCGGGTCGCTGGCGGTCGGTGCGGTCCACGGCTGCGGCGGCCGGGTCGCGGTCGGATTCCCCACGGTTACATTCTGCCAAGTCCGGCAGCGCATGGAGCCGGCCGTGGGGCCCACTCCCGGTTGGCGGGACAGCCGGGACGCCGTCGGGGCGTTAGCGTGTGCCCCATGTGCGGGAGGTACGCGACGACCCGGAGCGCGGGCGACCTGAGCGCGCTGTTCGAGTCGTACGACGAGACCGGCGGCGCGGTCGGCCCGGACTTCAACGTGGCCCCGACCGATCCGGTGCCGCTGGTCCGGCTGGCGCCCGAGGGGCACCGCACGCTCTCGGTGGGCCGCTGGGGCCTGGTCCCGCACTGGTCCCGCAGCGCCACCGGCGCGGCCCGCATGATCAACGCCCGGGCCGAGACGATCGCCACCAGCCGGGCGTACGCCCCGTCCTTCGCCCGCCGCCGCTGCCTGGTCCCGGCCGAGGGCTGGTACGAGTGGGTCCGCGAGGCCGGCGGCCGCCGGCAGCCCTACTACATGACGCCGGCGGACGGCTCGGTGCTCGCCTTCGCCGGCATCTGGTCGGTGTGGGAGGCGGCGGGCCGCGCCCTGCTCACCTTCAGCGTGCTCACCACGGCGGCCGTCGGCGAGCTGGCCGAGGTGCACGACCGGATGCCGTTGCTGCTCCCCCGGGACCGCTGGGCGACCTGGCTCGGCCCGACCGAGGAACCCGCCGCGCTGCTGGTCCCGCCGCCGGCGGACTGGCTCGCCGGGTTGGAGATCCGCCCGGTCTCCCCGGCGGTGGGCGACGTCCGCAACGACGGTCCCGGCCTGACCGTCCGGGTCCCGCTCGCGCGCGAGGAGGCCGACTCGGAATTGACCCTGTTCTGATCACTGTCGGCGCATTGTCGTGTGCTGATTTGCCGGGGTTGCGCCTGAAACGTCGCCCGGTCTTTTAGCCATCTTTACCGCAGAGTCTTGTCCCCGCGTCCGCAAGTGCGATAGAACACAGCGCCGGCGGTGGGCGTCGATTCGCACGGGGCGGATGACGCCCATCGATCCTTGGTGATCTTGCCGGTCCCACGGGGGAGGTGGGTGGATTTGACACGGGCACGTATGCCCCGCCCGCACGAGGTGGCCGCCGCACGACGAGATCCGCGACTGCTGCGGGCGTTGCGCGAGCGGCGACAGGACGAGGCGTGGCGGACCAGAGGGACCTGCCAGAGCGTGGACCCGGAAACCTTCTTTCCGGCGCCCAACGAGCCGGCCGACGCGGCCGTCACGCTCTGCCGCAGTTGTGACGTCCAGGGCTCCTGCCTCGCCTGGGCGCTGGAGGTGGGGGACTGCCACGGCGTCTGGGGCGGCACCACGCCCCGCGAGCGCCGGGCGATGCTCGTCGCCTGGCGCAGCGAGGTGCAGCCGGATCCGGACGCGGTCGACGAGGCCGGCCCGCCGGTCCGGGACCGCCTGCTCACCCTGGTGCCGCTCAGTCGCTGAGCTGATCGGGTAGGCCTCGCCGCCCGCCTCGCAACCCTGGAGGCGGGCGGCGACGTCGTTTCCGGCCCGGGCGCCGGCCCGGGTGGGTGTGCGGCGAGCGGCCGCCGGGTCGGGTCGGCCGGCGTCGGCGGAGAATGGGCCGGTGCGGCACAGCGACGAGACCGACACCCCCCGCGGACCGGCCCGGGTCGACACCGACCTGCCCGCCGGTCCCGTCAGCACCGCGCTGGTGCTCGGGCACGGCGCGGGCGGCGGGGTGGACGCCCCGGACCTGCGCGCCGTCCGGGACGCGGTGACCGCCGCCGGGGTGGCCGTGATCCGGGTGACCCAGCCGTACCGGGTCGCCGGTCGACGGGCGCCGGCGCCGGCCGGGCAGCTCGACGAGGCGTGGACGGCGGTGCTGGCCGCGCTCCGCGAGCGCCACCCGACCGTGTCCGACTGGGTGGTCGGCGGGCGCTCCAGCGGCGCCCGGGTCGCCTGCCGCACCGCCGGGGCGGTCGGCGCGAGCGGGATCGTCGCCCTGGCCTTCCCGCTGCACCCGCCGGGCCGTCCCGAGCGCTCGCGCGCCGCCGAGCTGGCGACCGGGCTGCCCACCCTGGTGGTGAACGGTGACCGGGACCCCTTCGGGGTGCCGGAGCCGGGACCGGGCGTCGAGGTGGTGCTCCGCCCGGGCGAGCGGCACGACCTGCGGGGCGACCCGGCCGCCACGGCCGCCGTGGTGCGCGACTGGCTGCGTGGGCGGGGCTGGACACGCCGCTGAACGGGGCCCGGGGAAATCGTCTGCCCCGGACGGCGGGGAGGGATCACGCCCGGGCGTGACCGGGGGCGGCGGCGGGTCGTTGCTACGGATGGTGCCGGATGCACCGGTTCGGGCATTCGGGACCATCCTCCCAGGCCCTTCCTGGTCCCAGCGTCGGTCGCGGCCGAGGCGGGGACCAGGAACGGCGGGGGTGACGGAATGTGTCGCCCCACTGCGCGGTTACTACCCCTGGACGACATTTCCAGCCGAGGGGGGTGACCGGTGCCGACCGAGACACGGGGCCGGGAGCGGGACAAGCGGGACGCGCGGCAGCTGAGGCGGCTGCTGGACGCGCCGGAGTGGCCCGCCGAGGCGCCGGCCGCGGTGAGCACCAGCACACCGGCCGGAAGTGAATCTACGGACAGCTCCGTACGCGTATCCTCGTCGAGGAAGCATCCGACGCGAGGGGATGTGCGGTTGACCACCGAGAAGACGGACGAGCGCAGGGCCCGCTTCGAGCGGGACGCGATGCCCTTCGTCGATCAGCTCTACGCTGCCGGACTGCGGATGACCCGCAACCTGGCGGATGCCGAGGACCTGGTCCAGGAGACGTATCTGAAGGCGTACGCGGCCTTCCACCAGTTCGAGCAGGGCACGAACCTGAAGGCCTGGCTCTACCGGATCCTGACCAACACCTACATCAACTCCTACCGCAAGCGGCAGCGCCAGCCGATTCAGGCGCCGACCGAGGAGATCACCGACTGGCAGCTCGCCGAGGCCGAGTCGCACACCTCCAGCGGGCTGCGCTCGGCGGAGACCGAGGCGCTGGACCGCCTGCCGGACAGCGACGTCAAGGAGGCCCTCCAGCAGCTGCCGGAGGAGTTCCGCATGGCGGTGTACCTGACCGACGTCGAGGGCTTCTCCTACAAGGAGGTCGCCGACATCATGGGTACGCCGATCGGCACGGTGATGTCGCGGCTGCACCGCGGCCGACGTAATCTGCGCAAGCTGCTCGAGCAGTACGCCGCGGAGCGGGGCTTCTCGTCCGCGCCGTCGTCGAAGGGTTCGACCGCCGCCGCCGGCCGGGAGGTGTGACCGTGAGCTGTGGAGAGCCGCACGAGACGGACTGCCGCGAGGTGCTCGCGGAGGTGTACCTCTACCTGGATCTGGAGTGCGCGGACGAGCGCCGGGTGCTGATCCGGACCCACCTCGACGAGTGCGGGCACTGCCTGCGCGAGTACGGCATCGAGCAGGAGGTGAAGGCGCTGGTCGCGCGGTGCTGCGGCAACGAGACCGCGCCGGCGCAGCTGCGCGAGCGGCTGCGGGTACGCCTCACCGAGCTGGTGGTCTTCGAGAGCACCGAGTCCCGCGAGCTGGCGGACTGAGCGCACGCCGCACTGAGCTGACAGAAACCGGTGGCCCGGGTCGGATCCGACCCGGGCCACCGGCGTGTCCCGGCCCGGGGCCGGGGAGCTGCTGATCCTCCAGGCGGGCACGGGCCCGCCGACGATCAGGAGTTGGGGCGCTTGCCGTGGTTCGCGTTGCTCTTCCTCCGGGCCTTCTTCCTACGGGCCTTCTTCGCCATGCTGTGCCTCCTTGTGCTGGTCACGGTCCGACCGCGGGCGAGCGCGGCGGAGGTCGCGTACCGGTCCTCCGGGCGTCCGGGGTCCGACGAGCTGATGCTAGTGCGGGTTGCCTCGCCCATGGTCCGGCGGGGCCGAAAGCGGCGTGCCGGCCGCTCCGCGTCCGGCGTGACCCGGGTCATGATTGGATACCGTTCGCAGGCACACCGGTGGAGAGGGAGGGCCGTGACATGGCCGAGGAGATCCGCGCCGAGATGGTGGCGAACGTCTGGAAGGTCGTCGCGACGGCCGGAGACACCGTGTCCGAGGGGGACACGCTGGTGATCCTGGAGTCGATGAAGATGGAGATCCCCGTGATCGCCGAGTCGGACGGCGTCGTCCAGCAGATCGCGGTCAACGAGGGGGACGTCGTGCAGGACGGCGACCTGATCGCGGTGATCGGTTGACCGGCCTCACCGTCCGTCGGGCCGACCCGGCCGACCACCCGGCGGTGGCCCGGCTGACGGTCGCCGCCTACGAGGCCGACGGGCAGCTCAAGGGCGAGAACGGGTACGCCGTGGTGCTCGCCGACGTGGCCACCCGGGCGGAGACCGGCGAGGTGCTGGTCGCCGTCGACACCGGCACCGGGGAGGTGCTCGGGGCGGTGACGTTCGTGCTGGCCGGCACCCCGTACGCGGAGCTCTCCGGGCCCGGCGAGGCGGAGTTCCGGATGCTGGCGGTCGACCCGGCGGCGCAGGGCCGTGGCGCCGGGGTGGCGCTGGTCCGCGCCTGCGTGGCCCGGGCGACCGAGCTGGGCTGCTCGGCGGTGGTGATCTGCGTACGCAGCGGCATGGCCGTCGCGGCGCACCGGCTCTACCAGCGGATGGGCTTCGTCCGGGTGCCGGAGAAGGACTGGTCCCCGCTGCCGGGGGTGGAGCTGCTCGGGCTCCGGCTGGACCTCACCGGCGACTGACGGCGCCCGTACCGGCCTCCGGGCCGGCCCGGAGGCCGTACCGCGCCGGTGACCGGCGGGTCAGCCGGCCTCGCCGATCTTCGACAGCAGCTCGTCGGCGACCTCGAGAGCGATCTTCTTCCGCTCCTCGTCGGTGATGTGCGGGGCGCGTACCGCGAACCAGCTGCTGTGCACGGCGAACAGGGTGAGCGCGGCGCGGAGCTGCGCGGCGGGCGAATCGTCGCCCCGGCACAGCTGGTCGGCGAGGCCCAGCATCCGTTCCCGCATCTGCATCCCGGCGGCGAGGCTCTTCAACACGGTCTGGTTCTGCTCGAAGAAGCGCATCACCGACGGCTGCTCGCTGGCGAATATCGCGTCGGCGTACCGGGTGATCAGGGCCCGGCGGGTGGCCAGGGTGGCCGGTTGCGACCGGGCCCAGTCGATCAGCTCGTCCATCCGGTGCAGCCGGTCCTCGACGAAGCTGTTGACGATCTCGTCCTTGCTCTTGAAGTGGTAGTAGAGGGCGGCCTTGGTCACACCCAGCCGCTCGGCGATCTCCCGCAGCGAGGTCTTCTCGTACCCCTGCTCGGTGAAGAGCTCCAGCGCGACGGCCTGGATGCGTTCCCGCGTGCCGCCTGTGCTCTCCCTCACCTGAACCACCCAACTCACTTGACGGTTTTCTGCTGTCCAACTTACCGTGCGGCTAGTAAGGTGACTAGCCGGGCGGCAAGTAAGTGCGACACATCTCCGGGGGAGCTTACCCATGACTCAGGAAACCCAGGCGACGGCGAGACCCAACATCCGGGTCGTCCTGTTCGGTCTGATGATCGCGATGATGCTCGCGATGCTCGACAACATGATCGTCAGCACCGCGCTGCCGCGGATCGTCGGCGAATTCGGCGGCGTCGACCACTTCACCTGGGTGGTCACCGCGTACGTGCTGGGCACCACGGTCTCCACTCCGATCTGGGGCAAGCTCGGCGACCTGTACGGCCGCAAGGCCGTCTTCCTCACCTCCGTGGTGATCTTCCTGATCGGCTCCGCGCTCTGCGGCATGTCGGGCTCCGGCATGTTCGGCGGCGCCGACACCGGCATGATCGAGCTGATCGCGTTCCGGGCCGTCCAGGGCCTCGGCGCGGGCGGCCTGATGGTCGGCGTGATGGCGATCATCGGTGACCTGGTGCCGCCGCGCGAGCGGGGCCGCTACCAGGGCATGATCGCCGGCATCATGGCCATCGCCATGGTGGCCGGCCCGCTGGTCGGTGGCTTCATCACCGACAACCTCTCCTGGCGCTGGGCGTTCTACGTCAACCTGCCGCTGGGCGGCGTCGCGCTGCTGGTCCTGGCCACCACCATGCACCTGCCGAAGTACCGCACCGAGCACAAGATCGACTGGCTGGGCGCCGCGCTGCTCTCGGTCGGCATCACCGCGATCGTGCTGGTCACCACCTGGGGCGGCAACGAGTACGACTGGACCTCGCCGCAGATCCTCGGCCTCGCCGTCCTCGCGCTGGTCGCCCTGGTCGTGTTCGCCGTCGTCGAGCGCCGCGCCGTCGAGCCGATCCTGCCGCTCGGGCTCTTCGCCAACCGCAACTTCGCCCTCATCTCGGTGATCGGCTTCCTGCTCGGCTTCGCGATGTTCGGCGCGATGAACTTCCTGCCGCTCTACCAGCAGACCGTGCAGGGCGCCTCGGCCACCAACAGCGGCCTGCTGTTGCTCCCGCTGATGTTCGGCATGCTGGTGGTCTCGCTGGTCGTCGGCCGGACGATCACCAAGACCGGCCGGTACCGGATGTTCCCGATCGTCGGCGGCGTGGTGATGACCGCCGGCATGTTCCTGCTCAGCCGGCTCGACGTCGACACCAGCAAGGCCGAGTCCTCGGTCTACATGGTCGTGCTCGGCGCGGGCATGGGCTTCCTGATGCAGACCTCGATGCTGATCGCGCAGAACAGCGTCGAGCAGAAGGACCTCGGCGCGGCGAGCGGCGGAGCCACGTTCTTCCGCTCCATCGGCGGTTCGTTCGGCATCTCGCTCTTCGGCGCGATCTTCGCCAACCGGCTCGCCGACTCGGCGGCTGGCAGCGCGTTCAGCGGCGGTGGCGGTGAGGGCGGCCGGATGGACCTCGAGCAGCTCAAGGCGCTCCCGGCGCAGGTGCGCGAGCTGGTGCTCGGCGGACTGTCCGACGCCATCTCGCACGTCTTCCTCTGGGCGGTCGTCTTCACCATCGCGGTGCCGGTGCTCGCCTGGTTCATCAAGGAGGTCCCGCTGCGCTCGGCCAACGACGCCCCGCCCGCGGACGCCACCCCCGAGGAGCAGGCCGAGACCGCCCTGGGCAAGGCCCCGGTCGCCTGACGCACGCTCCGCGGCCACGCCGATCCCACCCGGGGTACGGCGTGGCCGCGGTCGTTTCCAGCGCGTTGGTCAGGGGCGCCAGAGGAGGGCGGCGAGGCGGCGCCAGAGGCGGCGCAGTGCCCCCGGTCGCTGGTGTGGGTCGGCGGCCGGGATGGCGGCCAGCTCGCGGGCCAGGGCCTTGGTCGTCTCGTCCAGCGCCGGGGTGGCCAGGGCCAGGTGGGCCACGGAGGTGGCGATCGGCACCCGGCGTTCGCGGGACACGGCCGCCACGTCGGCGAGGCGTTCGGCCACCGCCCGGGCCACGTCGGGGCGTACCGCGGGATCGACCCAGGCGGCGGTGACCAGGGCGAACAGCGCCGCCTCGGTGATCCAGTCCTCGACGCCCCAGACCAGTTCCAGCAGCACCCGCCGCCGGGTGGACTCCGCCCACGGTTCGTCGGTGCGGTGGTGCAGCAGGCCGAGGCAGGCCCAGACCTGCACGCAGCGCACCCAGAGCGAGGGGTCCTGGCCGGCGAGCACCCGGCCCAGCGCGGTCGGCGGCGCCTTGGGCGGGTGCACCAGCAGGGCGAGCAGGTCGGCCAGCTCCAGGGTGGCCAGCCCCACCGCGGCGTCGTAGGCGGCCGGTGGGTGCGGCCACGCCGGGTGGGCGAGCTGCCGGATGCGTTCGGCCGCCTCGGCCGACGGGACCGGCAGGGTCGGCGCGGCGTGGGTGCCGTCGTACCGCCAGAGCTGGCAGGTGGTGGCGCGGCGGGGCTGGCGGGGGTCCGGGTCGGTCACCTCGGTCACCTCGACGTCGAGGCCGGGCACGGCCGCCGCGACGGTACGCATCGCGCTGGGCGGCTCCAACGCGTCCAGCCGTACGGCGAGCCGGGCGGCGCCCTCGGCGGCGAGGGCCTGCCGCAGCGCGTCCAGCATCGGGCCGCCGGCCGGGGTGACCTGCCCCAGCCAGGGGCGGCTGCGGCAGCACTCGGCGAGGTCGCCGTGTTCGTGGCTGTCGTCGGGGTGGTCCCGGCCGAAGTCGGCGAGGGCGACCAGGTGGGCCACGTCCCCGTCGCGCTGGAAGCGCAGCCGGTGCGCGGTGTGCACGGCGCAGTCGAAGGTGGGGTCGCGGGCCAGGGCCCGGTCGATCCAGTCGAGCGCCTCGTCGAGCCGGCCGGCGTCGGCGAGCGTGCCGGCGATGTCGGCGTAGACCGCGAGGTCGTCGGGGTCGTGCTCGACGGCGCGGCCGAGCGCGGCCAGGGCGTCCCGGGTCCGGCCGGCGCTGCGGTACGCGTACCCGAGCCAGACCTCGCCGAGTTTGGTCGGCTCCGCGCGTACCCCCCGGGAGGCCCAGGTGACGGCGAGGGCGACCGCGCCGATCCGCCGGGCCAGCGCGGACGCCGCGCCCAGCAGCAGCGGGTGGCCGGGGTGCACGGTGACCGCGTTGCGGGCCAGGGTGAGGTACGGCCGCAGCGGGTCGCGGAGCCGTCGGGGCACCGGGTCGGGGGCCGCCGCGCAGATCTGCATGAGGATCCGGGCGGTCCGCTCGGGTTCGAGGCGTTCGGGCAGCTCGGGGGCGGTCACCCAGGGCACGCCCGCCCAGTCGGCGCCGGGCGCGTAGCCGGTGGCCGCGGCCAGCAGGTCGAGTCCTTCGGCCGGTCGCCCGGCGGCGGCGAGCAGGTGCGCGCGGGCCACCACCGCGCCGACGAATGCGTGGTGTCCCAGCGGGAAGAGATCCAGGTCTCCGCCGCTGGCCGCGGCGACCCGGGCCAGGATCTCGTGCACCTCGGGCAGCGTGGGGGCCTGGACGAGCGCGGCGGCGACGTGGTCGGCGGCGTGCTGGAGATCCCCGTCGCCCAGCGCCAGGCGGGCGAGCGCGAGCTCCCCCTCCGCGGAGAGCGCGGAGTCGTCCGTTCCGTCGGGCACGTCGTCCTCTCGGTGAGTCGGTTCGCCAGCCGGGCAAGCCTAGGGGATGGTGCGTCGATTCGGTGATCCACTGCGCATTGCTGTTCGTTACATTGCTCGTGTGGGCGCAAAGGTGCAAGACTGAGCACCGATCGCGCGACATTCGCGCAGGGGGGAGTTCTCCGTGACCCGTCCAGGGGCCGGCATGGCCGCCGACATCGACGAGCAGCCGGCCGGCTACGACCGCCTGCTCTCCGCCGAGCACGCCGGGGCGATCGCCCGGGTCGCGGCGGTGATCGCCGAGCGCCGGCCCCGGCACGTGGTCTTCACCGCCCGCGGCACCTCCGACCACGCCGCCCTCTACGCGGCGTACCTGACCGAGATCCGCCTCGGCCTCCCCGCCGGCCTCGCCTCGCCGAGCGCGATCACCGTCTACGGCGCCCGGCCCGACCTCTCCGACGCCCTCGTCGTCGGGGTCAGCCAGAGCGGCGGCTCGCCCGACCTGGCCGAGGTGCTCCGGGTCGCCCGGGCCTCCGGCGCGCTCACCCTCGCCGTCACGAACGCGCCCGACTCCCCGCTGGTGGAGACCGCCGAGCTCGCCGTCGACATCGCCGCCGGGCACGAGCGGGCCGTCGCCGCCACCAAGACGTACACCGCCGAGCTGCTCGCGCTGCTGATGCTCGTCGAGGGGGTACGTGCCGGCGACGGCGTGCTGCCGGCCGAGGAGCAGGCCGCCCTCGCCGCCCTGCCCGAACTGGCCGAGCGCACCCTCGCCGACGCCACCCCGGCCCAACTCGCCCCGCGCTACCGGTTCGCCGCCCAGCTCGTCACCACCGGCCGGGGGTACGCGTACCCGACCGCCCGGGAGGCCGCGCTGAAGCTGATGGAGACCTCGTACCTGCCGGCGCTCGCCTTCTCCGGCGCCGACCTGCTGCACGGCCCCCTGGCCATGACCGACCCGGACGTCCCGGTGCTCGCCGTCGTCGGCTCCGGCCCCGGCGGGCGGTCGATGGGCGAGGTGCTGCCCCGGCTCGGCGAGCGCCGCGCCGACGTGGTGGTGGTCGGCTCCGCCGACGTCGAGGGGGCCACCCGGATGGCCGTCCCCGAGGTCGACGAGCGGTACGCCCCGCTGCTGGACATCCTCCCGTTGCAGCGGCTGGCCCTGGCCCTGGCGCTGACCCGGGGCGAGGACCCGGACGCCCCGCGCGGGCTGAAGAAGGTCACCGCGACGATGTGACCGCCGGCGTGGCACGCTGTGTCTCGTGTCCACGCTGCGCGACCTCGCCGAGGAGCACACCCAGCTCCGCCCGGCCGACATCGACCACCTGCACCGGATCGCCGGGGACTGGCAGCTGCTGTCCGACCTCTCCTTCGCCGACCTGCTGCTGTGGGTGCCGGTGGACGGCGACGGGACGTTCCTCTGCGTCGCCCAGGTCCGCCCCACGACCGCCCCCACCGCGTACCTCGACGACCAGGTGGGGCGGATCGTCGGCGGGCCGGAGGTCGCGCACCTGGAGGTCGCCCACCGGCAGGGCCGGATCTGGCGGGAGGGCGACCCGGTCTGGTACGGCGACGTGCCCGCCCGGCACGAGGCGATCCCCGTCCGGCTGCGTACCGCCGACGGGGAGAACGGCGAGGTCGTCGCCGTGGTCGGGCGGGACACCAACCTCTCCACCGCCCGCACGCCCAGCCAGCTCGAACTGAACTACCTGACCACCGCCGACGACCTGGCCCAGATGATCGCCGACGGCACGTTCCCGCCGCCCCGGCACCCCGGCGAGACCACCTCCGCGCCCCGGGTCGGCGACGGTTTGGTCCGCCTCGACGCCAACGGCAAGGTCACCTACGCCAGCCCGAACGCGCAGTCCGCGTACCGCCGGTTGGGCTACGCCTCCCACCTGGTGGGTGAGGACCTGGCCAAGCTGCACCGCCGGCTGGCCGGCGACCCGCTGGAGGGCACCGACGCGGCGAACGCCATCCTGGCCGCGCTGCGCGGGGACGCCCCGCCCCGGCGGGAGATCGACGCCCGGGGCGCCACCATGCTCACCCGAGCCTTGCCGCTGATGCCGGCCGGCGTGCCGATCGGCGCGCTGGTGCTGGTCCGCGACATCACCGAGGTACGCCGCCGGGACCGCGCCCTGATCACCAAGGACGCCACCATCCGGGAGATCCACCACCGGGTGAAGAACAACCTCCAGACCGTCGCCGCGCTGCTCCGCCTCCAGGCCCGCCGGGTGTCCATGCCCGAGGCCCGGGTCGCCCTGGAGGAGTCGGTCCGCCGGGTCGCCTCGATCGCCCTGGTGCACGAGACGCTCTCCATGTCCAGCGACGAGGCGGTCGAGTTCGACGGGATCGTCGACCGGGTGGCCAGCGCGGCCACCGAGGTCGCGGCGACCGAGGTGACGGTCGGAATGCGCCGCAAGGGCAGCTTCGGCGTGCTGCCCGCCGAGATCGCCACCTCGCTGGTGATGGTCCTCAACGAGCTGCTGCTCAACGCCGTCGAGCACGGCTTCCCGCCCGCCGGCGAGGAGGGCGCGGTCGTCGCCGACGGGGACGGCAAGCCCGAGGTGGTGGTGTCCGCGCACCGGTTCCGCAAGCAGCTGCACGTCTCGGTCGCCGACAACGGTCGCGGCCTGCCCGAGCAGTTCGACGCCGAACGCGGCGGCCGGCTCGGCCTGCAGATCGTCCGGGCGCTGGTGACCGGCGAGCTCCGCGGCACCATCGAGCTGCGCAACGGCGCCACCGGCGGCACCGAGGCCGTCCTGGTGGTCCCCCTCGCCCGCGGCTCCGCCGACCGCCTCACCCCCTGATCCGCCGCGTGGCGCCGGGTCGGGGCGTCGCGCAACTGCCGGGAAGTCGCGGTATCGGGGCCCGTTTTCACCCCCACCTCCCGTATGTTGCGAGGCTGTCGACGGCCCGGGGGGCTCGCGGCGGCCCACGGGCTCCCCGCGAGCGGCGGGCTGCCGGCAGGCCGTGCGGTGGGACGGCGGGATCAGCGGGTGAGCAGGGCGACGGTGAGGCCGGGGCGCGGCCAGACCTGGCGGACGGTGAAGCCGTCCCGCAGCGCCGCGCCCTTCGCCCCCGGCACGGCCGCCGCCGGGTCGCTCCGCCACCCGGCGACCACCAGCCAGACCCGGCCCGCGCCGGCCAGGCACTCCGCCGGCCGGTCGCACTCGCCGGCCCAGAGGTCCGCGCGCTGCCGCTGGTCGCAGACCACCAGCACGTCGCGGGGCTGCCGGGACCCCAGGTGGTACGCGGTGCCGAGGTCGAGGAAGAGCCAACTCTCCCGGGGGGAGAAGACGATCACGTCGCCGGGCTGCTCATGGTCGGCGATCACCCGGGCCACCCCCCGGTAGTCGACCGTGGCGCTGCGCGGCCACTCGTGCGTACGCCGCAGCCCCGCCTGGTCGGGCAGGCCGAGCAGCCCGGCCAGCACCACCACGGCGAGCGCCGGCGCCAGCCGTACGCCGGCCGGCGCCGCGCCGGCCAGCAGGCAGCCGAACGGCACGGTGAAGACCAGGTAGCGCGGCACCCACAGCGGCACGACCACCCCGGCGGCGAAGACCAGCAGCACCGGCAGCAGCACGCAGGCCGCGGGCAGCAGGGCCCGCCGGCCGAGCCGTCCGGCACCGAGCGCGGCGAGACCGAGCAGCAGGCCGCCGACCGCGCCGCTCTGCGCCACGCCGCCGGGGAGCGCCGCCAGGTCGGTCAGCCGGGCGGGGTCCACCCAGTCGAGCTGCCGGGACCGCTGCCCCCGCGCCACCAGCACCAGCGGACCGACCAGCAGCACGGCCGGCACCAACGCCACCAACCACCGCAACAGGGCGTGACGTCCGGCCCGCCGCACGCCGCCCAATCCCTCGCCGCCTGGTCGGGCGTCGCCAGGTTGCCCGTCGCCGGGCGGTTCGACGTCGGGCCGGTCATCGGCCGGCGGGTCGTCCCTCCGACGGCTGTCGGCGGGCCGCTCGGCGCCATCCGGGGGAGTGTCGAGGCCGGCGGCCGCCGGGTCGCGCCACTGGACCAGCAGCACCGCGACGGCGTGCGCGGCGAGCAGGGTGAGCGCGATCAGGTGGGTCAGGCCCAGCGCGGCGACGGCGGCGGCGTAGCCGGCCCAGCGGGCCCACGACGGGCGACGCAGCGCCTCGACCAGCAACAGCGTGGCGAGCACGGCGAGCAGCGTGGCCAGCGCGTACGGGCGGGCTTCCTGGGCGTACCGCGAGGTGCCGGGGAGGACGGCGAGGAGCAGCCCGGCCAGCAATCCGACCCGGGCGTCGACCAGCCGCTCGCCGAGCCGGGCGGTCAGCCCGGCGGTGGCCGCCATGGCCAGCACCGACGGCAGCCGCAGCGCGGTCGTCGAGTCGCCGAACAGCGCGATCCAGCCGTGCATGAGCAGGTAGTACGGCCCGGTGGCGGCGTCGATGGTGCCGGCCAGCCGGACCAGGTCGCCGACCGGCCGGGTCGCCGCGCTCCAGGTGGCCAGCTCGTCCCGCCAGAGCTGCGCCCGGCTCACCCCGGTGAGGCTGACCGCCAGCGTGAGCGCCGCCGGCGGCAGCCAGACCAGCCACCGTCGGTTGCTCCTGGCGGGAGCGGCCGCGCCGCTGGCCCGTCTCGGCTCCGAAGGTGCGGTCACATGTCGCAGCGTCACACAGCCGGACGGCCGGGCGGGCTGGTCCGCCGATTCGCGCGCGGGGCTCGGCTGCTCCCGCCGCCGACCGAGGGCGCGGCACGGTAGCACCCGGGGACGGGCGGTCCGTGATGTGGGATCACACACGCGGTCATTGGCCGGTCAACCGGGGGTGTGGGAGCATGGCACTCATGACCGCCGCTGTCGTCCGCCGCTTCGTGGCCCGTCGCCACGTCGATTACGGCCGCGTGCGCAGCGCGATCTGTCCGGCCAACTGACGACGCCCGACCCATCCGTCTCGGGCGCGTAGTCGCGCCGGCCGTCGAAGACATCGCCGTCCACGGCCCTCATGAGGGGCCGGCCGCCGCGTCCGCGTCCAGGCACAGCAGACATCGGAGGACGCCGCGATGGCGGTCAGCAGCACCCCGACCCGGCCCGAGACCCCGGCGGCCCCCGCCGCCCGGGCCGCCCGCCGTCCGCGCGGGGAGGGGCAGTGGGCGCTCGGTCACCGCGAGCCGCTCAACGCCAACGAGCGGATCAAGAAGGACGACGATCCGCTGAACGTCCGGGCCCGGATCGAGACCATCTACGCCCACCGGGGCTTCGCCTCCATCGACCCGCAGGACCTGCGCGGCCGGTTCCGCTGGTGGGGCCTCTACACCCAGCGCAAGGCCGGCATCGACGGCGGCCGTACGGCGGTGCTGGAGCCGCACGAGCTGGAGGACGAGTTCTTCATGCTCCGGGTCCGGGTCGACGGCGGCCAGCTGACCCTGACCCAGCTCCGGGTCATCGCCGACATCTCCCGGGAGTTCGCCCGGGACACCGCCGACATCACCGACCGGCAGAACGTCCAGTTCCATTGGATCCGGGTCGAGGACATGCCGGAGATCTGGCGCCGGCTGGAGGCGGTCGGCCTGCAGACCACCGAGGCGTGCGGCGACTGCCCGCGCATCGTGCTCGGCAGCCCGGTCGCCGGGGTGGCCGAGGCCGAGCTGGTCGACCCGACCCCGGCGATCGACGAGATCGTGAGCCGGTACGTCGGCGACAAGCAGTTCTCCAACCTGCCCCGCAAGTTCAAGACCTCGATCTCCTGGCTGGTCGACACCCCGTACGAGGCGAACGACGTCGCCTTCCTCGGCGTGGACCACCCGGAGCACGGCCCCGGTTTCGACGTCTGGGTCGGCGGCGGCCTGTCCACCAACCCGATGCTGGCCAAGCGGCTCGGCGTGTGGGTGCCGCTGGCCGAGGTGCCGGACGTCTGGGCCGGCGTGGTCGGCATCTTCCGCGACTACGGCTACCGCCGGCTGCGCAACCGGGCCCGGCTGAAGTTCCTGGTCGCCGACTGGGGCGTGGCGAAGTTCCGCGAGGTGCTGGAGAAGGAGTACCTGGGCCGGACCCTGCTCGACGGCCCGGCGCCGGAGCTGCCGAGCAAGCCGGTCGACCACATCGGCGTGCACCGGCAGCGCGACGGGCGGCACTACGTGGGGGCCGCCCCGGTGGTCGGGCGGGTCTCCGGCGGGCAGCTCGCCGAGCTGGCCGACGTGGTCGAGGCGCACGGCAGCGACCGGGTTCGGCTCACCCCGTACCAGAAGCTGCTGGTCCTCGACGTGGCGCCGGAGCGGACGGAGTCGCTGGTCGCGGCGCTGCGCCGGATCGGCCTGGAGGCCCGGCCGTCGGCCTGGCGGCGCGGCACCATGGCCTGCACGGGAATCGAGTTCTGCAAGCTGGCCATCGTCGAGACGAAGGCCCGCGGCGAGGAGCTGGTGGCCCGGCTGGAGGAGCGGCTGCGCGACTTCGACGCCGACATCTCCATCCACCTCAACGGCTGCCCGAACGCCTGCGCCCGGACCCAGGTCGCCGACATCGGGCTGAAGGGCCAGCTGGTGGTCGGTCCGGACGGCCGCCAGGTGGAGGGCTTCCAGGTGCACCTGGGCGGTGGCCTCGGCATGGCCGAGGGGCAGACCGCCGGCTTCGGCCGCAAGCTGCGTGGCCTGAAGACCACCGCCGAGGAGCTTCCGGAGTACGTGGAACGGCTGGCCCGCCGCTACCTGGCCGGCCGGATCGAGGGTGAGACGTTCGCCAACTGGGTGATCAGGGCCGACGAGGAGGAGTTGCGATGAGTGACGCCCGTTCCGCGCCTCTCTACTGCCCGTACTGCGGTGAGGAGAACCTGCGGCCGAGCGAGGCCGGGCACGGCGCCTGGGAGTGCCACGCCTGCGCCCGGGTCTTCACCGTGAAGTTCACCGGCCTGCTCGGCAGGGCGGTGGCCCGATGAGTCTGGTCTCCGCCACCAACCTGGGCCTGGTCGGCGTGGGCGGCCCGGCACCGGCCGACCCGCGGCGCCGCGACCCGGAGGAGCTGCGCGCGCTGGCCGAGGCGGCCGGGCGGGAGCTGGAGGGTGCCCCGGCGCTGGAGATCGCCCGTTGGGCCGCCGAGACCTTCGGCGACCGCTTCTGCGTGACCAGCTCGATGGCGGACGGGGTGCTCGCGCACCTGGTCTCCCGGGTCGCGCCCGGGGTGGACGTGGTCTTCCTGGACACCGGGCTGCACTTCCCGGAGACGCTGCGGGTCCGCGACGAGGTGGCCCGCCGGCTGCCGGTGAACGTCCGCTCGATCCGTCCCCGGATGACCGTCGGGCAGCAGGACGGCCAGTACGGCCCCCGGCTGTTCAACCGGTCCCCGGACGACTGCTGCCAGCTGCGCAAGGTCGAGCCGCTGGAGCGGGCCCTGACCGGGTACGACGCCTGGGCCGCGGGGCTGCGTCGGGACGAGTCCCCGACCCGGGCCAACACGCCGGTGGTGACCTTCGACGCCCGGCGCGGCAAGGTCAAGGTGAACCCGATCGCGACCTGGACCCAGCGCGACGTGGACGCCTACATCTCCCGCTACGACATCCCCGTCAACGAGCTGCTCAGCCGCGGCTACGGCTCGATCGGCTGCTGGCCCTGCACCCGGCGCACGAAGGCGGGGGAGGACCCACGGGCCGGCCGGTGGGCCATGTTCGAGAAGACCGAGTGCGGCCTGCACGTGTGACCTCGGCGGGCGCCGGGGCGGTCGTCGGGTCCGCCCCGGTGGTCCTGGTCGCGCACGGCAGTCGCGATCCGCGCGCCGCCGAGGCGACCCGTGCGCTGGCCCGGGCCGTCGAGGCGGCCCGTCCCGGGACGACGGTGCTGCCGAGCTGGCTGGACCACACCGAGCCCGGGCCGACCGGCGTGCTGCGTGAGCTCGCCGCCGCGGGACATCCCCGGGCGGTGCTGGTCCCGCTGCTGCTGACCGCCGCCTACCACCGGAAGGTCGACATCCCGGCGGCGGTCGCCGCCGCCCGGGAGTCGGGGCCGCCGATGGACGTCCGGATCACCGACGTGCTGGGACCGGCGGACGGGGTGGTGGACGCCGCGCTGCTGACCGGGCTGCGGCGACGGCTGGCCGAGGTCGAGCCCGGACCGGTGGACGCCCTGGTGCTGGCCGCGGCGGGCACCCGGGACGCGCGGGCGCGTGGCTCGGTGGGCCGGGTGGCGGCGGCCCTCGGGGCGCGGCTGGGGGTGCCCTGCCGGGTGTCGTACGCCTCGGCGGCGTCCCCGGCGGCCGGCGTCGCGGTGGCGAAGTTGCGCGCGGCGGGCGCCCGGCGGGTCGCGGTGGCCGCCTACTTCCTGGCTCCGGGCCTGTTCCACGACGCGGTGCTGGCGGCGGCCCGGGACGCCGGCGCGACGGCGGTGGCCGCCCCGCTCACCGACGCCCCCGACCTCGCCGATCTGGTGCTTCGTCGGGTCGACGCCACGTGGTCGACGAGTCGCGCCGCCGGACCCGAACAGCACAACGCCCCGGCGGGTGACCCTGCCGGGGCGTTCAGCTTGTGCGGTGTGGTCAGGCGGAGTGAGCGCGCAGCACCCGGAGACCGCCGCGGCGCTTGACCGCACGGCGCTCCTCTTCGCTCATCCCGCCCCAGACGCCGGCATCCTGACCGGACTCGAGCGCCCACTTCAGGCACTCGTCGGTCACGGAGCAGCGCCGGCAGACGGCCTTGGCCTGCTCGACCTGCAGGAGAGCCGGACCGGACGTCCCGATCGGGAAGAACAGCTCCGGGTCCTCGTCGCGGCAGACAGCATGGTGACGCCAGTCCATGGCGGCAACACTCCTCATTCTGGATGGGTGGCAGATATCGCTTCGTGCTTTTCTTATATGCATCCGCATTGCCGATTGGTGACGGTCAGCGTCCATCAATTCGGCACTGCGTGAGCAGGCTGCGGGCCCCTGGACCTGCTGGAACAGCTCAACCTGCCGAGCATATCCAGGCAATGTCCCGGTAACTCAAGTTCGCTTGTGAATACTTTCACGAACTGCCGCGATGTCAAGGGTGCCACTCGGAAAAACTCCGAGCAGTGAGCGAGCTCACCACCCTTTTGTCCGGGTTTCAGAGCGCTCTGGTTACCCGGCGTGCCACAGTCGAGGATCAATATAGTACAGTGCGCGTGACATTGCTGACATTTCCGGCACCTACCCCTCGGGTGTGGCGGTCACCGCGGCTGGCGGTGGGCGACCACGTCAACCGACGGGAGTACCCGAGACCTAGCAGATTACTCTCAGTGCGGCCGGAACGGATGTGAATCTAACTTTCTCCCGCTCTCCCAGGTAGTCCCCGTCGAGCTGAAAAGCCTGGGGACGGGCCGAGAGCAGGGTGAACTCCGCCACGTCGTGCAGCCGTAGCACCTGACGGCCGCGCGGATCGGGCTTCCGGGAGAAGGACTGGGTCACGATCCGTGCCGTACTGGCGACCCGGAGCTGACGCATCGCCAGCACGTCCAGGCCGAGGTCGAACGAGGCGTCCGGGTTCGGGTTGATCTCGCGCTCGCCCAGATACGTCCACGGTGCGGTGTTCTGGATGATGACGGTCGCCAGCTCGGCCTCGGGCTGCTCGCCGGGGCGTTCCAGGCTGATCGCCGGGTGCCGGCGGTCGGAGCCGAAGAAGTACTGGCCGAGGGTCGACCGCACATAGAGCCCGGGCGAGGAGACCCGTCCCTTCCGCCGGGCCCGCTCGACCCGGTGGATCACCGCGGCGTCGACGCCGAAGCCGGCGCAGAACGTGAAGTACCGGTCGTCCGCCCGGCCCAGGCCGATCGTCCGGGAGCGGCCCAGGCGCAGCCCCTCCAGGATCATGCTGGTCCCCTCCGGCCATTCCCGGGGCAGCCCCAGCGCCCGGGCGAAGACGTTCGTCGAGCCGCCGGGGACGGTGGCCAGGGCGGGCAGCCGCTCCGCCGGCGTGTCGCCGGTCCGGAACGTCGGCGGCTCGGCCGCCATCAGGCCGTTCACCACCTCGTTGACCGTGCCGTCGCCACCCAGCGTGACCACCAGGTCGACGCCCTCCTCGGCGGCCTCCCGGGCCAGGTCCATGGCGTGACCCCGTCGGCGGGTGTACCGCACCGACAGGTCGACTTCGCTGCGCAGCGCCCGGACCAGCACGTCCCGGCTGCGTTCGCTGGTGGTGGTGGCCTTCGGATTGACCACCAGGACGGCCCGCATGGGCGGCACTGTACCGCGCCTACCGGCGGGTATCGTGTCGCGCGTGACCATCGACTCCGGGCCGATCCCCGACACGCTCCGTTGGGCGGTACGCCTGCTGCGCGCCGAGGCGGTGGCGCTCGGCCTGGTCGCGGTCTGGCTGATCTGGTCCGACCTCACCGCCACCACGACCCACCTCACCTCGGCGTTGCTGGTCACGGCGTTCGCGCTCGCCGGCGCGGTGGCGCTCTGGGCCCTCGGCGGCGCGTTGGCCCGCCGGAAGAGCGGTGCCCGGGCCCCGGCCATCGTGCTTCAGCTCATGCTGCTGCCGATCGGCTGGTACATGATCCAGGGCGGGCTGGGCTGGCTGGGCCTGCCGCTGATGGCCCTCGGCCTGGGCGTCACCGGCCTGCTGGTCAGCCCGCCGACCAACCGGGCGCTCGGCTTCCAGTGACCCGGCCGCCCACACCCCTCGGGGGCGGTGCGGGACGCGCGGTCAGTAGCCGGAGGCCCGGCGGGTGAGCAGCGAGATCGTGGCTCGGCCGTCGGCCGCCTTCGCGGCCGCCGACGTGGTCAGCGCGGTGAGCACCTTCCAGGCGAAGGACGACTCGGACGGGAGCGTGGCGCCCCGGACGGTCGGCACGGTCACCTCGACGGTCAGCGCGTCGTCGGTGACCGTGAAGCGGCACTCCAGTTCGGCGTTCCGGGTGGCGATGGCGAGCAGCATGGCGCACGCCTCGTCCACCGCGATGCGCAGATCCTCGATCTCGTCGAGGGCGAACTGGAGCCGGGCCGCGAGACCTGCCGTGGCGGTACGGAGCACACCGAGGTAACTGCCGTCGGCGGGCACGGTGAGGTGCACCACGTCGTCGTCGGTCGTCGGCTGGCCGGTCAGTTGAGTCACGCCTCATCCCCCCGGTGCGGGACTCTACCCGGTCAGGTGTGCGACTGCGGGGGCACGGCCGTGGCCTGCGCCGCGAGGCCGTGCAGCGCCGGGCCGGCGAGCCGGTACGGCACCCACTCGTCCATCTGCACCGCCCCGATGGACGCGTAGAAGCCGGCCGCCGGATTCCACTTGATCATCCACCACTCGAGCCGGCGGTAGCCCCGTTCGACGCAGATCGCGGCGAGGGTGGCGAGCAGCAGCCGCCCCGCCCCGGTGCCCCGGGCGGCCGGGCGGACGTAGAGGTCCTCCAGGTAGATGCCGTGCACACCTTCCCAGGTGGAGAAGTTGAGGAACCAGAGCGCGAAGCCGAGCGGAGTGTCCCGGTCGTCCACCGCGACGTGGCCGAAGAGCGCCGGCGCCGGGCTACGACTGCTCCAGCTCGGCGCGTCTGACGCCGCGCCGCGACCTGGAGCAGTCGCGAACAGGGCGGCGGTCAACTGCTCGGCGGTCAGGTGGCACTGCTCCGGGGCGCGCTCGTACTCGGCGAGTTCGTGCACCATCGCGACGACGGCCGGCACGTCCTCGGGACGCGCCGGCCGGATCGTCGGTGCCTGGGCGGCCAGGGTCACGCCTTCTTGGTCTCCCAGAAGATCTTGGAGATCTCGTCGATCTTCTGCAGCAGCTTGTCGGCCACGGCCGGGTCCACGCTGCCCTTGGCGCCACTGCCGCCGGCGAGCTTGGTGGCCTCGTTGAAGAGCGTGTGCAGGTTCGGGTACTTCTCGAAGTGCTCCGGCTTGAAGTAGTCGGTCCACAGCACCCAGAGGTGGTGCTTGACCAGCTCGGCCCGCTGCTCCTTGATGATGATGGCGCGGGTGCGGTACTCCGGGTCGGTGTTCGCCTGGTACTTCTCGGAGATCTTCTTGACCGACTCGGCTTCGATCCGGGCCTGCGCCGGGTCGTACACGCCACACGGCAGGTCGCAGTGCGCGCTGGCGGTCACACGGGGCGAAAGGATGCGGGGAAGGCGCATCAGGGTCCTCCATGGGATGTTTGCGATGATCCAAGCCGACATTACTCCTGGACATGCTCCCCGGCGGGCGGGAGGTGAAACCCGATGCGCCCCACAGGCGACTCCGCCGCGCCCGAGCTGCGCGGCCCGTTGGTGACCGTCCTGGTCACCGGCCCCTCCATGGTCCCGACGCTGCGGCACGGGGACTCGGTACTGGTACGCACGGGCGGTCGGGCCGTGCGTGCCGGCGACGTCGTGATCGCGGTCTTCCGCAGCCGCCCCGACCTGCTGGTCGTCAAGCGCGCGGTCCGTCCGCAGGACGGCGGTTGGTGGTTACGCGGCGACAACGACCTGGTCGCCGACGACTCCCGGGCGTACGGGGTGGCCGACGTCCGGGGCCGGGTGGTGGCCCGGTACTGGCCCCGGCCGGGCCGGGTGGGCCGCCGGCGGATATGACCCCGCTCACATCGGCGCTCCGCGTGCGCCACTATGCTCGGAAAGTGCCCGGGTGACCCCCTGCACCGCCCGCCCCGCTCGCCGCTGACCTCGCGCCCGAGCCGGCTGGTCCGTCTGCTCGACAGATCCTGGAGTCACCAATGTCTTCGTCCACCGTGGACCCCGCTGATCCCGTCTTCCGGCTGCACGTCGGCGGCAAGATGGCCGTCGCCTCGACGGTGCCGCTCACCAGCCGGGAGGACCTCTCCCTCGCGTACACCCCCGGGGTGGCCCGGGTGTGCGAGGCGATCGCCGCCGACCCCGCCCTCGCCGACGACTACACCTGGGTGTCGCACGCCGTCGCCGTGGTGACCGACGGTTCCGCCGTACTCGGCCTGGGCAACATCGGCCCGCGCGCGGCGCTGCCGGTGATGGAGGGCAAGGCGGTGCTGTTCAAGCAGTTCGCCGGCGTGGACGCGGTGCCGATCTGCCTGGACACCCAGGACGTGGACGAGATCGTGGCGACGGTGAAGGCGCTCGCCCCGTCGTTCGGCGGGATCAACCTGGAGGACATCAGCGCGCCGCGCTGCTTCGAGGTGGAACGCCGGCTCGACGAGGAGCTGCCGATCCCGGTCTTCCACGACGACCAGCACGGCACCGCGATCGTGGTGCTGGCCGCGCTGCGCAACGCCGCCGCCCTGCTCAACCGGAAGCTCGGCGACCTGCGGGTGGCGGTCAGCGGCGCCGGCGCGGCCGGGGTGGCGGTGACCAAGATGCTGATCGCCGGGGGAGTGAACCCGGACCAGGTCGTGGTCTGCGACTCCAAGGGGATCATCGGCCGGCACCGCGAGCTGACCGGGACCAAGGCGGAGCTGGCGGAGATCACGAACGCCGAGGGCCGCCAGGGGGACATCACCGAGGCGCTGCGCGGCGCGGACGTCCTGGTCGGCGTCTCCGGCGGGCAGATCCCCGAGGCGGCGGTGGCCGGGATGGCGCCCGGTGGCATCGTCTTCGCGCTGGCCAACCCCACCCCCGAGGTGCACCCGGAGGTGGCCGCCCGGCACGTGGCGGTGGTCGCCACCGGGCGCAGCGACTACCCGAACCAGATCAACAACGTGCTCGCCTTCCCCGGCGTGTTCCGGGGCGCGCTGGACGCCCGGGCCACCCGGATCACCGAGGGGATGAAGGTGGCCGCCGCCGACGCGATCGCCGGTGTGGTCGCCGAGTCGCTGACCGCCGAGGCGATCGTGCCCTCTCCGCTGGACCCGCGGGTCGCCCCCGCGGTCGCCGAGGCGGTGGCCGAGGCGGCCCGCCGCGACGGGGTCGCCCGCCGCTGAGCGGCACCGAGCCGTACCGGGGGCCCTTTCTATCGCCTTTTGGTGGGAAGGGCCCCTTCTTAACGGGCGCTCAGCTTGTTACCGTGCCGATCATGCGTGCCGCCTTTGCTTCTAGCTTCGACGCCGACAACCCGCTCGCCGCGCTCAGCGTCGGCGACCGCCCCGAGCCGACCCACCCGCAGGACGACTGGATCACCGTGCAGGTGCGGGCCAGCTCGCTCAACCACCACGACCTCTGGTCGCTGCGCGGGGTGGGGCTCGGCCCGGACCAGCTGCCGATGATCCTCGGCTGCGACGCGGTCGGCACCGACCCGGACGGCAACGAGGTGGTCATCTACCCGGTGGTGCCCACCCCCGGCGACCCCCGCGGCGTGTCCATCCTCTCCGAGCACTTCGCCGGCACCTTCGCCGAGCGGGTGGCCGTACCCCGGATGAACCTGCTGCCACTGCCCACCGGCCTGGCGGCGACCGACGCGGCGTGCCTGCCCACGGCCTGGCTGACCGCGTGGCGGATGCTCACCACCAGGGGCCGGGTCGACGAGGGCGAGTCGGTGCTGGTCCAGGGGGCGGGCGGCGGCGTGGCCACCGCGGCCGTCGCGCTCGGCGTCGCGCTCGGCAAGCGGGTGTACGCCACCAGCCGGGACGCCGCCAAGCGGGAGCGGATCACCGAACTGGGGGCGACCGCGCTGCAACCCGGCGCCCGGCTGCCCGAGCGGGTCGACGTGGTGATCGAGACGGTCGGCGCGGCGACCTTCGACCACTCCCTGAAGTCGGCCGCGCCGATGGCCCGGATCGTCGTCTCCGGCGCCACCGCCGGGTACGAGCCCAAGGTCAACCTGCGCCGGGTCTTCGCCATGCAGCTGGAGATCCTGGGTACCTCGATGGGCACCCCGGACGAGCTGACCGAGCTGCTCGCGTTCTGCGCCGAGCACGAGGTGCGCCCGGTGGTCGACAGCGTGGTGCCGTTCGGCCGGATCGAGGAGGCCTTCGCCCGCCTCGCCTCCGGCGAGGTCTTCGGCAAGGTCGTCGTCGACCACACCGCCTGAGCCGCCCCGCCCCCCGGCGGCCGCTCAGAGGTGGTCGTCGAGGGTGGCCAGGTCGCCGCGGGTGGCGTCGGTGGGGAGGCGGTCCTTGGCCTCCGCGTCGCCGTAGAGGGTCCAGCGGAGGAACTCGACGGTGGTGTCGGAGACCACCCGCAGCGCCTTGCCGTCGGTGAGCAGGGCTCGGCCGTGGTCGCCCTTCGGCAGGCTGAGCATGGCCTTCGGCCAGGGCACCGCGTCGTACACCGCCTTGCCGGCGGCGTAGTTCACCACCTCGTCGGCCTCGCCGTGCACGAAGAGCTGCGGCGCGGCGGCGCCGGCGAAGGCGGTGCCCACCCCGAGCGCCGTCCCGGCGAAGACGATGCCGGCGTCGAGCCGCTCGTCGCGGCCGGCGGTGAAGAGCCCGATCGTGGTCACCCCGCCGGCGCTGTGCCCGGCGGCGGCCACCCGCTCGGCGTCCAGCCGCCCGCGCAGCGGATCGTCGGCCTTCGTGTCGAGGGCGAGCACCTGGGTCAGCGCGTACGACACGTCGGCCGGCTGGTTCAGCACGTCGAGCACGTTGCCGTCGCCGCCCGTGCCGGTATGCGGGAACCGCGGCGCGGCCACCACGAAACCCGCCGCCGCCCAGCGGCTCAGCAGCAGCTGGTAGTCCTCCGGGCGGGCGCCCAGGCCGTGGCTGAACATGACCACCGGGAACCGGCCGGTCGCGGCCGGCGCCGAGCGCTCCGGCGTGCCGCCGGCCGCCCCCCGGGCCGGGTACCAGAGGGTCACCGGCAGGGGCCGGTCGCCGTCCCGGTTCAGCTTCAGCTGCCGTACGCCGACCGCGAAGGTCTCGGTGGGCGCGTGCCCGGCGGGCACCCGCGGTGCCGGGGTGGTCGCCTTCGGCGGGGCGGTCGGCACGCTGCGCACGGCCGGTGCGGCACCGTTCGAGCAGCCGGCCAGGCCCACGGTGAGCAGGGCGGCGGCGACCAGGACGGAGGTACGGCGACGGGACATGAAGACGATTGTGCCTCGCGCCGCCGGATCGCCGGCCCGACATCGAACGGAGCGTGACCGATCGTCCGGTGCCTGAGCTGTCGTCTCAGCTGCCCGCCCGGCCGGGGAGGCCGGCCCGAAGGCGGGCGACGTCGGCGGCGTCCTTGGCCCGCCGGGGCCGGCCGGGCATCCAGACCGGGAACATCTCCTTGAACTCGATCTGCGCCGCCACGCTGATCACGGGTGCGGTGCGAGCGTCCATCGATAACCGGTGGGGGCTAGTCGGGGAGGGCGCGGGTGGTGAGCGCGGTGACGGCGGGGAGGTGGGCGTCGGCGGGGAGGCGGTGCAGCGCCGCCCGGTCGTCGTAGAGGGTCCAGCGGAGGAAGTCGGTGGTGGTGGCGAGAACCTGGGTGAAGCCGGGGTGGCCGGGGGAGAGGTATTCGCCGTGGCCCTGACCGGGCAGGCTCAGGAAGGCCGCCGGCCCGGTCGCCCGGGCGTACGCGGCGCGGCCGACGGACTCCGGGACGATCGGGTCCGCGCCGCCGTGCACGAAGAGCAGCGGCGCGGGCGGCCCGGCGAAGCTGCCGGCCAGACCTCCCCCGGCGAGCACGATGCCGGAGCGCAGCCGCGCCGAGTGGCCGGAGGTGAACATGCCGGCAGTGGTGAAGCCGCCCGCCGAGTGACCGGCCGCGGCGATCCGGTCGACGGCCAGGTGCCCGGCGAGCGGGTCGTCGTGGGCGTCGAGGCGTACCAGGTGGCGGATCAGGCGCCAGCCGTCGGCGGGCTGGTTGCGGACGTCCGCCCGGGTGAAGTCCGGGGCGCGCAGGTTGGTGCGGGGATAGGTCGGGGCGGCTACCACGAAGCCCGCGGCGGCCCACCGGGTGGTCAGCGGGGCGTGCAGCTCGGGGAGGCTCCGCAGCCCGTGGCTGTAGACCACGACCGGGAACCGTCCCGCCGCGACGGGCGCGGCGGCCATCGGCGCCGGCCCGGTCGTCGACGGGCCAGCCGGGCCAGCCGGGGCGGCGGCGGGGTACCAGATGGTGACCGGGAGTGGTCGCGGGCCGTCCGGGTCGACGGTGAGCTGCCGGACGCCGACCGGCCAGCTCCGCTGCGGGGCGTGCCCGGAGGAGGCGGCGCCGATCGCGCCGGGCCCCGGACCGCCGGTCGCGGCGGTGGCCGGCCCGCAGCCCGCCAGCAGCGCCGTCACCAGCACGGCGGCCAGCCGCTGCCCCTCCACCGTTTCACGGTAGGCGACCGGGTGGGCCCAGCGACCCCGCCGTCCGGACCGGCTGCCGGCGCCACCCGGTCGGTGCCGCTCCGCCGGCCGGGCCCGACTCGCCCCCCACCGGCCCGGCGGTACGACCCGCGTCGGCGGGCTTCGCTAGGGTCACCGGCATGTCTGAGAACTACCGCGACCCGAGCGGCAACACCGAGCAGTTCCGCGCCTTCGTCCACACGCCCGAGGGCACCGCCCCGGAGGCCGCGCCGTCCCGCCTCCCGCTGATCGTCGGCGCGGCGGTCGTGGTGCTGCTGGTGGCCGTGGTCGCCTGGCTCGCGCTGGGCTGAGCCACGCCCCGGGTCAGTGGTGGGTCGCCGCCACCACGGCTCGGGCTTCCCGGGCGATCTCCCGCTCCTCGTCGGTGCTGATGACGCAGACCGTCACCTCGGCCCCGTCCGGCGAGATCACCCGGTCGCCGCTGGCGTCGTTGCGGGCGGGGTCCACGGTGATGCCGAGCCGGTCCAGCCCGGCCAGCGCGGCGGCCCGGACCGGCGCGGCGTGCTCGCCGACCCCGGCGGTGAAGGTCACCGCGTCGACCCGCCCGAGCAGGGCGTAGTACGCACCGACGTACCCGGTGATCCGACGGCGGTAGACGTCGAAGGCGAGCGCCGCGGCGGCGTCCCCGGCGTCCCGCCGGGCCAGCACCTCGCGCATGTCGTTGGCCCCGGTCAGGCCGAGCAGGCCGCTGCGGTGGTTGAGCAGGTCGTCGATGTCGTCGACGGTCATCCCGCCCTCCCGGCGCAGGTGGAAGATGACCGTCGGGTCGACGTCGCCGCTGCGAGTGCCCATCACCAGGCCCTCCAGCGGGGACATCCCCATCGAGGTGGCCACGCTCCGGCCACCCTGGATCGCGCAGGCGCTGGCCCCGTTGCCCAGGTGCAGGGTGATGACGTTGACCTCCTCGTACGGCCGGCCGAGCAGCTCCGCGGTGCGCCGGGAGACGTACGCGTGCGAGGTCCCGTGGAAGCCGTAGCGCCGGACGCCGTACCGCTCGGCGATGTCCCGGTCGATGGCGTAGGTGGCGGCGGCCTCGGGCAGGGTGTGATGGAACGCGGTGTCGAAGACGGCGACCTGCGGGACGTCCGGCAGCGACTCACGGGCCACCCGGATGCCGGCCAGGTTCGCCGGGTTGTGCAGCGGCGCGAGCGGCACCAGATCCTCGATCGCGGCCAGCACGGCGTCGTCGATCAGCATCGGTTCGGTGAACGTCCGGCCGCCGTGCACCACCCGGTGCCCCACCGCCTCCAGCCCGGTCAGGTCCAGCCGGGCGAGGATCTCCCGGACCGCGGTCTCGTGGTCGGCCGCGCCGCCACCCGGCTCGCCGACCCGCTCCACCGTGCCCTTGTCGCGGACGTCCTCGTCGTCGTAGAGGCGGTACTTGACCGACGAGGATCCGCAGTTGAGGACCAACACCCGGCTCATGACGACTCCTCGGCGGCGGCCTGGATGGCGGTGATGGCGACGGTGTTGACGATGTCCGGGACGGTCGCGCCCCGGGACAGGTCGTTGACCGGCCGGCGCAGGCCCTGCATCACCGGGCCGACCGCCAGGGCGCCGGCCGAGCGCTGCACCGCCTTGTACGTGTTGTTGCCGGTGTTCAGGTCCGGGAAGATGAAGACCGTGGCCCGTCCGGCCACCGGGCTGTCCGGCAGCTTCGTGGCCGCGACCTGCGGATCGATCGCCGCGTCGTACTGGATCGGGCCCTCCACCAGCAGCTCCGGCCGGCGCTCGCGGACCAGCTTGGTGGCCGCCGCGACCTTCTCCACGTCGGCGCCGGCGCCCGAGCTGCCGGTCGAGTACGACAGCATCGCCACCCGCGGCTCGATGCCGAACCGTGCCGCGGTGTCGGCCGACGAGATGGCGATGTCGGCGAGCTGGGCGGCGTCCGGATCGCGGTTGACCGCGCAGTCCCCGTAGACCAGCACCCGGTCGGCGAGCAGCATGAAGAAGACGCTGGAGGCGACCGAGACGCCCGGCACGGTACGGATGATCTCGAAGGCCGGGCGGATGGTGGCGGCGGTGGTGTGGGTGGCCCCGGAGACCATGCCGTCGGCGTGGCCGGTGTGCACCATCATGGTGCCGAAGTAGTTGGGCTGCGCCACGACGTCGTGGGCCAGCTCGACGGTGAGGCCCCGGTGGGCGCGCAGCTTCGCGTACTCGGCGGCGAACTCGTCCCGCCAGCCGCTGGTGACCGGGTCGACCACCTGGGCGTCCCCGATGTCGATGCCCAGCTCCCGGGTGCGCCGGGCGATGTCATCGGGGCGGCCGAGCAGGGTCAGGTCGGCGACGCCCCGGCGCAGCAGGATCTCCGCCGCGCGCAGGATCCGCTCCTCGGCGCCCTCCGGCAGCACCAGCCGGCGACGGTTCGCCCGGGCCCGGTCGATCAGGGCGTTGGAGAACATCAGCGGGGTGACCCGCTCGGCGCGGCTGACCCGCAGCCGGCGGGCCAGGTCGACGGTGTCCACGCAGCGTTCGAAGGCGCCGAGCGCGGCCTCGACCTTGCGCGGGTTGTCGACGCTCGGGCGGCCCTCGATCCGGCTGGACGCGGCCACGGTGTCGTAGCTGTCGCTGGTCACCGAGAGCACCGCGAGACCGGTGTTCAGCCCCTCGACCAGCCGCATCGCCCGCGGGTCGGGCTGCTCGCCGAGGGTGAGCACCAGCCCGGCCACCGAGACCAGACCGGCGACGTGCGCGGCGCTCGCCGCCACCAGCAGGTCGGCCCGGTCGCCCGGGGTGATCACCAGCGCGCCCTCGGTCAGGTGGTCGAGCAGGGTCGGCACGTGGGCGGCGCCCACCACGTAGTCGAGCACGTCCCGGTCGAGCGCGGCGTCGTCGCCGGCCAGCAGGGTGGCGCCGAGGGCCGCCGCCACCTCGGCCACCGTCGGCGCCGACACGGTCGGCACCTCCGGGATCGCGTACGTGGGGACAGGCAGCTCGGGGAGGGTCATCGGGCCGGGCACCCGGTTGGCGATCACGGCCAGCACGGTCGCGCCCAGGTCCTCCAGGTCGTGGTACGCCCCGCGGGCCGCCGCCGCGATCGCCTCCGGCTGCTGACCGAAGCCGTCCACCACGGGCACCACCACGCTGCCGAACTCGGTGGCCAGCCGGGCGTTGAAGGCCAGCTCGCGCGGGCCGGCGCCGTCCCCGTCGGCGAAGTCGCTGCCCACCACGACCATCGCCGGGCAGCGCCGCTCGACGTCCCGGTAGCGGGCCACGATCCGGGAGATCAGCTCCTCCCGCCGGCCGTCCGCGACCAGGGCCGTCGCCTCCGCGTACGTGCTGCCGGACAGCTCGGCCACCGGGAGGTCGACCCGGTAGCGGTCGGTGAGCAGGGCGAGGATCGGGTCGGTGCCGGCGCCGGCGACCAGCGGCCGGAACGTGCCGATCCGTTCCACCTGCCGGGAGAGGAGCTCGGCGAGGCCGAGGGCGATGGTCGACTTCCCACCGCCGGACCCCACGCTGGTCACGTAGACGCTGCGGGCCACGAGGACCACGCTACAAGATCGCCGTAGCCCGCGCCCGGGTCCTGGTGCCTGGGCCCACCGACCCGGTCGATCAGGATCGGGCCGGTGCCGCCGGCGTACCGGTGTGGCCGGACCCTTCGGCTGCCGGCGGTCCGTCCGGGAGGTCGGCCGAGCGGAAGAGGGCGTCGCTCTTCGCCACCCACGCGGCGCCGAAGGCGAGGACGGCGACGGTCTCGCACCAGAGCACCGGCTTGACCGTGTGACGTACGTCCGCGGGCAGCGCCGTGCTCGCCAGCGCGAGCGTGATCGCGGCCAGGATGAGCAGGCCGCAGGCGCGGTAGACCCGGTTCGCCGACCGCGACGGGGGCAGGCCGGCCCGGTCCGGCCTGGTGAAGAGGAACAGGCAGAAGGCGGCGAGGAGCAGGAACAGCGCCGCGGCGGCGGCCTGGTGCACCACGCCGATCGTCCGGTCGGTGCCGCTCGTGGTGCCGGCCGGCGCGCCGACCGTGGTGGGGAAGAGGGCCACCGCGATCGCCAGCACCCCGGCGACCGTGCTCAGCGCGTCGTCCGGCCAGCGGTGCCGGTAGCTGATGAGGAACACCCCGACGGCGCAGAGCGCGCCGACGAAGACGTCCCGCATCTCGGTGTGGTAGTAGCCGCTGAGCGAGTCGAGCAGCGTCAGATGTCGGGTGGCGACGAGGTGACCGACCACCAGCACGACCGGCAGCGCGATGCCGACGGAACCGATGCCGAGGCGCAGGCGGCGGACGGTCACCGCGTCCTGCGGCGGCTTGCGGGTCTCGAGGTCCACTTCCGCCTCCCTGTCGTCCGGCGGCGTACCCCCCGGCGGGCCGTGGTGGGACGCGGGGCGCTGCTCTCCAGTGGACGCGACGGGGCAGCCCCGCGTCAAACGCTCAGTCCTCGTCCTCGTCGTCGAGGCGGGCGAGCCAGGTCGCGAAGCGCTCGATCGGGGTTTCGAACTCCGGGTTCAGGTCGACGAAGTCGCGCAGGCGCTCGCCCAGCCACTCCAGGCTGACCTGCTCGTCGCCCCGGCGCTCGACCAGTTCCTCGATGCCGCGGTCGGTGAAGTACATCGGTGTGTCCTCTCGAAAACGGGGTCACCACATGCGGCGGGGCAGCGGCCGTCGTACGGTCGCTGCCCCGCCGCTGGCGGTGCGGTCAGGTCACGGGCGGGGGAGGGCCGCCTCGATCAGCGCCCTCTGCTCGACCTCGTGCATCTTCGCCGAGCCGCCCGCCGGGGCGGCGGCGGCGGGGCGGGAGATGCGGCGCAGCCGGACGTCGGTCAGGTGCTCCAGCAGGTTGAGCGCGACGAACGACCAGGCGCCCTGGTTGGCCGGCTCCTCCTGCACCCAGGCGAAGTCCTCGGCGTTCGGGTACTGCGCCAGGGCGGCCCGGATCTCCTCGACCGGCAACGGGTAGAGCTGCTCCATCCGGATGATCGCGGTGTCGGTGACGCCCCGCTCGGCCCGGGCCTGGAACAGGTCGTAGTAGACCTTGCCCGAGCAGAGCAGCACCCGCTTCACCTGCTCCGGCGCCGGGGCGGCGGTGTCCCGCAGCACCGGCTGGAAGGTGCCGGTGGTGAAGTCCTCCACCGGGGAGACGCAGAGCTTGTGCCGCAGCAGCGACTTCGGCGTGAACACCACCAGCGGCTTGCGCTTCGGCGACAGGGCCTGGCGGCGCAGCAGGTGGAAGTAGTTCGCCGGGGTGGTCGGGATGGCCACCCGCATGTTGTCCTCGGCGCAGAGCTGGAGGAACCGCTCCGGGCGGCCGGAGGTGTGGTCCGGGCCCTGGCCCTCGAGGCCGTGCGGCAGCAGCAGGGTGACGGCGGAGCGCTGGCCCCACTTCACCTCGCCCGAGGAGACGAACTCGTCGATCACCGACTGGGCGCCGTTGACGAAGTCACCGAACTGGGCCTCCCAGCAGACCAGCGCGTTGACGTTCTCGACCGAGTAGCCGTACTCGAAGCCCATCGCGGCGTACTCGGACAGCAGCGAGTCGTGTACGAAGAACCGGGACCGCTCGCCGTCCCCGGTGAGCGACTTCAGCGGCAGGTAGTCGTCGCCGGTCTTCGCGTCGACCACCGAGGCGTGCCGCTGGACGAAGGTGCCGCGGCGGGAGTCCTGCCCGGCGAGCCGGACGGTGACCCCGTCGTGCAGCAGCGCGCCGAAGGCGATGATCTCGCCGTAGCCCCAGTCGATGTTGCCCTCGACGGACATCTTCGCCCGCTTGTCGAGCAGCTGCTGGATCCGCTTGTGCGGGGTGAAGCCGTCCGGCAGGTTGACGTGCGCCTCGCCGATCGCCTTGACCACGGCGGCGTCGGTGGCCGTCTCCACGATCGGCTCCGGCTCCTCCTGCCGGGCTGGCCGGCTGAGCTGGCGCGGGGTGGTGGCGGCGTCCCGGGTGGCCTTGAAGACCCGCTCCAGCTGCGACTGGTAGTCGCGCAGCAGCTCCTCCGCGTCCTCCACGGTGATGTCACCTCGCCCGATCAGCTCCTCGGTGTAGAGCTTGCGCACCGAGCGCTTCGAGTCGATGATCTTGTACATCTGGGGGTTGGACATCGACGGGTCGTCGCCCTCGTTGTGCCCGCGCCGCCGGTAGCAGACCATGTCGATCACGACGTCCTTGTTGAACGCCTGCCGGTACTCGAAGGCCAGCCGGGCCACCCGCACCACGGCCTCGGGGTCGTCGCCGTTGACGTGGAAGATCGGCGCCTGGATCATCCGGGCCACGTCGGTGCTGTAGAGGCTGGAGCGGCTGTACTCCGGGGCGGTGGTGAAGCCGACCTGGTTGTTGACCACCACGTGCACGGTGCCGCCGGTGCGGTACCCGCGCAGTTGGGAGAGGTTGAGCGTCTCGGCGACCACGCCCTGGCCGGCGAAGGCGGCATCACCGTGGACCGCCAGCGGCAGCACGGTGTAGCCCTCCAGCTTGAGGTCGATCCGGTCCTGCTTGGCCCGGACGATGCCCTCCAGCACCGGGTCCACCGCCTCCAGGTGCGACGGGTTCGCCACCAGCGAGACCTTGACCGAGTGGTCGCCGCCCGGGGTGGTGAACTTGCCGTTCTGGCCGAGGTGGTACTTCACGTCGCCGGAGCCCTGCGTCGAGCGCGGGTCCAGGTGCCCCTCGAACTCCGAGAAGATCTTCTCGTACGGCTTGCCGACGATGTTGGCGAGCACGTTGAGCCGGCCGCGGTGGGCCATGCCGATGACGACCTCGTCGAGCCCGCCCTCGGCGGACGACTCCAGGATCTCGCCGAGCAGCGGGATCAGCGACTCGCCGCCCTCCAGCGAGAACCGCTTCTGCCCGACGTACTTGGTCTGCAGGAAGGTCTCGAACGCCTCGGCGGCGTTGAGCCGGTTGAGCACGTGCTTCTGCTCGTCCGGGTCGGGCTTCTCGTACTTGCGCTCGATCCGCTCCTGGATCCAGCGCCGCTCCTCCGGGTCCTGGATGTGCATGTACTCGATGCCCACCCGGCGGCAGTACGAGTCGCGCAGCACGCCGAGGATCTCGCGCAGCTTCATCCGCTGCTTGCCGGCGAAGCCGTTGACCGGGAAGGTCCGGTCCAGGTCCCACAGGGTCAGCCCGTGCTGGAGGACGTCCAGGTCGGGGTGCTTGCGGATCTTGAACTCGAGCGGGTCGGTGTCGGCCATCAGGTGGCCGCGCACCCGGTACGCGTGGATCAGCTCGTGCACCCGCGCGGTCTTGTTGATCTGGCCCTCGGAGTCGACGGCCACGTCGCGGACCCAGCGCACCGGCTCGTAGGGGATCCGCAGCGAGGTGAAGATCTGGTCGTAGAAGCCACGCTCGCCGAGCAGCAGCTCGTGCATCACCTTGAGGAACTCGCCGGACTGCGCGCCCTGGATGATCCGGTGGTCGTAGGTGCTGGTCAGCGTGATGATCTTGCTGACCGCCAGCTCGGCCAGGGTGGCCTCGCTCATGCCCTGGTACGGCGCCGGGTACTCCATCGCGCCGACGCCGATGATGGCGCTCTGGCCCTGCATCAGCCGCGGGATCGAGTGCACGGTGCCGATGCCGCCCGGGTTGGTCAGCGAGATCGTGGTGCCGGCGTAGTCCTCCATGGTCAGCTCGTTGCGGCGGGCGCGCCGGACCACGTCCTCGTACGCCTGCCAGAACTGCCGGAAGTCCATCTGCTCGCAGCCCTTGATGGACGGGACCACCAGGTTGCGCGAGCCGTCCGGCTTGGTCAGGTCGATCGCGATGCCCAGGTTGACGTGCTCCGGGCGGACCATCGCCGGCTTGCCGTCGACCTCGGCGAAGGAGTTGTTCATCTCCGGGTGCTCGACCAGCGCCCGGACCAGCGCGTACCCGATCAGGTGGGTGAAGCTGACCTTGCCACCGCGCCCGCGGGCGAGATGGTTGTTGATCACGATGCGGTTGTCCACCAGCAGCTTGGCCGGGACCGCGCGCACGCTGGTCGCGGTCGGCACGGCCAGCGAGGCGTCCATGTTCTGCACGATCTTGGCGGCCACGCCGCGCAGCGGGGTGGTGCCCGCGGCGGTCGCGGTGGGCGCCTTGGCGGCCGGCCTGGCCGGGGCGGCCTTCGCCGCGGGCGCCGGCTTGGCGGCGGGCTTCTCGGCCGGCTTGGCCGGCGCGGGGGCCGGCTTCGCCGGGGCCGGCTGCTGGGTGACGGTGGCGACCGCCTCCTGCTGCTCGGCCGGCTCCGGCTGGGCGGCCGGCTTGGCCTTGCCGTCAGCCGGACGCGGGGTGGCGGCGCCGGGCGCGGGTCGGTAGTCGGCGAAGAAGTCGTGCCAGGCGGAGTCGACGCTCGAGGGATCGGCGAGGTAGCGCTGGTACATCTCCTCGACGATCCATTCGTTCGGGCCGAAACCCGCCAGTGGGTTCTCCTGCGAAGTCTGCTGGGTCGACACGGCCGGTAATCGCCTCTTTCACGCGGGTTCGTAATGTCACGCGGTGTCCGCCGTGCCCGAATAGGGGCTGCACGGGAGACGGGTCCCAGGCTACGCCGTAGGAATGCCGCAGGCATTCTCGCCTCCGGCTGGTGGTCCGTTTCACAGAAGATGCCAGAAGTTCGGCAAACGCTGCCTGCCCGGTCGTCTCCTGCTAGACGCGGAACGGCCCCCGGCCGGTGAGGTTGCGTCACCGCCCCGGGGGCCGTCGTCGTACCGGTCAGGCGATGTCCCGCCGGCGCATGATCATGGTGCCGATGGCGCCGGTCACCACCGCGTACCCGATGAGCACCGCGGCGCCCACCCACTGCGGCGGGTTGCCCGGCAGCTCGGTGCCGCTGATCATCAGCGTCGACGCGGTGGACGGGACGATCACCGCCAGCTTGCTGATCCAGTCCCACTCGAGCCACTGCCGGAGCAGGAAGAAGATCAGGTTCGCCGCGGTCGTGCCGACCAGGTACAGCACCACGGCCGTGATGGTCGCGCCGATCTGGCTGCGGATCAGCACGCCGAAGCCGACCCCGAAGATCCCCCAGAGCACGTACGCGAGCAGGTTGAGCAGGATCGCCCGGGTCACGTCCCACGACCCGAAGTGGGCGTCCCAGCCCTGGACGCCGAAGTAGATCAGCGTCGCCGGAATGGTCAGCAGGGTGGTGACCAGCCAGAACAGCGCGCCGAACAGCGTCGCCGTGACCAGCTTCGCCGCGACCACCATGGTCCGCTGCGGGGTGGTGAGGAAGGTCGTCGTCGCGGTCTGGTGGTAGAACTCGTTGGTCACCACGATGATGCCGAGCAGCAGCACGAAGAGCAGCCCGAAGTACTGCCCCGAGGTGAACAGGTTGGCCGCCTGGTAGACCTCGCTGGCGGTGGCCCGGATCTGCTCGGCCTGGTCCGCCGGCACCCCCTCAAGGTCCTGCCCGCCGGTCAGGCTGATGTCGGCGTTCACCGCGTTCACCAGGAACGCCAGCGCCAGGGTGACCAGCGCGCCGATGCCGAAGAGCCACCAGGTGTTGGTCGTACGGATCTTGAGCAGCTCGGATCGGACCAGGTTCATCGGATGTCCGCCTTTCCGGCCGTCAGTTCGAGGAAGACCCCTTCGAGGTCGGGGCGTTCGGTGGTCAGCTCGTGCAGCTCCACCTTGGCGGCCAGCGCGATCCGGCCCACGGTGGGCGCGTCCACCCCGGCGACCAGCAGCGTGCCGTGCTCGTCGGTGTCCACGGTCGCCGCCTGTTCGTGCAGCGCGGCGGTCAGCTCGGCCGCCTGCGGGGTGCGGACCCGCACCCGGGTGCCGTGCGCCATCGAGCCGATCACCTGGTCCACCGGACCCTGCCGGATCAGCTTGCCGGCCGCGATGATCACCACGTCGTCGGCGAGCAACTGCATCTCCGACAGCAGGTGGCTGGAGACCAGCACGGTCCGGCCCTGGGCGGCCAGCCCCTTGAGGAAGCCGCGCATCCACCGGATGCCCTCCGGGTCGAGGCCGTTCGCCGGCTCGTCCAGGATCAGCACCTGCGGGTCGCCGAGCATCGCGGCGGCGATGCCGAGCCGCTGCTTCATGCCCAGCGAGTAGCCCTTGAACTTGCGCTTCGCCGCCGGGGCGAGCCCGACCAGGGCGAGCGCCTCGTCGGCCCGCCGGCGGGGCAGCCCCGCCGCCGCGCAGATCACCCGCAGGTGGTTGATGCCGGTGCGGCCCTTGTGCGCGCTGGAGGCCTCCAGCACCGCGCCCACCGAGCGCAGCGGGTCGGCCAGGTCGGTGTACCGCCGGCCGCCGATGGTCGCCGTGCCGGCCGTCGGGGCGACCAGGTTCAGCAGCATGCGCAGCGTGGTCGTCTTGCCGGCGCCGTTCGGGCCGAGGAAGCCGGTCACCCGCCCCGGTTCGACGGTGAAGGACAGGTCATCCACCGCCCGGACGTTCTTGTACTGCTTGCTCAGTCCGGACACCACGATCTGGCCGGTCCCGGCGCTGGGGCTCCACTGCCCGTCGGACATCGTTCTCCTCTCCTGCCACGACGCGCGGGCGCGCCGGTGGGACGCCGTTGCGGCGGGCGCCGGGCACAGCGTGGCAAGGCGGCGCAAGCAGGTCAATCAGGCGCTGTCCGTAGTCCCGTCTCCCTCCTGGGCAGGAGGTGATCATCCCCAGGGAGGAGACGTCAGGCCGGCGGCAGCGCGATCCAGGTCGCCCGGGCATGGCCGAGCAGGGCGCCGTCCGGGCCGTACAGGCTGGAGTGCACCTCCGCCTTGCGCCCCTCGGCGCCGACCATCGCCCCGGTCACCACGCACTCGTCACCCGGCGCGGGCAGCGCGGCGACCACCGCGGCGATCCGGCCGAGGACGTACGGGCGGCCGGGCGCGATGACCGCCCAACCGCCGGGGCAGTCCAGCGCGGCCCAGACCGTCGCCGGGACCACCCGCTCCGGCGCGCGGAACGGCGCCGCGGTCCGCCCGTCCGGCAGCCGGCCGGGGAAGATCCGCAGCCCGTCCGGGTTCGCCGGGCCGCAGACGTAGCAGCCGGGGAACGGGTGATCCACCAGACCGGGGTACTCCCGGGCGGCGGTCGCCGCGGTCGCCCGGTCCACCGCGGGGACCACGGCGGCGAACGGCTCGACCGGGCGTACCTGCGCGACGACCTCGCCGTCCGGGTCGCGGATCTCCCCGTCGACCTGGTGCAGCGGGGTCTCCAGTGGCGGCGGTCGGCGCAGCGTGACCTCCACCGGGCCGCGGTCGTCGAGCGCCGCCGCGAAGACCCCGGCACTCCAGCCGCCGTTGCCCGAGCCGGGCGGGCCGTTGAAGCGCGACTGGATGATCATGTACGTCCTCCGGGCTGGTCCGGGCTCCGGCCGCGTCACCGGCGCCGCCCGGGCAGCCTCGCACGCCGTTGCCGCCCCCGCCGCACCGGCCGACACCGGCCGACACCGGCCGACACCGGCCCGGCGACGGTCGGCGGCGGCCCGCCGCAGGCGAACCCGGGGACCAGAGCGCCGGTTGGCGTTCACCGGATCGACACCCCTCACCCCCGCAGCCGGCAACCCGAGGCCCTTACACAGATACCCATGGCCGTTCTGCACGCCGCTGGCGCACCCCTCACGACCAGCGGATACACCCTGCTGATCGCCGACGACCCGACCCTGGTCGCGGCTGCGCAACGTCTGCGCCACCAGGTGTTCGCCACCGAGCTCGGGGCGACCCTCCACCCCGGTGCCGCCGGGCTGGACAGCGACGAGTTCGACGCCCACTGCGACCACCTGGTGGTGCTGCGGGAGGGCACCGGCGAGGTGGTCGGCACCTACCGCCTGCTGCCGCCGGGGCGCACCGACCGCCGGTACGCCGAGGGCGAGTTCGACCTGGCCGCGCTCGACCCGCTCCGCGGCGACCTGGTCGAGGCCGGCCGGTCCTGCGTGCACCCGGACCACCGGTCCGGCGCGGTGATCAACCTGATGTGGGCCGGCATCACCCGGTACCTGCACCTGCGCGGGTCCCGCTGGCTGGGCGGCTGCGCCTCGGTGCCGGTGGCCGACGGCGGGACGGCCGCGGCCGAGGTGTGGGCGCAGGTCCGGGCCGGGCACCTGGCGCCGCCGCCGCTGCGGGTCCGCCCGCTGCGCCCGTGGTCGGCCGAGGCGCCGGTCGCCGTCGATCCGGCGACCCTCTCGCCCGCCGAGCGGCGCGCGCTGGTCCCGCCGCTGCTGCGCGGGTACCTCCGGCTGGGCGCCTGGGTCTGCGGCGAGCCGGCGTACGACCCGGACTTCGGGGTCGCCGACTTCTACGTGCTCTTCTCGCTGGACCGGATGAACCCCCGTCACCTGCGCCACTTCCTCGGCGGGGAGCAGCCGTGACGGCCGACGATCTCTGGCGGCCGGCCTCCGGCTGCGGCCCGGAATGCCTGCCGCTCGCGGTGGAGCAGACCGTGCCGGCCCTGCGGCGGGCGGGCCGGCTGGTGGGCGTACTCGGCATGCTCGTGCTCGGGGTCGGCCTGGCCGGCCTGCTCGCGGTCCTGCCCGCCCGGGAGCGGGACGCCGCGGTGCGCGGCTGGGCCCGGGGGACGCTGCGGGCCCTCGGCATCCGGCTGGTGGTCCGGGGTCGGCTGCCCCGCCGACGGGCCCTGCTGGTCGCCAACCACGTCTCCTGGCTGGACGTCCTCGCCGTGTTGGCCGTCGCGCCGGCCCGGATGCTGGCGAAGCGGGAGGTGCGGGCCTGGCCGCTGGTGGGCCAGCTCGCCGCCGCGGCCGGCACGGTCTTCGTGGACCGGGCGCGCCCCCGCGAGTTGCCGGCCGCGGTGGGCCGGGTCGCGGCCGCGCTGCGCGCCGGTCACCCGGTCGCGGTCTTCCCCGAGGGGACCACCTGGTGCGGCGAGGCGGCCGACTGCCGGCCGGGCCGGGGTTTCCGGCCGGCCATGTTCCAGGCGGCGGTGGACGCGGGGGCGCCAGTGGTGCCGCTGCGGATCGGCTACCGGTACGGCGCGACCGGCACGGCGACGACGGCGGCCGCCTTCCTCGGCGACGAGACCCTCTGGGACTCGTTACGCCGGGTGCTGGCGGCCCGCGACCTGACCCTGTCGGTGGCGGTGACCGCGGCGCTGCACCCGGCCGTGGACGCGGACCGCCTTCTGCTGGCCCGGGCCGCCGAGTCGGCGGTGCACCTGGTCCCCGCCCGGCGCCCGGCCCCGCCCGTGCCGGTGCGGGGGTTGGACCTGGCGGCCTGACGGATCCCCGACTCGGGACAGTCTTGATACGTCGCGATGTATCGCGTTAGGCTCTCCTCGTCGCTCGACGTACCGGGAATCGGTACGTCACCGAGGGGAGGACGCCATGGCCAGCTGGACGGTCGACAGCCCGCAGCGGATCACTCTGGACGAGCCGGTCACCCGGCTCGAGGTACGCCTGATCACCGGCCGGCTCAACGTGGTCGGCACCGACGGGCCCGCCCGGGTCGACGTCACCCGGGTCAGCCGGCGGCCGGTCGTCGTGGAGCACCGGGACGGGCGGCTGCACGTCGGCCACGAGCGGATCCCGCGCTGGCCGGGGTTCCTCTGGTGGCTCGGTCAGCTCGGCCGCCGGTTCCGGGCCGAGGTGTCCATCGCCGTACCGGCCGACGTGCTGGCCGACCTGCGCCTGATCGACGGCTCGCTGGTCGCCTCCGGCCTGCGCCGGGAGACCCAGGTGGACGTCACCTCCGGGCAGATCACCCTGATGGGGCTGCGCGGGCGGACCGCCGCGAAGATCATCTCCGGCCCGGTGGAGGCGCTCGGAGTCGCCGGCGACCTGACCATGGAGACCGTCTCCGGCGAGGTCATCCTCGCCGACAGCGCGGCCGGTCGGGTGCACGCGCACACCGTCTCCGGGGCGATCACCTGCGACCTGGACAACCCGCGGCGCAGCGAGATCCGGCTCAGCACCATCTCCGGCAGCGTCACCGTCCGGGTCCGCGAGGACAGCGACCTCGCCGTCCACCTGCACACCACCTCCGGCCGGATCACCAGCGGCTTCCCGCAGGTACGCGGCGACGCCGGGCTCGGCGCGACCAAGGACAGCCACGGCGTCCTCGGCGCGGGCGAGGGTAAGCTCTGGGCGTCCGCGACGTCGGGCAGCATCGCGCTGCTGGCCCGGCCGGTCGACGAGACCGACGAGGTCGACGAGGAGGAACTACCGTGACCGCCGTGTTCAGTCACGGGCGGCTCCGGCTCTACCTGCTCAAGCTCCTCGACGACGGCCCCCGGCACGGCTACGAGCTGATCCGGTTGCTGGAGGACCGCTTCCTCGGTCTGTACGCGCCGAGCGCCGGCACCATCTACCCCCGCCTGCAACGGCTGGAGGTCGAGGGCCTGGTCACCCACACCGCCGCCGGCGGCCGCAAGGTCTACGAGATCACCGACGCGGGCCGGGCGGAGCTGCGGCAGCGCGCCGGTGAGCTGGCCACCCTGGAATCGGACATCACCGCCTCCGTCGAGGACCTCTCCGCCCTGGCCGGCGAGATCCAGACCGAGGTACGCGGCTCGGTGCGTGACCTCAAGCGCGAACTGCGCGAGGCGACCCGGCAGACCCGGCAGAGCCGGGCGGCCCGGTGGGAGCCCCCGCCGACCCGGCCGGCCACCAACGGCACGCCGCCGCCGGGCGAGTCGCCGCTGCTCGCCGAGTTCGACCAGCGGCTCGCCGAGTTCACCGTCGAGGTCGGCGCGCTGGTCCGCGCCGGCCGGCTCAGCGACAGCAAGCTGCGGACCGCGATCCGGGTGCTGGACGGGGCGCTGGACGGGCTGCGCCGGCTGCTCCGCTGACGGCCGTCCCCGGCCCGGCGGGCCGGGGACCCAGGCTCACAGGTTGTTTCCAGGAAGCGCCCAGCGGGGCCGCAGCGAGAGCGCGGATGATGGGCCACATGGTGGCTACCCAGACCGAGGCCCGACTGCTCGTCGTCGAGGACGACCCGAACATCCTCGAACTGCTCTCCGCGAGCCTGCGCTTCGCGGGCTTCGACGTGGCCACCGCGACCAGCGGCAGCGCGGCGCTGCACGCCGCCAAGGACCACCGGCCCGACCTGGTGGTGCTCGACGTGATGCTGCCCGACCTGGACGGCTTCGAGGTCATCCGGATGCTCCGCGAGGGCGGCACCCGTACCCCGGTGGTCTTCCTCACCGCGCGGGACGCCACCGACGACAAGATCCGCGGGCTGACCCTGGGCGGGGACGACTACGTCACCAAGCCGTTCAGCCTGGAGGAGCTGACCGCCCGGATCCGGGCCGTGCTGCGGCGCACCGCCACCGGGGAGCAGGCGCCGTCCCGGCTCACCTTCGCCGACCTGGAGCTGGACGAGGAGACCCACGAGGTGCACCGGGCCGGCCAGCGGGTGCAGCTGTCGCCGACCGAGTTCAAGCTGCTGCGCTACCTGATGCTGAACGCCAACCGGGTGCTCTCCAAGGCGCAGATCCTCGACCACGTGTGGAACTACGACTTCCGGGGCGACGACAACATCGTCGAGTCCTACATCTCGTACCTGCGGCGCAAGGTCGACAACACCCAGCCCCGCCTGATCCACACCCTGCGCGGGGTGGGGTACGTGCTGCGCAAGCCGGCGGCGTGAGCGTCGTCGAGCAGGCGAAGGGACGGCTGCGGAGCGTACCGCTGCGGATAAAGCTGGTCGCCTCGGTCCTGGCCCTGGTGGCGGCGGCCCTGGTGGTGATCAGCCTGCTGACCGCCTTCTTCCTGCAGAGCTACCTGGTGGGCCGGGTCGACAGCGAGCTGGACTCGTACCTGGACCGGGCCCAGCAGACGATGCCCACCGATGCCACGACGAGCAGCCTGCCGAGCGACTACATGGTGGTCACCGCCAGCCGGAGCACCGGCCGGGGCCAGATCGTCTACGACAAGTCCCTGGTGCCGGAGGACCTGCCCGGTTCGCTCAACCAGTTCTCCTGGTACGAGCAGCACGCCGACCAGCAGGCGTTCACCACCGACGCCGCGGACAAGCATCTGCGCTGGCGGGTCATGGTCAAGCGGCTGAACGACGACCAGTTCATCGCCGTCGGGCAGAACATGGTCGACGTCGACCTGGCCGTCAAGCAGCTCGTCTGGATCGACCTGCTGGTCGGCGGGGCGGTGCTGATCCTGCTCGCCTCGGTGGGCGCGGCGATCGTCCGGACCAGCCTGAAACCGCTCGTCGAGATCGAACGGACCGCGGCGGCCATCGCCGGGGGCGATCTCACCCGGCGGGTGCCCGACCCGGAGGAGGGGCGGCCCTGCCCGACCTCCGAGCTGGGCCGGCTCTCCCGCGCGCTGAACGCCATGCTGGCCCAGATCGAGGCGGCCTTCACCGCCCGCGCCGCCTCCGAGACGGCGGCCCGCAGCGCCGAGGTCAGCGCCCGGGACGCGGCGGCGGCGGCGCAGGCCTCCGAGGCGCGGGCCCGGCGCTCCGAGGAGCGGATGCGGCAGTTCGTCGCGGACGCCTCGCACGAGCTGCGTACCCCGCTGACCACCATCCGGGGCTTCGCCGAGCTGTACCGCCAGGGTGCGGCCCGCGCGCCGGAGCAGACCGCCGGCCTGCTGCGCCGGATCGAGGACGAGGCGGCCCGGATGGGGCTGCTGGTGGAGGACCTGCTGCTGCTCGCCCGGTTGGACCGGGAGCGGCCGATCACCCTGGCCCCGGTGGAGCTGCCGGTGCTGGCGAGCGACGCGGTGCAGGCCGCCCGGGCGGTCGCCCCGGACCGCCGGATCGAGCTGGACATCGAGCCGGGCGCCGGCACGCTGCTGGTGCACGGTGACGACGCCCGGCTGCGCCAGGTGATCGGCAACCTGATGACCAACGCGCTGACCCACACGCCGCCGGACGCCTCGGTGACCCTGCGGTTGCGTACCCAGCCGGGCAACCTGGCCGTGGTGGAGGTTGCGGACACCGGCCCGGGGCTGACCCCGGAACAGGCCGAGCGGGTCTTCGAGCGGTTCTACCGGGCCGACGCGGCGCGGACCCGGCGGGCCACCGGGGTCACCAGCACCGGACTCGGGCTGGCCATCGTCGCGGCGCTGGTCGGCGCCCACCACGGCACCGTCGAGGTGGCCGAGACGCCGGGCGGCGGGGCGACCTTCCGGGTCAAGCTGCCGCTGCTGCCGGACGCCCCGGACGAGGCCGACTGACTTTCAGAAAACATTCAGGCACGTTCCAGGCTGGTCGCAGTGCCAGGGGAGAAGGTGGTTCCATGACCGAGTACGAGACCGACCCACAGCGGTCGCCGGCTCCCGCCGACGCCGAGCCGTCGCATTCCACCGCCGAGCTGCCCCCCGTCGAGCGCGGGCAGTCCGACTCCACACCGCCGGCCGACGCGCCGGTTCCGGCCGACTCCCCGGCCGCCGGAACCACCGCCGCCGCAGCGCCCGACCCCACCGCCGCCGGCCGGCCGGCGACCCCGGCCCCCGCGAGCCCGTACGGTCCGCCCGCGGCGACCCCGTCCGCCCCGCCGTACCCGGTCTCCGGGCAGCCGCAGCACCCGGTCTCCGGGCAGCCGCAGCACCCGGTCTCCGGGCAGCCGCAGCCGGGTACGCCCTGGTACGGCGGGCAGCAGCAGACCGGCTGGCCCGCCGGGACGCCGCATCAGGGCGGTACGGGCTACCCGCACGCCGGCGGGCCGGTCCCGCCGTACCAGGGGCACCAGCCCTACCAGCCGCACCACCCGGGACAGCCGGTCCCGCCGTGGGGCCCGGCGCCGGCCGCCCGGCCGAGCCGGGCGGGCAAGTTCGTCGGCGCGGGCGCGCTGGTGCTGGCGCTGATGTTCGGCTCCGGTGTGGCCGGCGGCGCGCTCGCCCTGGCCCTCGACGGGGACGGCGGGGTCACCCGCACCTACTCGGCGGCGCCCGTGCTCAACAGCGCGGACCTGCCGAAGATCGCCGCCGCCGTCCAGGACAGCGTGGTCTCGATCATCACGGACAACGGTGAGGGCTCCGGGGTGATCCTCAGCGCCGACGGTTACGTGCTGACCAACAACCACGTGGTCGCCTCCGCCAGCGGCGACACGGTGAAGGTGGTCTTCGCCGACGGCAAGACCGCACAGGCGAAGATCGTCGGCACCGACCCGAAGACCGACCTGGCGGTGGTCAAGGCCGGCGGGGTCAGCGGGCTGAAGGCGGCGAAGTTCGGCGACAGCGACGGGATGCAGGTCGGCGACCAGGTGCTCGCCCTGGGCAGCCCGCTCGGCCTGCAGGGCTCGGTCACCGCGGGCATCCTCAGCGCCCGGGACCGGACCATCCAGGCGGGCAGCGAGGGCCAGCAGCAGGACCCGCAGCGGGCCGCCAGCTCGATCTCCGGCCTGCTCCAGACCGACGCCCCGATCAACCCGGGCAACTCCGGCGGCGCGCTGGTCAACACCCGGGGCGAGGTGATCGGCATCAACACCGCGATCGCCACCGCCGGGCAGGGCAGCAACGGCAACATCGGCGTCGGCTTCGCCATCCCGAGCAACAAGGCGAAGGACGTCGCCGAGAAGCTCCAGCGCGGCGAGAAGGTCAGCCACCCCTCGCTCGGGGTCAGCGTCAACGCCGCCGAGGACGGCGGGGCGCTGGTCGCCGCGGTCACCCCGGGCAGCGCCGCCGAGAAGGCCGGGCTCCAGCGGGGCGACGTGATCACCAAGTTCGGCGACAAGGTGATCAACGACTCCAACGACCTGGTGGGCGCCGTCCAGTCCGGCAAGGTGGGCGACCGGGTCGAGGTGCAGTTCAAGCGGAACGGATCGGCACAGACGGCAACCGTGACGCTCGCCGAGACGTCATAAGGGATTGACGCGCCGAGAAGGCGCGGGGATACGGACCTTCCTCCGCCAGACGGCGGGTGACGGAGCCAAGGGGGTTGGCTCCGTCGCCCGCCGCCTTTTCCGTACCCGCTCACCCGCATCGGGTGAGCCCGGCTCACCCCGCCCGGCGGCATCCTCGACGGACGGGAACCGTAGGGGAGGGGACGTGATGACCACCGCAACCGCCGCCCGCACCGATCCGGAGATCCAGCGGGACGTGCTCGACGAGCTCGACTGGGACGCGCAGACGCGGCCGACCGAGATCGGCGTGACGGTCGCCGCGGGCGTGGTCACGCTCACCGGCTGGGTGGACAGCTACGCCCGCCGCTGGGCTGCCGAGCGCTGCGCCCACCGGGTACGCGGGGTGCGGGCGGTCGCCAGCGAGATCGAGGTACGCCTGCCCGGCACGGACGAGCGCACCGACGCGGAGATCGCCATCGCGGCCGGCCGGGCGCTGGAGTGGGACAGCTTCGTGCCCGCCGAGCGGCTGGACGTCACGGTCGCCAACGGCTGGGTGATGCTCCGCGGCGAGGTGGAGTACGGCTTCCAGCGGCGTACCGCGGAACGGGAGCTGCGCCGGCTGCGCGGCGTACGCGGGGTGACGAACCTGGTGGAGGTCCACCCGCCCAGCCCGCTCAGCGACGAACAGATCCGCCGGGACCTGCAACGGGCGCTGATCCGGCGGACCGGCACGGAACGTGTCGACATCGAGGTCAGCGGGGACACCGTGGTGCTGAGCGGGGTGGTCCGCTCCTGGTGGCAGCGGGACGAGGCGGAACGGGTGGCCTGGTCGATGCCGGGCGTCCGGGAGGTGCACGAGCGGCTCGTCGTCGCCGGATGAGGCCGGGCCGCCGTTTGCCGCCGCCGGCACCGGGAAAGCGCCGCCGATCACCATCGTCGGGGACCAACGGGGAGGACTCGTGGCCGTGAACAACCTGTCGTCGGACCGCTCGCGGGCAGGGCCACTGCGGATCGCGATGGTGGCGCCGCCCTGGCTGTCGGTGCCGCCACCCGGTTACGGCGGGCTGGAACACGTGGTGGCCGGGCTGGTGGACGGCCTCGTCGGGGAAGGTCACGAGGTGACCCTGTTCGGCGCCGGCGCGGACCACGGCACCGGCGCGGAGTTCGTCTCCACCGAGCCCGTGCTGCAGTACGAGCGGCTCGGCGAGGCGCTGCCCGAGCTGGCCCACCTGGCCCGGGTCAACCGGCTGATCTCCGCCGCCGATTTCGACGTGATCCACGACCACACCAACATCGGGCCGCTGATCGCCGGCCATCGGGCGGTGCCCACCGTGGCGACCGTGCACGGCAACCCGGTGGGCGAGTACGGCGAGGTGCTCAGCGACATCGACCAGGACGTCGGTCTGGTGGCCATCTCGCACGCCCAGCGGCGGGCCAACCCGGGGCTGCCCTGGGCGGGCACGGTGCACAACGCGATGCCGGCGCGGGACGTTCCGAGCAAGCGGACACCCGGTCGGGGGCCGGTGCTCTGGCTCGCCCGGTTCAGCCCGGACAAGGGCCCGGAGGTGGCGATCCGGGCCTGCCGGGCGGCCGACCTTCCGCTCACCCTGGCCGGCAAGTGCAACGAGCCGGCCGAGCGCCGCTACCTCGAGCAGGTGGTCGAGCCCCTGCTGGACGAGGACGTGACGCTGGTGCTGAACGCGGACCGGGAGGCCACCCAGCGGCTGCTGCTCGACGCCCGCTGCCTGATCATGCCGATCCAGTGGGAGGAGCCGTTCGGCATGGTGATGCTGGAGGCGATGGCGACCGGTACGCCGGTGGTGGCGCTGCGCCGGGGCGCTGTGCCGGAGCTGGTCCGCCCGGGCCGGACCGGCCTGGTCTGCGACCGGCCCGACGAGCTGCCGGCGGCGCTGCGCGAGTCGTCCCGGTTGGACCCGGCCGACTGCGTGGCGCACGTCGCGGAGAACTTCTCGGTGGAGCGGATGGCCCGCGGCTACGAGGCGGTGTACCGGAGCTTCCTCGCGGACCGGGCCGTCGGCCCCGGGGCGCGGGAGCCGGCCCGGGTCACGGCCCGCTGACCGGTGCCGTCCGCGCCGCGGTCAGCCCGGCGGCCGCGGCGTCGAGCTGACGGGCGTACCCGGGTGCGATGCGCCCCTCGCGCTGCCGCTCCCCGATCTTGGCGCGGAGCCGGTCCACCGCGGCCGTCAGCTTTGCGGGAACGTGTCCGGCCTGTCGACGGCTGTCCGTTCCCTGGTCGCGCTCCGCGACGTCGGCGCGGCCCGCGGTGACCGCGCGCGGCCGCCGGCCGGCTCCGCCGGGCCCGTTTCGGGCCGCGTGCCAGGATGAACGTCATGAGTGGCGGTCCGGTGGCGTTCGTGCTCGGCGGCGGGGGAGTGCTCGGCGCCGTCGAGGTCGGCATGCTCCGGGCGCTGTTCCGGGCCCGGATCCGGCCGGACATGGTGCTGGGCACCTCGATCGGGGCGGTCAACGGCGCCCTGGTCGCGGCCGACCCGTCCGAGGCCGTCACCGACCGGCTGGTCCGGCTCTGGGCCTCCCCCGAGGCCAGCGAGGTGTACGGCGACTCGGTCGCCCGGCAGCTGCGCCGCTTCGCCGCGCGCACCCACCTGCACTCGCCCCGGCCGCTGCGCCGGCTGCTGGAGAGCGAGTTGGGCGAGGACACCACCTTCGAAGACCTGAGGGTCCCGTTCCGCTGCTGCGCGGCGAACATCGAACGGGCCGCCGAGCACTGGTTCCACAGTGGACCGCTGGTGCCCGCGGTGCTCGCCTCCGCGTCGGTGCCCGGGCTGCTGCCGCCCACCCAGATAAACGGCCAGCACTACATCGACGGCGGGATCGTGAACTCGATCCCGATCGGGGAGGCGGTCGCCGCCGGCGCCACCCGGATCTTCGTCCTCCAGGTGGGACGGATCGAGCGGGAGCTGAGCCCGCCCCGGCGGCCCTGGGAGATCGCCCAGGTCGCCTTCGAGGTCGCCCGGCGGCACCGGTTCGCCCGGGAGATGGCGGCCCTGCCCGACGGGGTGGAGGTGCACGTGCTGCCGACCGGCGGCGGAAGCCCCCGCGACGACAGCCCGTGGGCGTACCGGGACATGGCGGCGGTGGGCCGGCGGATCAGCCGGGCGTACACCGCCTCCCGGCACTACCTGGCGACCCAGCTGGAGCACTGATGCCGCTGCCGCCCCGGTGGGTACGCCGGTTGCTGCTGGCTCCCGGCGTGGTGCTGCTCGCCGCTGCGGTGGTGGCCACCCTGCCCGCCTGGGCGCTGGTCGCGCTGGCCGCCTCGCCGCTGGTCCCCGGCCGGCTGCGACCGCTGCGGCTGCTCTGGATCGGCGCGGTCTACCTGGTCTGGGACGCCGCCGCGCTGGTCGCCCTGTTCGGGCTCTGGCTGGCGTCGGGCTTCGGCACGCGCAAGCGGTCGCCGGCCTTCCAGCGGGCGCACTACCTGCTGGCCGGGCACTTCCTGCGGGTGCTGTTCTGGCAGGCCCGCTGGACGCTGCGACTGAGCATCGACGTGGTCGGTACGGACCCCGACACCGCGCTGCCCGGCCGGCCGGAGCTGGTGCTCTGCCGGCACGCCGGCCCCGGTGACTCCTTCATCCTGATCCACGCGCTGGTGAACTGGTTCCATCGGGAGCCGCGGATCGTGCTCAAGGAGAGTCTCCAGTGGGACCCGGCGATCGACGTGCTGCTCAACCGGCTGCCGAACCGGTTCATCGCCCCCGGGCCGGACGGCCGGGACACGACGGTCGCACAGATCGGCCACCTGGCCACCGGCCTGGACGACGACGACGCGTTCGTGATCTTCCCGGAGGGCGGCAACTTCACCCCGAGCCGGCGGCTGCGGGCCATCGCCCGGCTGCGCGCGCTGGGGCTGGAGCGGATGGCGCTGCGCGCCGAGCGGATGCAGAACGTGCTCGCCCCGCAGCCGGGCGGGCTGTTGGCCGCCCTGGACGCCGCCCCGGACGCCGGGGTCGTCTTCGTCGCGCACACCGGGCTGGACCGCATGCTCACCGTCACCGACGTGTGGCGGGAGCTGCCGATGGACAAGCGGATCGTGATGCGGTTCTGGTCGGTGCCGCCCGAGGAGGTCCCGGTCGACCGGCAGGAACGCATCGACTGGCTCTTCGACTGGTGGGCCCGGATCGACGGCTGGATCGCGGCCAACCGCGACGGGGTCGGCGCCTGACCGGACCCCGTTCCAGGCTTTTCGGAGGAACGCCACGTAGGGTGCGCTCGTGGAGCAGATCTGCGTGGTGACGACGGTGGTGGACGCGCGCTCGGTCGCGGACGTGCTGGCGGCTGCGGCCGTCGCCGGGCGGTTGGCGGCGTGCGCCCAGGTCGGCGGGCAGTTGGACAGCACCTACTGGTGGCAGTCGGCGATCCAGACCACCGCCGAGTGGACGCTGCAGTTCAAGACCGCCCCGGACCGGGTGACCGCCCTGGTCGACCAGCTCCGCGCCAACCATCCGTACGAGGTGCCGGAGATCCTGGTGACCCGGGTGGAGAGCGGCAACCCCGACTACGCGGCCTGGGTGCACGAGCACACCCGCCCCTAGGTACTCCTACTCTGGGCGGCCGGCCGCCCGGGCACCATGCTGTCCGGGTGGAGAACACCGGCTACCCCTGCCCCGGCTGCGGCGCGCCCGCCGACCTCGCCTCCGGCTGTCCCGGCTGCAATCGCCCGCCGTACCCGCCCGCCGCCGAGGTGGTCCGGCTGGACCGGGAGATCGCCACGCTGGCCCCGGAGGTGGAGCGGGCCCGGGTGACGTACCAGGACCTGCTGGCCCGGCTGGGCTCGGCCCGGCAGCGCCGGTCGGAGCTGGCCGCCCGGATCCGCCTGGAGATCCCGCCGCCGCAGCCGGTGCGACCCGTCCCGGTCCCGCCGGCGCCGGTCGTGGTCGGGCCGGGCCGGCCGGAGACCTCGACCCGGACGGTGCAGGGCCTGCTCTTCGTCCTCGGTGGACTCCTCCTCGGCACCGCGGCGATCGTCTTCACCGCCGTCGCCTGGGCGGCCGTCGGGGTGGCCGGGCGGGCGCTGATCCTGGCCGCGGTCACCGTGCTCGCGCTGGCCGTGCCGCTGGTCGCGACCCGGCGTGGGCTGCGTGGCACGGCCGAGACGTTCGCCGCGGTGGGGCTGCTGCTGGTGCTCCTGGACGGGTACGCCGCCTGGACGGTGGACCTGTTCGGCGTGGCCGGCTGGCCGGGAACCCGGTACGCCGCGCTGGTCGGGGGGATCGGCGCGGCGGTGTCGGCCGGGTACGCGCGGCTGAGCCGGCTGACCGTGCCGTGGTTCGCGGCGCTGCTGGCCGCGCAGCCGGTGCTGCCCCTGGCCGCGGCGGCGGCCCGGCCGTCCGCCGCCGGGTGGGCGCTGGTCTGCACCGGGGTGGCGCTGGGCGACCTCGTGGTGGTGGTCGCCCTGCGTCCCCGGGTCTCGCCCGCTACCTCACCGGTGCGGGCGGGCGTCCTCGTCGGCACCCCGGCGGTGGTCGCCGGGCGGGTGCTCGGCTGGCTCGGCCACGGGGTGGCGCTCGCCGTCGCGGCCGGCTGCGCGCTGGTGCCGCTGGCCTGGGGTCGGGCCGCCGGCACCCCGCTGCTGGCCGGCGGTCCGCTGCTGCTGGTGGCGCTCGCCCTGCTCGGCGGGGCGCTGGCGGCCGGCGGCCGGGCGTACCGGGTGGTCGCGGCCGGGCTGCTGGTGCCGGTGCTCGCCACCGCGCTGCTCCGGCCGGTGGCCGAGCTGCGCCCGGGGCTGCTGCTGGTCGCGGCCGGGTCGGTGGCGGCCGTCCTGGCCGGGGCGGTCGCCGCGCTGCCCGCGCGGCTGCGCACCGGGCCACGGGTCGGGGCGCTGGTGGTGGCCGGTGGGCTCGCGCAGGTGGCCACGCTGGTCACGGTGGTGCTCGCGGGCGGTGCGGTCCTCCGGTCGCTGCCGCCGTGGCGGGGCGCCGCCGCCGGGCCGGCGCCGCACTGGGGGTGGCAGCTGCCGGTGGCCGTGGTGCTGACCGCGGCGGCGGTGGCCCTGCTGCTGCCCCGGGCCGCCCGGCCGGTCGTCGCGGTGGTGGGCGGGGCGCTGGCCGTGCTGGCCGCCCCGGCGGCCGCGCCCACGCCGTGGCCGGTGGTGGTGGCGGCCGACCTGCTGGCCGCCACCGCGCTGCTGGCCTTCGCCGTCCTCCGGCCGCGCCGGCGGTCCGCGACCGTGCTCGTCCCGACCCTAGGCGGGGCCGTCCTGCTCGGTCACGGGCTGCTGGTCGGGCTGGCCGACCCCGGCGGGGCGGGAGCGGCGCTGGCCGTCGTGGTCGTGGCCGGCGCCCTGGTCGCGGCCCGGGGCCGGCGGGGCGCCGGCGTCCAGCCGGCCGTCGGCGGGGTGGCGCTGGGCGCGGCGGTGCTCGCCGTGCCGGCGGCGGTGGCGGTCGGGCTGATCGCCGCCGGGGCGCCGTCCTGGTGGCAGCTGCGCGGGGCGTTCGCCGCCGTCGGGGTGCTGGTGGTCGCGGTCCTCGCCGTCCGTCGACAGTGGCCGGACCTGCTCGGGTACGCCTCGACCGGGTTCGCCGCCGCGCTCGCGCTGGTCGGGGCCGCGCCGCTGGTCGTACCGGGGGACGAGCGGGTGTCGCTCTACGCCACGCTGGGCGTGCTGGCGGCGCTGGCCGTCGGCGGGGGTGCCCGGCCGGGCGTCGCCCCGCGCCTGGTCGGGGCGGGACTGTCCGGGCTGGCGCTGCTCGCCGTCGCGCCGGTCACCCTGCGGGTGCTCGTCGACCTGCCGGTCCCGCCCTGGTCCGGGGTGCCCGCCGTCGACCGGGTGCCGGGCGCCGCGGGCACCGGCCTGACCCTGCTGCTGCTCGGGGCCGCCGCGGCGGCGTACGCCCGGATCGTGCGCGGCGGGCGGTGGATGCCGGCGCTGGCCGGGCTGCCGTTCGGCGCGGTCGGGCTGCCGGTGCTGCTGGTGGCGGCCGGCGCGCCCTGGCCGACGGCGCCGGCGGTGGCGTTCGGCGTCGGGCTGGCCGCGCTGCTGGTCGCGGCGCTCGCCGTGCCGCGCCCGCCCCTGCCCGCGGTCACGCTGCCGGTCGGGCTGGCGGTGGCCGCCCCGGGGCTGGGCGGGCTGCTCGCCACCCGGGCCGGGACGCTCGCCGGACTGGGTGCGCTGGTCGTGGCGGCGGCCGTCGTCGGCGCGGTCGGGCGGCACGCCGACACCCGGCTGGCCGGCTGGCTGTCGGGCGTGCTGGCGGCGGCCGGCTTCGCGGTGACCGGGGCGCTGGCCGGCGGGCTGCCGCTGCGTACCGCCGCCTTCGGAGTGCTGGTGGTGGCGGTGCTGGTCCTGTTCGCCGCGCCGACCCTCGCCGCCCGCGAGGCCGCCGCCGGCCCCGCGAGCCAGGCTGCGGCCGGCCCCGCGAGCCAGGCCGCCACCGGCTCCGCAGGCCAGGGCGCAACCGGTCCGGAGGCCGCGACCGGTGCCGGCCGGGCCGGGCAGAAGGCGACCGGGCGGGGGCCGGCGCTCGGGGTGGCGCTGGAGGCGGCCGCGCAGGCGGTCGCGGTGCTGGCGCTGCTGCTGACCGGCGGCGCGCTGCGGCACGCGGCGGCGATCTGCGCGCTCTGGGGCGCGGCCGTGGCGCTCCGGGTGCTGCGGCGGGGCGAAGCCACCTCCCGGCGCTGGGTCCTCGCCGGCATCGCCGGCGGCAGCGAACTGCTCGGCGGGTGGCTGCTGCTGGCCGCCGGTGGGGTGGTGCTGCTGGAGGCGTACACGGTGCCGGCGGCCGGGCTGGCCCTCGCCGCCGGCCTGGTGGCGCTGCGTACCCGGGCCGGACTGAACAGCTGGCTGGCGCTCGGCCCGGGGCTGGCCGCGGCGCTGCTGCCCAGCCTGGTCTCGGTGCTGGTGGCGGTGGATCCGCAGCCGTGGCGGCGGCTGGCGCTCGGCGTCGTCGCGCTCGGCGCGGTGCTCGCCGGGGCGGCCCGGCGCTGGCAGGCGCCGGTCCTGCTGGGGGCGGCCACCCTGGTCCCGCTCGCGCTGCACGAGCTGGCCCGCGGCTGGGACCTGCTGCCCCGGTGGATCTATCTGGGCCTCGGCGGGCTGGCGCTGATCGCGCTCGCCGCGACCTACGAGCGGCGCCGGCGGGACCTGGCACGGTTACGAACAGTGGTCGCCAGGATGAGCTGAGGGTAGGGTCTGCCTTACCCCCACCTCGGGGGCGAGCAGGATTACTCAGCGCAACCGCGCCGACCAGACTCGGTACGGCGGCCGCGCCACCGGGCGTGGCACACGACCGAGGAACGGGGAGCGCAGATGACCACTCCGACGCTGACAGAACCACCGGCACGGCGGGGCAGTGACTACGCAGGGTTGTCCCGGCGGGTCGCCGAGGCCGGCCTCCTCGCCCGTCGCCCGGGCGGGTACGCGGTGCGAATCGCGCTCACTCTCGGTGGTTTTCTGGCCGGCTGGGTGGTGCTGGTCGCGGTCGGCGACTCCTGGGCTCAGCTGCTCGTCGCGGTCGGGATGGCGGTGGCCACCACCCAGGTGGCGTTCCTCGGCCACGACGCGGGGCACCGGCAGATGTTCCGCCGGCGCGGCCACAGCGAGGCGGCCGGGCTGATCGCCGGGAACCTCGCCGTCGGGACCAGCTACGGCTGGTGGGTCGACAAGCACAACCGGCACCACGCCAACCCCAACCACGAGGACGAGGACCCGGACGTCGGGGCGGGCGCCCTGGTCTGGACGTACGAGCAGGCGGCGGCGACCCGCGGTTTCGGCCGCTGGCTGGCCGCCCGGCAGGCGTGGTTCTTCTTCCCGATGCTGCTGCTCGAGGGGCTGTGGCTGCACGTGGCGAGCGTCCGGGCGCTGGCCGGCCGGGAGCCGGGCGGGCGGTGGACCACCCCGATCCGGCACCGGGCGGTCGAGGCGCTTCTGCTCGGCGCGCACGCGGTCGGCTACCTCGGGCTGCTCTTCGCCGTCATGTCGCCGGGGAAGGCGCTGCTCTTCGTCGCCGTGCACCAGGGTCTCTGGGGGCTCTACATGGGCTGCGCGTTCGCCCCCAACCACAAGGGCATGCCGATGCCGTCCGCCGACGACGACCTCGACTTCCTGCGCAAGCAGGTGCTGACCTCGCGCAACGTGCGGGGCGGCCGGTTCGTGGACGTGGCGCTCGGCGCGCTGAACTACCAGATCGAGCACCACCTCTTCCCGAACATGCCCCGGGCCAACCTGCGGCGGGCGCGGCCGATCGTCCGGGCGTACTGCGCCGAGCAGGGCATCGCGTACGCGGAGACCGGGCTGGTCGAGTCGTACCGGCAGGCGATGGCCCACCTGCACGAGGTCGGCCGCGCGCTGCGCGAGCGGTGACCCGTCCGCCGGCCCCCGCCCTGCTCAACCACGTGCCGGGCGGTGGCGGGGCGGGGTGGCGGACGGGCCTCCCGGTAGGGTCGACGCATGGCAGACCTGCTCACCGCCGAGGCGGTACGAGACGAGCTGGGCGGGCTGGCGGACTGGTCGGGTGACCCGGCCGGGATCAGCCGTACCGTCGAGCTGGGCAGTTTCCCGGCGGCCATCGCGGTGGTCGACCGGGTCGCCGCGGCGGCCGAGGAACTCGACCACCATCCCGACATCGACATCCGATGGCGGACCCTGACCTTCCGTTGCGTCACGCACTCGGCCGGTGGGGTGACCCACCGTGATTTCGCGTTGGCCCGGCGGATCGACGACATCGTCCGGAGCGCCCGATGAGATTCGAGATCAGCAAGGTGCTGGACGCCATCGAGGGTCGGGTCTGCACCGACCCGTCGCTGGCCCGCGCCGTGGTGGACCTGGCCGAGGTGATCCGCTGGCAGGACCTCGACGGCGGCCGCCCGGCCAGCCTGCTCCGGCTCGGCATGGTGATCGACGCCCTGGCCCGGCAGCTGGAGGAGGACAGCGTCCCGGTCTACGCGATCGTGCACCGGGCCCTGCTCTCCGACGCCGACCTGACCTCCAACGAGCGGATGGTGGTCCGCCGCTGGGCCGACGACGGCCTGGTGGAGGTGCTGGACAATCCGGGCGACCGGATGCTGGAGGTCGCCGACCTGCTCGGGCTGCCGGTGCTCAGCCGGGTCCGCTTCGACGGGCTGGGCGGCCGGTGGCCGTGGCTCGGGCAGGCCGGGCGGGTGCTCGCCCCGGTGCCCGGCGCGGGCGGGCCCGTCTTCATCGCGCACGTCGGGGGCGGCCAGAGCCCGGCCACCGGTACCCGGTCGTCGGCGGGCGCGAAGCTGCTCGCCCGGCAGTGGCGCTGCCCCGAGCCGGGCTGCGCGCTCTTCGGCGGTGGCGGGGGCGGCGGCGCGTTCGCCGACCTGGCCCGGGTGGACCGCGCCCCGGCCGGGCAGCCGCCACCCGCGCTCCGGAACGGCGTGCCGACCTGCCCCCGGCACGGCGCCCGGCTCGGTGACGCCGGGCCGCGGCCGCGTACGGAGGTGCTGGCGGTCCGGATCGGCGGGCTGGTCCGCCGCCGGTTCGTGCTCACCGAGACCCAACCGGTGCTGGTCGGGCGGGCCCCGGAGCAGTCGACCGGGATCACGCTCGGCCAGTGGCTCAACGACGAGTCGCGGCGCTGGGTCAGCCGCAACCACGTCCGCTTCGAGCTGCGCGTCGGCGAGGTGATCGTGACCGACACCAGCACCAACGGCTCGGGCATCCGCCCGGCCGGCTCGATGGCCGAGCCGGACCGGCTCCCGCTCGCCCCGCAGCAGTCCCGGGTGCTGGGCGAGGGGGACATCGTCGAGCTCTATCCCGGCGTGCAGATCGGCCGCGCCGACGAGCTGCCCAGCGGCGCGCCCTTCACCCCCACCTCGGTGATGGCCGAGGCCCCCACCATGGCCATGCGCCTGCCCCGCCCCTGACGACGGAGAAGGGCGCCGGGACCGTTTGGTCCCGGCGCCCTTTCGCGTACGGGTCTCAGCCCTCCAGGATGGCGGCGAGCTGGGCCACGGCGTGGTCGATCTCCTCCTCGGTGATGACCAGCGGCGGGGCGAGGCGGATGGTCGAGCCGTGGGTGTCCTTGGCCAGGACGCCCCGCTCCATCAGCCGCTCGCAGGCCTGCCGGCCGGTCATCAGCGCCGGGTCGATGTCCAGGCCGGCCCAGAGGCCGCGGCCCCGGACGGCGAGCAGGCCCTTGCCGACCAGCGCCTGGAGACCGGCGTGCAGCCGCTCGCCCAGCTCGGCCGAGCGCCGCTGGAACTCGCCGGTGGCCAGCAGCCGGACCACCTCGGTGGCGACCGCGCAGGCCAGCGGGTTGCCGCCGAAGGTCGAGCCGTGCTGGCCCGGCTTCAGCACGCCGAGCACGTCGGCGTTCGCGGCGACCGCCGAGACCGGCACGATGCCGCCGCCGAGCGCCTTGCCCAGCAGGTACATGTCCGGCACGACGCCCTCGTGCTCGCAGGCGAAGGTGGCGCCGGTCCGGCCCAGGCCGGACTGGATCTCGTCGGCGATGAAGAGCACGTTGTTCTCGGTGCAGACCCGGCGCACGCCCGGCAGGTAGCCCGCCGGCGGCACCACGACGCCCTGCTCGCCCTGGATCGGCTCGAGCAGCACCGCGACGGTGTTCTCGTCGATCGCGGCGGCCAGCGCGTCCAGGTCGCCGTAGGGGACCACGGTGAAGCCCGGGGTGTACGGCCCGAAGTCGGCGCGCGCGTCCTCGTCGGTGGAGAAGCTCACGATGGTGGTGGTCCGGCCGTGGAAGTTGCCCTCGGCCACCACGATGTTCGCCTGGCCCGGGGTGACGCCCTTGACCTGGTAGCCCCACTTGCGGGCCACCTTGATGCCGGTCTCCACCGCCTCGGCGCCGGTGTTCATCGGCAGGACCAGGTCCTTGCCGCACAGCTCGGCCAGCTCCTTGCAGAAGTCGGCGAACTGGTCGTGGATGAACGCCCGGCTGGTCAGGGTGAGCCGGTCGAGCTGCGCGTGCGCGGCCTCGATCAGCTTCGGGTGCCGGTGGCCGAAGTTCAACGCGGAGTAGCCGGCCAGGCAGTCCAGGTAGCGGCGGCCGTCCACGTCGGTCAGCCAGGCGCCCTCGGCGGAGGAGACCACCACCGGCAGCGGGTGGTAGTTGTGCGCCGTCCAGCGCTCCGCGTCCCGGACCGCACCCGGCGTCCGCAGCATGTCGTCGACGATCACTTGATTGCCTTTCCCTGACGGAGTCGCAACGTGCAGCACTTGGGTCCGCCGCCGGCCTTGCGCAGCTCGGACAGGTCGATCCCGATGGTCTCGTAACCCCGGTCGCGCAGCTTGGCGGCCAGGTCGGTGGCCTGCGCGGGCAGCACCACGTGCCGGCCGTCGCTGACCGCGTTCAGTCCCAGCACCTCGGCGTCGGCCATGGTGGCGTGGATCGCGTCCGGGAAGAGCCGGCGCAGCACCGCCTGGCTGCCGGGCGAGAACGCCTCCGGCAGGTACGCCACGGTCCGCTCGTCCAGCACGGTCAGCGCGGTGTCCAGGTGGTAGAAGCGCGGGTCCACCAGCTGCATGGTGATCACCGGGTAGCCGAAGACCTCCTGCAGCTGCGCGTGCGAGGCGTGCGCGGTGCGGAAGCCGGTGCCGGCCAGCAGGTGGTCGCCGACCAGCAGGACGTCGCCCTCGCCCTCGTTGACGTGCTTCGGGTCGTACATCTCGAAGCCGGCGGCCTCGAACCAGGCGCGGTAGGCGGGGGCCTCGTCGGCGCGCTGCGGGTCGCGGAACTGTACCGCCATCGCCTTGCCGTCGATCACCGTGCCGCCGTTGGCGGCGAAGACCATGTCCGGCAGGCCGGCGACCGGGTCGACCAGCTCGACCTCGTGGCCCAGGTCCAGGTACGTCTGCCGGAGCTGCTCCCACTGCCGGATCGCCAGCCCGGCGTCGACGGGGGCGGTCGGGTCCATCCACGGGTTGATCGCGTAGTCGACGGCGAAGTACGTCGGCCGGCACATCAGAAAACGCTGCCTGGTGGCGTCCATCGTCATTGTCCTGCTCCCAGCGGTCGGGCGCGCCCGGCCACCGTGGCCCACGGGCTGGCGCCGTTGGTCAACGGTATGCGGCCCGGGCCGACGACAACCACCGCCGGAAGTTGCGTTGGCCGCCGGATCGTTGCGTCTGGGGCTGAGGAGTCGACGAATCGTTGCGTCGGGCCGGTAGCCGCGTCTGAACACGCTTCGGGGGCGGCGAATCGCCGCCCCCGAAGGAGGTTGTGCCCGGCTGGTGAACCACCAGAGCTGGTCGGGCGTGCCGGCGCACCGCCGGCGGGCCGGGAGGTGCCCGTCAGAAGAGACCGGCAAACTGTGAGTCGAGCCACTCCCGGAACCGGCCGACCCAGTCGCCGTCAGTGGTCGGCCAGTCGAACTGGCCGGTCAGCGACACCACGCCGAGCACCACGGCGGCGAGACCGACCAGGATGCCGATCAGCGCGTCGGTCTTGCCGGCGATGTGCCGGCGGCGAGTGGCGATCAGACCCAGCACGGCGAGGACCGCGCCGACCGCGCCCAGCCCGGTGCCGTACCCGGCGAGGGCGCCGGTGAGCACGAAGAGCGCGCCGACCACCGAGACGATCAGGCCGAGGGTGGCCAGCAGGCTGGCCCGGGGCTTCGGGCCGACGGCGACCCGCTCGGCGCGGCCGTCGAGGTCGGCGTGCTCCCCGTCCACCGGCACTGGCCGCGGCACCGACCGGCCGCGCTCCAGGTCGAAGGTCCGCTCCTGGACCGGGTCCGGCGTCACGGCGCCGGCCTGCGGGGTCTCCGTGGCCACCGGCCGTACGGTGGCGGCCCGCGCGGTCGCCGCCCGGCGCTCCGCGTCGGAGTCGCGGCCGTCGCCGGTGGCGGTGCTCCGGTACGTGGCCCCGTCGCCGTCCCGTCCGTCGACGCGCCCGTCGCCGTTCACGTCCTCGTTCTGCGCCGGTTCCTTCCGGCGCGACAGAATGTTCACTTCACACCTCCTGGTCAAGGGCGTGGAGGCCGCGGAAGCGCAGTGGCAGCCACGCGTGACGAAACAGGATTTACCCAGCAGTGTCATCCATCACACCCGTCCCGGACCCGCCGCGGTCGGATCGGCTCTCCGGCGCGGCCACGAGGAGCCCGGCCTCGCCGGTGGAAGTGTGGTGCGGTGGCGCTACGAACCTGATGACGTGAACGAATCACCGGGCGCATCGCTGGGCCGGTCCGCTGATTCGTTCACGACATCAGCTCCAGAGGAGCTTCGCGGGTTGCTGCCGGGTGGCCTACGGCGACATCGGTCCGGCTACCGTTGCCGACGTGCCAGAGGGACACACCATCCACCGCCTGGCGGCCCGGCACGCCGAACTCTTCGTCGGCGACAAGGTGCAGGCCGCCAGCCCGCAGGGCCGCTTCGCCGAGGGCGCGGCCCGGCTCAGCGGCACCGTCCTGGACGGCATCGAGGCGTACGGCAAGCACCTGCTGCACCACTACGCCGGCGAGCTGACCCTGCACGTCCACCTCGGGCTGTACGGCAGGTTCGCCGACGGCCCCGGCGAGCCACCGCCGCCCGTCGGCCAGGTGCGGCTGCGGTTGACCAGCGACCGGCACTGGCTCGACCTGCGCGGGCCGACCGCCTGCGAGCTGCTCACCCCGCCCGAGGTGGCGGCACTGCGCGACCGGCTCGGCCCGGACCCGCTGCGCGCCGGCGCCGCCCCGGACCGGGCGTACGCCCGGATCTCCCGCAGCCCGACGCCGCTCGCGGCGCTGCTGCTCGACCAGTCGGTGGTGGCCGGCACCGGGTTGATCTTCGTGACCGAGGCGCTGTTCCGGGCCGGGCTGCCGCCCACCCTGCCCGGCCGGGAGCTGACCCCGGCCGGCTGGCGGGAACTCTGGGCCGACCTGGTCGCGCTGATGACCCTGGCCGTGGAGGCGGGCCGGATCGACACCGTGCGCGACGCCCACCTGCCCGAGGTGATGGGCCGCGCCGCCCGCGTCGATCGGCACGGCGGCGAGGTGTACGTCTACCGCCGCCCCGGCGCGCCCTGCCACGTCTGCGGCACCGAGGTCAGCCGGGGCGCGCTGGCCGGCCGCAACCTCTACTGGTGCGCCACCTGCCAGGCCCGCTGAGCTCGCACCGCCGCACTCTTCGCCGCGGGGGCCGGCGACCCGGCTCGGCCCCGCTCACTCGTCGCCGAGCAGCCAGCGGACCACCTCGACCTGGTGACCGTGCGGCGAGGGGACCCGGCGCAGGGCCGGCGGTCGGGGACCGGCCGGTCAGCGGAGCCGGCGGATGTCCCCGTGCGTCCGGTAGAAGCCGCCGCGGCCGGACTCCCGGACCTCGGTGACCAGGTAGCGCGCGCCCGGCTCGCGGATGCCCTTCGGGAACTGCACCGACCAGTCGCGCCGGTAGCCGGTGGAGAGCCCCTGGATGCGCACGGCGCCGGAACCGGCACTGCGACAGCGCGGACACGCTGACCGCGGCCCCCGACAAGGATCGGGTGTCGAGTGTGGGCGGGTCAGCGGCCGGCGCCGGCGAGGGCGTCGACGGCCTTGCGGGCCGCGATCAGCACCGGATCCCAGACCGGCGCGTACGGCGGGGCGTAGCCCAGGTCCAGCGCCGTCATGTCGTCCACGGTCATGCTGTTCCACAGCGCCACGGCCAGCGTGTCGATCCGTTTCGCCGCCTCGGACCAGCCGACGATCTGCGCCCCGAGGAGCCGGCCGCTGGGCCGCTCGGCGATCAGCTTGACGGTCATCCGCCGGGCGCCCGGGTAGTAGCCGGCCCGGTTGGTCGACTCCGCCACCACCGACACGAAGTCGAAGCCGGCCGCGCGGGCGTCCCGCTCCCGCAGCCCGGTACGCCCCACCTCCAGGTCGCAGACCTTGGTCACCGCCGTGCCGATCACGCCGGGGAAGGTGGCGTACCCGCCGCCGATGTTGATGCCGGCCACCCGGCCCTGCTTGTTGGCGTGGGTGCCGAGCGGGACGTGCACCGGCATCCCGCTGATCCGGTGCAGGGTCTCCACGCAGTCCCCGGCGGCCCAGACGCCCGGCACCCCGGGCACCCGCATCCGCCGGTCCGTGCGGAGCCCGCCGGTCGGCCCGAGCGGCAGGCCGGCGGCCTCCGCCAGGGCGGTGTTGGGGCGTACGCCGAGACCCAGGATCACGACGTCGGCCGGCATCGGTCCCTCGGCGGTGACCACGGTGGCGATCCGCCCGTCCCGCTCCTCCAGCCCGGTCACCGACAGGCCGGTACGGATCTGGATGCCGATCCCCTTCAGGGCGTCGGCGACCAGTTCTCCCATGTCCCCGTCCACGGTGGACATCGGCTGGTCGGACTGCTCGACCAGGTCGACGGTGAGCCCCCGCTGGATCAGCGCCTCGGCCATCTCGACGCCGATGTAGCCGCCGCCGATCACCACCGCCCGCCGGGGCCGGGGCTCCCGTTCCAGCCAGTCGAGCAGCGCCGCCCCGTCGTCGAGGGTCTGCACACCGAACACCCCGGCGGCGTCGGTCCGGGCCCACGGGGGCTGCACCGGGACCGCGCCGGTGGCGTACACCAGGGTATCGAAGCCCTCCCGGACCTCCCGGCCGTCCGCCAGGTCCCGGGCGACCACCTCGCGGCGTTCCACGTCGATGCCGGTCACCTCGTGCCGGATCCGGATGTCGATGTCGAACGACTCCCGGAAGGTGGCCGGGTCGCGGGCGATGAGCTGCTCCCGGTCGGGCACCACCCCGCTGACCCAGTAGGGGATGCCGCACGCGGAGTACGAGGTGAAGTTTCCCCGCTCGAAGGCGACGATCTCCAGGTCGTCGCGGTCGCGGCGACGCCGGGCCTGGGACGCGGCGGCCATCCCGGCCGCGTCCCCGCCGACGACGATCAGCCGTTCCGCCACGGGATCAATCCTGTCACGCGGGGAGCGCCCGCGGGCCCGCCCCGCGCGCCCCGGCCGGGGCCGCGCCGGTCAGCCCCGGGTCTGCCGGGCCACGTCCTCGACCACGTCGACCATCCGACCGGTACGGGCGAAGACGGCGCGTTGCCGGGCGGCTCCGCTGCCGTGCCGGCGCAGCCCGCCCAGCAGGTCGGTCACCTGGTCGAGGTCGCCGTGCTTCGCCAGCTCCGGCCGGACCCGGTCGACCAGCTTCTCCAGCAGTGCCCACGCCGGGCGCAGCTCGCCGTCGGTCAGGTCGACGCCGTCGCCCTCCAGCCCGTCGTGCGCGGCCCGCCAGTGCGCGGCGACGAGCAGGTGATGGTCGGTCCGGATCGCCGGCCGCCCCTCGGCGATGTCGGTCATCGCGGTCGCCACCAGGGCCCGCACCAGGGCGGCGACCAGCACGGCGTCGTCCACAGACGGGCAGACATCGCCGATCCGGATCTCCACCGTCGGGTACTTCGCGGACAGCCGGGCGTACCAGTAGAGCATCCCCTCGTCGAGCATCACCCCGCTGCCGATGAGCTGCCGGATCAGCCGCTGGTAGTGCTCATGGGACGTCAGGAAGGGGGTGGGCGCCACCGACGGCCAGCGTTCCCACTCCACCGACCGCCAGCTCGCGTAGCCGGTGTCCTCTCCCTTGACGAACGGCGAGTTGGCGGTCACCGCGTGCAGGATCGGCAGCCAGGGGCGGACGTGGTTGAGCACCTGCACGCCGGTGTCCGGGTCGGGGATGCCGACGTGCACGTGCATCCCGTTATTGCCCGGGCCGGGCACCAGCAGCCGGAACCGCTCGATCATGCGGTCGAACCGGGGCTTGTCGACGACCGGCGGCACCGGGCCGTCCACCGGGCCGGTGCCGATGGCGAGCACCCGTACGCCGGCCCGCTCGGCGGCGTCGGCCAGCGCGGCGCGCAGCACCCCGAGCGAGTGCCGGATGGACGAGAGTTCCAGCCCGGGCGGGGTGCCGATCTCGATCTGGCTGGTCTGGAACTCCCGCTCGACCTGGCCGCGCAGCTCGGCCGGCACCTGTTCCATGACCAGGTCGACGGCTGGCACCGCCGCGCCGGTGTGCGGGTCGACGAGCAGGAACTCCTCCTCGACGCCGACGGTGAACAGGTCGGTGCCGCCCGCGGCGGTCTTCCGTTCCCGCTCGGCCACTGACCCGCTCATCGCCCTCACCGCACCTTTCGCGCCGGCCGCGGCGTCGCGCCGCGTCGTCGACGGCCCACTACCCACCGTGTCGGCGCGGGGAAACGCGGCCCGGCGTGTCGGTCCGGACCCGGTGCTTCCGCGACGGGTCCGTCGGCGGGCGTGGCTACGATGAGGCCGGTCGACGCCGGGCGTCACCGGCGCGAGGGAGGCCACGTTGACCCGGAGCACCGCGTCGCGGACGGTGACCGACCCGCGGCGCGCCGACCGGGGCTGGCGAGGCCAGGTGCCCCGGGCCTTCGCCACGCTGCTCTGGGTGATCGCGGTGGTCTGCGCGCTGGCCGCGCTGAGCAGCGCCGCCCGCTCCGACATCCAGCCGGTCCGTACCGCGATCGACGCCCTGCTGCTGCCCGCGCCGGCGAACCTGGCGTACGCGGTCTTCCTCGGCACCCTCGCCTCGGCGGTGCTGCGCCGCAAGCGGCTGGCGTACTGGGTGCTGGTCGGCTACTTCATCCTCAGCCTGGCCGTCGGCGTGCTGGCCGGCGTGCTGCTGCTGGCGGTGGGCAGCAACGACCTCACCGACGACGCCGGGGAGCGGCTGTTCAGCTCGCTGGAGACGGTCGGGGTGTGGGTCGGCATCGCCTTCGCCGCCGGGGCGTCGGCCCTGCTGCTGGCCGCCCGGCGCGAGTTCTACGCCCGGGTGCGCAGCGGCAGCACCCGCCGTGCCCTGGGGGTCTTCCTCGGGCTGGCGGCGGTCGCCGTCGGGCTCGGCTACCTGCTGCTCCTGGTCGAGCCGGGCAGCCTGCGGACCTGGGTGGACCGGCTCGGCTACGCCATCGAGAAGGTGTTCGGTGGCGCGATCACCCTGGACGTCACCCGGCAGGGGCAGGCGCCCGGCTGGGTCAACCTGCTGCTCGGCGGCTTCGGCGCGGTCGCCTTCGTGGCCGGCCTGTTCACCCTGCTCCGGTCGCAGCGGGCCGCCGCCGTGCTGCACGCCGATGAGGAGGAGCGGATCCGGGAGCTGCTGGCCCGGCACGGCGAGCGGGACTCGCTCGGCTACTTCGCCACCCGCCGGGACAAGGCGGCGATCTTCTCCGCCAGCGGCAAGGCGGCGATCACCTACCGGGTGGTCAACGGGGTCAGCCTGGCCAGCGGCGACCCGGTGGGAGACCCCGAGGCGTGGGGGCCGGCCATCGAGGCGTGGCTCGACCAGGCCCGCGCGTACGCCTGGACCCCGGCGGTGATGGGCACCAGCGAGGCGGGCGCCAAGGCGTACCACCGGCACGGGCTGAAGGTGCTGCACCTGGGGGACGAGGCGATCCTGCTGGCCCGCGACTTCGACCTGGACGGGCGGGACATGCGCCCGGTCCGCCAGGCCGTGCACCGGGTGGAGCGGGCCGGCTACACGGCCCGGGTGCGCCGGCACGCGGAGATCCCGCCGGCGGAGCTCGCCGGGCTGGCCAGGCTGGCCACCGCCTGGCGGGACACCGCACACGAGCGGGGCTTCTCGATGGCGCTGGGCCGGCTCGGCGACCCGGCCGACGGCGACTGCGTGCTGGTCGAGGCGCGGGACGCGGCCGGCCGGGTGCGGGCGCTGCTGTCGCTGAGCCCGTGGGGCGCCGACGGGCTGTCGCTGGACCTGATGCGCCGGGACCGGTCCGCCGAGAACGGGGTCACGGAGTTCATGGTGGCGACGCTGATGGGCGCGGCGCCCCGGCTCGGCGTCGATCGGGTGTCGCTGAACTTCGCGGTCTTCCGGTCGGTCTTCGAGCAGGGGGCCAGGATCGGCGCCGGCCCGGTCATCCGGCTCTGGCGGCACACGCTGCTCTTCTTCTCCCGCTGGTGGCAGCTGGAGTCGCTCTACCTCTCCAACGCCAGGTACCAGCCGCACTGGACCCCGCGCTACCTGTGCTTCGCCGAGCGCCGGGAGCTGGCCCGGGTGGGTCTCGCCGCGGCGGTCGCCGAGGGCTTCGTCGCCCTGCCGGGCGGGCGACCCACCCCGCTGCACGGGGTGCCGCCGACCGGCGGCGGGGTGGGCTACGTGCCGCCGGCCGCCGCGACGGTCCGGGCCGTGCCGCCGGAGCCGGCCGCAGTGCGCCGTCCGGAGCAGATCCGGGTACGCCTGGCGAAGCTGGACCGGCTGCGCGCCGAGGGCGTCGACCCGTACCCGGTGGGCTTCCCGCGGACGCAGAGCTGCGCCGAGGTGCGCCGACGGCACGCCGGCCTGGCCCCGGACACCGGCACCGGGGAGATCGTGTCGGTGGCCGGCCGGGTGCTGCTGGTCCGCGACCACGGGCACGTCTGCTTCGTGACGGTCCGGGACGGCAGCGGCGACCTGCAACTGATGCTGGAGCAGGACCTGGACCGCTGGCGGGCCACCGTGGACATCGGCGACCACGTGGGCGCCACCGGCGAGGTGTACGCGACGAAGCACGGCGAGGTGTCGGTGCGGGTGGCCGACTGGGCGTTGACCGCCAAGTGCCTGCGTCCGCTGCCGGACAAGCACCACGGGCTGGCCGACCCGGAGGCGCGGGTCCGGCAGCGCTACCTCGACCTCGCCATCAACCCGGCGGCGCGGGACCTGCTGCGGGCCCGCGGCGCCGCCCTGCACAGCCTGCGGCGGTCGCTGGCCGACCGGGACTTCCTCGAGGTGGAGACGCCGATCCTGCAGCGGGTGCACGGCGGCGCCAACGCCCGCCCGTTCCTCACCCACAGCAACGCGTACGACCTGCGGCTGAGCCTGCGCATCGCCCCGGAGCTGTACCTGAAGCGGCTGGCCGTGGGCGGGGTGGAGCGGGTGTACGAGCTGGGCCGGGCGTTCCGCAACGAGGGCGTGGACCACAGCCACAATCCGGAGTTCACGGTGCTGGAGGCGTACCAGGCGTACGCCGACTACCACGTGATGCGCGAGCTGGCCCGGGAGCTGATCGTCGCCGCGGCGGTCGCGGTGCACGGGTCGCCGGTGGTGCGCCGCCCCGGGACGGACGAGTCCGTGGACGTCGGCGGCGAGTGGCCGGTGCGTACGGTCAACGAGGCGGTCTCCGCGGCGCTCGGCGAGGAGGTCACCGCCGACACCGACGTGGCCGCCCTGCGCAAGCTCTGCGACGCCGCCGGGGTCGCGTACGACCCGCGCGGGGAGCGCGGCGCGGTGCTGCTGGAGCTGTACGAGCGGCTGGTCGAGGCGCGCACCGAGGCGCCGACGTTCTACCTGGACTTCCCGACCGACGTCTCGCCGTTGACTCGGCAGCACCGGGACGACCCACGGCTGGCGGAGCGGTGGGACCTGGTGGCGTTCGGGTTGGAGCTGGGCACCGCGTACTCGGAGCTGGTCGACCCGACGGAGCAGCGGCGCCGGCTCACCGCGCAGTCGTTGCGGGCGGCCGGCGGCGACCCGGAGGCGATGGAGCTGGACGAGGACTTCCTCACCGCGCTGGAGTACGCCATGCCGCCCACCGGCGGGCTCGGCCTGGGCGTGGACCGGCTGGTGATGCTGCTGACCGGCCGGTCGATCCGGGAGACCCTGCCCTTCCCGCTGGTCCGCGAGTCATCGTGAGCCGCGGCCCGACCCGGTTGTCGCCGGGGCTGGCGCTCGGGCTGGCCGGGGTCCTCTACTCGTCGTGGCTGATCGGGCCGCTGCTGAACCCGGCGTTCGGCCTCCTCGACGGGTACGCCAGCGAGCTGGCCGCCCGGGACCAGCCGTACCACCTGGTCTTCGGCCTGGGTGACCTGGTCGTCGGCGCGCTGGCCTCGGCGACCGGGGTGGTGCTGGCCCGGCGGGCCCGGGGCTGGCCGCGGTGGGCCTGGTGGGGGCTGGTCGCCTTCGGCGTGGCCACCGCCCTGGACGGCACGGTGAGTTCGATGGACTGCGCCCCGACGGCGGACGCGCGGTGCGCCCGGTTGGCGGAGCTGGGCGCGCTGTCCTGGCGGCACCAGGGGCACTCGGTGAGCTCGTCGGCGGCCGTCGTCGGCGGGCTGGTCTCACTGGTGGCGCTGCTGGTGGCGCTGCGCGGCCGTCGCGTGCCGTTCCGGTGGGGTTTGGTGGTGGCCACGGTGCTGCTGGTCGGCACGGCCGGGACCCTGGTCGAGCTGGCCCACCTGGACGCGGCGCTGGGCGCCTGGCAGCGGGTCCAACTGCTCGGCCTGTCCGGCTGGCTGGTGTACGCCGGCGTCGTCGCGGCCCGCACCGACCCGGGACCGGAGGCTGGAGCCCTCAATGTCGGCGCCCGGCGTGACCCCGGGTCCTAGGCTGGCGGCGTGCCGGGGTTGCCGATGGCGGTGGCGGGGGCGTGAGCGTACGCGCCGTCCCCGCGGGACCTCCGGAATCGGACCGAGGGGTTCCATGCTCGCCTTCGCACCACTGCACGCCGCGGCGTCCGTCGCCGCCACCGTCGTCACCTGGCTCGCCGACACGCTCGAACCGCTGACCGGCGGCGCGGCCACGGCCGCCGCGATCGTCCTGTTCACCATCGGCGTCCGCCTGCTCATCTCGCCGCTCACCCTGGCGCAGGTCCGCGGGGAGCGGCGCCGCGCGGCGCTCGCCCCCGAGGTCCGCGACCTCCAGCGCCGGTACGCCGACGACCCCACCAAGCTGCAGAGCGAGTTGTTCGCGTTGTACCGGCGGGCCGGCGCCAATCCGGTCGCCGGCTGCCTCCCGGCGCTGCTCCAGGCGCCGTTCTTCCTGGTCATGTACCGCCTCTTCGCTACCGGTGACGGCCGCCCTGCGCTGCTCGACGAGCGGCTGGCCGGGGTGCCGCTGGGCTGGCACCTCGGCGACGGGCTGACCGGGCCGGTGGTCGCCGTCTTCGGGGTGCTGCTGGCGGCGCTGCTCGTGTTGGCCTGGTACTCGTCGCGGCGGGCCCGTCGGGCGGCCGCCACCACCGGCACTGTCGCCGGTACGCCCACCGAGGGGCCGGGCGCGGCGACGCTGGGCCGGCTGCTGCCGCTGCTGCCGTACACCACGGTGCTGGTGGCGTTGGTGGTGCCGCTGGCGGCGGTGCTCTACCTGGTCACCACGACCGGGTGGACCGCGCTGGAGCAGGTGGTGCTGCGTCGCCCGCAGCCGGCGGACACCGCCGGACGCTGAACTTCGTCAACCGGTTCACACCTTCCGTCGCTGAGGCGTCGGCCAGGGGTCCCCTCCCGTCGCCTCCGGGCCCGGAGGGGACCCCTCCGCAAACTCCTCTGGACAGAAACAGTTAACAGTCTTAATAATATCGCTGACGTTGATGCCCGTGGATGCCCGTTCGGGTGTGGAGGGTCGCATGAAACGGTCCGCACCTGGCCACCCTGCCCTGACCCGCGGGCCCCACCACGACGCCGGCCCGCCCGGACCGGCCACCCCCCACCACATCAGGTCCCGGGAGGACATCGTGAAACTCCGCCCCACCCGCGTGGCGACGTTCGCCGTCGCGCTCGCCGCCGCCCTGGTCGCGGCCACCGTCGTGGCCGCGCCACCCGCCTCCGCCGCCACCGCCGCCTTCGTCCGCACCTCCAGCTGGAGCAGCGGGTACGAGGCCAAGTTCACCGTCACCAACAACAGCTCGGCGAGCATCTCCTCGTGGAACGTCCAGTTCGACCTGCCCGCCGGCAGCACCGTCGGCTCGTTCTGGGACGCCCTGCTGACCACCTCCGGCCAGCACGTCACCGCGGTCAACCAGTCCTGGAACGGCGCCCTCGCCCCGGGCGCCAGCACCACCTTCGGCTTCATCGTCAGCGGCACCGGCGACCCCACCAACTGCACGGTCAACGGCGGCTCCTGCACCGGCGGGGGAGGCGGCGACCCGTCCGCGCCGCCCACCCCGGGCGGGCTGCGGATCACCGGCAGCACCGACTCCGCGGGCTCGCTGGCCTGGAACGCGGTCTCCGGCACGGTCACCGGCTACCGGGTGTACGAGGGCAGCACCGTGCGGGCCACCGTCACCGGCACCTCCGCCACGGTCTCCGGCCTGGCCGCCTGCACGACGCACAGCTACACGGTGGCCGCGTACAACGCCAGCGGCGAGTCGCCGAAGTCGGCGGCGGTGTCGGCCAGCACCACCGGCTGCACCGGCGGCGGCAGCGGCCCGATGGCCGCCGCGCCCTACCTCTACCCGGGCTGGGGCGACCCGCCCGCGCCGTCGACCGTGATGGGCGCGACCGGGATCAAGTGGTTCACCATCGCGTTCGTGCTCTCCGGCGGCGGCTGCACGCCGGCCTGGGACGGCTCCGGCCCGCTCATCGGGGGCGCGCACGCCAGCACCATCGCCGCGATCCGGGCGGCCGGCGGTGACGTGATCCCGTCCTTCGGCGGGTGGAGCGGCAACAAGCTCGGCCCGAACTGCTCCTCGGCGAGCGCCCTCGCCGGCGCGTACCAGCAGGTGATCAACGCGTACGGGCTGAAGGCCATCGACATCGACATCGAGAACAGCGACGAGTTCGAGAACGAGGTGGTGCAGGACCGGATCCTCGGCGCGCTGAAGATCGTCAAGCAGGACAACCCGGGGATCAAGACGATCGTCACCTTCGGCACGTCGACCACCGGCCCGTCCTGGTGGGGCACCCGGCTGATCAACCAGGCCGCCGCGCTCGGTGCCAACATCGACACCTTCACCATCATGCCGTTCGACTTCGGCGGCGGAGCGAACATGTACCAGAACACGGTGAACGCCGCCGAGGGGCTGAAGAACGCGCTGAAGACGGCGTTCGGCTGGTCGGACGCCACCGCGTACACGCACATGGGCATCTCCGGCATGAACGGCCTCTCCGACCAGCAGGAGCTGACCTCCCCGGCCACCTGGACCCAGATCCGCGACTGGGCCAAGGCCCGGGGACTCTCCCGGTTCACCTTCTGGTCGGTCAACCGGGACCGGCCCTGCGCGGGCGGGGGCGTGGTCTCCAACTGCTCGGGCATCGCCCAGAACACCTGGGAGTTCACCTCGATCACCGCACGGTACTGATCGAAGCGCGGTCCCCGCGCGTACCGGACGCGTCGTCGCGGTCAGCGGCCGGCAGTCACCGACTGCCGGTCGCGCCGCGCGCGCCGCTTCCGGATCTTCCTCGCCGACCAGCTCACGATCATCACGCCGAAGATGGCGAAGATCGCGTAGTTGAACCAGTCGCTGTACCGGTCCACCTGCTGCCACCGCGAGCCGAGGGCGAAGCCGAGCCCGGCGATCAGCGCGTTCCACACCCCGCTGCCGATCGTGGTCAGCAGGACGAACTCGCCCAGCGGCATCCGGTTCGCCCCGGCCGGGACGGAGACCAGGCTGCGGACCACCGGGACCAGCCGTCCGATCAGCACCGCCCACCGGCCGTGCCGCTCGAACCAGCGGTCGGCCTTCTCCAGGTCGTCGCGGTCGACCAGCGGGATGTGGTCCAGCCAGCGCTTCAGCCGCTCCTCGCCGAGCGCGGCGCCGAGCCAGTAGAGCACCAGCGCGCCGAGCAGCGAGCCGGCCGTGGCGGCGAGCACGATCAGCACGACGTTGAACCGGCCCTCGGCGGAGAGGTAGCCGGCCATCGCCAGCACGATCTCGCTCGGGATCGGCGGGATGATGCTCTCCAGCGCCACCAGGAAGGCCACGCCGAGCGCGCCGAGCGAGTCGATGACGGTGGCCACCCAACCGGTCAGCCCGCTGAACTGGTTCGGGTCGACGTGCTGGGCGAGAGCCATGGGCGTCCTTCCGGCCGGGGATCGGACAGTGGTACCCCGACCGTCACCGGTCACACCTGCCGGTGACCCGCCCCACTGATCACCCGATCAGTCCGCCGGGTGCAGCGCGGCGTCGGCCCGCCCCCGCCGCCAGCCGGTGAACCGCACGATCAGCCCGCCCCGGGTCGGCGAGCAGCAGAACGGCCCCGCCGACGCCTCGGCCCCGGGTTCCAGCGGGGCGAGCCGCACCAGCCGCCACGGCTCGCCGGCGGCCCGGGCCCGGACGGTCAGCGCGTCGCCGGACCGGCTGACCCGCACGGTCACCTCCCGCCCGGACCACTCCGGCACCGGGGCGACCGACCAGTCCGACACCTCCCGGGTGACCACCCCGCCGAGCTGCGGCCGGCCGTCGCTGACCTCCACCCCGGCCTTGGTCCAGCACCGCTCGTCCACCCGGACCAGCACGCCCGCCTGGTCGAACTGCTCGGCGTAGTCGAGCTGGAAGCTCACCTCCACCGCGCTGCCGGCCGGGAACGGGGCGAGCAGCGCCGAGCCGTCGTCGTGCACGAAGCCGTAGCTGGTGTGCCGCCAGAAGTCGCTGCCCTCGGCCGGTTCGACCAGCAGCCCACCGGCGGACTCCGCCGCCCGGACCGGCGGGTTCAGCCAGGTGCCGGCGGACCACTCGACCCTGCTCGTCTCGGCGTTCATGCCGGCACCGTACCCGCGGGTTTGCCGCTCCGGGCGACGGGAGAAGTAAACCGGGCATGGGTGACAGGTGGTACCAGGAGGCGGTCGTCTACTGCCTCGACATCGACACGTTCGCGGACTCCGACGGCGACGGGGTGGGTGACATCCGCGGCCTCCTCGGCCGGCTCGACTACCTCGCCCGGCTCGGCGTGACCTGCCTGTGGCTGCATCCGATCCACCCGTCGCCGAACAAGGACGACGGGTACGACGTCACTGACTTCTACAACGTGAACCCGCGCCTGGGCACCCTCGGCGACTTCGCGGAGCTGCTGCACCAGGCGCGGAACCGGGGCATCCGGGTGATCATGGACCTGGTGGTCAACCACACCTCGGACGAACACCCGTGGTTCCAGTCCGCCCGGTCCTCGCCGGACTCGCCGTACGGGGACTGGTACGTCTGGTCGGACGAGGAGCCGCCGGACCGCCACCAGGGCATGGTCTTCCCGGGCGAGCAGAACGAGACGTGGAGCTACGACCGGACCGCCAAGGCGTGGTACTACCACCGGTTCTACAAGTTCCAGCCCGACCTCAACATGGCGAACCCGAAGGTCCGCGAAGAGGTCAAGAAGATCATGTCGTTCTGGCTCCAGCTCGGCGTCTCCGGCTTCCGGATGGACGCGGTGCCGTTCATCATCGAGCTGACCGAGGCCGGCAACCCGGACTCCCCGAAGGACATGGAGTTCCTCACCGAGCTGCGCCAGCACGTGCAGTGGCGCCGCGGCGACGCCATCCTGCTGGCCGAGGCCAACGTCGAGCCCGACCAGCTCCCGGTCTACTTCGGCGACAGCGGCGGTTCCGCCAACCGGCTGCACATGCTCTTCGACTTCATGCTCAACGGGCGGCTGATGCTGGCCCTGGCGCGGCAGGATCCGGAGCCGGTGATCGAGGCGCTGCGGGACACCCCGAAGCTGCCCGTGGGCGGGCAGTGGGCCACCTTCCTGCGCAACCACGACGAGATCGACCTGTCCCGGCTGACCGCCGAGCAGCGCAACCAGGTGTACGAGCAGTTCGGCCCCGACGAGGACATGAAGCTCTACGGCCGGGGCATCCGCCGTCGGCTCGCCTCCATGCTCGGCAACGACCGGCGGCGCCTCGAGCTGGCGTACGCCCTCCAGTTCTCGCTGCGCGGCACGCCGGTGCTGCGCTACGGCGAGGAGATCGGCATGGGCGAGGACCTCTCGCTACCCGGGCGGGAGGCGATCCGTACCCCGATGCAGTGGTCGTACAAGGAGAACGCCGGCTTCTCCACTGCGGACCCGGAGAAGCTGGTCCGCCCCGTGATCGACAAGGGCGAGTTCAGCTACGAGAAGGTCAACGTGACCGCCCAGCGGCGGGACCCCCGCTCGCTGCTGGCGTGGTTCGAGCGGATGATCCGTACCCTGCGGGAGGCCCCGGAGGTCGGCTCCGGCTCCACGACCCACATCGACGTGCCGATGCCGCCCGGGGTGCTCGCGCACCGTGCCGACGGCCCGACCGGGACGATGGTCTTCCTGCACAACCTGGGGACCGAGGACGCCGAGGTGGACCTGAGCAGCCTCCAGCCCGAGGCGGACCTGCCGATCGACGTGCTCGCCGACCGAGGCTACGGCGACGTGGGCAAGCTGGAGCGGCTGAAGCTGTCCGGCTACGGGTACCGCTGGATCCGGCTCTGCCGGGGCCGGCCCGTCTGACCACGGGCCGGTGTCGCCGCCGATGCGGGCGGTCCCCGGTCCCGCGTGACGTCCGACCGGCTTCAGCCGGCCGGACGTCACGCGATCACGGCGCGGAGACGATCAGCGCACGCCGAAGGCGCGGATCACGGTCTGGTCGACCGAGTTGCCCGAGCCGTCCCTGGCGCTGGCCCGCAGCGACACGTACCCGGCGCCCTTCGGCGCCCGCAGGTTCGCCGCCCAGGATCCGTCCTTCGTACGGTCCAGCGGTTGCCGCTGCCAGTGCGCGCCGTCGTCGTACGAGATCTCCAGCGTGACCGGCCCGATGCCGCCGCGGCCGGTGGCCCCGGGGAGATGCGCGGCGGACACGGTCAGACCGGTCTCGCCCTTCGCGGTACCGGCGGCGTCGGTGTCGACCGCGTAGTCGAGCTGGAGCAGCGGCAGCACGCTCGACTCCACCCCCGCGGCCGGCGCCGTCGACCGGAACCGCCACTCCGTCTCGGTGCGGGTCGAGTACGGGCCGGCGCTCGGGTCCTGGGTGGTCCGGGTGACCAGCCGGTAGGGCAGGTCACCCGCGCCCGGCGCGGTGCCGCTGACCCACGTGCTGGTGCTCTGGCCGAGCAGCGTGTCGCCCTGGTACAGCTGGTTGGTCTGCTCGGCCGCGTTCATCGCCATGCCGACGTGGTCGGCCCCGCCCCAACCGGGTACGTCCAGGTTGAGGGTGGTGCCGGACCGGGTGGGCAGCTTGAAGTTGTTGTTCAGGTGCGGCCGTTCGATCGGCTCGAAGAACTGCTCCTCGCCGCTGCTGCCGGCCCGGTAGCCGGTCCGGGTGTCGATCTGGTACGTGCCGGAGTCGAGGTACGCCTCCTGGCCCCACTGGTACAGGTCGCCGGTGGACACCCAGTCGGTGCGGACCGGGGCGAGCGGCCGGTTGCTGGTGAGGCCGATGCCCCAGTCCGAGTACGACGGCCAGTCGAACCGGAACTCGCCACCCCGGGTCTGCGTCGCCGGGAAGGCGAAGCCGACGTCGATCCGGGCCAGGGTCCTGCTGGTCTCGGTCCGGGTCAGCCCGGCCGGGATCCGGTTGTGGTACGCCTGGACCAGGTCGTACAGGTAGTCGGCGACCGGCTGCGAGGCCACCTCGATCTTCGTCGACCCGTCCTGGATCTGCTGGATCAGCGCCTCGCCCTCGTCCCTGCTGAGCAGCGCCACCTCGATCGGGGTGGGGGTGAAGAAGTCGGACCGGTAGTCGCGCACCTCGCGCCACGGGTAGTCGTTCACCACCAGCATCAGCTTCGCGCCGGCGGCGTTCGCTGCGGCGGCCTGTGCGGAGTCGCCGACCTCCCCGTTGTGCCGGACCACGACCACCTTGCCCCGGGCGTCCAGGTCGGCGTAGTCGCTCGCCGCGCCGTCGCCGGCGAACACGGCGGGCAGGGTCCAACTGCCCTTCGGCAGCTGCGTGGTGCCCTGCTGGCGGACCACGTCGTCGAAGTCGACCTTCGTGGTGCCGACGCTCAGCACCGGCTGTTCCCGGCGCCAGCGGGCGCCGACGTAGAAGTCGCCGTGCGTGACGTCGTGGCTGGTCGGCTGCGCCCAGAAGCTGTCGTAGAACACGCCGCCCTCGATGAACGAGCGCCAGCGGCCCTCCCCCTGGGACCGGAAGTAGTCCAGCCGGGCGTACGTGTCGGAGGTCGGCTGCGGCGCCAGCGACCGGACCCGGCGCGCTGCCGTGCCGTCCAGCCGGACCGTGGTGTCCGCCCGCAGGTCGATGTCCGGGTCGCCGAGCAGGGCCAGGCCGAGCGAGTTCGGCCCGTGGCCGCCGGTGACGTTCAGGAAGCTCATCGCCGAGTAGACGCCCTGGGGCAGGTACAGCTGCGCCGTCCCGTCCTCGTCGGTGTTGACGAAGTCCGGCCCGTAGCTGCCCGGCTGGCCCAGCTCGATGACGCCGGCGGTCGGCTTGCCGGCCCGGTCGGTCAGCTCCAGCCTGAGCCGGTGGTACGGGGTGAACGTGCCGACGCCGATCGCGGTGCGGGTCAGCACCGCCCGGTCCGGCCCGGTGGCGACGAGTTGCCCGGTGTACCGGCTGCCGGCGCTGGCCCGGGTGGTGTCCGTGGTCAGGGTGACCGTGGCGGTGCCGTGCGCGGGCACGGTCACCTGCCCCGCGGACAGGCCGAACAGTCCGGCCGGCGCGGTCGCGGCGTCCACCGCCAGGTCCAGCGTGATCGGCTGGCCGGTGGTGTTGGTGTACGTCACCGGCTGGGTGGTGCCGCCCGCCGTCGCGGTGTCGTACCGCACGCTGGTGTAGACCGTGCCGGTGGCGACGACCGGGGCGCGTACCGCCGCGGCGACGTCGACCCGGCCGGTACCGGCCTGGTACGCGTCGTACTGTGGGGTGGCTCTGGTCGTGCTGACCAGGGCGTTCTTCAGCTGCTGGCCGGTCCAGTCCGGGTGCTTCGCGGCGAGCAGGGCGGCGGCGCCGGCCACATGCGGCGCGGCCATCGAGGTGCCGTCCATGGTCTGGTAGGCGCCCTCACCCGGCGCGTACTGCGATCGGGCCGCGAGCACCCCGACGCCGGGCGCGGTCAGCTCCGGCTTGATGGCCTCGTCGCTGATCCGTGGCCCCTGGCTGGAGAAGTAGGCGAGCTGGTCGTCGACGTCGACCGCGCCGACGGTCAGCGCGGCGTCCGCCGCGCCCGGGGCGGTCACGCTGCCCGGCGCGCCGAGGTTGCCGGCGGAGACGACGAACAGGGCGCCGGTCTCCGCGCTGAGCGAGTTGACCGCCTGGCTGATCGGGTCGGTCCCGTCGCTGGGCTGGCTCGAGCCGAGGCTCATGTTGATGACCGTGGCGTCAGCCTCCCGGGCCGCCCACTCCATGCCGGCGAGGATCCACGAGTCCAGCCCGTAGCCGGCATCGCTGAGCACCTTGCCGACGGCGAGCCGGGCGTCCGGGGCGACGCCCCTCTCCCGCCCGCCGGAGGCGGCGCCGGTGCCGGCGATGGTGGAGGCGACGTGGGTGCCGTGCCCGATCCGGTCGGCGAGCTCCTCACCGGGCACGAACACGGCCGACTCGGCGATCCGGCCGGCCAGGTCCGGGTGGGCGGCGTCGATGCCGGTGTCCAGCACGGCCACGCGTACGCCCGCGCCGGTGTCGCCGCCGGCCCACACCTCGGGGGCGCCGATCTGCGCGGTGGTGTCGGCGAGGTCGGCGTGCACCCGCCCGTCCAGCCAGATCTTGGCGATCCCGCCGCCGAAGCGTCCGGTGGCGCCGGTGGTGGCGGCCCCGGCGGTCGACCTCGTGCGGGTGCCGGCGGTGATCGCGGCCCAGAACTCGTCGGCCTGGTCCCGGTCCTCGCTCAGCGCGGCGCCGGAGATGCTGCTCAGGGTGCGGGTGCGGGTCGCTCCGGTGGGTGCCGTGCCGGCGCGCAGCCCGGACCCCGCCTCGGCGTACGACACGATCAGCGGCAGGTGGTCCACGTGCGCGTCGTCGTACCCGTCGGCGATCAGCCGGGTGACGTTGAACAGCCGCTTGTCCAGGGTGCCGGCGGCCAGGTAGGGGAGCACCGACTGCGGGTACACGTACAGGTCGCTGCCGGATTCCACCACCCGCACCTGGGCCGGGGCGCCGTCGGGACGCCGGGCGTCGAGGGTGCCGCCGTTCGCGCTCCGCCGGGTGGTGACCACATCACCGGTGATCAGGGTGACCGACCGGGTACCGGGCGGGGTGGGCAGGTCGGTCGCTGGTGCGGAGGTCGGGCCGGGAGCGGCCGCCGAGCCGGGGGCGGCGGCCAGGGCTGGTGAGCCTCCGGTCGCCGCCAGGACCGCGGAGACCACGGCGGCGGGCCAGGCTCCCCGGGGACGCGAGAACTTCACGTGACGTTGTTCCTTGTCTCGTCATCTGCTCGGGCCGCTGGCGGTGCCGACAGCGACGTCTCCGGATGCCTGTCCATCGTTGGGGAACAGGGCGGCGGGCATCTGTCGGAGGATCAGGCGAGACGGTACGCCGCCAAGATCGCTCCGTACAGGAGTGCTTCTTACGCCCGCCGGTGGGCGGGGTTAAGCTCCTTCGATCGAGCCACAAGTTACCGGGAGGTAATCATGTCGGAGGAGCCCCGCGTCGCCATCGTCACCGGAGCCGCGCGCGGCATCGGCGCGGCCACCGCCCGCCGGCTGGCCGCCGACGGCATGGCCGTCGCCGTCGTCGACATCGAGGAGTCGGCCACCAAGGAGACAGTGGACGCGATCGTCGCCGCGGGCGGCCGGGCGCTCGGCGTGGGCGCCGACGTGTCGGACCGGGCCCAGGTGGAGGCGGCCGTGGAGCGGGTCGCCGCCGAGCTCGGCCCGCCGACCGTGCTGGTCAACAACGCCGGTGTGCTCCGCGACAACCTGCTGTTCAAGATGACCGACACGGACTGGGACACGGTCATGGGCGTGCACCTGCGCGGCGCGTTCCTGTTCAGCCAGGCCGCCCAGAAGCACATGGTGGAACGGAAGTGGGGCCGGATCGTCAACCTCTCCAGCACCTCGGCGCTGGGCAACCGGGGCCAGGCGAACTACTCGGCCGCCAAGGCCGGGCTGCAGGGCTTCACCAAGACCCTCGCCATCGAGCTGGGCCCGTTCGGGGTGACCGTCAACGCGGTCGCGCCGGGCTTCATCGTCACCGACATGACCGCCGCCACCGCCGCCCGGATGAAGGTGGACTTCGAGGCGTTGCAGCAGCACGCGGCGGCCGAGATCCCGGTCCGCCGGCCCGGCCGGCCGGAGGACGTCGCGCACACCATCTCGTTCCTGGCCAGCGAGGGCGCGTCCTTCGTCTCCGGCCAGGTCATCTACGTGGCCGGCGGCCCCAAGGACTGACCGGTCGCACCGCGTCCCGCCCGACGCCGGGCGGGACGCGTCAGCCGGTGGTGTCGCGGGTGCGCCAGAGCCAGAAAAGGCCGAGGACCGGCAGGACCAGCGGGATGTAGCCGTAGCCGCTGCCGAACCCGGACCAGACCGTCTCGTCGGGGAAGAGCGCCCGGTCGGCCAGGCTGAGGATGCCCACCACGACGACCCCGACCAGCTCCACCGAACAGCAGGCCAGCGCGACCCGGCGGCCGGCGTGCCCGGCCCGGGCCAGCCCGACCGCGGCCACGATGTAGATCACCGCGGCCAGGGCGGAGAGCAGATACGCCACCGGCGCCTCGTCGAACTTGGTGGCGATCTGCAGCCCGGCGCGGGAGGTCGCGGCGATGGCGAAGAGGATGTAGACCGCGATCAGCAGCCGGCCCGGCCCCTTGTTGGTGGCGGGTTGCGGCGCCGGTGGCCGGCCGCCGCCGTCCGGACGTACCCCGACCTCAGCCACCGAGCACCTCCCAGGTCTGTCCGAGCCGGACCACCACGACCGGCGTCACCAGGCAGATCGCGCAGACGATCGCCGAGCCCCAGCGGGTCGGCTCCATCCGGGCCAGCACCCAGGCCAGCGGCGGCAGGCAGACCAGCGTCACCAGGTAGCCGAAGAACGCGCCGGGCTCGCCCGGCCGTTCCCCGCCGCCGAGCGCGACCAGCGCCACCACGGTCAGCGCCAGCAGCGCGACCTCCAGCACGGCCAGGCCCACGAACTGCACGCGGTCCGGCGGCCGGTGGCGCACCGCGGCCAGCAGCGCCCAGAGCGCGAGTACGAGCGACAGCACGATCGTCACCGTCGCGAGGAGCCCGTCCACCGGCGAACCGGCCGTGGCCGCGCTGGTCATCGATGGCATCCCGTCGGAGTCCCATTCACCGGCACAGCCTACTAACCCCCGTAGTACTGCCCACCGGCCGGCTCTCCGTCGGGTCGCCCTGCGTGCGGCACGGCGGACCGACTAGCGTGGATCACGGCCACGGGTCGCCGTGGTGGACGACGGAAGCGGGAGTACCTCGTGCTGCGGTTCGGCTTGTTCGGCACCGGTCACTGGGCGGCGGAGACGCACGCCGCGGCCATCGACGCCCACCCCCGCGCCGAGCTGGTCGGGGTCTGGGGCCGGGACCGGGAGAAGGCCGGCGCGCTGGCCGGACGGCACGGCGTGCCGATCTTCGACGACGTCGACGCGCTGATCGACGCGTGCGACGCGATCGCCGTGGCGCTGCCGCCGGACGTGCAGGCCGACATCGCCGTCCGGGCCGCCTCCGCCGGCCGGCACCTGCTGCTGGACAAGCCGCTGGCGCTCAGCCTCGCCGACGCCGACCGGGTGGTCGCCGCGGCCGAGGCGTCCGGGGTGGCCTCGGTGGTCTTCTTCACCCAGCGGTACCACCCGAACGTCACCGGCTTCCTCGCCTCCACCGCCGCGGCCGGCGGCTGGCAGCACGCCCGGGCCACCATGTTCGCCTCGATCTACCAGCCGGGGAACCCGTACGGGAACTCGCAGTGGCGGCGGGACCGGGGTGCGCTGTGGGACATCGGCCCGCACGCGCTCTCCCTCATCCTGCCGGTGCTCGGCCGGGTCAGCCGGGTGGCCGCGATGGACGGCCCGAGCGGTCTGGTGCACCTGCTGCTCACCCACGACGGCGGGGCGACGAGCACGCTGTCGCTCACCCTGGACGCCCCGCCGGAGGCGATGACCCGCGACTTCGTCTTCTTCGGCGAGAACGGCACGGAGACCGTGCCGCCCGGCGACGGGAGCGTGCTGGCCGCGTTCGGCACGGCGATCGACCAGCTGCTGGAGGAGATCGACGCGGGCACCCGGGACCACCGCTGCGACGTCCGCTTCGGCCGCGAGGTGGTCGCGGTGCTGGACGCCGCCGAGACGGCCCGCAGCGAGGGGCGCACCGTCGAACTCTGACCCCGCCCCGTCGCTCGGCCGCCTCCGGCGCCGGCCGTTGTCCTCTGCTCACCCAGTTGGAGCAGTGGCTCACGCTCTTCCGCCTGCTGCACTGAAAGGGCACCTATCCGGCCGGGCGGCCCGTTCCCCACCGTTTGCACCGACGGGTCCAGTGGCAGTACGACTGGTCGGCCCTTCCCGGCGGGTCAGCGTCACGGTGGGCTGACCCGCCCGTCTCAGGCGAGAGTGCCCAGCGCCTCGCCCAGCTCGGCGGGGGAGTCGAACTGCTCCGCGGGCAGCGCCTTCAGCATCTGCAACACCTCGGTGCTGGCCCCGTTCTCCTGGCCCCAGCGGATCAGGTCCTCGCGGGAGACCGGGTAGTCGAGCCCGGCCAGGTACTCCTGCAACTGCACCCCGGTCACGGTCATGCCGACCGGCTACCCGCTCCGCCCGCCGCCATGCGCCGGCGCCGCACCCGCCGCGCTGCGGCGCGGGACCGGTTTGCCCGCGCGGGTCCCGGGTAGCCGCGGGCATGCTGGTACAGCGGCTCGGCGCGCCGAGCGACTTCGACCCGTTGCTGGAGCGTGTCCGGGACGCCCGGATCGTGATGATCGGCGAGGCGACGCACGGCAGTTACGACTACTACCGGCTGCGGGAACAGTTGACCCGGCGGCTCATCGCCGAGCAGGGCTTCGACTTCGTCGCGGTGGAGGGGGACTGGCCGGACTGCGACCGGGTGCACCGCTCGGTGGTCGGCGCCCCGGGCGGGTCGGCCGACCCGCAGACCGCCCTGGAGCACTTCGAACGCTGGCCCACCTGGATGTGGGCCAACGCGGAGGTGGCCCGCTTCGGCCGCTGGCTGCGGGCCTGGAACCTGGAGCGGCCGGAGGGCGAGCGGGCCGGCTTCCACGGGCTGGACGTGTACAGCCTCTGGGAGTCGATGCAGGCGATCTTCGACTATCTGGGCGAGGAGGACCCGGCCTCGCTGGAGGCGGCGCAGGAGGCGTACCGCTGCTTCGAGCCGTACGGCAAGCGGGTCGAGGAGTACGGCATGGCCAGCCGGTTCGTCTCCGCGCGCTGCGAGGAGGAGGTGGTGCGGCTGCTGGCGCGTACCCGCGAACAGGCCGCCGCGGACGGCCCGGACCGCTTCTCGGCCTGGCAGAACGCGGAGGTGGTGGCGGGCGCGGAGCGCTACTACCGGGCGATGATCGGCGGCGGCCCGGAGTCGTGGAACGTCCGGGACATCCACATGGCCGACACCCTGGACCGGCTGCTCGACTTCTACGGTCCGGACGCCCGGGGGATCGTCTGGGCGCACAACACCCATGTCGGCGACGCCCGGGCCACCGACATGACCGCCGACGGAATGATCAACATCGGTCAGCTCGGCCGGGAACGGCACGGCCGGGACGCGGTGGCGCTGGTCGGGTTCGGCAGCTACCGGGGGAACGTGGTCGCGGCGCCGCGCTGGGGCTCGCCGGCCGAGGTGATGGTGGTGCCGCCGGCCCGGGAGGGCTCGGTCGAGCGGCGGCTGCACGAGCTGATGCCGGAGCGGGCGGTGCTGGTCTTCGGCGGCCCGGACCAGCCCGAGTGGGTCACCGGCCAGGCCGACCACCGGGCGATCGGCGTGGTCTACGACCCGAGCTTCGAGTCCTGGGGCAACTACGTGCCGACCCGGCTGGGCGACCGCTACGACGCCTTCATCTGGTGCGACGAGGCGACCGCGCTGCACCCGCTGCCCGCGCTGACCACCCCCGGCGAGATGGAGACCTACCCGGCCGGGGTCTGACCGGCCGGGCAGGCCGGTCACACCCTGGCGGGTTCGGCGTCGGCGAGGTGGGCGCGGAGACCCTCGCCCTCGACGTCGACGTTGGGGACGATCCGGTCGAGCCAGCGGGGGAGCCACCAGGCCTTCCCGTCGAGCAGGGACATCACCGCCGGGACGATGGTCATCCGGACCACGAAGGCGTCGACGGCGACGCCGATCGCGAGCGCGAAGCCCATCGACTTGATCACCGGGTCGTCGAGGAAGATGAAGCCGCTGAAGACCGAGATCATGATCAGCGCGGCGGCGGTGACCACACGGGCGCCGTGGCCCATCCCGTTGATGGTGGCCTGCTGGGCGGTGTCGCCGTGCACGAAGTCCTCCCGCATCCGGGAGACCAGGAAGACCTCGTAGTCCATGGCCAGGCCGAACAGGATGCCGATGAGCAGGATCGGCAGGAAGCTGATCAGCGGGCCCGGGGTGTCCAGGCCGACCAGGCCGGCCAGGTGCCCCCGCTGGAACACCGCGACGGTGATGCCGAACGTCGCCGCCACGGTGAGCAGGAAGCCCAGCGCCGCCTTGACCGGGACGAGGATCGAGCGGAACACCAGCATCAGCAGCAGGATCGAGAGCCCGACCACCAGCAGCAGGTAGATCGGGAGCGCGTCGGAGAGCTTCTCGGACACGTCGATGCCGATCGCGGTGACACCGGTGAGCAGCACGTCGGCCGTGTCGATGCCGGAGACCTGGTGGCGGATGTCGTGCACCAGCGTCTCGGTGGCCGCGTCGGTCGGGCCGGTCTTCGGGATCACCCCGAGCAACGCGGTCCGCCCGGTGGGGTCGAGCTGCGGCGGGGCCACCGCCAGCACCCCGTCCGTCTTCTGGATCAGCGCGGTCACCTGCGGGACGGCGGCCTGGGTCGCCTGCGGCGAGTCAGCGGTGACCACCACCGCGAGCCGGCCGGTGAAGCCGGGGCCGAAGCCCTCCCGGATCAGGTCGTTGCTGACCCGGGCGGCGGTACCCTCCGGCGCGTTGCCGGCGTCCGGCAGCGCGAGCCGCATGTCCTGGGCGGGCAGCGCGAGCAGCCCGAGGCCGACCAGGCCGACCAGGATGACCGGGATCCGCAGCCGGGTCACCCAGCGCGCCCAGCGGAAGCCGAAGCCGGAGCGGTCCTCCGAACCGGTGGCGGCGGAGTCGACCGCCGCGCGTCCACGGAGCTTGCGGGGGAGCACCCGGCGGCCGGCGAAGCCGAGCAGGGCCGGCGCCAGGGTGATCGCGACCAGCACGGCGACGCTCACCGTGCCGGCAGCGGCCAGACCCATCACGGTCAGGAACGGGATGTCCACCACGGCCAGGCCGGCGAGCGCGATGACCACGGTGGCGCCGGCGAACACCACGGCGGAGCCGGCGGTGCCCACGGCCCGGCCGACCGCCTCCTCCGGGGACAGCCCGTCGAGCAGGTTCTGCCGGTGCCGGGAGGTGATGAAGAGCGAGTAGTCGATGCCGACCGCGAGGCCGAGCATCAGGGCCAGGATCGGCGCGGTGCTGGTCAGCTCGACGGCGCCGCTGAGCGCGAACAGGCCGGCCATGCCGACGCCCACGCCGATCAGCGCGTTCAGCATGGTCATCCCGGCCGCGACCAGCGAGCCGAAGGTGACCACCAGGACGATCGCGGCGACCAGCACGCCGAGCGCCTCGGTGGAGCCGACCTCCGGCTCCGCGTTCAGCACCTCGCCGCCGGGGGCGATCTGCCACCCCTGCGCCTCGGCCTGCGCGCCGACCTTCTCGTACGCGGCCCGCTGCTCGTCGGTCACCTCGTCCGCCCGGCCGGAGAACTGCACCTGGATCAGCGCGTACCGGCCGTCCGGGGAGAGCGCCTTGACCTGGTACGGGTCGGCCGCGCCGACCACCCCGGGCAGGGTGGCCGCCTCCTGGGTGACCTGCCTGACCACCCCTTGCCCCTCGGGGCTCATCAGCTGGCCGGGCTGCGGCGCCTTCACCGCGATGGTGCCGGTGGCTCCGCTGGCCGCCGGGAACCGGTCGGCGAGCAGGTCGATCGCGCGCTGCGATTCGGTGCCGGGCATGGTGAAGTTGCTCGCCGTCGGGCCCTTGAGGGTCGCCGCGGCGACGCCGAGCCCGACGAGTACGACGAGCCAGGCGACGGCGACGAGTCGCCGCCGGCGCAACGAGGCCCGGCCGAGCCGGTACAGCAGGGTCGCCATGAACGTTCCTTGTCCTCGGTCGTGTGCGTACTGGAATCAGGTGGTGGGCTCGAGCGCGCGCAGCGCCACGGCCAGCAGCGCGGGCCGTAGCTCCTCGTCCGGGATGTCGAGGAACTCGCCGCAGGTCTCGGCGATCCCGGCGAGGACCACCAGCGCGGCGATGCGCGCCGCCGGCCGGTCCGAGTGGCCGGCGAACGCGTCGATCAGCCGCTCGGAGACCTGCTGGACGTGCGCGAAGGCGGGCTGCTGGAGCAGGTCGGGGAACTCGCCGCGGAGCAGTGCGATCTCCCGCCGGAAGCGGACTGCCAGGTCGACGAAGCCCTCGGCGGCGACCCGCTGGGCGGCGGCGCCGGTGTGCCCGGCGAGCCGCGCGTCGAGCGCCTCCAGCACCGCGATGGCCGGGGCCATCAGCTCGCGGAGCAGGGCCTCCTTGTTGGCGAAGTGGTAGAGCACCGCGGCCTTGGAGCAACCGACCTCGCGGGCGATGTCCTGCAACGAGGTGCCCTTGTAGCCGGTGACGGCGAACCGCCGCGCCGCCGCGGCGAGGAGCTCGGCATGGGTCTCCGGGGTCGGTCGTGCCATGTGAACCAGCATGCCTGACCGATCGGTCAGCACCTGACCGATCGGTCAGACGGATTGCGTGGCATTCGCCACAGAGCTCACTCGCCCGGGCTTCCGGTCCAGTCGGCCGGCCACTCGCCGGCCAGGTCAGCGGTGCCGCCGGTGAGGGGAGTGACTCAGCCGGTCGGCGTGCCGTGTTCCCGGTCGTACGCGGCCCGGGCCTCGGTGATCGCCGCCCGGTGCCGTTCCGCCCAGGCGGTCAGCGCGACCAGCGACTCGTAGAGCTCCAGCGCCATCGGGGTGGCGGTGTACTCCACCTTCGGCGGCACCGTCGGGTACACCTCCCGGTGCAGCAGGCCGTCGCGCTCCAGGTTGCGCAGGGTCAGCGTGAGCATCCGCCGGCTGATCCCCTCGACCTGCCGTTCCAGCTCGGTGAAGCGGACCGGCCCCTGGCTGGCGGCGACCAGGATGCCGATGCTCCACTTCCCGCCCACCCGGTCCAGCGCCTCGCGGACGGTACAGGCCCGGGCCTGTCCGGCCGTGATGGACACACACCTGTTCCCCTGGGACACCGAAGTGCCTCCTTCCGCTCCGGCTCATGGTCACAGACGATGGCCTCGGTAACAAACCGTGCACCAAGGAGGCACTTCGATGACGGGGACCCATCGCTGGTCGGCGCTGCTGGTGCTCTGCGCCGGCAGCCTGATGATCATCCTGGACGGCAGCGTCGTCGCGGTCGCGCTGCCCGCGATCCAGCGCGACCTCGGCTTCGCCACCTCGGGTCTGGCCTGGGTGGTGAACGCCTACCTCGTCGCCTTCGGCGGCCTGCTGCTGTTCGGCGGGCGACTCGGCGACCTGGCCGGCCGGCGCCGGGTCTTCCTCACCGGGGTCGCGATCTTCACCCTCGCCTCAATGGCCTGCGCGCTGGCGGCCGGACCGGCGACGCTCGTCGTCGCCCGTTTCCTCCAGGGCACCGGCGGGGCACTGGCCACCGCGGTCGGGCTCGGCATGGTCGTCGCGCTCTTCCCCGTCCCGGCCGAACGGGCCCGGGCCATCGCGGTGTTCAGCTTCACCGGCGCGGCCGGCGCCTCGCTCGGTCTGCTGGCCGGCGGGTTCCTCACCGAACTGGCCGGCTGGCGGTCGATCTTCCTGATCAACCTGCCGATCGGGCTGCTGATCGTCGCCGGGGCGCTGCTGCGGGTGCCCGCCGACCGGGGCGTCGGGCTCGCGGCGGGACTGGACCTGACCGGCACCGTGCTGGTCACCGCCGGCCTGATGGCCACGGTGGTCACCGTCGTCGGCACCGGCGAGCAGGGCTGGACCTCGCCCCGGACCCTCGGCACCGCCGGACTGGCCGCCGCCCTGCTCGCGGCCTTCGCGGTCCGGCAGACGGTCGCCGCCGTACCGCTGCTGCCGCCCCGGATCCTGCGGACGCCCGACCTGGTCGCCGCCAACCTGGTGCAGTTCCTGACCGTCGCCGCGTTCTTCGGCTTCCAGTTCCTGCTCGCCCTCGACCTGCAACTGGTGCTCGGGCTCGACCCGGCCGCCACCGGGCTGGCCTTCCTGCCCACCCCGGTGCTGATCGCGGTGGTCTCGCTCGGCCTGGCCGGCCGGTTGATCGCCCGCTTCGGCGGCCGGGCGGTGCTGCTCACCGGACTGGGGCTCGCCGCCGTCGGCTTCCTGCTGCTGGCCCGGCTGCCCGCCGACGGGCACTACCCGACCGAGGTGCTGCCCGCGACGCTGGTCTTCGGGGTGGCCGGCGGCCTGACCCTGCCGGCGGTCACCATGCTCGCCATGGCCGGCGCGGATCCGGCCGACGCCGGGCTCGCCTCGGGGCTGGCCAACACCACCCAGCAGGTCGGCGGCGCGCTCGGGCTGGCCGCGCTGGCCACGCTCGCCGCCCACCGGGCCGCCGGGCTGCGCGGCGCAGGCTGGTCCGAGGTGGCGGCCCTGGCCGGCGGGTACCGCGCCGCGTTCGGCGTGGCCGCCGCCCTGGTCACGGTCGCGCTGCTGGTCGCGGCGACCACCCTGCGCCGGGCGTCCGCGCCGGTGCCCGTCCCGGCCCGCTGACCTCCGGCCTACCGACCGCCACGTTGGACATCCCGGGTCCGGTGAGCGGCCAGGAGCGCCGCCGGGCTCGGGGCCGGCGGCGCTCCCGGCCGGCGCGGAATCCGGACCCGCCCGCGGCCCGTGCGGTCAGGCCGGCGCCGCGGCGGTACCCAGCACCTCGGCCAGCGTCGCCAGCGCCGCCGGGTAGGCGTACGAGGGCGGGGTGGCGTACCCGACGACCAGACCGGGGGGCCGGCCGCCGGGGTGGTGGCGGTGCCCGTCCAGCCCGTCCAGGGCCAGCCCCCGCGCCGCCGCCCGGGCCAGCACCTCCGCCTCGGACGGCCCGTCCGGCGGCAGCGGGACCACGGCGTGCAGTCCGGCGGAGATCCCGCCCGCCAGCCGTCCGCCCAGCCGGTCCAGCAGCAGGTCCCGGCGCTGCCGGTAGTGCCGGCGGACGGTACGCACCTGCCGGTCGTACCCGTGGCTGTCGATCAGGTCGGCGAGGGCGAGCTGCCCGACCACCTCGGTCTGCACGTCCAGGTGGCGCTTGGCCTCCACCACCGGCTCCACCAGCCGGGCGGGCAGCACCAGCCAGGCCAGCCGCAGCGCCGGCCCCAGGGTCTTCGCCGCGGTGCCCACGTAGGCGACCTGCTCCGGCGCGGTGCCCTGGACCGCGCCGACGGGCTGCCGGTCGTAGCGGAACTCGCCGTCGTAGTCGTCCTCGACCACCAGGGCACCGGCGTCCCGGGCCCAGCCGGTCAGCGCGTGCCGGCGGGCCGGGTGCAGCGTCACCCCGCTCGGGTACTGGTGGGCCGGCGTCACCACCGCCGCCGCCACGTCGGCCAGCTCGCCCGCGCCGAGCAGCTCGGCGCGGGCGCCCCGGTCGTCCACCGGCAGCGGCACCACCCGGCCGCCCTGGCGGCGCACCACCTCCCGGTGGAACGGCAGCCCCGGGTCCTCCATCGCCAGCACCGCCCGGCCGGCGTCGCGGAGCACGGTGGTGAGCAGGACGAGGGCCTGGACGTACCCGGCAGTGACCACGATCCGCTCCGGGTCGGCCAGCACCCCGCGGGCCCGGCCCAGGTAGCCGGCGAGCGCCGCGCGCAGCTCGGGCCGGCCGCGCGGGTCGCCGTAGCCGTACGCGGCCGCCGGGGCGGTGGCCAGCGCCCGGCGGGTGGACCGCAGCCAGGCGGCGACCGGGAAGGTGCCCACGTCCGGGCTGCCCGGCCGCAGGTCGTACCGGGGTGGGGCGGTGGCCGGCGCCGGGGCGGGACCCGGTGGGGCGGCCGGCCGCTGCGGGCTCACCTCGGTGCCCGCGCCCACCCGGGCCACCAGCCAGCCCTCGGCGACCAGCTGGTCGTAGGCGGCGCTGACCGTACCCCGGGCGACGCCCAGCTCGGCGGCGAGCGCCCGGGTCGCCGGCAGCCGGGTCGACGGCGGCAGCCGGCCGTCGCGGATCGCGGCGCGCAACGCCCGCTCCAGCCCGGCCCGCCGGCCGCCGGTCGCGTCCAGCTCCAGGTGCAGGTCGACGCCGAAATCGGCCCAGTCCATCGGCACGGGATTGGAGCTTACGGGCGGGCCATCTGCCGGCCGACAATCGGGCCATGACCGACTCCCGCTCCGCGGCCGCCCTGCGCGCCCTGCACCGCCCCGGCGACCCGCTGATCCTGCCGAACGCCTGGGACGCCGGGTCGGCCCGCGCGGTCGCCGCCGCCGGCTTCCCGGCGGTCGCGACCAGCAGCGCGGCCGTCGCCGAATCGCTCGGCCACGCCGACGGCGAGGCCACCCCGGTCGACGAGATGCTCGCCGCGGTGGCCCGGGTGGTCCGGTCCGTCCCGGTCCCGATCACCGCCGACCTGGAGCGCGGGTACGGGCTGCGCCCGGTGGAGCTGGTCGACCGGCTGCTCGCCACCGGGGCGGCCGGGCTCAACCTCGAGGACTCCGACCCGCGTACGGGACAGCTGTGCGACGTGGCCGAACAGGCCGAGCTGCTCGCGGCCGTCCGGGCGGCGGCCGGGCCGGACCTGGTGGTCAACGCCCGGGTGGACGTCTTCCTGCACGCCACCGCCGACCACGCCGCAGGGTTCGATGAGGCGGTCCGCCGGGCCCGGCGCTACCTGGCGGCCGGCGCCGACTGCGTGTACCCGATCGTGCTGGCCGACCCGGAGCTGATCGGGCGGTTCGTGGCGGCGGTCGGCGGCCCGGTCAACGTGCTGCTGCGCGCCGGCACGCCCGGGGTGGCGGAGCTGGCCCGGCTCGGGGTGGCCCGGGTCAGTCTCGGCTCCGGCGTGTACGCCGCTGCCCGGCAGCGGGCCGCCGCGATGCTGACCGCGCTGGCCGCCGGCGGCGACCCGTTCGCCGGTTGATCGCCGCGTCGGGTTGCCACCGACCGGTACGGACGGCAAGGTGGGCGGATGAGCGGGGCGGACGAGACCCGGGACGGGGTCGCACTGACCAACCTGGACCAACCGCTGCTCGCCGGCGGGGACGTCACCAAGCGGGACCTGGTCGACTACCTGGACGCGGTGCGGGACCGGATCCTGCCCGGCCTGCGGGACCGGCCGCTCTCGGTGATCCGGCTGCTGCGCGGGCAGGACCCGTTCATGCAGAAGAACCTGCCGAAGTACACCCCGGAGTGGGTGCGGCGCACCTCGGTCTGGGCGGAGGCGTCGCACCGGCAGGTGTCGTACGCGCTCTGCGACGACCGGCGCACCCTGCTCTGGTTCGCCAACCAGCGGGCGATCGAGTACCACCCGACGCTCGGCACGGCGACCCACCCCGACCGCCCCACCCACCTGGTGCTCGACCTCGACCCGCCGGAGGGAGGCCCGTTCGGCACGGTCGTCCGGGCCGCCGAGCTGGTCCGGCGGGCGCTCGCCGGGGTCGGGCTGACCGGGGCGGTCAAGACCAGCGGCGCCAAGGGTCTGCACGTCTTCGTACCGGTGGTCGGGGAGACCACCGCGGAGGAGGCGGCGGCGGCCACCCGGGCCCTCGCGGTGCACACCGAGCGGCTCGACCCGGCGCTCGCCACCACCGCCTTCATCCGGGAGGACCGGGGCGGCCGGGTGTTCATCGACCCGACCCGGGCCGGCGGGGCGACGGTGGTGGCCGCGTACAGCCCGCGGATCCGGCCCGGCCTGCCGGTCTCCTTCCCGGTGGCCTGGGCCGACCTGCCCGCGGTGACGCCGGCGGACTTCACCGTGCGGACCGTACCGGCGCTGGTCGGCGAGCGGGACCCGTGGGCCGCGGCGATGCCCGCGCCGCAGCGGCTCCCCGCCGACCTGGTCGCCGAGGGCAGGACCATCCCGGTGGCCCGGGTGCAGGCCATGCACGAGGGCCGACGCCGGGCCCGGGCCCGCCGGGAGGGTGGCTGAGGACCGCCACCGTCCGGACCGAACCCGTCGACGACCGACCAGGGCCGCCGCCGAGGGTCAGGCCGGGGCGTCGGCCGGACCGGTGCCCGGCTGGCCGGCGACGCCGGCGTTGAGCGGGTCGGCCAGCAGCTTGTCGAAGGCCAGTTCGGCGGCGCCGATCAGGGGCGCGTCGCGGCCGAGGGCCGCCGCCTCCAACCGCACGTGCTCGCGGGAGGCGGGCAGCGCCATCTCGTCCAGGCGGCGGCGCACCGTGTCCGCGCCGATGGCGTAGACCTCGCGTAGGTAGCCGCCGAACACCACGCTGTCCGGGTTGACCACGTTGACCAGGTTGGCCACGCCGAAGCCGAGCCAGTCGGCGACCTGCTGGACCGCCGCCCGGGCGGTGGGCTCGGCGTCGGCGGCGGCCCGCAGGACCTCGGCGACCGCGGCCCGTTCCGCCGGATCCCGGCCGGCGTGCCGCAGCAGCGCCGCCTCGCCGACTTCGGTCTCCCAGCAGCCGCGCGAGCCGCACCCGCAGGGCAGGCCGTCCCGGTTGACCACCATGTGGCCGACCTTGCCGCTGTGCCCCCGGTGGCCGCGGACCAGCCGGCCGTCGATGATGATGCCGGCGCTGACGCCGAGGTCCCCGTGCAGGTAGACGAAATCGTCGACGCCCGCCGCCACGCCGCGGACGTGTTCGGCGAGGCCGGCGATGTCGGCCATGTCGGCGGCGACGAAGCCCGGGCCGGCGGCGAGCTCGGCCCCGAGCTCGGCCCCGAGCGCCTCGTCGGCGCCGCCGATGCGGATCCGTCCGTCGGGGTCGCGGGTGGTGTCGGCGACGGCGACCGCGCCGCCGACGAAGAGCGCATCCCCGGCGACGGAGCGTTCCATGTCGCGGACCAGGTCGGCCAGCGGGCCGACGGCGTCGAAGGCCGACATGCCGCAGGGGCGGCCGGCCTCGCGCAGGTCGAGAATGCGTCCGCCGAGGCCGATGCGGGCGGCGCGCAGCCGGTCCACCTCGATGCTCAGCGCGTGCGCGTAGACCCGGTCGGACCGCGGGCTGACGACCAGCGAGGGACGCCCGGCGCGGCGGGCGGTGGTCGGTGCCACCTCGGTGACGAGACCGGTGGCGGCAAGGTCGGCCGCGAGCGCGCCGATGGTGCTGCGGTTGAGGCCGAGCCGGGCGGTCAGCTCGGCCCGGGAGGTCGGACCGTGCACGTGGACGTGGCGCAGCACGGCGCCGAGGTTCTGCCGGCGGATCTCCTCCTGGCTGGCGGAGGGCGACGACGGCACGGGGAACGCCGGATTGCGGCCCGGCCGGGGGACACCGGAACGTAGGGGTGTCGCCACGGTCGGGCCTCCTTTCGGTTGTCGGGCGCCATGACGACGAAGGGTCCCGGAAGGAGGATTCCGGGACCCGACGTCGTTGCTGACTACCTGTGGTGCTTACTTGGTGAGCGGCGCGAGCTTCGGGTCGTTCGCGTACGCCTCGGCCGCGTTGGCCTTGGTGACCGCCACCGGCGGGAGCAGGTAGGTGTCCACGACCTTGCTGCCGTTGTTGTAGGACTTGGTGTCGTTCACCTCGGGGGTGTTACCGGCCTGCAGGGCCTTCACCATGGCGATGGTCTGCTTGACCAGGTTCCGGGTGTCCTTGTTGATCGTCATGTACTGCTCGCCAGCCATGATCGACTTGACCGACTCGACCTCGGAGTCCTGGCCGGTGACGACCGGGACCGGCTTGCCGGCACCCTTGATCGAGGTGATGATCGCGCGGGCCAGCGTGTCGTTCGGGGAGAGGACGCCGTCCAGCTCCTTGCTGCCGTAGGTCGAGGTCAGCAGCTGGTCCATGCGGGCCTGCGCACCCTCGGCCTTCCAGCCCTGGATGGCGGTCTGCTTGACGTCGGTCTGCTTCGAGGCGACGACCACGTTGCCCTTGTCGATCTCCGGCTTGAGCACGCTCATCGCGCCGTTGAAGAAGACACCGGCGTTGTTGTCGTCCGGCGAGCCGGAGAAGAGCTCGATGTTGTACGGGCCGTTCGGCTTCTTGGCCTTCATGCCGTCCAGCAGGGCCTGGCCCTGGAGCTGGCCGACCTTGAAGTTGTCGAACGCGACGTAGTAGTCGAGGTCCGGCGTGTTGGTGATCAGCCGGTCGTACGCGATGACCTTCGCGCCGGCCGCGTGCGCCGCGGCGACCTGGGTCGACAGCTGCGCGGCGTCGGTCGCGCCGATGACGATGACCTTGGCGCCCTTGGTCACCATGGCGGTGATCTGCGCCTGCTGGTCGGCGACGGTGGTGGACGCGCCGGCGTACTGGACGTCGCTCTTGAAACCGGCCTCCTTGAGGCCGTTGGTGAACAGGTCACCGGCGAGGACCCAGTTCTCCGAGGTCTTCGACGGCAGGGCGACGCCGATCAGGGAGTCGGCCGCGAAGCCCTTGGTGTCACCCTTCGAGCCGCCGGAGTCTCCGTCGCGGCCGGAGCCGCAGGCGGTCGCGGTGAGAGCGAGCGCCGCGATGGCACCGATGGCCACCGACTTGCCAATGAGATTACGCATGACTGGGTAGAACCCTTCTGGAGAGGTGATACGGGGGAGTGGTCTGGTGACCGTCAGCCGGACACCGCCGTCCGGGCGGGCTCGCGCTCCGCGTCGGACGATGACGTGGGTGGGGTGGGTGTGTCACGACGGAACGAGCGCGTGATGCTCCCGATGACCGAGAAGCGTCCCTGGCTCTTGTTGTAGACGTCGATCGCGACGGCCAGCAGCAGGACCAGGCCCTTGATGATCTGGACCCGGTCGGTCCCGACGCCGAGGAGCTGGAGGCCGTTGTTGAGCACGGCCATGACCAGACCACCGACGATCGAGCCGCTGATGGTGCCGATACCGCCGGAGACGGCCGCGCCACCGATGAAGACCGCGGCGATCGCGTCCAGCTCCCAGCCGTTGCCGTCCTGCGGGCCGGAGGCCGCCGAACGGGCCACGAAGATCATGCCGGCCAGTGCGGCCAGGACGGCCATGTTCATCATGACGAAGAAGTTGACCCGCTTGAGCTTCACACCGGAGAGCTCCGCGGCCCGGGAGTTGCCACCGACGGCGTAGATGTGCCGGCCGCCGGCGGTGTTCCGGGTGTAGAAGGAGTAGATCAGGATCAGCGCCACCAGGATGATGCCGGAGACCGGGAAGCTGGTGCCGACCCGGCCGCTGGCGAAGCGCAGCGAGGCGAAGACGATCACACCGACCATGACGGCCATCCGCAGCAGCGAGATCCACATCGGGGCCGGGTCGGCGTTCATGTCCCGGCGGGTCTTGCGCGCCTGGAACTCCCGCCACACCACGGCCACGCACGCGGCGAGGCCGAGCAGCAGGGTCAGGTTGTTGTAGCCGGTGTTCGGCCCGACCTCGGGCAGGAACCCGGAGCCGATCAGCCGGAAGCCCTCGGGCACCGGGATGGTGTTCGCGTTGCCGATGAACTGGTTGCCGCCGCGGAAGAGCAGCATGCCCGCCAGGGTGACGATGAACGCGGGCACCCCGATGTAGGCCACCCAGAAGCCCTGCCAGGCGCCGATCGCCGCGCCGATCGCGAGGCCGAACAGGATGGCGACGGGCCAGGGCAGCGACCACTCCGCCATCGACTTGGCCACCAGGATGCCGGTGAAGGCGGCGATCGAGCCGACCGAGAGGTCGATGTGCCCGGCGACGATCACCATCAGCATGCCGATGGCCAGGATGAGGATGTACGAGTTCTGGTTGAACAGCGCGATCAGGTTGTCCGATCGCAGGGTCAGGCCGTCGGTCAGGATCTGGAACAGGACGACGATCGCCACCAGGGTGAAGATCATCCCGAACTGACGGGCGTTGGACGTGGTGCCTCCGAAGAGGTTCTTCTGCAGGTCCTTCAGTCGGCTCATCGTGTCTGCAACTTCTTCGTCGAGGTCATCTGCTTCATGAGGGTTTCCGGGTCCGCGTCCTGCCGGGCGATCTCGCCGGTGATGGTGCCTTCGAACACGGTGTAGATGCGGTCGCAGAGCCCGATCAGCTCGGGCAACTCCGAGGAGATGACGACGACGCCCTTCCCCTGGTCGGCGAGCCGCTGGATGATGCCGTAGATCTCGTACTTGGCGCCCACGTCGATGCCGCGGGTCGGCTCGTCGAGGATCAGCAGGTCCGGGTCCGTGAACATCCACTTCGCCAGCACGACCTTCTGCTGGTTGCCGCCCGAGAGCTTGGAGACGCTCTCGTCGACCGTCGGGGCCTTGGTCCGCAGTTCCCTGCGGTACGCCTCGGCCGCCTTGTACTCCGCCACCTCGTCGAGGACGCCGTGGTGCGAGATCTTCGACAGCTTGGCGGCCACCGTGGACGCCTTGATGTCGTCGAGCAGGTTCAGGCCGATCGCCTTGCGGTCCTCGCTGACGTACGCGAGCCCGTTGGCGATCGCGTCCGCCACCGACTTCAGCACGATCTCCTTGCCGTCCTTGATGATCGTGCCCGACTCGTACACCCCGTACGAGCGGCCGAAGACGCTCATCGCCAGCTCGGTGCGGCCCGCGCCCATCAGCCCGGCGAAGCCCACGATCTCGCCGCGGCGGACGACGAAGCTCTCGTGCTTGCAGACCTGCCGCTCGGCGGAGATCGGGTGCCGGACGTTCCAGTCGCGGACCTCGAAGAAGACCTCGCCGATCTTCGGGGTGTGGTCCGGGAACCGGCTGCTCAGCTCGCGACCGACCATGCCCCGCACGATCCGGTCCTCGTCGGCGCCGTCGACCTTGACGTCCAGCGTCTCCACCGTCCGGCCGTCGCGCAGGATGGTGATCTGGTCGGCGATGGCCTCGATCTCGTTCAGCTTGTGCGAGATCATGATCGAGGTGATGCCGCGGGACCGGAAGCCCCGCAGCAGGTCCAGCAGGTGCCGGGAGTCGGCCTCGTTCAGCGCCGCGGTCGGCTCGTCCAGGATGAGCAGCTTGACGTCCTTGGCGAACGCCTTGGCGATCTCCACCAGCTGCTGCTTGCCGACCCCGATGTCCTTGATCAGGGTGTCCGGGTCCTCCTGCAGACCGACCCGGGCCATCAGGTCCAGCGCCATCCGGTTCGCGGACTTCCAGTCGATCGCCCCCCGCTTGCGGGGTTCGTTGCCGAGGAAGATGTTCTCGGCGATCGACATGTCCGGGATGAGCGCGAGCTCCTGGTGGATGATCACGATCCCGGCGTGCTCGCTGGAGCGGATGTCCGAGAACCGGGTCTCCGCACCCTGGTAGACGATCTGACCGTCGTACGTGCCGTACGGGTAGACCCCGCTGAGGACCTTCATCAGCGTGGACTTGCCGGCACCGTTTTCACCGCAGATGGCGTGGATCTCGCCGGCGCGCACCACCAGGTTGACGTCGGAGAGGGCCTTGACTCCGGGGAACTCCTTGGTGATGGAACGCATCTCCAAGAGGATGGGCACGTCGCTCATCGCTCGTACCACCTCGCCAACGTCATGGATGCCTCCGGGGGGATGGCCTTCGCTGTTTTTGTTGCCGACGGCAACGTATTCCGACCCGAAGGCGATTCGCAAGGGCTGGGAGGCCTGCGCGGGTAACAATCCCGCAATATGGCGGTGCTCTGCGTCACCATGCCGTCACGCTGCCCTCAGCAGCCACTAACGCATCCCACGCCCCGTCCGCGGGGCCCGATCGCGCGGGGTCGCCGGCTGTGACCTGGGGATCTCCCGGGGCGGCCGGGGCACCTCGACGCGGCGTTACCGGTGGGTGGTCGGAGCCGGAAGGGCCGTCCGGCGGCCGGGCAGGACCTGCCACACGGAAAACGCCCCGGCGTGCGCCGGGGCGTTTCTCGTTGGTTTTTGTTGTGCCCCCGGCAGGATTCGAACCTGCGCCCCCGCCTCCGGAGGGCGGTGCTCTATCCCCTGAGCTACGGGGGCTCAGCGACCCGAGAAGAGTAGCAAACCCCCTCCGGGATCGCCCAATCGGTATCCGGCGGCCCGCGACGTGTCGCTACCGCCGGTCGGACGGGGCCGCTCGCGGGCGCGACGGTCCGCGGCCGATCGTGCGCCCCCGCCAGTCGGCAACCGGTCAGGCGGCGACCACTGCGCGGCCGCAGCTGGGCAGCGGGTGCAGGACGATGCGCCGGGGCAGTCGGCGCGGCCACTCGTTCTTCGGCCAGGAGCCGTCCACGATCAGGTGCACCGTCCGCTCCTCGGCGCCGCTGAGTCGCAGCACGAAGTCGCGGGGGAGCGGCGGGTCGACCGTGGGCGTGGTGATCATGAAGCGCACCCGGCCCCGGGAGGAGACCGCGGAGACCACGTCCGCCGCCGGCATGGTGCCGCGCAGCCGTACCCGGCCGATCCAGTAGACCTCGGCGAGGTGCTCCTGGGCGGCCCGGATGATCGCCGGGTACTCGCCGCGTACCCACCGCTCGACCGCGCCGACACAGAGCCCGCAGGCGCGCTCCCGGGGCTCCCGCGGACCCAACCCCCAGGCCCGCAGGTACGCCCCGACCGTGCCGGCGTCCATCGTCAGGTCGAACCGGCGCTGGATGAGGGCGGTCAGGCTCTGTCGCGTCCAGAGCTCCTCGTCCAGGCCGAACTCGTCGGGGTGGACGCCCCGCAGCGCGTCGATCAGTTCGAGTTCCTGTTCGCGGCTGAGCGTTCCCGACTCGCCCTGCCGCAGTCCGCGACGGACGGCTGCCACCGCCCCGTCACCGCCGATGGTGTGGCGCCGGCACCAACTGGTGACCGAGCGCCCTGCGTCTCTGAGTGCAACCCCCACGTCTTGGGCAACGAGCCCGAATCGCAACTGGTCACGATATGTGGGGAGAAAAGTCTCCAAGCAACGTAATCGGTCGGATAGCTCAAACCGTTATAAAGCGGCATAACGGGCAGGTGCCCGCCGGAGACGCCGAGGGGCCCGCGTCGCGGACGACGCGGGCCCCTCGGTGCGGGACGGTACGACGGATCAGCCGCCCAGGCGCTTGAGCGCCGCCTGAAGGTTGGTGAGGTCCGTCTGCTGGGTGTTCTTCATGGTCTGCGCGACCGTCAGCACGTCGTCGTCGTGCCCCTCGTCGAGGATGCCCTGGATCATGTGGATCCCGCCGAGATGGTGCCGGATCATCAGCTGGAGGAAGAGCACGTCGAACTGGCGCCCCCGCGACCCGCTCAGCGTGGTGAGCTCCGCCGGGGTGGCCATGCCGGGCATCAACCCGTCCTTCACCAGCCCGGCGCCGTCCGGCATCCAGGCCATCGCCGGCTGGTCCCCGGTCGGGTCCAGCTTCCACAGCCGCAGCCAGGTCTGCATGGTGCCGATCTCGCCCTGCTGGCCGGTGGCGATGTCGCCCCCGATCTGGCGTACCTCGGGGTCCTCGCCCTGCTGGAAGGCCATCAGCCCGAGCTGCACCGCCTGGGCGTGGTGGGTGCTCATGTCCCGGGCGAAGCCCGCCTCGGCCGAGCTGTCACCCGGTCGGGTGACCGTCGGGGTGAGCAGGCCGCCCGCGTACCCGAGGAGCAGCCCGACCACGACGGCAGCGGCCAGGGCCAGCGTGCCGAACCGGCGCGTGGCCCCCCGGCCGCCGTCGGCGGCGACCGAGGCCTCGTCGGGCGCGCTGTCCGTCGTGACGGGTGCGGTCATCGGCATCCTTACTGGGTGGGCTGCTCAGGCATCTGCTGGCCCAGGTCACGCGGCGTGGTGCCGGTCGCGGTGACGCCCTGGGCGCAGTTGGCGTTCGGGCCCTCGATGGAGGCGTTGACCCGCAGCGTCTTGATGAACTCGTCGATCCGGCCGTCGTCGGCGTTGTCGACCTTGAGCTGGAAGCCCCAGGCCTGGAGCGAGATCGGCTTGTCCAGCCCGTCGAACGGGCTGAGCATCAGCTTGTCCTTGCCCTGCACCTTGGCCTTGAGCTTGGCCACCTGGTCGGCCGGCAGGTCCGGCCGGTAGGTGATCCAGACCGTGCCGTGCTCCAGGCTGTGCACCGCGTGCTCGTTGGCGATCGGGGCGTCGTAGACGTCGCCCATGCAGTTCTGCCAGGACGGGTTGTGCGGGCCGGCGACCGGCGGGAGGACGTCGTACTTGATCGCGCCCTGCTGGTGCTTGCCGCCCTCGACCAGCGCCTTGTCCTTCTTGCGGAAGTCGACGACGCCATTGATCGCATCGGCCCGCTCCTGCCACGGCTGCGAACCGCGGTAGGCCGCGAAGGCGCCGTAGCCGATGATGGCGGCCGCCAGCACGCCGACGGCGACGAAGAGCGCGATCGGACCCCACGCGCGGCCCTGGCTCACCTTGACCGGCGCGATCGGCTTGCGGCCCTTGCCGCCGGCGGTCTGCCGCGGCGTGCCCTTGCCGGCGCCGGCCTTGCCACCGGACGGCTTGTCGGCAGCGGCCGGCCGGCCGGCGGCCGGCTTCTTGCCGGTGCTGACCACGGTCGGGCGGCGTTCCGGGCCGCCCGGGGTGCTGATGCTCATCGTGCCTCGTCAGGTCGGTCGGTCAGGGAGCTGGCGGGCGCGTTCACATGCTGGGTCGCCGCCGCGGTGCCCGAGTCTACCCCCGATAACATGGTTCGGTGACTCCCGCAGAACTCGCCGAGGTCGTCCTCTCCGCAGCCCACGCCGTCTTCGTCGACCGGGGGCTGGATCCGTCCGCGCTGCCCGCGCAGACCGTCGTCGAGCGACCCCGTAACCCCGAGCACGGCGACTACGCCTCGACGCTGGCGCTGCAGCTCAGCAAGAAGGTCGGCGTACCCCCGCGGGAGCTGGCCGCCGCCCTGGCCGAGCGGCTGGGCCGGGCGCCCGGGATCAAGTCGGTGGAGATCGCCGGCCCGGGCTTCCTGAACATCCGGCTCGACGCGGCCGCCGCCGGGCAGCTCGCCAAGATGATCGTCGAGTCGGGCCCGGAGTACGGCCGCAGCGACACCCTCGCCGGCCAGAAGATCAACCTGGAGTTCGTCTCGGCGAACCCGACCGGCCCGGTGCACATCGGCGGGGTCCGCTGGGCGGCCGTCGGCGACGCGCTGAGCCGGCTGCTCCGTGCCACCGGGGCGGACGTCGGCACCGAGTACTACTTCAACGACGCCGGCTCCCAGATCGACCGGTTCGCCCGGTCGCTGCTCGCCGCCGCCAAGGGCGAGCCGGCCCCGGAGGACGGCTACGGCGGGGCGTACCTCGCGGAGATCGCCGCCGAGGTGGTCAAGCGCCGGCCGGACGTGCTGGAGCTGGACGACGCCGCCGCCCAGGAGGTGTTCCGGGCCGAGGGCGTCGCGCTGATGTTCGAGGAGATCAAGTCCTCGCTGCGCGACTTCGGCGTCGAGTTCGACACCTACTTCAACGAGAAGGACCTGCACGACCGGGGCGAGCTGGACCAGGCGCTGGCCCGGCTGCGCGAGCAGGGGCACGTCTTCGAGGCCGAAGGCGCCACCTGGCTGCGCACCACCGACTTCGGCGACGACAAGGACCGGGTGCTGCGCAAGTCCAACGGCGAGTGGACGTACTTCGCCGCCGACTGCGCGTACTACCTGGACAAGCGCGAGCGCGGGTTCGAGCGCGTGGTGATCATGCTGGGCGCCGACCACCACGGCTACCTCGGCCGGATGAAGGCGATGGCCGCCTGCTTCGGCGACGACCCGGAGCGCAATCTGGAGATCCTCATCGGCCAGCTGGTCAACCTGGTCCGTGACGGCGCCCCGGTGCGGATGAGCAAGCGGGCCGGCACCGTGGTCACCCTGGAGGACCTGGTCGACGCGATCGGCGTGGACGCCGCCCGGTACGCGCTCGCCCGCTACTCGGCCGACTCGCCCATCGACATCGACGTGGAGCTGTGGACCCGGGCCAAGAACGACAACCCGGTCTACTACGTCCAGTACGTGGGCGCGCGGACGGCCGGCGTCGCGCGGCAGGCCGCCGAGGTGGGGCTGACCCGGGGCGCGCCGGAGGACTTCCGCCCGGAGCTGCTCGCCCACGAGAAGGAGCACGAGCTGCTCAAAGCACTAGCCGGGTTCCCGGCCGTGGTGGCCACCGCCGCCGAGCTGCGCCAGCCGCACCGGCTTGCGCACTACCTGGAGCGGGACGTGGCGCCGGCGTTCCACCGGTTCTACGACCAGTGCCGGGTGACCCCGCAGGGCGACGAGGAGATCACCGACACCCACCGGGCCCGGCTCTGGCTGAACGACGCCACCCGGGTGGTCATCGCCAACGGCCTGCGCCTGCTCGGCGTCTCCGCCCCGGAGAGGATGTAACTCCCGATGCGCGCTCACGAGGCCGGTGCCCTGCACGGTGACATCGGCAGCCGCCCGCCCTGGCTGCGTCCGCCGGGCGACGTCAACGCCCTGGTGCCGCAGCTCTGGCCGCGCAACGTGACCCGGGCCGCCGACGGCGCGCTCGCCGTCGCGGGGCTCAGTGTCCGCGACCTCGCCGCGGAGTACGGCACCCCGGTGTACGTCCTCGACGAGGACGACCTGCGGTCGCGCTGCCGGGAGTTCCGGGCCGCCTTCCCGGACGAGGACGTCTACTACGCCGGCAAGGCCTTTCTCTGCCGGGCGGTGGTCCGGATGATCGCCGAGGAGGGCATGTTCCTCGACGTCTGCACCGGTGGCGAGCTGGCCACCGCGCTGTCGGCGGGGATGCCGCCGGAGCGGATCGGCTTCCACGGCAACAACAAGTCCGTGGCCGAGCTGAGCCGGGCCCTGGACGCCGGGGTGGGCCGGATCATCCTCGACTCGTTCACCGAGATCGACCGGCTCACCGCGCTGGCCCGCGAGCGCGGCGTACGCCCCCAGGTGCTGATCCGGGTGACGGTCGGCGTGGAGGCGCACACCCACGAGTTCATCGCCACCGCGCACGAGGACCAGAAGTTCGGTTTCTCGCTGGCCGGCGGGGCGGCCGCGGCGGCGGCCTTCAAGGTCATCGACGAGGACGTGCTGGAGCTGCGCGGGCTGCACTCGCACATCGGGTCGCAGATCTTCGACGCCAGCGGCTTCGAGGTCTCCGCCCGCCGGGTGCTCGGCCTCCAGGCGCAGATCCGCGACGCCCGCGGCGTGGAGCTGCCCGAGCTGGACCTGGGCGGCGGCTTCGGCATCGCGTACACCACCCAGGACGACCCGGCCGCGCCGCACGACCTGGCCAAGCGGCTCCGCAAGATCGTCGACGGGGAGTGCGCGGCCGAGAAGCTCGCCGTGCCGCACCTCTCCATCGAGCCCGGCCGGGCCATCGTCGGGCCCGCCGTCTTCACCCTCTACGAGGTCGGCACGGTCAAGGACGTCGACGGGATCCGGACGTACGTGAGCGTGGACGGCGGGATGAGCGACAACATCCGCACCGCGCTCTACGACGCGTCGTACTCGGCGACGGTGGCCAACCGGGCGTCGTCGGCCGAGCCGCTGCTCGCCCGCGTGGTGGGAAAGCACTGTGAGTCCGGGGACATCGTGGTGAAGGATGAATTCCTGCCCGCCGACGTGCAGCCCGGAGATCTTGTCGCGGTGCCCGGCACCGGGGCCTACTGCCGGAGCATGGCCAGCAACTACAACCATGTCCCGCGGCCCCCGGTCGTGGCCGTCCGCGACGGTCGGGCCCGTCTGATCGTTCGACGGGAGACCGAAGAAGACCTGCTCGCATTGGATGTCGGATGACCTCACCTGTGCGCCTGGCGCTGCTCGGCTGCGGCACCGTCGGCAGCGACGTGGTGCGGCTGCTGCACGAGCAGTCGGCCGACCTCGCCGCCCGGATCGGCGCCCCGCTGGAGATCGCCGGGATCGCCGTCCGCCGGCTCGGCCGGGACCGCGGCGACCTGCCCGTCGACCCCGCCCTGTTCACCACCGACCCGCTCGGCCTGATCAAGCGGGACGACGTCGACATCGTGGTGGAGGTCGTCGGCGGCATCGAGCCGGCCCGCGGTTGGCTGGTCGAGGCGCTGCGCGCCGGCAAGAGCGTGGTCACCGCCAACAAGGCGCTGCTCGCCGAGGACGGCGCGACGCTGCACGACGCGGCCGCCGAGGGCGGGGCCGACCTCTACTACGAGGCGTCCGTCGCCGGGGCGATCCCGCTGCTGCGCCCGCTGCGCGAGTCGCTGCACGGGGACCGGATCAACCGGGTCACCGGCATCGTCAACGGCACCACCAACTTCATCCTCTCCGCGATGGACGCCACCGGCGCCGGCTTCGCGGAGGCCCTCGAAGAGGCCACCGAGCTGGGGTACGCCGAGGCGGACCCGACGGCCGACGTGGAGGGCTTCGACGCCGCCGCCAAGGCCGCCATCCTCGCCTCGCTGGCCTTCCACACCCGGGTCACCGCCGCCGACGTGCACCGGGAGGGCATCACCGAGGTGACCGCCGCGGACGTGGCCAGCGCGAAGGCGATGGGGTGCACCATCAAGCTGCTCTGCATCGCCGCCCGCAACACCGACGCGGCGGGCCGGGAGACGGTCGGCGTGCGGGTGCACCCGGCGATGCTCCCGTTGACCCACCCGCTGGCGAGCGTCGGCGACGCGTTCAACGCGGTCTTCGTCGAGGCCGAGGCGGCCGGGCAGCTGATGTTCTACGGCCGCGGCGCGGGCGGCGCGCCGACCGCCAGCGCCGTCCTCGGCGACGTGGTGGCGGTGGCCCGCAACCGGCTCGCCGGGGTGCACGCGGCCAGCGAGTCCGCGTACGCCGACCTGGCGGTGCGGCCGATGGGCGAGGCGCTGACCCGCTACCACATCAGCCTCGACGTGGCGGACCGGCCGGGTGTGCTGGAGGCGGTGGCCGGGGTGTTCGCCCGGCACGAGGTCTCCATCGCCACCGTGCGGCAGGGCCCGGCGGGTGGCGGCCCGGCCGGCCGGGGCTCCGACGCCGAACTGGTCATCGTCACCCACGTGGCGCCGGACGCCGCGCTCGCGGCCACCGTCCGCGCGCTGCGCGGGCTGAAGATCGTCCGGTCGGTGACGAGCGTGCTGCGGGTCGAGGGCGGGCTGTAGGCGGTGTCCCGTCAGGTGGTTAATGCCGGGTGCGCCGGGCGGCGACCCGGGTTGCTGGTCCAGGCTTGACATGCGACAGGGCCGGTAGAGGCGAGGAGAGCGACATGTGGCGGGGCCTGATCGAGACGTACCGGGACCGGCTGCCGGTCACCGACGCCACCCCGGTCGTCACCCTGCACGAGGGGAACACCCCACTGCTGCCCGCGCCGGTGCTCTCCGCCCGGCTGGGCTGCGAGGTGCACCTCAAGGTCGAGGGGGCCAACCCGACCGGCTCGTTCAAGGACCGGGGCATGACCGTCGCGGTCTCCAAGGCGGTCGAGGCCGGTGACAAGGCGATCATCTGCGCCTCCACCGGCAACACCAGCGCCTCCGCCGCCGCGTACGCGGCCCGGGCCGGGATCACCTGTGCGGTGCTGGTGCCGCAGGGCAAGATCGCGCTGGGCAAGCTGGCCCAGGCGCTGGTGCACGGCGCCAGGCTGCTCCAGGTCCAGGGCAACTTCGACGACTGCCTGGCGCTGGCCGGCAAGCTCGCCCAGGACTACCCGGTGGCCCTGGTCAACTCGGTCAACATCAACCGGCTGCACGGGCAGAAGACCGCCGCCTTCGAGATCGTCGAGGCGCTCGGCGACGCGCCGGACATCCACTGCCTGCCGGTCGGCAACGCCGGCAACATCTCCGCCTACTGGATGGGCTACTCGGAGGACCGGTCGGCCGGCAACGCCACGAAGGCACCGAAGATGTACGGCTTCCAGGCCGCCGGCGCCGCCCCCATCGTCACCGGCCAGGTCGTGCACGAGCCGTCCACCATCGCCACCGCCATCCGGATCGGCAACCCGGCGAGCTGGACCAAGGCGGTCGACGCCCGGGACGCCTCGGACGGCCTGATCGCGGCGGTCACCGACCGGGAGATCCTGTCGGCGTACCGGCTGCTGGCCCGGGAGGTCGGCGTCTTCGTCGAGCTGGGCAGCGCGGCAAGCGTGGCCGGCCTGCTGCAGCAGGCCGCCGCGGGCCGGGTCCCGCCCGGCTCCACCGTGGTCTGCACGGTCACCGGCCACGGCCTCAAGGACCCCGAGTGGGCCATCTCCACGGCCCCGGCCCCCACCACCATCGCCAACGACCCCCTGGCCGCCGCCCGCTCCCTGGACCTCGCCTAACCCCCACCCCCCACCCCCCTGCCTTCCGCCGCGTTGATCATGAGGTTGGCGGGCTGAGGGAGCGCTCTTCGCCCCGCCAACCTCATGATCAACCCTGTGCCGGGCGGGTCGGGTGGGGTCTGGTGGGGTGGGTGGGGTGGTGGGGGTGGGGTGGATCGGGTCGGGCAGACTTCGGGCTACCCCGCAGACCCTTTCTCAGGAGTGAGCCACGCCGATGTCGCTGCTCGCCAGATTCAGCCTCGCCAACCGGGGCTTGATCGCCCTCATCGCGCTGGTGACCACGGCGTTCGGGGCGTTCGCCGTACCGTCGCTGAAGCAGCAGCTGCTGCCGTCGCTGGAGTTCCCCGCCGCGTTCATCGTGGCGGCGTATCCGGGTGCCGCGCCGGAGATCGTCGAGTCCCAGGTCACCGAACCGATCGAGAACAGCCTCCAGGGCATCCCGGGGCTGGACAAGGTCACCTCCACCTCCCGCGAGGGCGCCACCACCGTCCAGGTGCAGTACGAGTTCGGCACCGACCTGGACGACGTGGTGAACAAGATGCAGACCGCGCTGAACCGGATCGACGCCCAGCTCCCCGCCGGGGTGGACCCGCAGGTCATCGCCGGCAGCACGGACGACCTGCCCGCCGTGGTGGTCGCCGCCAGCGGTGGCGGCGACGAGCGGGCGCTGGCGGAGAAGCTGCGCCAGACCGTCGTACCGGAGCTGGAGGGCCTGGACGGGGTCCGCACGGTCGACGTGACCGGCACGCGCGACCAGGTCGTGCTGATCACCCCCGACCGAGCGAAGCTGGCCGCGGCCCGGCTCGCCCCCACCGCCATCGCCCAGGCGTTGAAGACCAACGGCGTGGCATTGCCGGCCGGCGCGGTCGCCGACGGCAGCCGGTCGCTTCCCGTCCAGGTCGGCACCCCGGTTCGGACCGTCGACGACCTGCGCGGCATCGTCCTGGCCACCGCTCCCGCGGCGCCGGTCCGGCTCGGCGACGTGGCCCGGGTCGAGCAGCAGCTCGCCCCGGCCACCGCGATCACCCGGACCAACGGCAAGCCCAGCCTGGGCATCGCCGTCACCGCCACCCCCGACGGCAACGCCGTGGAGATCTCGCACGAGATCCGGGACCGGCTCGACGACCTGAAGGCGGCCTCCGGCGCGGACCTGACGGTCGTCTTCGACCAGGCCCCGTTCGTCGAGCGGTCCATCGAGAGCCTCACCACCGAGGGCCTGCTCGGCCTGCTGATGGCGGTCGTGGTGATCCTGGTCTTCCTGCTCTCCCTCCGCTCCACGCTGGTCACCGCGGTCTCCATCCCGCTGTCCGTGCTGGTCGCGCTGATCGCGCTCTGGGCCGGCGACTACTCGCTCAACCTGCTCACCCTCGGCGCGCTCACCATCGCCGTCGGCCGGGTGGTCGACGACTCCATCGTGGTGCTGGAGAACGTCAAGCGGCACCTGGAGTACGGCGAACCGAAGCGGGACGCGATCATCGTCGCGGTCCGCGAGGTGGCCGGCGCGGTGACCGCCTCCACCCTCACCACGGTGGCCGTCTTCGCGCCGATCGCGCTGGTCGGCGGCTTCGTCGGGCAGCTCTTCGCGCCGTTCGCGATCACCGTGACGGTCGCCCTGCTGGCCTCCCTGCTGGTCTCGCTGACCGTGATCCCGGTGCTGGCGTACTGGTTCCTCAAGCCGCGCCGCGGCGGCGCGGACGACGCGGCGGCGCGGCGTGCCGCCGAGGAGAAGGAGCTGCGCAGCCCGCTGCAGCGGGGGTACCTGCCGGCGATCGGGTTCGCCACCCGGTCCCGGAAGACCCGCTGGATCACCGTGGGGCTGGGGCTGCTGGTGCTGCTCGGCACCTTCGGGCTCGCGCAGAAGCTGGAGACCAACTTCCTGGACGACTCAGGCCAGGACACCCTGAACATCAGCCAGGAGCTGCCGGCCGGCACCGGGCTGGCCGGCACCGACCAGGCCGCCGCGAAGGTCGAGGCGGTGCTGGCGCGTACCGAGGGCGTCAAGACGTACCAGGTGAGCGCGGGCGGCAGCGACCAGCCGTGGGCGGGCGGCGGCGGCAACAACACCGCCACCTACTCGGTCGCGCTGGACGAGGGCACGGAGGCGGCCGAGGTCAAGCAGACTCTCCGGAAGGAGTTCGACGCCCTCGGTGCGGACGCCGGTGAGCTGAGCTTCGGTGCCGGGCAGAGCACCTCCGCCAACCAGCTCGAGGTGGTCGTGCAGGCCGCCGACCCCGAGGCGCTGACCCGGGCGGCCGAGGCCGCCCGCGACGCGATGGCCGGTACGCCGGGCGTCGAGGACGTCTCCACCAGCCTGGCCGAGCGGGTGCCCCGGATCGACGTCACCGTCGACCGGGTGGCCGCGGCTCGCGCCGGGCTGTCCGAGGCGGCGGTGGGCCAGCTCGTGGCCCAGGCGTACCGGGGCGCGCCGCTGGGCCAGGTCGGCCTCGACGGAGCGCAGCAGGACGTGGTGCTGAGCACCGGGGCCCGCCCGCCGATGAGCGTGGCCGAGCTGCGGGCGCTGCCCGTCGGCCCGGTCAAGCTGGACGACATCGCCGACGTGAACCAGGTGGAGGGGCCGCAGCAGGTGACCCGGATCGACGGTGAGCGCAGCGTCTCCGTCACCGGTACGGCCACCGGTTCCAACCTGGGCGCGACCACCCAGGAGCTGCAGAAGCGGCTGGACGCGCTGGACGTGCCCGGGGCGACCTTCGCCGTGGGTGGCGTCAGCGCCGACCAAGAGGAGGCCTTCGCCGACCTGGGGCTGGCCGTGCTGGCCGCGATCGCGATCGTCTTCCTGATCATGGTGGGGACGTTCCGCAGCCTGACCCAGGCGCTGATCCTGCTGATCTCCATCCCGTTCGCCGCCACCGGCGCGATCGGGCTGCTGCTGGCCACCGGGACGCCGCTGGGCGTGCCGGCGCTGATCGGCGTGCTGATGCTGGTCGGGATCGTGGTCACCAACGCGATCGTGCTGCTCGACCTGATCAACCAGTACCGGGCGCAGGGCAGGAGCGTGACCGAGGCGGTGGTCGAGGGTGGCCGGCGCCGACTGCGCCCGATCCTGATGACCGCGGTCGCCACCATCTTCGCGCTGCTGCCGATGGCCTTCGGGCTCACCGGCGAGGGCGGCTTCATCTCGCAGCCGTTGGCCGTGGTGGTGATCGGTGGCCTGCTCAGTTCGACGCTGCTGACCCTGATCCTGGTGCCGACGCTCTACACGATGGTGGAGCGCACCAAGGAGTCGCTGCGGGAGCGGCGGGCGCGCCGCACCGGTCGCACCGCCGCCGGTGACCCGGCGCCGGCGGAGGTCCCGGCGACCGTGGGGGCCGGTGCCGGCGACCAGTGGGCGGCGGCCGGGGCGGCCCCCGCCGAGCGGGCGGTCGCGAACCCGCCGGCCCGGCCGTCGGCGGCGCTGATCGACGGGACCGACCAGTTCGAGGTGCTGCGCCTGCCGAAGAGCCGGCGGTCACCGTTGCCGCCCAGCGAGTGAGCTGACGACCTGGAGACGCCCCCGGCAGGCCGAGCCCGCCGGGGGCCTTTCCGTGCTGTCCGCACTGGCGCAAACCGCGTCGGATGTCCGACGCTGTACCGTGAGCGAGTTGTCACATACTGTGAGTGTTGGATCGCTCCCGGGAGGGGCGGCAGTCCCGAAGCGGGGGCGGGGGCCATGGCGGACGGTGCGGGCCGGTGGGGCCGCCGGGCCGTGCTGCGCCGGACCGCCCTGCTGGCGGGCGGCGCGGCGCTGGGCACCGCCGCCAGCGCCCAGACCGCCTGGATCGCCGACCGACGCCTCCCGCTCGCCGACGGCCCGGCCAGCGCCACCCTCGGCACCCGCCACCAGCAGGTCGGCGCAGGCGGCGTCGAGGTCACCTGGGGGGTGCCCACCAGCGACCGGCTGGTCGCGCTCACCTTCGACGACGGCCCGCTGCCACAGTGGACGCCGATGGTGCTCGACACGCTGGACGAGCATGGCGTACCGGCCACGTTCTTCCTGGTCGGGGCGCGGGCCAGGGAGCACGCGGCGCTGCTGCGCGGGCGGCTGGGCCAGCACGAGGTGGGCAACCACAGCTGGGCCCACCAGGACCTGGCCCGGCTCGACGCGCACGCCGCCTACGACGACCTGCGGCGCAGCCACGACGCGATCGCCGAGGCGGCCGGGGTGCCGCCCCGGCTGGTCCGCCCGCCGTGGGGGCACCTCGGCGGGGCGGTGCTGCACGCCGCCGCCCGGCTGAACTACCGGCTGGTGCTCTGGACGCTGCAGATGGTCGAGGGCGAGTTTCCGGGCGACCCGGCCGGCCACGCCCGGCGGATCGTCGCCGACGTGCGGCCCGGCACCATCCTGCTCGGCCACGACGTCGGTGCGGAACGGCGGCTGGTCGCGCTCCGCGGGCTGCCCGACATGATCACCGGGCTGCGCGCCCGCGGCTACACCTTCGTGACGGTCTCCCAGCTGCTCGGGCACAGCACGGTCGTCTTACCGGCCCGGTAGGGTTCCGGCGTGTCACCCACCCTCTCGGTCCTCGTGCGCAACCGCGACTTTCGCAACCTCTTCCTCGCCGAGCTGGTGGTCTTCGGGGCGGACTGGTTCGTGATGGTGCCCCTGCTGGTGCTCCTGCCAGAGCTGACCGGCAGCGGGGTCTGGGGCGCGCTGGTGCTGGCCGTGGACACCGGCACCGTCGCCCTGTTGCTGCCGTACACCGGCACCATCGCGGACCGGTTCGACCGCCGGAAGATCATGATGGTGGCCAACATCGCCGCGCTGGTCGGCGTCCTGCTGCTGCTCGGCGTCCGCAGCGCCGGGACGGCGTGGCTGGCGATGGTGGCGATCGGCGCCGTGGCGGTGGCGAAGGCCTTCTACTCGCCGGCCGCCCAGGCCGCCCTGCCCAACGTGCTCGACCCGGACGACCTCGCCGCCGGCAACGCGATCGCCGGTTCCGCCTGGGGCACCATGACGGTCGTCGGCGCCTCGCTCGGCGGCATGCTGAGCGCCGCCGCCGGCCCGTACGCCTGCTTCTGGGTGGCGGCGGTCGGCCTGGCGCTCGCGGCGGGCCTGGCCGCGCTGATCCGCCGGCCGTTGCAGGCCGCCCGCGAACCCGGCGGCACCGTGCAGCGCACCTGGCCGGCGATCCGCGAGGCGTTGCGCTACATCGTCCACCGGCCTCGGGTGCTGGCCCTGGTCACCGTGAAGTCGGCGGTCGGGCTGGGCAACGGGGTGCTGACCGTGTTCCCGCTGCTCGCCGGCGTGTACGGGGTGGGCGCGGTCGGCACCGGCCTGCTCTTCGCCTCGCGGGGCGCGGGCGCCCTGGTCGGGCCGATCCTGATGCGGCGGGTGCTCACCAACCGGGCCTGGCTGCTGCCCGGCCTGGCCCTGTCGATGTCGCTGTACGGCCTGTCCTACCTGGGCGTCTCGGTGGTCGGCTGGTTCCCGCTGGTGCTGGTGCTCGTCTTCCTCGCCCACTTCGGCGGCGGCAGCAACTGGGTGCTGTCCAACTACGCCCTCCAGGGCGAGGTGCCGGACCGGTTGCGCGGCCGGGTCTTCGCCACCGACATGATGCTGGCGACGCTGGCCATCTCGCTGAGCCAGCTGGTGGTGGCCCTGGTGGTGGACACCGTGAACGAGCGGACCGTGCTGGCCGGTTGCGGACTGGTCACCCTGGTGTACGCCGTCGGCTGGCGGCTGGCCACCCGCCGGCTCTCCCTCACCGAACCGGCGACCGAGCCGGAGTCCACCCCCGCCCCCTGACCTGCCGGCGGCGCGGCGAGCGGCCCGACCACCCGGGGTGGGTGGGGCTCGATTCCCATGGATCGGGCGGACCGCCGCGATGTCGGTCCCGAGCCCTAGCATGAGCCGGTGCCGATGACTTTCACCGCCGGGCCCGTCCGGGTCCGGGTGCCCGCGACCAGCGCGAACCTGGGCCCGGGTTTCGACGCGCTCGGCCTGGCCCTCGGGCTGTACGACGACGTGGCGGCCGAGGTGACCCCGGGCGGCGTACGCGTGACCGTGGCGGGCGAGGGCGCCGGCGAGCTGCCCGAGGGCGAGCGGCACCTGGTCGCGACGGCCATGCGGGCCGCGTTCGACGTGCTGGGCGGACAGCCGCCGGGCGTCGCGCTGGAGTGCGTCAACCGGATCCCGCAGGCCCGCGGCCTGGGCTCGTCCTCGGCGGCCATCGTCGCGGGCGTGCTGCTGGCCCGGGCGCTGGTCACCGACGGGGCCGAGCGGCTCGACGACGACGCGGCGCTGCGACTGGCCGCCGAGATCGAGGGGCACCCCGACAACGTTGCGCCCTGCCTGCGCGGCGGCTTCACCATCGCCTGGACCGAGCCGTCCGGGGCGCGCGCGGTGTCGCTGGCCGCCGCCGACGGCGTCCGGCCGACCGTCTTCGTGCCCGCGGAACGCGGTCTGACCGCCGCCGCGCGGGCCGCGCTGCCGGCCACCGTCCCGCATCCCGACGCCGCGCTGACCGCCGGCCGGGCGGCGCTGCTGGTGCACGCGCTGACCGCGGCGCCGGGGCTGCTGCTGCCCGCCACCGTCGACCGGCTGCACCAGGACTACCGCGCCGCGGGCATGCCGGGGACCGCGGCCCTGGTCAGCGCCCTGCGTGCGACGGGTGTGGCGGCTGTGGTCAGTGGGGCGGGACCGACCGTGCTGGCCCTCACCGAGGTGCCAGCGGGCTTCGACCCGGGAACAGACTGGCAGCTCTGGCAGTTGCCCATAGACGTCAGCGGTGCCCGGGTTGCCCGGGGTAGACTGGGACACGCCGAGCGGGACCCTGTTGCCGCAGGTCGGAAGAGTTGATTACGCTCTAGACTCAGCACAGCCGCGAAGCATGCGATCTCCTGCGGGTCGGCGCACCCCCGAAGCTCTCGGCGGTCAGCCCGTCACCCCTGCCAAGGCCCACGCCGCACCGCAGTTTCCACAGGTCGCCGCAGACGGCGAGACCTGCTCACCGATGTTGGTGAGTCGGGAAACCGACCGGCTGCTGTGTCACAGACTCCCGCGACGCGTCAATGCGAGGCGGGTGCACCGAGGCCGCCCGGCCACCTGGTTTTCGACTCCGGGCAGTCCCGGCCTATCGAGGGAAGGAATCCATTGAGCGACACCACCGACGTGACGTCGGATGTTTCCAACGTCGCTGGCGATGCCACCACCGCCGCCCCCACACGCCGTCGGCGCAGCGGTACCGGCCTGTCGGCGATGCTGCTGCCAGAGCTGCAGAGCCTGGCCGCGTCGCTCGGTATCTCCGGTACGGCTCGCATGCGTAAGGGCGAGCTGATCAGCGCGATCACCGAGCGGCAGGGCGGCGCCGCCGCCGGAACCCCTCGACCGCGGGCCGAGGTCGCGGCCGCGGCCGCTCCCGCCCGGGACGAGGTACACGCCGAGGTGCTCCAGGAGCGGGCCGATACCGAGCGCCGCCCCGCCGAGCAGGCTCCGCCGGCCCCGGCCGCCGAGGCGACCGAGGGTCGCACCCGGACCCGTCGTGGCCGGGCCACTGCCACCGCCGAGGCGCGCACCGAGGAGGCTCCGGCCGAGACCGGCGAGCGGGCCGAGCGCGGCGGTCGCGAGCGCGGCGCAGAGCGGGCCGAGCGCGGTGCCGACCGGGCCGAGCGTGCCGAGCGCAGTGCCGAGCGCGGCGAGCGGGCCGAGCGCGGTGCCGACCGGGCCGAGCGCGGCGAGCGTGCCGAGCGCGGTGCCGAGCGCGGCGAGCGTGCCGAGCGCGGTGCCGAGCGTGCCGAGCGCAACGAGCGCGGCGACCGCAACGACCGTGGCCAGCGCGCCGAGCGGGACAACGACTCCGACGAGGACGGCGAGGGCGGCGGCCGGCGCGGCCGGCGCAGCCGGTTCCGGGACCGTCGACGCGGCCGGGGCGACCGGGCCGAGGGCGGCGGCGACGGTGGCGGCCGCGAGCCGCAGGTCAGCGAGGACGACGTGCTCGTCCCGGTGGCCGGCATCATCGACGTGCTCGACAACTACGCCTTCGTCCGGACCACTGGCTACCTGGCCGGCCCGAACGACGTCTACGTCTCGATGTCCCAGATCAAGAAGTACGGCCTGCGCCGCGGTGACGCGATCACCGGCGCCGTGCGGGCCGCCCGCGACGGTGGCAGCAGCGACCAGCGTCGCGACAAGTACAACCCGCTGGTCCGGCTGGACACCATCAACGGGATGGAGCCGGAGGAGGCGCGGCGGCGGCCGGAGTTCTACAAGCTGACCCCGCTGTACCCGCAGGAGCGGCTGCGGCTGGAGACCGAGCCGCACATCCTGACCACCCGGGTGATCGACCTGGTCATGCCGATCGGCAAGGGCCAGCGGGCGCTGATCGTCTCGCCGCCGAAGGCGGGTAAGACGATGGTGCTGCAGGCGATCGCGAACGCGATCACCCGCAACAACCCGGAGTGCCACCTGATGGTGGTGCTGGTCGACGAGCGGCCGGAAGAGGTCACCGACATGCAGCGGTCGGTGAAGGGCGAGGTCATCGCGGCCACGTTCGACCGTCCGCCGCAGGACCACACCACGGTGGCGGAGCTGGCGATCGAGCGGGCGAAGCGCCTGGTCGAGCTGGGGCACGACGTCGTCGTGCTGCTCGACTCGGTGACCCGGCTCGGTCGGTCGTACAACCTGGCGGCGCCGGCAAGCGGCCGGATCATGTCGGGTGGTATCGACTCCACCGCGCTCTACCCGCCGAAGCGGTTCCTCGGTGCGGCCCGCAACATCGAGAACGGCGGCTCGCTGACCATCCTCGCCACCGCGCTGGTGGAGACCGGGTCCATGGCGGACACGGTCATCTTCGAGGAGTTCAAGGGCACCGGTAACGCCGAGCTCAAGCTGGACCGGAAGATCGCCGACAAGCGGGTCTTCCCGGCGATCGACATCAACCCCTCCGGCACCCGCAAGGAGGAGGTCCTGCTCGCGCCGGAGGAGCTGGCGATCATCCACAAGCTCCGCAAGGTGCTGCACTCGCTGGACTCGCAGGCGGCGCTCGACCTGCTGCTGGACCGCCTCAAGCAGTCCCGCACCAACATCGAGTTCCTGATGCAGATCGCGAAGTCGACGCCGGGGGAGTGACACCGCCCCGGTAGGACACGAACGAAGGGCACGGCCGTCACGGCCGTGCCCTTCGTCGTACCCGAGGGCCGGCGTGAAGTTTTCCTTCGGTTAAGTCGTCGGGTATTGAAACTTCTATGCAGCGTCGGGTTGACTGTCGTCCATGCGAACCCGCAGACGATCCGCCCGTCTCGTCGGCGTCCTGCTGCTGACGCCGCTGCTCAGCCTTCCCGGACCGGCCCCGGCCGGCCTCGCGGCACCCGCCGGCGACCTCCGCACCGCCGCCGAGGACGCCCCCGCCGCCTCCTCCGCCCCGGCCTCCTCGGTGACGCTGGCCGGCGACGCCGGGGTGGCGCCGGCCGGCACGGCCGGCGTCGAGCCGGCCGGCGGCCTGGAGACCGCGAAGAGCACCCGCCCGGTCGCTCCCGGGCTCGACCTCACCTCCTTCGACCGGTACGACGCCGAGGGCTGGCTGCGCGCCGACGCGCTCACCGCCGACCTCTCCGGCGGCGTCACCGTCGACTACGTCAACTCCGGCACGGTCACCCGGGACGAGCCGCTGCGCGCCGCGGTGGACCGCTCCCGCGCGGTCGCCGCCGTCAACGGCGACTTCTTCGACATCAACAACTCGGGTGCGGCCCAGGGCATCGGCATCCGCTCCGGCGACCTGATCCAGTCGCCGGTCGCCGGGCACCCGAACGCCGCCGCGATCAGCGCCGAGGGGCTGGGTCGGGTCATCCAGGTCGGCTTCGAGGGCACCGCCACGCTGCCGGCCGGACCGGTTCCGCTGACCCAGTTCAACAACATGGTCCAGCCGAACGGCATCGGCGTCTTCACCCCGCTCTGGGGGTCGTACCCCCGGCAGCGGGCGGTGAGCGGCGCGGCCCGGGTGGTCGAGGTCGCGGTGACCGGCGGCCGGGTCGCGGCCGTGGCCACCGCGCCCGGCGAGGGGCCGATCCCGGCCGGGACCACCGTGCTGCTCGGCCGGGAGGCCGGCGCGGACGCCCTCGGCGCGCTGCGCCCCGGCGACGCGGTGGACGTGGCCTGGCGGCCGAAGGCGTCCGACGGCGGCAGCCTGCGCGCCGCGGTCGGCGGCGGCAACGTGCTGGTCCGTGACGGGGCGGTGCAGAACATCGCCGACCCGACCCTCGCCCCGCGCACCTCCGTCGGCTTCTCCGCCGACGGGCGCAAAATGATCATGTTGACGGTGGACGGTCGGCAGGTGGACAGCCGCGGCGTCACGCAGACCGAGATGGGCCGGATGATGGTCGAGCTGGGCGCGTACACCGCGCTGAACCTCGACGGCGGCGGCTCCTCGACCCTGCTCGCCCGGGAACCGGGCGCGGCGGCGGTGCAGGTGGAGAACAGCCCCTCGGACGGCAGCGAGCGCCCGGTCCCCAACGGCCTGGCCATCTACGCGCCGAAGGGCAGCGGCCGGCTCACCGGGTACTGGCTGGAGACGGCGAGCGACCCGACCGCCGCGCCCGGCGTCGCCCCGATCCGCGGTGGCCGCCCGGACCGGGTCTTTCCCGGCCTGACCCGCCGGCTCACCGCCGCCGGCTACGACGAGACGTACGGCCCGGCCGCCGGGGCTCCGCAGTGGCGGGCGAACCCGGCCGTCCACGGAACGGTGGACGACGAGGGCGTCTTCCGGGCCGGCGCGCCCGGCGGCAGCACCGTCACCGCCTGGCGGGCGGAGGCCGGCGGCACCCTCGACCTCACCGTGCTCGGGGAGCTGGACCGGATCGACTCCACCGTGGACCGGCTCGGTCTGAACCGGCAGGGCGACACCGGGCTCTTCGGGGTGGTCGGCTACGACGCCGAGGGGAACACCGCGCCGATCGAGCCGGCCGACCTGAAGCTCGAGTACGACCCGAAGCTGCTCGCCGTCACCCCCACCGGGGACGGCAACCTCTCCGTCAAGGCGCTCGGCGAGAGCGGCTCCGGCCTGGTCACCGTCCACGTCGGCAAGCGCACCACCGTGCTGCCGGTCACCGTCGGACTGACCGACGTCCCGGTCGCCGGCTTCGACGACGCCGCGGCCTGGAAGTTCAGCCAGGCCCGGGCCAGCGGCTCCGTCGCGCCCGCGCCGGGCCACACCGGCCAGGGCCTCAAGCTGTCGTACGACTTCAGCCAGTCCACCGGCACCCGGGCCGCGTACGCCGACCCGCCGGCCTGGATCGAGGTGCCCGGCCAGCCGCAGGCGTTCGGCATGTGGATCTACGGCAACGGCAAGGGGGAGTGGCCCAGCCTGCACCTGCACGACGCCCAGGACACCCAGCACGTGCTGCGCGGCCCGTACCTCACCTGGACCGGCTGGAAGTACGTGGAGTTCGCGGTGCCGGCCGGCGTGCAGTACCCGGTCCGGGTCCGTCGGTTCTACGTGGCGGAGACCAACCCGGCCGCGCAGTACACCAGTCAGATCGTCATCGACGACCTGGTCGCGAAGGTGCCCCCGACGATCCAGGCGCCACCCGAGGAACCGCGCACCGACCGGGCGGTGCTCCGCGACGGCACGGTGGACGGCGCGCCCTGGCGCTTCGCGGTGCTGTCCGACGCCCAGTTCGTCGCCGCCGACCCGGACAGCGACCTGGTCGCCCAGGCCCGCCGTACGCTCCGCGAGGTCAAGGCGGCGAAGCCGGACTTCCTGGTCATCGACGGGGACTTCGTGGACACCGCGTACCCGGCGGACTTCGCGCTGGCCAAGCGGATCCTCGACGAGGAGCTGGGCGGCGAGCTGCCGTACTACTACGTGCCCGGCAACCACGAGATCATGGGCGCCCCGATCACGAACTTCCAGCACGTCTTCGGCGCCACCTCGCGGGTCTTCGACCATGACGGCACCCGCTTCGTCACCCTGAACACCGCCACCGGCTCGCTGCGCGGCGGCGGGTTCGACCAGGTGCAGCTGCTGCGCGACACGCTCGACTCCGCCGCCGCCGACCCGGCCGTCGGCTCGGTCGCCGTGCTGTTCCACCACCCGCCGCGCGATCCCAGCCCGGCGAAGGCGAGCCAGCTCGGCGACCGCAAGGAGGCGGCGCTGGTCGAGCAGTGGCTGGCCGACTTCCAGCACCGCACCGGCAAGGGCGCGCTCGTCGTCAACGGGCACGTCGGCACCTTCCACGCCGACCGGGTGGACGGGGTGCCGTACGTCATCAACGGCAACTCGGGCAAGAACCCGTCCACGCCGCCTCAGCTGGGCGGCTTCACCGGGTGGACCGAGTTCGGCGTCGACCCGGTGACCCCGCAGGAGGCCGAGCGGGCCCGACGCGACCCGCTCGCCGAGGGGCCACGCTGGGTCGACGCGGAGTTCCACGCCCACGTCGACCGGCTCGCGCTGGCCGCGCCGGCGAGCGTGGTGGTGGGCGACCCGGCGGCCGTCACGGCGACGCTGATCCAGCCCGGTGGTCGTACCGTGCCGGTGGCCGCCCCGGTCAGCGCCGACTGGTCGAGCTCGCCGAACCTGCACATCGGCCCGCCCGACGGGGTGAAGCCCTGGCACGTGGCCCGGTTCGACCCGGCCACCGGCCGGCTGACCGCGCTGCGGCCGGGGGCGCAGGTGCTGCTCACGGTGACCGTCAACGGCGTCCGCGCCGAGGCGACGGTCGCCCTCACGGCGGCGACACCTGGGGAGGCACCCGCCGCCTGACCGTCGGCCCCGGGGCGCGTGGCGGACCCGTCACGCGCCCCGGGCCGGCCGGTCAGAAGTCGCCCTCGGCGACCTGGAACACGGTCAGGCCGAGCGAGCGCCACATCCGCACCACCTGCATCCGGTCGTCGAAGACGCCCACCACCCGGTACCGGTCCCGGATCTCCCGTTCGTAGATCTCCTGCTTGACGATCGCGTCCTTGCGGTGGTCGCCGACCGCCCGCAGGTGCAGCGCCAGATAGGGGACCTCGACGTGCCGGGCCAGCCAGGCCTCGGTGTCGGCCCGGGCCGAGGCGTCCCGACCGGAGCAGAAGACCACCCCGTGGCCGGCCGCGTGCATCGCCCGCACCGCCGCGATCACCGCCTCGTTCGGCGCGTCCTCGCCCACCCGGGTCATGTCGTACGGGCTGCGGGAGACGTTCAGCGCCACCGTGCCGTCGATGTCCACCAGCACGATCGCCGGCGGCTCGGGGTGCGGCGGGTGGACCGTGGCCGGCGGACCCGTACGGGCCGTCGGCACCGGTAACGGTAACGGGCGGTTGGCCAGGTAGCGGTCGTGCAGCCGGCGGATCGCCGCCTCGCCGACCCGGTCGGCCTCCGGCCGCGCGGCGTCCCGGCGCAGGCACTCCTCCAGCGGGACGTCGGTGAAGTCGTGCACCTCGAACGTGGCGCCGAACCGCTCGGCCAGTTCCGCCCAGTCCCGCAGGGTCCGGGCCCGCAGGTTGGTGTCGTCCACGCAGACGCTCACCCCGGCCGCCAGCAGCGCCTCCACCTGGGCCCGCTGGGCCCTGCTGACCTGCCCCTCCGCCCACTGGGTGAAGAGCCGCTCGCCGTGCATCATCCGGCGCAGGTCGTCCCGGTTGACCCGGACCACACCCGGCTGGAGCCGGCGGGCGAAGGTCGTCTTGCCGGAGGCCGGCAGGCCCCGGGTCGCGATCAGACGGAACATGCCCTCCACCCCGGTTCGTCCGGTCCCGGTCCGCGCCGGGGTTCTGACGGTACGACCTGGCGAATGCCCACGGGCGGGGCGGGAATGCGTACGGGAGGGTGAGCGTTACCCCTGCCGGACCACCTGTGCGGCCCGCTCCTCGGGTCGGCCGACGCCCATGGCACACTGGTCAATCGGCCACCGGTTCCGGTTCACGCCCGAGCCCGTCGTGTACGACGGGGACACCGACGGCGACCCGGCGACCACCCACGAAAGGACCGAGGCGAGATGAAGCCCAACACCCACCCGGAGTACGTGACCACCGAGGTCAGCTGCTCCTGCGGTAACACCTTCACGACCCGCAGCACCGCCAAGGGCGGCGCCATCCACGTCGAGACCTGCAGCGCCTGCCACCCGTTCTACACCGGTAAGCAGCGCGTTCTCGACACCGCCGGCCGGGTCGCCAAGTTCCAGCAGAAGTACGCCAAGGTTCAGCCCAAGAAGGCCAAGTAGCTTCTCCGACGACGCCCGTGTCCGGCTCCGTGCCGGACGCGGGCGTTCGTCCGTTTCCGTCAGTTTCCACCCATCCCGCCCGGTTGTCGTCGAAGGAGCACCCCCAGCATGAGCAGTGAGCGCCTGGCCGCCCTCCTCGACGAGTACGCCGAGCTGGAGAAGCGGCTCGCCGACCCGGCCATCCACGCCGACCAGGGCACCGCCCGGCGGGTGGGCCGCCGCTACGCCGAGCTCGTCCCGCTGCACAAGGCGGCCGGCGAGCTGGAGCAGGCCCGCGCCGACCTGGTCGCCGCCCGCGAGCTGGCCGCCGAGGACCCGGCGTTCGCCGCCGAGGCCGAGTCGATCGCGGCGACGCTGCCGGCGCTGGAGGAGCGGCTGGCGGAGCTGCTGATCCCGCGCGACCCGCACGACGCCAAGGACGTGATCGTGGAGATCAAGGCCGGCGAGGGCGGCGAGGAGTCGGCCCTGTTCGCCGGCGACCTGCTGCGGATGTACACCCGCTACGCGGAGCGGCACGGCTGGGTCACCGAGGTGATCGACGCGCAGGACTCCGACCTCGGCGGGGTCAAGGACGTCTCGCTGGCGATCAAGACCAAGGGCGTGCCCGAGGGCGGCAACGGCGTCTGGTCCCGGCTCAAGTGGGAGGGCGGCGTGCACCGGGTGCAGCGCGTGCCGGTCACCGAGTCGCAGGGCCGGATCCACACCAGCGCGGCCGGCGTGCTGGTGCTGCCGGAGGCCGAGGACGTGGACGTCACCATCGGCCCGAACGACCTGCGGATCGACGTGTTCCGCTCGTCCGGGCCGGGCGGCCAGTCGGTCAACACCACCGACTCGGCGGTCCGGATCACCCACGTGCCGACCGGGATCGTGGTCTCCTGCCAGAACGAGAAGTCCCAGCTGCAGAACCGGGAGCAGGCGATGCGGATCCTGCGTGCCCGGCTGCTCGCGGCGGCGCAGGAGCAGGCCGACGCGGCCGCCTCGGACGCCCGTAAGGCGCAGGTCCGGACGGTGGACCGCTCGGAGCGGGTTCGCACCTACAACTTCCCGCAGAACCGGATCACCGACCACCGGATCGGCTACACCGCGTACAACCTCGACCTGGCCCTCGCCGGTGAGCTGGACGGTGTCCTCGACGCCCTGACGGAGGCCGACCGGACCGCCCGCCTGGCCGGGGAGACCGAACTGACCCGCCGCTGAGCACCCGCCCGCCGCCCGGCCCGGCCGAGCGCGGGGTCAGGAGGCGCGGAGGCGGGACTTGGCCCGGAGCATCTCCCGGTCGGCCAGTTCGAAGGCGGCGCCGAGGGCCTCCCGCAGGCCGTCGCCGGTGCCGCTCACCTCGGCGAAGCCGATGCTCACCCCGACCGGAGTGCCGGGCACCAGGGACTCCCAGTCCTCGGTGCGGACCGCCGCGTCGATCCGGCGGGCCACCTCGGCGGCCTCCGACATGCCGGCCCCGGCCAGCACCACCACGAACTCGTCGCCGCCGTAGCGGGCCACGAAGTCGCCGCGCCGCATCACCCGGTTGATCACTCCGGCGATCCGCTGGAGGACCAGGTCACCCGAGTGGTGGCCGTGCCGGGTGTTGACCGCCTTGAAGCCGTCCAGGTCGCAGACGCCGATCACCACCCGCTCGCCCCGGGCCACCACCGCGCCGATGTACCGCTCGAGGCGGCGCCGGTTGGGCAGCCCGGTCAGCGGGTCGGTGAGCGCCTCGCCCTCGTACCGGGCCGCCTCCCGGCGCATCTCCTCGTGGTCGATCCGGGCCGCGATCCCGTCGATGTAGACGTCCCGCAGCCGGTCGTTGCGCTGCGCGGCCAGCCGGAACGCGTGCCGGTCGGCCCGATGCGCGGCGGCGTGGTCGCCGGCCCGGGCCAGGGCGATGCTGCGCAGCCGGGCCGGTTCGGCCGCGCCGAGCGTCTCGGCGGAGACCTGGGCGGCCTCCAGCCGGGTCACCGCCTCGATCGGCCGTCCGTCGGCGACGGCCAGGCAGACCTGGCCGAGCTGACGCATGTCCCGCGCCCGGGCGCTGTCGCCGCCGTGCCCGAGCAGCCGGGCCGGGTCGGCGTCCGTGCCGGACTCCACCCGGTCGCCGAGGGCGGCTCGGCGGGCCGCCGCGTAGCCGTACGCGGCCAGGCTGCTCGGCCGCAGGTTGCCGGCCCGCCCGGCGCGCAGGAACCGGTTGAGGTCCCCGGCGACGTCCCGGAGCACCCGCAGACAGCCGTCGCTGTCCCCGTTGTGGTCCAGCGCGACCGCGTTGCGCAGCCGGATGCCGGGGGCGGCGAAGGTCTCCTCCGGGATGCCGGCGGTCAGCCCGACCTGGCGGGCCCGCTCGATCGCCCCGAGGGCATGGCCGTGGAAGCTGAGGTAGGAGTAGGCCATCGCGAGGTCGTGCCAGCCCCAGGCGGTGTCCCGGTCCGGGTCGTCGACGGTGCCCAGCCAGCGGGAGGCCTTGACCAGGTGGGTGACGCAGCGGTCCAGCGCTCCCTGGTGGTGCGCGGCCAGCGCGGCCAGCGCGTTGAGGTGCCCGCGCAGGTACGGCTCGGCCAGGTCGCGGGTGGCGCTGGAGGCATCCTCGATGGCCCGGGTGAACTCCGCCGTCCGACCGAGATTGATCAGCGCGGAGAGGCGCTGGACGAGGGCGTCGGCCCGGGCGTTCGGGTCGGCGGTGGTGCGGATCACCCGGTCGAGGAGGGCGCAGGCCTCCGCCGAGCGGCTCGCCTCCTGCAACGCCCGGGCGTGCTTGAGGGCGTCAACCTGGTCGTCGACCCGGTCGAGCCAGCCCACCCGAGACCTCCCTGTCGGTGTGCGTCCGGACGCACCCGCTCGTGATGCCACCCGCGACGCTTCATGATTATGTCGTGACCTCCCTTCCGCAACACCCGTCCAAAGGGACAGAACGCGAGCGGCCCTCACTGGCGATCGCCCGGGCGGCCCGCGCGCTGGCCGAGGCGGGGGTCGAGGCGCCCCGGGCGGAGGCCGAGCTGCTGGCCGCGTACGTGCTGGACGTGCCCCGGGGCCGGCTGGCCCTGGCCGACGGGTTCACCGCCGACGACCTCGCCCGCTTCGACGCGCTGGTCGGCCGGCGGGCGGCTCGGGAGCCGTTGCAGCACCTCACCGGCGTCGCCGGTTTCCGGCACCTGGAACTGGCGGTCGGCCCGGGCGTCTTCGTGCCCCGGCCGGAGACCGAACTGCTCGCCGGCTGGGGGGTGGAGCAGGGGCGATCGCGGAACGCGCCGCTGGTGGTCGACCTGTGCAGCGGCTCCGGCGCGATCGCTCTCTCCGTCGCCCAGGAGCTGCCGGACGCCCGGGTGGTGGCGGTGGAGCGGTCCCCGGCGGCGCTGGCCTGGCTGCGGCGCAACGCCGCAGACCGGGCCGCCACGGGGGACACCCCGATCGAGGTGGTGGCCGCCGACGTGACCGACCCGGAGCTGCTGGACGAGCTGGTCGGCCGGGTCGACGTGCTGCTCTGCAACCCGCCGTACGTGCCCCGTTCGGTGGCGGTGCCGCCTGAGGTGGCGGGGCACGATCCGGACGAGGCGGTCTTCGGCGGGGCGGACGGGCTGGCGGTGATCCGGCCGGTGATCGGCCGGTCGGCCGAGCTGCTGCGCCCCGGCGGGGTGCTCGGCGTGGAGCACGACGACACCCACGGCAGGGCGGTGCCCGAACTGCTCGCCGCGGACGGCCGGTTCACCGCCGTGGCGGAGCACCGGGACCTGGTCGGCCGGCCCCGGTTCGCCACCGCGTCCCGGCGGGCGGACGGCCAGCACGCCACCGGCGGCCCGGCGTGGCAGACTGGCTCCTCGTGATGCTCTACGACTGTCGGTCGCCCGCCGACCGGGACCGCGGCATCGCCGCTGCCATCGAGGCGGTCAAGAACGGTGAACTGGTCGTCCTGCCGACCGATACGGTCTACGGGATCGGCGCCGACGCCTTCACCCCGTACGCGGTGAAGGCGCTCGCGGACGCCAAGGGCGGCTCGCGGCAGGCGCCGCCGGTGCTGATCGGGTCGCGGCACACCCTCGACGGCCTGGTGTTCTCGCTGCCCCGCTCGGCGCGCGAACTGGTCGAGGCGTTCTGGCCGGGGGCGCTGACCATCGTGGTGGAGCACTCGCCGAGCCTGTCCTGGGACCTGGGCGACGCCAGCGGCACGGTGGCGGTGCGGATGCCGCTGCACCCGGTGGCGCTGGAGGTGCTGCGGGAGACCGGACCGATGGCGGTGGCGTCGGCCAACAAGGTCGGCCAGCCGGCGGCGGTCACCGCCGAGGAGGCGCGGGACCAGCTCGCCTACACGGTCCGCGCCTACCTGGAGGCCGGGCCCGCCCCGGACCCGGTGCCGAGCACCATCGTCGACCTCACCGGCGAGGTGCCCCGGGTACTGCGGCAGGGCGCGGTCCCGTTGGAGAAGCTGCGCGACGTGGTGCCGGACATCCTCGACGAGCGGGGGGTCTGAGTGCCGCCGTTCACGGTCCTGCACGTCTGCATGGGCAACATCTGCCGTTCTCCGATGGCCGAACGGCTGCTGCTGCTCGCCGTGCGGGAGCGGCTGGGCCGGCTCGGGGTCGACCCGGCCCGCTCGGACGAGCTGCTGCACAGCCACAGCGCCGGCACCGGGGGCTGGCACGCGGGCGAGGAGATGAATCCGCCGGCGGCCCGGCAGGTGGTGTCGCGCGGCGGTGACGTGGACGGGTTCGCCGCCCGTAAGTTGCGGTCCGACCTCATCGACGCGGCCGACCTGGTCCTCACCGCCACCGCCGACCAGCAGGAGTACGTGGTGGCGCTGCGTCCGGACGCGGCGGCGCGCACCTTCGTGCTGGGCGAGTTCGGGCGGCTGCTGGCCGCCGTGGACGCCGCGGGGCTGCCGCCGGTCGAGGCGACCCCGGATGCCGTGTACGCCCGCGGGGTAGCCCTGGTGGCGGCCGCTGACTCGGCCCGGCAGGGGGCCTCCGCACTGCCCGCCGACGACCTCGACGACCCGTGGGGTCGCGGTGACCAGTGCTTCAGCCGGGTCGCCGACGAGATCGAGGAGACGGTCCACCCGCTGGCCGCCGCGCTGCTGCCCTGAGCCCTCCGGCCCCTGAGCGCTGGGGTTTCTGTCCACCTTCATCCTTCTCCGCGAAATTTCTGCGTGTTTCGGGGGAAGCGGGCGGCGTGACCGCTGTTTCCGGTCATCCTGAACGGGTCCGAACGTGGCCGGCTCCTGCGGGGAGAGCTGATGAACCGGGCCCATCTCGACAAGTTGTTCACTGTCCTGCTCGCCGGCGTGCTCGCCGGGCTGGCCCTGGCGGCCGCCGCGCTGCCGGTCGCGCTGGTGTTCGGGCTCGGCTTCGCGGGGCTCGTGCCCTACTCGGAGCTGCCCGAGTCGCTGCGTACGCCGCAGCCGGCCCAGCGGTCCAACCTGTACGCCAGCGACGGGCGTACCCTGATCACCTCCTTCTACGTGGAGGACCGGGTGGACGTGCCGGTGGCCGAGGTGGCCCTGGTGATGCGGCAGGCCATCGTGGCCGCCGAGGACATCCGGTTCTACCAGCACCACGGCGTCGACGTCCGCGGCGTGGTCCGGGCCCTCACCGTCAACAGCCGGGACGGCCGGACCCGGCAGGGCGCCTCGACGCTGACCATGCAGTACGTCCGCAACGCGCTGGCGAACGATCCGCGGCTGACCGAGGAGCAGCGGGCCCAGGCCACCGAGATCAGCGCCGGCCGCAAGATCCGGGAGATGCGCTACGCGCTGGCCCTGGAGCGGGAGCTGGACAAGGACCAGATCCTCAGCCGGTATCTGAACATCGCCTACTTCGGCGCCGGCGCGTACGGCATCGCGGCGGCCAGCAAGCGCTACTTCTCGACCGAGCCGGCGAAGCTGAACCTGGCCCAGGCGGCGCTGCTCGCCGGCCTGGTCCGCTCGCCGGACAGCGACGACCCGATCAACGGCGACGCCGACGCGGCGCTGGGCCGCCGGGCGTACGTGCTGGACCGGATGGTGGAGACCGGCCAGGTCGCCGCCGCGGATGCCGCCCGGGCCAAGGGTGAGCAGCTCAACCTGCGACCCAGCGCGACGCCGAACGACTGCGCCGGCGTGGCCGCCGAGCACAACGACTGGGGCTTCTTCTGCGACTGGTTCACCCAGTGGTGGAAGGCGCAGCCGGCCTTCGGCGGCTCCGCCGACGAGCGACAGCGGACGCTGCGCCGCGGCGGCTTCAAGATCGTCTCCTCGCTCGACGCGGACGTGCAGCGCAAGGCCAACGAGCAGGTGCTGCAGGTCTACGCCGTCGACAACAAGCGGGCCGCGCCGACCGCGGTGATCCAGCCGGGCAGCGGGCGGGTGCTGGCCATGGCGGTGAACCGGCACTTCAGCGTGGCGGCCAACCCGCGCGGCCAGCAGAACCATCCGAACACCGTCAACCAGCTCGTGGCCGGCGGCGGGGGCATCGTCGGCTACCAGGCCGGCTCGACGTTCAAGCTCTTCGCCCTGCTGGCCGCCCTGGAGTCGGGGCTGCCGCTGGCCACCACCTTCGACGCGCCGTCCCGGCTCGTCACCGGCTACTCGGTCGAGGGCGGTACGGCCAGCTGCGGGGGCCACTGGTGCCCGAGCAACGCCAACCCGGACTGGATGGACGGCGACCACACCATGTGGAGCGCCTTCGGCCGCTCGGTGAACACCTACTTCGCCTGGCTGACCGAGAAGGTGGGCGCCGACCGGGTGGTGGAAATGGCCGAGCGGCTCGGCATCGTGCTGCGCGCCAAGGACGACGAGGCGCTGGCCCGCTACGGCGCGAAGCAGTGGGGACCGTTCACCCTCGGCGTCGCCGCCACCACCCCGCTCGACCTGGCCAACGCGTACGCCACGGTGGCGGCCGAGGGGACCTGGTGCGCGCCGACGCCGATCACCTCGATCAGCGACAGCACCGGCCGGAAGGTGGCCGCCGGGGATCCGGACTGCCGGCAGGTGCTCGACACCGAGGTGGCCCGCGCGGCGGCGGACGCGGCCCGCTGCCCGGTCGGCGACCAGTCGATGTACCGGCGCTGCGACGGCGGCACCGCCGAGGAACTCCAGCCCGGGCTGCGCCGGCCGCTGGCCGGCAAGACCGGCAGCTCGGACGGGAACGCCACGGAGACGGTGGTGGCCTTCACCCCGCAGCTCGCGGTCGCCACCATCGCCGCCAACCCGGACGACACCCGGGACGCGGTCGGCGGCGGCGTGCAGGCCCGGCAGATCGCCGCCGTGGGCCGCCTCCTCGCGTACGCCCTCCGCAACCAGCCGGTCCTCGACTTCGTCCCCCCCAACGAAACCACCGCCTACCGCGTCACCGCCCCCCGCACCGGCAACTAACCCCCACCCCACCCCACGCCCCCGCCCCACCCCGCCGATCTTGCACTTGGCGCCCCGGCGAATCGGGCAGAAGGCGCGAATCGCGGGCCCCAACTGCAAGATCGCGGGAAGGCGGGGGAGGGTGGGGCGGGGTCAGGTGGGGAGGTGTTCGCTGCCGCGGGCGATGTTGCGGGCCATGCCGCCGAAGACGATCGCGTGGAACGGGGCGACCGAGGCCCAGTACGCGTGGCCGGCCAGGCCGCGGGGGAGGAAGACGGCGCGCTGGACGTACCGGCTCTGACCGTCACCAGCCGGCTCGGCGCGCATCTCCAGCCAGGCCCGGCCGGGCAGCCGCATCTCGGCGCGCAGCCGGAGCAGCTCGCCGGGGACGATCTCCTCGACCCGCCAGAAGTCCAGCGCCTCGCCGACCTGGAGGCGATGCGGGTCGCGCCGGCCCCGGCGCAGCCCCACCCCGCCGACCAGCCGGTCCAGCCAGCCCCGAACGGACCAGGCGAGCGGGAACGAGTACCAGCCGTGCTCACCGCCGACCCCCTCGATGACCCGCCAGAGCGCGGCCGGCGAGGCGCTGACCGTCCGGTCCCGCATGTCGGTGTAGACCGTGCCGCCGGACCACTGCGGGTCGGTGGGCAGCGGCTCGGCCGGTGCGTCCGGCCCGCTCGCGGTCGACCAGCGGGTCTCCACCTCGGCGTCGCGTACCTTGGCCAGGGCGAGGGCGACCGCCTGGTCGAAGCCGGTCAGCCCGCCTGGCGGGTCTGGGACGTACCGGGCGATGTCGTGCTCGCGGGTGACCGCCTCCTGGATCAGGCTCTCCACCAGCGGGCGGGCGATCGAGTTCGGCACCGGGGTGACCCAGCCGACCCAGTGCGAGGAGAGCGAGGGCGTCAGCGCCCGCACCGGCAGCACGAGCCGCCGGCGCAGCCCGGCCACCCGCGCGTACCGCTGCATCATGTCCTGGAAGGTCAGCACGTCCGGGCCGCCGATGTCGAAGGCCCGGTTCACCTCGGGCGGCAGCTCCGCGCAGCCGACCAGGTAGCGCAGCGCGTCGCGGACCGCGATCGGCTGGATCCGGTTGCGCACCCAGCGCGGGGTGACCATCGCGGGCAGCCGCTCGGTCAGGTAGCGCAGCATCTCGAACGAGGCCGAGCCGGACCCGATGATGACCGCGGCCCGGAGCACCGCCGTGGGCACCCCGCTGGCCAGCAGGATCCGCGCCACCTCGGCCCGGGACCGCAGGTGCGGCGACGGGACCGCCTGGCCCGCGGCCGGTTCCGGGCCGCCCAGGTAGACGATCCGCCGTACGCCGGCCGCGCGGGCCGCCTCGGCGAAGTGCGTCGCCGCCTCCCGGTCGGCGGCCTCGAAGCCGGCCTGGCCGAGCGAGTGCACCAGGTAGTACGCCACGTCCACGCCCTCGAACGCGGCCGGCAGCGTCTCCGGTTTGCGCAGGTCCCCCTCGGCGATCTCGGCCCGGGACGCCCACGGCACGTCGCGCAGCCGGCCGGCCTTGCGGGCCAGGCAGCGTACGGTGTGCCCCTCGGCCAGCAGGCGGGGCGCGAGTCGCCCGCCGAGGTAACCCGTTGCTCCGGTGACGAGGCATCTCACGACTCCCAGTGTGCGGCCCCATAGACTCCTTCGCTGTGGACAACGCGAGGGACACCTTCTGGGGCCCGGACTTCCAGCAGCTCAGCGCCGTCGACCCGGAGATCGCCGGGGTGGTGCTGGGTGAGCTGGAGCGGCTGCGCGGCGGCCTGCAGCTGATCGCCAGCGAGAACCTGACCTCCCCGGCGGTGCTCGCCGCGCTCGGCTCGACGCTGACCAACAAGTACGCGGAGGGCTACCCGGGCCGGCGCTACTACGGCGGCTGCGCCGAGGTGGACCGGGCCGAGGAGATCGGCATCGCCCGGGCGAAGGAACTCTTCGGCGCGGAGCACGCCAACCTCCAGCCGCACTCCGGCGCCAGCGCCAACCTGGCCGCGTACGCGGCGCTGGTGCAGCCGGGGGACACCGTCCTGGCGATGGATCTGCCGCACGGCGGGCACCTCACGCACGGCAGCCGGGTGAACTTCTCCGGCAAGTGGTACCACCCCGTCGGCTACACGGTCCGGCCGGACACCGAGCTGATCGACTACGACGAGGTGCGTGACCTCGCCCGCGCGCACCGCCCGAAGATGATCATCTGCGGGGCCACCGCCTATCCCCGGCTGATCGACTTCGCCCGGTTCCGGGAGATCGCCGACGAGGTCGACGCGTACCTGATGGTGGACGCCGCGCACTTCATCGGGCTGGTCGCCGGGCGGGCCGTCCCGTCGCCGGTGCCGTACGCCGATGTCGTCTGCTGCACCACCCACAAGGTGCTGCGCGGCCCGCGCGGCGGCATGATCCTCTGCCGGGAGTCGCTGGCGCCCCGGATCGACAAGGCGGTCTTCCCGTTCACCCAGGGCGGCCCGCTGATGCACGCCGTCGCGGCCAAGGCCGTCGCCCTGCGCGAGGCCGCCCAGCCCGAGTTCCGGGCGTACGCCTCCCAGGTGGTGAGCAACGCCCAGGCGCTCGCCGGCGGCCTGGCCGCCGAGGGGATGCGCCCGGTCTCCGGCGGCACCGACACCCACCTGGCCCTGATCGACCTGCGCGAGGTCGGGGTGACGGGCGCCGAGGCGGAGGCGCGCTGCGACGCCGCGGCGATCACCCTGAACAAGAACGCGATCCCGTACGACCCGCAGCCGCCGATGGTCGCCTCGGGCCTGCGGGTGGGCACGCCGAGCGTCACCACCCAGGGCATGCGCGAGGGGGAGATGCGGCAGGTGGCCGCGCTGATCGCCCGTGCGGTGCGCACCGACCCGGCCGCTCCGGGCGGCGCCGACGAGCTGACCCGGATCGCCGCCGAGGTGGCCGAGCTGGTCGCCGCCTTCCCGGCGTACCCCCGTGGCTGAGCCCGGGGCGCGCGCGGCGGAGGCGGCCGCGGACCGCGGCTGGCGGTTGCGCCACCTGCCGGTGCTGCTGATCGCCTCGGCGGTGCTGGGCGCGCTCGCCGCGGTGGTCGGCGGGGTGACCGGCGGGGCGGACGCCGCGCTGGGCGCGGCGGCCGGGGTGGCCGTCACCGCGGTCAGCTACACCCTCACCACGGTCGTGCTGGCCTGGGCCGACGCCCGCGACCCGCAGCTCGTGCTGCCCTTCGGGCTGGGTCTCTACGCGGCGAAGTTCACCCTGCTCGGCGCGGTGATGATCGGGGTGGCGTCGACCGGCTGGTCGGGGCTGATCCCGCTCTGCCTGGGCATCGCCGCCGGGGTGACGGTCTGGACCGGCGTGCACATCTGGTGGCTGACCACGGTGCACGCCCGCCGCGTCCACAACTGAGCGACGCGGTCGCCGGCCACCACAGTCCCAGCTTTCGGACGGCACGCCGGTGTGTCCGCGATCGGTCATTCTCTCAGTGGCCAGAGGGGAGTAGCGTGCCTCCAGACGACTTCGCCCGCCCGTGTCCCACACAACTTGGTTGTGCGGGGGGTGAGGCACAGCCTCGTCCACTCGACTGATATCGTTCGCCCCGTCATGGCCGGTGACCAGAAACCCCCCAGCACTGGCGGCACAGGCGACGTTCCGTCCGGTGCCGGCCAGGGTTGGACCGCGCTCTCGTACCTCATCGGGGGCATGCTCGTCTGGGGTTTCATCGGCTGGCTGGTCGACCAGTGGCTCGACTCCGGCGGCATCGCCACCGGTATCGGCGTCGTGCTCGGCATGGCCGGGGGAATCATCCTGGTCGTCCGCCGACTCGGCACGCCTACTTAGGAAGGGACGCGGTGTTCGGACAGGCGAACGTCCTGGCAGCGGGCCAGGCGGAATTCCCACCCAAAGTGGAGGACTTCTACCTGCCCAGCATCCTGCCCTGGGGTGCGCACGACACGTACTGGTTCACCAAGGTCACAGCCATGGTCTGGATCGCCGTCGGCGTCCTGATCATCTTCTTCCTGGCCAGCTACCGGAAGCCGCAGCTGGTGCCGACGAAGAAGCAGTGGTTCGCCGAGTCGATCTACGGCTTCGTGCGGAACAACATCGCGGTCGACATGATCGGGCACGCGGGGGTGCGATTCGCGCCGTACTTCACCACGCTGTTCTGCTTCGTCCTGCTGACGAACGCGTTCGCGATCATCCCGTTCTTCCAGATCTCGCCGAACTCGCACATCGCCTTCCCGGCCTTCCTCGCCGTGATCAGCTACGTGCTGTTCAACTACATCGGCATCCGGCACCACGGCTTCGTCAAGTACTTCAGGAACTCGCTCGTCCCGCCGGCGCCCTGGTACATCCTGCCGCTGCTGATCCCGATCGAGTTCTTCTCGACCTTCCTGGTCCGGCCGTTCTCGCTGGCCGTCCGTCTCTTCGCGAACATGTTCGCCGGCCACATGCTCCTGCTGGTCTTCACGCTCGGCGGCTTCGCGATGCTCAGCGCCAACGCCTGGCTGGCACCGGTCTCGGTGCTGTCCTGGGTGATGACCATCGCGCTCACCTTCCTCGAGTTCCTGGTGATCGTCCTGCAGGCGTACGTCTTCACCGTGCTGACCGCCAGCTACGTGCAGGGCGCGCTCGCCGAGGAACACTGATCCACTCTCGCACCAACAGTTGTCGTCCCGCGTGACCGTCACGCGTGATAACCAGGAGGAACCCACTAATGGACATCTACGCCGCGGTAGAGGGCAGCACCGCCGCCATCGGCTACGGTCTCGCGGCCATCGGCCCGGGCATCGGTGTCGGCCTGGTCTTCGCCGCCTACATCCAGTCGACCGCCCGCCAGCCGGAGTCGTCCCGGATGACCCTGCCGTACGTCTGGATCGGCTTCGCCGTCATCGAGGCCCTGGCGCTGCTTGGCATCGCCTTCGGCTTCATCTGGGCCGGCGCCTGATCCAGCCCCTCTGACCGGGAGGTTTTCCCATGTTCTTCCTCGCCGCTGAGGGTGGTGAGACGACCCATAACCCGATCATCCCGCTGTGGCAGGAGGTCGTGGTCGGTGGGATCGCCTTCATCGTGCTCTGCTTCGTGCTGATGAAGTTCGTCTTCCCGCGCATGGAGCAGACGTTCCAGGCCCGGGTCGACGCGATCGAGGGCGGCATCAAGCGCGCCGAGGCCGCCCAGGCCGAGGCCAACCAGCTGCTCGAGCAGTACCGGGCGCAGCTCGCCGAGGCGCGTACCGACGCCGCCAAGATCCGGGACGACGCCCGGGCCGACGCCGAGGGCATCCGCCAGGACATCCTCGCCAAGGCGCGGGAAGAGTCCGACCGGATCATCGCGGCCGGCAAGGAGCAGCTCGCCGCCGAGCGGGCCACCATCGTGCGCGAACTGCGCACCGAGGTCGGCACCATCGCGGTGGACCTGGCCAGCAAGATCGTCGGCGAGTCGCTCGCCGACGAGGCGCGGCGCAAGGGCACCGTGGACCGGTTCCTGAGCGGTCTCGAGAGCGCGGGGGCCCGCTGATGCAGGCCGCCAGCCGGGAGTCGTACAAGATCGCGGCCGAGCGCCTCGACGCGTACGCCCGCGGCGCGGAGCCGTCGGCGGTGGCCTCCACCGCCGACGACATCCTCTCCGTCGCGACGCTGCTGCGGCGCGAGCCGCGGCTGCGCCGGGCGCTCTCCGACCCGGCCCGGTCCGGTGCCGACCGCTCCGGCCTGCTCGGCGAGATGCTGCGGGGCAAGATCGGCGCTGAGGCGCTGGACCTGCTCGGCTCGCTCGTCTCCGGCCGCTGGTCCGCGCCGTCGGAACTGCTCGACGGCACCGAGCGGCTGGGCGTCGAGGCGCTGCTCGCGAGCGCTGACAAGGCCGGCGACCTCGGCGAGGTCGAGGACGAGCTGTTCCGCTTCGGTCAGGTCGTCTCCGGTCAGTCGGCGCTCTCCAACGCGCTCTCCGACCCGATCGCCCCGGTCGAGCGGCGGGCCACCCTGGCCCGTGACCTGCTCGCCGGGCAGGCCCGCCCGGTCACCGTCCGCCTCGTCGAGGCCGCGCTCGGCGGGTTCGGGGGACGCTCCTTCACCGGCGCGCTCACCCGGCTGGTCGAGCTGGCCGCCGACCGGCGGGACCGTCAGGTCGCGTACGTGACCGTGGCGGCTCCGTTGAGTGACGAGGAGGAGCGACGCCTGGGTGCCCGCCTCTCGGAGATGTACGGTCGAGAGGTTTCCGTCAAGCAGACGGTGAACCCCGAGGTGCTCGGTGGGGTGAGCGTGCGGGTCGGCTCCGATCTGTACGACGGCACCGTCCTGCGCCGCCTCAACGAGACCCGCAACGCGCTCGCGAAGCGCTGACCAGCGTCTCCGCAGCCCTGATACGACGCCATCGGACCGGTCGGTACTAGGTATCCCGGGCCCCTGAAATTTAAGGAAGCAGAGGATGGCCGAGCTGACCATCTCGACGGAGGAGATCCGCGGCGCCCTGGAGCGCTACGTCTCCTCCTACACGGCCGACGTCTCCCGCGAGGAGGTCGGCACCGTCACCGACGCCGGCGACGGCATCGCCCACGTCGAGGGTCTCCCCTCGACCATGACCAACGAGCTCCTGGAGTTCGAGGACGGCACGCTCGGCCTGGCGCTGAACCTCGACGTCCGGGAGATCGGTGTCGTCGTCCTCGGTGACTACGGCGGGATCGAGGAGGGGCAGCGCGTCAAGCGCACCGAGCGGGTGCTCTCCGTGCCGGTCGGCGACGCCTTCCTGGGCCGCGTGGTCAACTCCCTCGCCCAGCCGATCGACGGCCTCGGCGACATCTCGAGCGAGGGCTTCCGCGAGCTGGAACTCCAGGCCCCGAACGTGATGGCCCGGCAGTCCGTCAACGAGCCGCTGCAGACCGGTATCAAGGCGGTCGACGCCATGACCCCGGTCGGTCGCGGCCAGCGGCAGCTGATCATCGGTGACCGCAAGACCGGTAAGACCACGGTCGCCCTGGACACCATCCTCAACCAGCGGGACAACTGGCGCTCCGGCGACCCGAAGAAGCAGGTCCGCTGCATCTATGTCGCCATTGGCCAGAAGGCCTCCACGATCGCCTCGATCAAGGGCATCCTGGAGGAGGCGGGCGCGATGGAGTACACCACCATCGTCGCCTCCCCGGCCTCCGACCCGGCCGGCTTCAAGTACCTCGCCCCCTACACCGGCTCGTCCATCGGGCAGCACTGGATGTACGGCGGCAAGCACGTCCTGATCGTCTTCGACGACCTGAGCAAGCAGGCCGAGGCGTACCGCGCCGTGTCGCTGCTGCTGCGTCGCCCGCCGGGCCGCGAGGCGTACCCGGGTGACGTCTTCTACCTGCACTCCCGCCTGCTGGAGCGCTGCGCGAAGCTCTCCGACGAGCTGGGCGGCGGCTCGATGACCGGTCTGCCGATCATCGAGACGAAGGCCAACGACATCTCGGCCTTCATCCCGACCAATGTCATCTCGATCACCGACGGCCAGATCTTCCTCGAGACCGACCTGTTCAACCAGGGCGTCCGGCCGGCCATCAACGTCGGCACCTCGGTCTCCCGGGTCGGTGGCGCCGCGCAGGTGAAGCCGATGAAGAAGGTCGCCGGTTCGCTCCGGCTCAACCTGGCCCAGTTCCGCGAGCTGGAGGCGTTCGCCGCCTTCGCCTCCGACCTGGACAAGGCCTCCCGGGCCCAGCTGGAGCGCGGCTCCCGCCTGGTCGAGCTGCTCAAGCAGCCGAACTACTCGCCGTACCCGGTGCAGGAGCAGGTCGTCTCCGTCTGGTCCGGCACCGAGGGCAAGCTCGACGACATCCCGGTGGGCGAGGTCCGCCGCTTCGAGTCGGAGTTCCTCCAGTACCTGCGCCACAAGCACGAGGGCGTCCTGGCGGCGATCGCCGACAACAAGTGGGACGACGACATCATCGGCTCGCTGGACTCGGCCATCACCGAGTTCAAGCAGATCTTCCTGGGCAAGGAGGACGAGCAGCGGATCAACGAGCCCGCGGCGAAGCCGATGGCGGGCGAGGAGAACCGCGAGTCGGTGACCCGCTTCCGCGACGGCACGACCGACCGCCCGGCAGAGAGCTGATCCATGGCCGCCCAGGTACGCGTTCTTCGTCAACGGATCCGCTCGGCGAAGTCGATGAAGAAGATCACCAAGGCGATGGAGCTCGTGGCGACGAGCCGGATCGCCAAGGCCCAGGCCCGGGTGGAGGCGTCCCTGCCGTACGCCCAGGCCATCACCGGCGTGCTCACGGCGCTGGCGTCCAACGCGCGGATCGACCACCCGCTGCTCACCCCGCGTGAGCGGGTGCGGCGGGCCGGCGTCCTGCTGGTCACCAGCGACCGGGGCCTGGCCGGCGGCTACAGCTCCAACGCGATCAAGACGGCTGAGTCGCTGATCGCCCGCCTGAAGGCCGACGGCAAGGAGCCGGTGCTCTATGTCATCGGCCGCAAGGGCGTCACGTTCTACCGGTTCCGCAACCGGGAGATCGCGGCGAGCTGGACGGGCTTCTCGGAGCAGCCGGCCTTCGCCGACGCCCGCGAGGTGGGCGAGACGCTGATCAAGGCGTTCTCGGCCGGCGCGGACGACGTGGACGGCCAGGCCGGGGCGGACGGGGTGCTCGGGATCGACGAGCTGCACATCGTCTACACCGAGTTCCACTCCCTGATGACCCAGACGCCGGTCGCGAAGATCATCGGCCCGATGCAGGTCGAAGACCGTCCGCGGTCGGAGGGGCTGCTGCCGGCGTACGAGTTCGAGCCGGAGGCGGACGCGCTGCTCGACGCGCTGCTGCCGAAGTACATCAACACGCGGATCTACGCGGCGTTGATCGAGTCGGCGGCCAGCGAGTCGGCGGCCCGGCGGCGGGCGATGAAGGCCGCCACCGACAACGCCGAAGACATGATCGAGAAGTACACGCGTGAGATGAACACGGCCCGCCAGGCCGGGATCACCCAGGAGATCAGCGAGATCGTCGGCGGCGCGAACGCGCTCGCCGCGTCGGGAAGTGAAGTGTGATGACTGCCCCAGTAGAGACCAAGACGGCCACGGGTCGCGTGGTCCGGGTCATCGGCCCGGTCGTCGACGCCGAGTTCCCGCGCGACGCCATGCCGGCCCTGTTCAACGCCCTGCACGTGAACGTGACGCTCTCCGGCGGTGAGAAGAGGCTGACCCTGGAGGTCGCCCAGCACCTGGGTGACAACATGGTCCGCGCCATCTCGATGCAGCCGACCGACGGCCTGGTCCGCGGCACCGAGGTGCGCGACACCGGCTCGCCGATCACCGTGCCGGTGGGCGACGCGGTCAAGGGCCACGTGTTCAACGCGATCGGTGAGGTGCTCAACCTGACCGAGGGCGAGACGCTCACCCCGGACGACCACTGGCAGATCCACCGCAAGGCCCCGGCCTTCGCGGACCTGGAGCCGAAGACCGAGATGCTGGAGACCGGCATCAAGGTCATCGACCTGCTCGCCCCGTACGTCAAGGGTGGCAAGATCGGCCTGTTCGGCGGCGCCGGCGTGGGCAAGACGGTGCTCATCCAGGAGATGATCACCCGGGTCGCCCGGAACTTCGGTGGTACCTCGGTCTTCGCCGGGGTGGGTGAGCGCACCCGCGAGGGCAACGACCTCATCGCCGAGATGACCGAGTCCGGCGTCATCGACAAGACGGCGCTGGTCTACGGCCAGATGGACGAGCCGCCGGGCACCCGGCTGCGGGTGGCGCTGTCCGCGCTGACCATGGCGGAGTACTTCCGCGACGTGAAGAAGCAGGAGGTGCTGCTCTTCATCGACAACATCTTCCGCTTCACCCAGGCAGGTTCCGAGGTCTCCACGCTGCTCGGCCGCATGCCGAGCGCCGTGGGTTACCAGCCGACCCTGGCCGACGAGATGGGCGAGCTCCAGGAGCGGATCACCTCCGTCCGGGGCCAGGCCATCACCTCGATGCAGGCGATCTACGTGCCCGCCGACGACTACACCGACCCGGCGCCGGCCACCACGTTCGCCCACCTGGACGCGACCACCAACCTGGAGCGGTCGATCTCCGACAAGGGCATCTACCCGGCCGTGGACCCGCTGGCGTCCTCGTCCCGGATCCTCGCCGCGGAGTTCGTCGGCGCCGAGCACTTCGCGGTGGCCACCGAGGTGAAGCGGATCCTGCAGCGCTACAAGGACCTGCAGGACATCATCGCCATCCTCGGTATCGAGGAGCTCTCCGAGGAAGACAAGATCACCGTGGGCCGGGCCCGGCGGATCGAGCGCTTCCTGTCGCAGAACACCTACGCCGCCGAGCAGTTCACCGGCGTACCGGGCTCGACGGTCCCGATCGCCGAGACCATCGAGGCGTTCAAGAAGATCAGCGAGGGCGAGTACGACCACTTCCCCGAGCAGGCGTTCTTCATGTGCGGCGGTCTCGAGGACCTCGAGGCCAAGGCCAAGGAGCTGATGGAGGGTTAGACCTCGGTCACACCCAATGGAGGCCACCCCGGCGTCAGCCGGGGTGGCCTCTCTCCGTTCGGGGCCGGCAATAGCAGATGTCCGCTTCCGGGGCAAGCGGTTCGCTGGAACGCGGGGTACCGTTCGTGGCACGACGCTCACCTTCTGGGCGTGGATCTCTGCAACGAAACAGTCCCGTGCGCCCGTCTTCCAGTCGTGGGCGTGACGATTGGAGATGCTCGTGGGTAAGGCCGGCTCGGACGGCGGCAAGCGGTCCTTCTGGCGGGGCGTGCCCCGGTGGGCCCGCGTCTGCACCGTCTTCGGCGTGGTCCTCATGATGCTCAGCGGCGCCGTGCTGGTGGGCTACGAGGCGCTGCTGTCGCGCTACGAGGGCGCGGTCGGCAAGGGCGACCTCTTCGGCGACCAGGCGGCGGGGGCCCAGGAGCGCAAGAGCAACATCAAGGGCCCGCTGAACATCTTGCTGGTGGGCATCGATCCCCGCAACCCGGAGACGCCGCCGCTGGCTGACTCGATCATGATCCTGCACGTACCGGCCGGGATGGACCGGGGCTACCTCTTCTCGCTGCCCCGGGACCTGCGGGTCGACATCCCCGCGTTCCCCAAGGCGAACTTCGCCGGAAAGACCGACAAGCTGAACGCCGCCATGTCGTTCGGCAGCCGGGTCCCGGGCCAGAACCCGGACGCCGCGCGCGGCTTCGAGCTGCTCGCAACGACCGTGCAGCAGGTCACCGGGATCGAGCGCTTCGACGCCGGCGCGATCATCAACTTCACCGGCTTCAAGAAGATCGTCGACGCGATGGGCGGCGTCGACATGTACATCGAGCGGGACGTGAAGTCCGAGCACCTGAAGCCGGACGGCAAGGCACGCCAGCTCAAGCCGGGCGGCGGGGGCTACCTCGGCCCGCAGGCCGAGTACAAGAAGGGCAACGCGCATCTCGACGGCTGGCAGGCGCTGGACTACGTCCGGCAGCGCTACCCGAAGAACGGTGTGCCGGACGCCGACTACGGCCGGCAGCGGCACCAGCAGCAGTTCATCAAGGCGATGGTCAGCCAGGCTTTCAGCGCCGACGTGGTGACCAACCCGATCAAGCTGGACCGGGTCATCCGGGCCGCCGGCCAGTCGCTCATCTTCAACGGCCGGGGCAACAGCGTGGTCGACTTCGCGCTGGCCCTGAAGAACGTCCGGTCGGACTCGATCGAGACCATCAAGCTGCCCGGCGGGGGCATCGGCACCGGTTCGGCGTACAAGGGAGAACAGCTGCTGCCCGCGGCGCAGGACTTCTTCACCGCCATCCGCACCGAGCAGGTGGACGCCTTCATGCTGGAGCACCCCGAATTCAAGCAGAAGAACAGTTAACGTGAGCGCGAGCGGGCCCCGGCGCACGCCGGGGCACGCTCGCGTGGCACCGCGCGCCGCCCGTGGCGCAGCTCTCGCCACCCGCGTTGGGTGGCCCTCGGGGGCGCGACTAGACTTTCGGCAATCCGCCGCCGCAGCAAGGAGACAGCGTGGCACAGCAGCTTCACGTCGAGCTCGTAGCCGTCGAGGAGAAGGTCTGGTCCGGCGAGGCCGAGATGGTCGTCGCCCGGACGACCGAGGGTGAGCTGGGTGTGCTTCCGGGCCACGCGCCGCTGCTCGGTCAGCTCGCGGAGCCCAGCCAGGTCCGCATCAAGCAGGCCGGTGGCCAGCAGGTCGCGTACGACGTCGCCGGCGGCTTTCTCTCCGTGACCGGCGAGGGCGTCACCGTCCTCGCCGAGAGCGCCACCCCCGCCACTCCGGCCCGCTGAGCCGACCCGCCGATGGAGATCGTGGAAGGGATCGGAATCGGCGTCGCGGTCGTGCTCGCCGCACTCCTGATCCTCTTCATCCGGCGGGCCCTGTTCACCCGTAGCGGAGGCATCATCCGGCTCAGCGTCCGGGTCTCCACCATGCTGGACGGTCGGGGCTGGTCACCCGGCTTCGGCCGGTTCGCCGGTGACCAGCTGCGGTGGTACCGGATGTTCAGCTTCGCGTTGCGCCCCAAGCGGGTGCTCTCCCGCAAAGGGCTGGCCGTGGAACGTCGCCGGCTCCCGGAGGGGCAGGAACGCCTCTCCATGCCCGCCGACTGGGTGATCCTCCGCTGTACCAGCAACCATGCGCCGGTGGAGATCGCAATGGCACGGTCCACGGTCACCGGCTTCCTCTCCTGGCTCGAGGCCGCCCCACCCGGGGCGGTCTCGCCGCGTCTGGCCTCCCAGGACTGGCCCGCCGCCTGACAGCTTCTCTCCGGTCCGCCCGTGAGTGCCGGGTCGGGCGTGGGACGTTTCCCGGTACGAGGTTTCGCCGGCAGCCGGGCGGCTCGTGCGCTGTGCGCGTGATCGACTCGGTGTCGGCGATGTGGCGGTGTCCGGTGGGCGCGGATACCGCCGGTTCGGCGATCTGGTGTCGCTCGTCCGGTCCTGGCCGCCTTCGTCGGAGGCTGTCTGGGCGGGATGTCCGGTTTCCGGGTGTGACCGGCGGCATCCTCAGCCCGGAATCGTGGCCGGCCCGGGGTCGTTACATCTCGCGTACGACCGAGTACCTGGCCCGCTCGACCGGGTCGGACGGGCCCCGGAATGATGGCGGGCCGGCGGTCGTTACACATGGTCCCGGCGCCGTGAAGAGGCCCCCGCCCCGCGGCTGGCACCGGGCAGAGACTTTCCCCCTTGCACTCTTTTGAGCGCCTGACGGTGCTTGCGCATGTCCCGGCCCCCACCGGGTGTGCGCCGACCCCCTAAGGAGCTTTGTCGTGAACACGATGCTGCGTAAGAGCGTGCTGGGTATTGCTGGTCTGGCTTTCACCGGTGGTGTGTTCGCCGGTCCGATCGCCGCGCACGCCGACACCGGCCCCGTCGCCGCCAAGCCCGCCGCCGTGGCGGTGCAGGCCGACAAGCCGGACAGCTCGAAGCTGATTCCGC